>CAKZWF010000031.1 GCA_937921865.1 uncultured Pseudomonadales bacterium | reverse complement strand
AGCGCTTCAGCAGCGAAACATCGCCTTTGAGATGATGACGTACCCGGGAGCGAAACATGGGCTGCAGGAACGTGACGTTTCTATTCACCGGTTTACCCTCATCCTCGATTTTTTCCAACGCAACCTGGCAGACAACTGATGTTCATACGCCGCGCAACTCATGAAGACACTGCCTGCCTGGTCAGCTTCAATGCTGCAATGGCTCAGGAGAGTGAAGACAAAGGATTGGACGAGAAGGTGCTCGCTGCGGGTATCAGCTATCTGATCGACCATCCCGATGAGGGCTACTATCTGATCGCCGAAGATGAAAATGCACCTGTAGGGACACTGATGGTCACCTTCGAATGGAGTGATTGGCGTAACGGTCGTTTCTGGTGGATCCAAAGTGTCTATGTCGAGAGCAACTACCGACGGCGCGGTGTTTACAGCGCACTGCATGACGCGATCCGTCAGCAGGCGAAGGACGATCCACAAAGCTGTGGAATTCGGCTCTACGTCGAAAAAGACAATACCGGCGCTCAAACCACTTACCGGAAGCTGGGTATGGATGCGACAGACTATCTGCTTTTTGAAGAAGAGTTCTGAGCCGAAGGGAATAATTCTCTAAAGTTCTGGCTGGTAACTTCGGCGAGAGTTTCCAGATCAACACCCCGAAGCCCGGCAACAAACTGCGCGGTCTCCACCACATACGCCGGCTGATTCTGCTGGCCACGGTAAGGCACTGGTGCGAGCCAGGGGGAATCAGTTTCCACCAGCAGGCGATCGCTTGGCACTCTGGCGGCCACCTCAGCCACATTGGCACCATTGCGAAAAGTAACTATCCCTGAAATGGAAATGTAGTAGCCAAGATCCAACGCCTGACGAGCCATATCCCAGGATTCGGTGAAACAGTGCAGGACACCACGGACCTCAGGATGCGCACGCAGCAGTGCCAGGGTATCTTTTTCTGCCGCACGGGTATGGACGACTACGGGTAGATCGTGTCCTGCCGCCAGGTGCAGCTGATGGTCGAAACTCTCACGTTGGCGTGCTTGTTTTTCAGCCGCTTGGGAGTGGAAGTAGTCCAAGCCGGTCTCACCAACGGCTACCACCCGGTTGTGATCGAGATGGGTTTCAATCCAGGACCAATCCTGGTCTACCGCAGCATCCGGGTGAAGCCCGACCGTTGCCCAGACGTCCGCATGACGCTCCGCAAAGTTCAGTACTGCATCAATTCCAGTCTTGTCGACGCCAATACATAGAAAACCGCCTACGCCGCGTGCGCGCGCGGCGACTAGAGCCTGTTCCGGATCATCCAGATAGTTCAGATGGCAGTGTGAATCGACCAGCAAGGTCGGCTACATGGTGTGCGTATGGCGATCCGACTGGAGCGCGCCGGCTAGATAGGTCTCGATTTTCGACCTGGCAACATCGTCCTGATCGTTGAATTGCACGCCAATCCCCGCGGCTTTGGTGCCACCGGCGCCTTTAGGTGTAACCCAGACAACTTTGCCTGCAACGGGCAGCTTTTCTGCCTCATCCATCAGGTTGAGGAGCATGAACACTTCATCGCCGAGCTCATATTCCTTCTTGGTCGGAATGAACAAGCCGCCATTGCGGATGAAAGGCATGTAGGCTGCGTAGAGCACGGCTTTGTCTTTGATAGCGAGAGAAAGTATGCCGTTTCTAGCGCCTGCGCGTTTTGCCGCCATGAAAGTAACTGTCCTGTTTACCTGGGCTGTTTTACCAGGGCTCTTTTACCAAGGCTCTGTTACCAAGGCCTTTGCTACAAAGGCTCATCGTAACTGGGCTTATGTACCTGGGCGATTGACTGATGACCCTCATAATCACTATGACGATTCACCCTGCAGTTCGCCCTACAATGGTCTGCTCGCCTGCCCGCAGTGTCAACGCGAATAGTGTGACCCTTCGCACGAAACCTCAGCTCTTTGGGTGCTCAGGCAGGACTTGCACACATCCTGCGCCAACTGACCGACAGTCGCTCGAGCAGGAGTCGGCCATTAGCGCTGTTCGAATACAGCATCTGACGCCGGGTTCTGACCAGCTCATCAACAAACACAGCCAGTTTGCGCGTCGATACGCCTTCCGCCCAGGTTTCTGACAGCTGCCCGGCCGCCAGCGCAACACAGTAGCGATACCAGCGCGCCAGCAACCGATCGGCATCGAGGCTCAGCAGGCCATCGACAGCCTGCGCAGGGTGTTCTGCACGAGCTATCAGAGACAGAACTGGCAGCAGCGACTCTTCGCCTGTACGCAGACCCTCATCACAAGCCATCGGTGCATGGCCATACTCAAAAAGGCGCGCATCAACCACCTGCTCATCCCATCGCTCCAGCAGCCACCTTCGAGCTGCCAGCTCATCCGCACCAAGTACCAGCGACTGGCAACGGCTGACAATCGTCGGCAGCAATCGACCTGGCTGTGAAGTCGACAGGATCAGATGGGTATGTGCAGGTGGTTCTTCCAGTGTCTTCAGCAGAGCATTGGCCGCGCTGGGGTTCATCAGGTCTGCCCGCTCCACCACAGCAACCTTACGAGGCGCTGACTGCCGGGTACCAACCGCGAACTCAGCAAGCATACGGATATCATCAACCTTGATAACGGCTCCGTCCGGTTGAACCCAGCGCAGGTCGGCGTGGGCGAGTGTCCGGGCCGATACTGCCAACGGATCTTCATCAGAGCGAGTTTGGGGAACCTCAAGCAATCGATGGGTGAGCCAGTCGGCAAAGTAGACCTCTCCCCAACCCACGGGTGCCCGCACTAACAGCGCATGAGGCAGACGATCAAGCTCCAGCAACTGCTCTACATGCGCGGCGGTCGCCGCCTGCCAGGGAAGCATGGTCATGCTTCACCAGCGCCGAGAAAAGACTGCACCACAGCTCGGACATCGGCCTGTACAGTTGCGAGATCATTACCAGCGTCCACAATCCGATAGCGCAATTGCGATTCCGCCATACTCAGATAACGTGCCCGCACACGCCGAAAGAACTCCAGCTGTTCACGTTCAAACCGGTCGTGCTCGCGTGCTGCGATTCGGGAAGCGGCAACTTCAACAGAGACATCAAGATAGACCGTCATGTCCGGGCGCAGCTGACCCTGAACCAGTGTTTCCAGTTGGCTGATGACATCGTCATCAAAACCACGGCCACCGCCCTGGTAAGCGTATGTCGCGTCCGTAAACCTGTCGCACACCACCCACTTACCGGCAGCAAGCGCTGGCGTGATGACCTGCGCGATGTGTTGAGCTCGGGCTGCGAACACCAGCAGCAGTTCAGTCATGTTCGCCATTGGTTCATCGCGCACTCCAAGCAGTAACTCCCGAATTGCTTCTGCCAGTTCAGTCCCACCCGGCTCCCTGGTCACCACCACTGCCAGCCCGGCAGCTTCCAGGCATTCGACCACAGCTGTTACATTCGTCGATTTACCAACGCCCTCGGTACCTTCCAGAGTGATGAATTTGCCTCGGCTCATTGCAACTGATAGCGCCTAACCGCCTCATTGTGATCTTCAAGACTCACAGAAAACTGGGAAGAGCCATCTCCCCGAGAGACGAAGTACAGATACTCACCTTCGGCAGGATGAAAAGCGGCCTGCAGCGAACGCGAACTGACCAGGGCGATCGGCGAAGGCGGCAGACCATGCCGGGTATAGGTGTTATAGGGGGTATCAGTGCGCAGATGCTGCCTGGTCAGATCTCCACGGAATACTTCTCCAACCCCGTAAATAACGCTGGGATCGGTCTGCAACCGCATACCCTTTTGCAGCCTGGTCACAAACACCTGGGAAATGACCTCTCTGTCACTGTCTCTACCAGTTTCCTTTTCCACCAGCGAGCCGACGATTAGCGCTTCATACGGGGAGGCATATGGAAGCCCTGCAGCCCGCGACTCCCAACCTTCGGCCAGTTCCTGCTGAAGCTTGGCATAAGCCCGACGGAGAATATCTGCATCACTGGCGCCCTTCTCAAAATGGTAGGTGTCAGGGAAAAACATCCCTTCAGCATGACCGGGCGGTAGCCCGAGCACACTCAGCAGAGTGTTTTCGTCCACGCTTTCGAGGGTATGCACTACGACCGGGTGTGCACGCAAGGCGCCCAGGGCCTGTCGTACCGTCCAGCCTTCAATCAACTGAACTTGATAGGTTGCCACATCTCCGCTGCGCAAGCGCTCCAGCAGCGACTGAGGAGTTTCTCCAGGCGCTACCAGATACTCACCCGCCTGCACCTGTCTTGCCTGACCGGTCACCCGTGCATACCACGACCACAGTTCAGGCTGATCAATGATGCCACTGTCGGCCAGTTCTGCGGCAAAGCTGGAAAATGCCTGACCGGTAGCTAACTCGATGAGTTGTTGCTCAGCCACCGGCAGAGGCGCCTGTGCCCAGCGCTGTATGTAGAAATACGTGGCGACCACTACAAGACCGGAAACCAGCAATACCAACAGCAGACCGGCAATAAATCCGGAGTCAGCTTGCCGGCGGCACGGCAAGTCATCGCTGGCACGATCGGCCGGTCGATGACCGACGCGACGCGGTCTAGTGGGATAAGGTCTGTTCACCCGATGGATTTTAGCCCAGCAAAGGCCAGGAGTCGTCAGACAGCTTTGAAAATCACCGTGCCGTTGGTGCCACCGAATCCGAATGAATTGCTCAAGGCTGCGTTGACTTCAGCGTCGCGAGCCGTATTCGGTACATAGTCGAGATCACAACCTTCACTGGGATTATCGAGGTTAATCGTCGGCGCGATGACATTGTGCTGAATGCTCAGAATTGTCAGGATGGCCTCGACTGCACCAGCAGCCCCGAGCAGGTGACCTATCATGGACTTGGATGAACTCACTGCCACCCTGGTGTCAGCACCGAATAGCTGTTTCACCGCCAGAGTTTCAGCTACGTCACCCAGTGGTGTAGAGGTACCGTGGGCGTTGATGTAGTCGATCTCCTCAGGATTCATGGAAGCATCATTCAGCGCATTGGTCATCGCGCTGATTGCGCCGGCGCCATCTTCGCTTGGACTGGTGATGTGATAAGCGTCTCCGCTCATTCCAAACCCAGCTACTTCACAATAAATCTTAGCTCCTCGAGCTTTCGCGCGTTCGTACTCTTCGAGCACCAGAACACCAGCACCGTCGCCAAGAAGAAACCCATCGCGATCCGCATCCCAAGGCCTGCTGGCCTGTTCCGGAGCATCGTTGCGGGTGGACAATGCTTTCATTGAGCTGAAAGCGGCGATCGTTATTGGCGAACAGGCCTGTTCAGCCCCGCCAACGACCATCGCGTCGGCGTCGCCGTACTGGATCATCCGGGCACCAAGGCCGATATTGTGAGTGCCCGTCGTACAGGCGGTCACAACTGCAATGTTGGGTCCTTTGAAGCCATAGCGGATCGATAGATTACCGGAAATCATATTGATCACGCTGGCGGGAACAAAAAAAGGCGACACCCGACGAGGTCCGCTTTTCAACAGCGTGGAATGGGTATCTTCAATTGTGTTGATACCACCGATGCCAGAACCGATCGCAACACCGATGCGTGAGGCGTCTGCCTCAGTTGCCTGAAGCCCGGCGTCTTCAACCGCCTGAATTCCCGCCGCCAGGCCATACTGGATGAAGGTATCAATTCTTCTGGCTTCTTTACGATCCATGAATTCGGTGACATCAAAGTCTTTCACCGAGGCGGCGATCTTCACACTGAAAGCCTCCGTATCGAAAGTATCAATCAGATTTGCACCGCTCTTGCCGGCAGTTGCGTTGGCCCACGCAGTCGTCAGATCGTTGCCGATCGGCGACAACACCCCCATGCCAGTTACCACTACACGTCGTTTGCTCATACCTGCGATCCTAAAAGCTCATACCACCAATAAGCAAGAAGCCGCTCTACATTCGTAGTGCGGCTTCCGGTGACCTAGCTCGACGCTGACGTTTACTGATGAGCCAGGATATAGTCTATGGCTTCTTTAACAGTGGTGATCTTCTCGGCTTCCTCGTCAGGAATTTCGGTTTCGAATTCTTCTTCGAGGGCCATGACCAGCTCAACAGTATCCAGAGAGTCGGCGCCGAGGTCTTCCACAAAAGACGCTGCGTCTTTCACTTCGTCCTCTTTGACACCAAGCTGTTCGCAAATCAGTTTCTTAACACGTTCTTCAACACTGCTCATTGCAGAGGGATCTCCCAATCTTGTTCCTGGGGTGCAGGGCGACGCGCATTCTATAGAGGCCGTCGCCCCAATTGCAAGTTGACACTTCGGCGACTATGCAGGTGCGATCTGACCGGGAAAACCGGGCGAAGCCCCACAGCATCTGCATCGGTGCCAACTCATGAAAAATCAACTCATATGCAGGCCGCCGTTGACCTGGAGGGTTTCGCCAGTGATGTATCCGGCAGATTCGCTGGCCAGAAAAGCCACCGCGGCTGCAATGTCTGTGACCGCCCCCATCGCGCCGAGAGGTACCCGCGCGAGCATCATGTCTACCTGTTCTGGCGTGAGATCAGAGGTCATATCCGTGGCAATGAAGCCTGGGGCAACGGAATTCACAGTGATACCGCGTGAGGCCACCTCGAGCGCCAGTGATCGACTGAACCCTTCAATGCCTGCTTTACTGGCAACGTAGTTGGCCTGGCCGGGGTTACCCATCCGGGCGACAACCGAACTCAGGTTGATGATACGTCCCCAGCGGGCTTTCATCATCGCCCTCAGTGCCGGCTTCACAACCCGATACAGACCTGTCAGGTTGGTGTCGATCACCGACTGCCATTCTTCAACCTTCATGCGCATCAGCAGATTGTCACGCGTCACGCCGGCGTTGTTCACCAGGATCAGCGGCTTGAGATCCCTGTCAGCAAGCTCCGCGTAGAACGCGCTGACCGAGTCGTCATCATCCGCTCGCATGACCATGCCGGTGCCAGAATCACCGAGCGCCTGGCTGATAGCCTGCGCCCCAGCCTCGCTGGTAGCAGTACCAATGACAAAACAGGTTTCAGACAGCGCTGCAGCGATCGCGGCACCAATTCCTCTGGAAGCACCTGTGACCAGAGCTACTTTCTGTTCGGGCGCTTCGGTCATGAAGCCTCTCCACTTGAACTGGCAAGCCCATCATTAAAGCCGCTTTCAGTTTCCAGATTGAAAACGCTGCGACCACGATCGATGCGTTTAATCAGGCCGGCCAGCACTTTGCCTGACCCGCATTCAACAAAACTCTCTGCGCCGTGTCGTACCATCTCTTCTCCACAACTCGACCAGCGCACCGGCTGAGCCATCTGTGCCAGCAGCTTTTCGCGAAGTTCATCTACCGAGGTGGCAACCCTTGCATCGACATTGTGAACCACCGGAATAGTCGGCATCTGCAGATCCACCTGATCAAGGGCGGTAGCAAAACCCTCAACGGCAGGCATCATCAGTTCACAGTGGAATGGGCCGCTGACCTTCAACATAACCGCCCGTCGCGCGCCAGCCTCTGTGCACAGCGCCACGGCCTCTTCGACCGCCAGTGCACTGCCGGCAATCACCACCTGTCCCGGCGCATTGAAGTTTGCCGGTGACACTACCCCATCAATCTGGGCACAACAGGCATCTATCTGATCGTCTTCCAGTCCCAGGATTGCCGCCATCGCACCTTCGCCCTGAGGAACCGCCTGTTGCATCAATGCGCCACGCCGTCGAACCAGGGCAACACCCTCAGAAAAAGACATCGCGCCAGCGCAAACCAGAGCTGAATACTCGCCAAGGCTGTGTCCAGCCATGATTCCAGGTTCAGCACCACCCGCCGCAAGCCAGGCGCGCCAGAGTGCGACACTGGCAGTCAGCAGAATGGGCTGGGTAATTTCCGTCTGGTTGAGCTTTTCTTCGGGACCATCACACGCCAAAGCCCACAGAGGCAGGTCGAGCACCTCGGATGCCTCATGAAACGTTGCTTCGATAATCGGATGCGCTGCAGCAACTTCGCCGAGCATGCCGACGGCCTGCGATCCCTGTCCGGGAAACAAAAATCCTAGCTTCACGATCCCCCCTGTGTAGCTTGAAACTGGTTTGGAATTGTAGCGTTGAATCTGCTCAGGCAGGCATCCTGAAGGAGCCGCAGGCGACCAACCAGAAACCTGCAAGAGTCTATTTCGAGTGGCATGGATGTTTGGACCGATGAATCAACGACCCGAGGTCAGCAGGCGCAGCCCGCCAATTACCCCCAGTGCAATACTGTGCTCGGTTTTTCACCTGCTCAAATGAGCCGCGCCCAGCAATTGGCAGCGCCCGGCAACGCCCCATGCTGCGCTACCAGCCGCGGTTGGCTATTACCATCCCGGTGGGCAACAGCTGCAACCGGTCAGTTTTCCTGAGCCACCACTTTGTTACCGCGATAATAGCCGTCAGCGGTCACATGATGACGTCGATGGGTCTCACCCGTGGTCGAATCAATCGACAACGACGGTTTGCCCAGCGCGTCATGAGAGCGTCGCTGACCGCGACGGGAACGGGTAACTTTACTTTTCTGTACTGCCATCGGGGCACTCCAATCCTGCTTCTCTTCAAGTTACCTTGAAGGCAACTCAACCAATTCTCACGCGCTTCGTGCACGCCGTTTGCGCGCTCGCTCTATGCAAGAGCGTTGCTATTTCTTACTGTCCGTTTTTGCACCGTCCACCGCATCCGGATCAAGCAGCTCAGCAAGGACGGCAAACGGGTTTTCCCGCTGCGGACTTCCAGTCTGATCATCTGCCTGTTCCAAGCGCTCAGCCGCGTTTGCAGGCTCGACCTCCACGTACTCCGATCCCGCGATCGGATAGTCCAGCGCAGGCATTCGTTCACACGGATCGCTGCTACACAGACGCTCCGGCATCGCCAGCAGCAGCTCATCTTCGACCACCTCTGCTAGATCCAGTGTGGGAGAAGTCACAACCAACAGGTCACGGTCTTCCGCCAGCCTCGACAGTTCAGCTGCGTCTGTTTCGTCTTCATTGACGATACACAGGTTCACCGCTGCGCTGAGCGGATGATCAACCACCTCAGCACACCTCAAGCAGAGCAGATCAAGCTCTACCTGAACCGTGCCGGTTACCCAGGGCAATCCTTCGCTATCAACATGAAACTCAATATCGACCGCAACGCGTGGGTTTCGGTCGGATTCAGCGTCCACGAGCGCCTGGAGTCGACTGAGGTGCTGCAGGTCGATCGACCGCTGAATTCGGACCTGCTGTCTCGCCAGTTCACGATAAGAGCGGCGATCTTCTGGCCCGGTATTCATAGCGGGCGCAATCATAGGTACGCTATACGTCTAAGTAAAGGCCAATTGCACCCCTGCGCAGCGGTCTAACCACCGAAATTTCTTAAGGTTTTCCATGCAGCTGATTCTGGCGTCCACGTCCCGATACCGAGCTGAACTCCTGCAACGCCTGGGGTTATCGTTTTCCCCCCTGGCACCCGACGTAGACGAAACCCGGCTATCGGGAGAAACGGCTGTGGAACTGGTAAGACGCCTGAGCCTCGCAAAAGCTCAGGCGGTGGCGGCCAGCAGCAGCAACGCCCTGGTCATTGGTTCCGACCAGGTGGCCGTCTATCAGGATCAGATTCTGGGTAAACCCGGCTCGGAAGCCAACGCAGTTGCGCAACTTGAGGCTCTATCGGGCAATAATGTCAACTTTCTAACCGGGCTTGCGCTCGTGAACACAGCGACCGGGGAGCATCAGTTAGCCGTGGTCAAGACCCCCGTTCACTTCCGCAAGCTCACTGCGGCTGCAATCGCGGCGTACGTGCGCCGCGAGCAACCCCTGGATTGTGCTGGCGCGTTCAAGTCCGAGGGACTTGGCATTGCGCTGTTCAGCTCGATCGGTGGAGAAGATCCAAGCGCACTGATCGGCCTGCCATTAATCGAGCTGTGCTCAATGCTCGCACGGGAAAACTTCGATGTGCTGCTGCCGCCAGGGGAATAACACGCTCAATCTGAATCACGCAGACGGCGCCTGAAGTCGCTGCCAGGCTTGCTGCATCTCGGCAGGCACCGGGCAGATGAATGTCAGCGAATCACCCGCCCAGGGCACAATCACCCGTTCAGCGTGCAGGCAGAGACGGCTGATACCCAACTCAGCCGCGCCAGCCAGCTGCTCATCAGTGGCGTATTTCTGGTCACCAATCAGCGGATGACCAGAGGCCTGAGCGTGAACCCGGATCTGGTGTGTTCTTCCGGTTATGAGGTCAGCGTCAAGCAGGCTGGCACGATCGCAGCGCTCGACCAGGTGAAAGTCGGTATGCGAGGGTTTGCCTTCAGCAGCCACCCGTACCCGACGTTCACCGGAGCCGGTGTGGTACTTGTGCAATGGCAGCTTGACGGTTTCCAAATCTCTCGGCCATTGCCCACTGACAATCAGACGATAGCGCTTATGCAGACGACCCTGCCGGATCAGTTCGTGCAGCGTACGCAGCGCTGAACGACGCTTGGCCAGCAGCAGGCACCCAGAAGTGTCGCGATCAAGACGATGCGCCAGCTCTACCCCATCGCCCCTGATCCGTCGAATGGCCTCGATCAACCCGTAAGACACACCGCTGCCGCCATGCACGGCAAGCCCAGCCGGTTTGTTCACTACCAGCAGTTGTTCATCTTCGAACACAATCGCCGCCTCAAGATCTGCCAGGGCAACGTCACTGATGAAATTCGGCGCGGCTACAGGGCCAGCGCGGTGTGGGGGTATTCTGACCGTATCGCCCGCCTGAAGACGGTAAATGGGCTTCTTGCGACCCCCATTAACCCGAACCTCACCACTGCGAAGCATTCTGTAGACGCGGCTTTTAGGGACGTTGCCAAGCTGTTTCAGCAGAAAGTTGTCAATTCTCTGACCAACCTCCTCGTCAATTTCTACCAGCCGAACTTTTTGCGCCGTCCCACCCGCAGCAACTGAAGCCGTTGTTGACGGCCTGCGTTTGGGTTTCGGGGAATTTTCAGGCCGTTTGGACATGGTTTCTTAATGTAGTCTGGTTGGTGCATTTTGCTAGACGTTTGAAGGACTTACCAGCTACTGCTAAGATCGTAGGGTCATGCAGGAGCCGCACGCCAACATTTGGCGCAGGCATTCCCGCCCAGGCGGGCGCGATAAGCGACAGGCTGGACATGAACCCGAGTCTGATTTTCAGGCATTTTGCCGCAGCTATACTCTGAACGAGGGTCTCTCAAAACAGAGACGCAGAAGAAGAGACGCTGAAAAAGGACCCTGGTAAAAAAGACACTGAATAAGAGTCTCCGAACAAGAGTCTCTAAACAAGACGCACTGAACAAAATGAAACTGCGATGCAGCAGCTGAAGAACAAAAACTGCATTCCAGTCACTGGGTTTCAGAATAACTAACCGGCTAAGTAATTGGCTGAAAATTAGTAGAGAGAAGCAGCAAATTTCTCTTAAACAATTTTTGAAGAATAATTTCTTCTAAACAGAAGTTTACGACTGGAGTTCTATAGAGAACTATTTAACGGTAACTCAGCAACACTAAAGCGATTAAGCAAACGTCAACCGAGCAGTCCATCGAGATCCATTTCTTATGGCCCGTCATCAAGCCTGGATCCGCATTCATCTGCATGGCATCAAGTGGACAGTTCAAGACGGTCGTTGAGGTTGTGGGAGCAGACTGAAAAGTCAGCAACAGATTCAGCGTGACGCCAGTGGGTTAGCTCCCGGTCTGGCGCCACCCGGACTCAACTGGAGTCCCTGAGCACACGATACGTCGAAGATGTCTGGATAGGCGGCCTACTGGGGCGTGAATCAGATAACGACCGGGGCAGTGATTCTACTGGAATCAGCCTCCGGCACTGTCCGCAGTGCCAGCCGTCCGAGTCGGACATCGACGAAGCGAAGCCGGTAACACACCGCTTCAACACGATCAGCCACTGGCAGATCGTCAGTGTGAGTGAATCCAGCTCATTCGAGCCCCACGCCCAACCCCAGCTGTAATCCTTAAGTGGCCGACTCGGCTCGGCTGCTGAAAAGCCGTTCAGTCGAACTTCTTTACGCACGCTTACGTGCCTGGAACAGGACGTGAAAACGTCAGGGAACTAACTTAAATGAAAAGAATGCTCATCAATGCGAGTCAACCCGAAGAGGTTCGCGTTGCCCTCGTCGACGGCCAGAAACTCTACGACCTAGACATAGAAAACGTTGGTCGTGAACAGAAGAAAGCCAGCATCTACAAAGCTCGGATTACAAGGGTTGAACCCAGTCTCGAAGCCGCCTTCATCGACTATGGTGCAGATCGACACGGGTTCCTGCCACTCAAAGATATCTCGCGTGAATACTTTCAGAAGAAACCTGCCAACAGCAGCCGACTGGTCATCCAGGAGCTGGTCAAAGAAGGTCAGGAAATAATCGTCCAGGTCGATAAAGAAGAGCGAGGCACCAAGGGTGCCGCGCTGACGACCTTCATCAGTCTGGCCGGGCGCTATATGGTGCTGATGCCTAACAATCCTCGTGCTGGCGGTATTTCAAGGCGCATCGAAGGCGAAGACCGCGATCAACTCCGTGAAGCCATGAGCAAGCTGGAGATCCCCCAGGGTATGGGCGTGATCATTCGCACAGCGGGCATCGGCCGCAGCGCTGAAGAACTGCAGTGGGATCTGAATTATCTGCTGCAGGTGTGGGAAGCCGTCAGCCGTGCTGGTGAGAGCGAAAAAGCCCCCAGACTGCTCTACCAGGAAAACAGCGTCATCCTGAGAGCGATACGCGACAATCTGCGTAAAGACATCGGTGAAGTGCTGATCGACGGTGCGGAAGCGTTTCAGGAAGCACGCGCTTTTATTGATCAGGTGATGCCGAACTACGCCGAACGGGTGAAATTCTACGAAGATCCGATTCCACTTTTCAGCCGCTATCAGATCGAAAGTCAGATCGAATCCGCTTTCCAGCACACCGTTAAGCTGCCTTCAGGCGGCAGCATTGTTATCGACCCGACCGAAGCGCTGGTATCGATCGACATCAACTCCGCCCGGGCGACCAAGGGTTCTGATATCGAAGAAACCGCGCTGAACACTAATTTGGAAGCAGCGGACGAAATCGCCCGCCAGCTGCGCCTTCGCGATGTTGGCGGCTTGCTGGTCATCGACTTCATCGACATGAGTTCAGTAAAGAACCAGCGCGCAGTCGAAAATCAAATGCGTGACGCACTGGAGCCTGATCGCGCCCGTATTCAAACCGGTCGGATCTCGCGATTCGGCCTGATGGAAATGTCCCGCCAGCGATTGCGACCTTCGCTGGAGGAGCTGACCACTGAAGTCTGCCCGCGCTGCACAGGACAGGGTCGCATCCGCGACACCCGATCGCTGGCACTGGCGATCCTGAGACTGCTGGAAGAAGAATGCCTGAAAGAACACAGTTCTTCTGTGCGGGCGATGGTACCTCTCAATATTGCTTCTTTTCTGTTGAATGAAAAACGTCAGGACGTCGCTGAAATTGAAAAGCGCACTAATACCCATGTCGTGATCGTTCCAGACGTCAACATGGAAACCCCTCAATTTGAAGTCATCAGATTGCGTGAAGATCACGTCCAGGAAGAAGGCGAAGTACCCAGCTATGAACTTGCGGAAACTGCGCTCGCACCAGTGGAAGCGGTTGCTGCACCAAAACAGATAGCGCCAACAGAAACCGCTTCTGTAAAGGCAATTCAGCACAATACCCCGGCACCGGTCAGCCAGCCTGCAGCGGCAGCGTCAGCCGCACCTGCCAAAGAAGCAGCAGCACCCGCGAAAGATAGAAGCCCGGGACTGGTTGCACGCCTGTTCAAGTCGCTGTTCAGCGAAGGCGAAGGTACAGAATCTGCCCAAGCGCCGCAGAGCCGCGAGCAGAGAGATAACAGCCAACCACGGGAGCGTTCACAGAACAGAACCCGTCCGCAGGGTGAAGGCAGTAAACGCAACGCCAGGCCAGATGGCTCCAGCAACAATGACAATCGCCGCACGGAAGGTCGAAAGAACAATCGACAGGGCGAAGACGGCGAACGCGACAGCAACAGGCGGGAGCAATCTCGCAACAGACCGCCAAGAGATCAGGACAAGAATCGGAACCGCAGTCGTAACGAGAGCACCAGCGAGCCGAACCAGAACCGGGAAGACGGTGGACAGGGTCGCCGTCGTAGAGAACGGAATCCCCGCCCCGACCACAACGGTGTGGATGAGGCGAAGACGGTCCAGAACGAACCAGCTGAGCGTGAGGCAAAACGACAGGAACCTTCGAAACCCATGCCGACAGCTGAAGAGCGCAGCCCATCTGCCGAAGTGCTCGCCAACAGCAAACGACGCCCAAAACGCAACCGGGCTGAGCTCGACAGGGAAGCTGAAAAAGCTAAGAACCCTGTCGCGCCTGCTGTATCCAAGCCTGAAGCGGCGCAAGCCAAGATAGCAACAACCTCCGATGCAGCTGCGGCAGCTACCCCTGCCTCTGCAGACAAGGAATCGACAGCGGAGACGGTTGCCAGCACCAGCCAGCCAGAAACTGACAAAGGCCCGGCGGCGAGAGCTGCGAACGATCCGCGCGCCCGCGCCCGTCAGAAACGTGCGGCTCCGGCTCCAGCTAGCGAAGACTCTGCAAAGGTTACTGAGTCGGCTGCACCAGAGGCTCCGGCTGAAACTACAGCACCTGTGCCCGTAGTTGAGCCTGCAAGCGCTTCCGCAACTGCACCCTCAGCGGCGCCCGCAACTGAAACAAAGGCTGAGCTGACAACTTCTGCGGATGCTGAAGTGGACACACCGAACAGCCCTGCTGCAGATGTTGACACGGATAAGGTACCGACAACCGGGACAGCAGCAGCTACGCTCGCCAGTTCCGAGCCGAAACCTGCTGAAACTGAAAGCGCTGAAACCGTGACAGTCACAACAGGCAGTGAAGATCAGGCCTCAGCGCATCCTGAAGCGACTGAGACAGACGAGGTCTCAGGCGCCTCGAAACGGGCATACAACGATCCCCGTGAGATCAAACGTCGCGCCAGAGAAGCGGAACTGCAGGCTCAGGGCATTCTGCCTAAGTAGCCTAGCGACAGGCGGCTGAGCAGCGTCAGGAAAAACCAATCACGTCCGGTTCAATTTCGAGCCGGACGCCATAGCGGTCGGCAATATCACTCTGGATTGCTGCCGCGAACTGGAGAATGTCTGCCCCGCTGCTCCCCAGTTCATTGACCAGCACCAGTGGCTGCCGCGGCCAGACTCTCACCCCATGGCTGTTCCGTTCCTTCCAACCTGCCCAGTCGATTAACTGCGCTGCTGACAGTTTCACCCCCGCTTCGGTTGGATAGACCTTCAGCTGCGCAAACGACTGCTGCAGCCGGGCGGCCTGGTGAGCCGTGACCACAGGGTTTTTGAAAAAACTACCGGCGTTCGGCGTCAAGGTCGGGTCGGGCAACTTGGTCTGACGCACCCGGGTCACGGCCGCAGCGACCTGTTCCGGTGTCGGTGCGATGACCCCTTCGCGCTCAAACTCTTCCTGCAGATCCGGATAAGCAGCCACAACCCCAGGCTCTTTACTTAAATCCAGCGTCACCTGTGTGATCGCATAGCGACCCGGTGTCCGTTTGAACAGACTGTCGCGATAGCCGAATCCGCATTGAGCGTTGGTAAATGTTTCGCAGCCACCGCGTTCGAGGTCAACAACGTCAACGTGACTGAGGACATCGGCCAGTTCAACCCCATAAGCCCCAATATTCTGCACCGGAGCGGCGCCTGCGCTGCCCGGAATCAACGCCAGGTTTTCCAGACCGTAGTAGCCGCGCTCCAGTGTCCACATCACCAGTTGATGCCAGTTTTCGCCCGCCGAGACGGTCACTTTTATCCGTGATCCGATCTCATCAACGGCAATACCACGACTGCGCATCAGGCAGACCACGCGATGCACGGCCGGTGCCAGCAGAACGTTGCTGCCTTCCCCTAGAACCAACAGCCGTGTTGAGCCATGGTCTTGCGCCAGTTTGATAATGTCATCTTCACTGGCGACGATCTCTACCTGATCGGCAACAGCTTCTACTGACAGGGTATTGAATGATTTGAGATTCAGACTGGTCATCAGCGACTGGTATTTTGCCTGATTGTGCGAAAAGTGATGTTCAATCGTTCTCCCGCGCTTTTTGCCCGCGGCAGGGCATGGCGCAACGAACCTTTGAAGACCAGCAGCGAACCGTGAGTGAGATCAAGACGTGTAGAACGCGTTGCTGCATCGGGTCTGATCAGGAATCGCCTGCTGGCACCCAGGCTGATAGAGGCGACCAAATCGCCAATTCCGGGCTCATCGTCACGGTGCCAGCCCATATATTCACCGCCGTCACCGTAGCGGTTCAGCAGAGCAAAGTTGAAGTGGCGATCCAGAAACAGCTCGAGTTGATCACGCACGATAGATAACCCTTCAGTCCAGCCTTGGGCCACGTGAGGCAGACCGGAGTAGCGGTAATCTATTCCGCTGTCTCCACACCAGGCGACACGCCGGGGCACAGGAATTGTTCGACCATACATGTTGATCTGTTCGCGGGTCCACGGCATCGCGGCTTTCAGATCGCTGTACAGCCTGTCAGAGTCTTCCCGAGTCAGGTAGTCGGGTAGATACCTCAATAGGCTGAGATCGTCAGCTGACAATCCACCTCCGGCAGCCGAGCCATCAAGCTCATTGCCTGCCCCGAGCTGGGATATACTGGTGGGCTGTTCATTCATCGTTCGTCGTTAAAGCCAAATTTCAACAGGAGAGAAATTACATGAATCTGCATGACAAGGTCGCTGTAATCACCGGGGGAGCATCTGGTCTGGGCCGAGCTACCGCGGAGATGGTAGTTAACCAGGGCGGTAAAGTCGCGCTCTTCGATCTCAATGAAGCGACTGTTAAAGACACTGCTGCCGCGCTCGGTGGGAACGCTGAAGCCTTTGTTGTTAACGTCGCCGACGAAGAATCTGTCGCAGCCGCGGTCGCAGGCACCGTCGCAAAATTTGGCGCGATTCATGTCAATGTCAATTGCGCAGGTATCGGAGCCGCTACTCGAACCCTGACCAAAGACGGACCAATGCCGCTGAAAATGTTCAATATGGTACTTCAGGTCAATCTGGTCGGAACATTCAATACCTTGCGTCTGTGTGCAGAACAGATGCAGAACAACGAGCCTGTCAACGAAGACGGAGAACGTGGGGTCATCATTAACACCGCATCTGTTGCAGCCTTCGACGGCCAGATTGGTCAGGCTGCCTATTCCGCCAGCAAAGCAGGAGTCGCCGGCATGACCCTGCCAATTGCCAGGGATCTTTCCCGCAGCGGTATCCGGGTCTGCACAATCGCGCCCGGGATCTTCGAAACGCCGATGATGGCCGGCGCTCCGGATCGGGTCCGAGATCCGCTGATAGAGATGGTGCAGTTTCCTAAACGCCTGGGCAACGCCCCGGAGTATGCGTTACTGGCACAGCAGATCATGGAGAACCCCTATCTGAACGGGGAAACCATTCGCCTGGACGCTGGCATCCGGATGTCGCCAAGATAGGCTTAGCGCAGCGTAAAACATCAGCACAGCTTATCGCGCCGGCCTGATGATCAGCGGATAGTCAGGTCGGTGCCAATTGCTGTGTAATCAGTTCCCTGACCCGCTGCAGATCCTCAGGGGTATCGACTCCTCCAGGCACCGGCTGGCAAGCTTCATCGACACGGATTTCCATGCCGTTCTCCAGCAGGCGCAGCTGCTCCAGCGATTCCAGCTGCTCCAGTCTCCCCGGCGGCAACGCCACAAAGTTTTCCAGCGCCCACAGTCGATATGCATAGATACCGATATGACGCCACCACTGCCCGGTATCCGGCAACGCAGCAGCACCGTCGGTAAAACTGTCACGAGCATACGGAACAGGCGCTCTGGAAAAATACAGCGCCCGACCGTCATCTCGACAAACAACTTTTACCGAATTGGCATCAAACACCTGATCTCGCTGACTTATCGGCTCACACAGCGTTGCCGCCGCAAGTGATGCATCCGCATTCAGACTTGCGGCAACCTGCTTGATGACGGCTGGTGGAATCAACGGTTCGTCGCCCTGGACGTTAATGATGATGTCATCCGAGAGCCAACCCCGCAGGCTGGCAACTTCCATCACCCGATCTGACCCTGAAGGGTGATCGTCGCGGGTAAGTTCTGCCGCAAAACCCGCCTGCGCCACCACATCGACGATACGTGCATCGTCCGTGGCCACAACTACCTCACTGGCGCCCGAACGGGACGCCTGCTGGGCAACCCGAACAATCATCGGCACACCGTCGATCTCAGCTAGGGGTTTTCCCGGCAGCCGCGTTGACGCGTAGCGCGCGGGGATGACGACATAAAAATTCACCTGCATTTAACTCCATGTGCCAATAGCAGCTCGCGAAGTTTAGCGTCTGCGCTGACACCGGCAACATCGTCGAATCTCACGTCAATTTCGAGATACCAGACATTGGCGGGTACGGGCCGCAGGCCCCGGACCTTGACCGCGTCTTTTTCAGTGCACAGTACCGGCCGGTCATTATCGAACTCCAGATGGGCTGCGGTGATCGTGGCATGATCAGCGAGGCTGCGCAGTTCACAGTCAAACCCCGCGGACGCCAGCGTATCCTGAAAGCGCTGGGGATTACCGATTGCAGCGAGCGCATTGACTTGCCGATGCAGCGCCAGGAACTCGCTCACCGACATCTCGATGTGCGTATCCGCTACCGATACCAGGCGCAACGGGACGGCCTGCATCAGCATTTCATCGTCTCTGAAGCCGCTGGCCACTCCAGTCGAGACTATCCAGTCAACGTCGTCAAGACGCGTCCGCGGCTCCCGCAGTGGACCCGCCGGCAGCAGCAGGCCGTTACCCAGACCACGGGTCCCGTCAATCACCGCAATTTCTATATCCCGTGCCAGCGCGTAGTGCTGTAGACCGTCATCCGTAACCAGGATGTCGCAGTTATGTTGATCAATCAGCAGTCTGGCTGCTGCACATCGATCAGGACATATCGCCACAGGCATTCCGGTGCGAGCGGCAAGCAGTGGCGCTTCGTCACCAGCTCGCTCCGCCTGCGTGTCAGCCGTGACCAGCAGCGGTTCGCTCTGCGGTTTACCGCCATGCCCTCGGGAGACTATGCCCGGGTGAAAACCCAGCTTGGTCAATTCACGGCCGAGCCAGATGACAAAGGGTGTTTTACCGGTACCGCCAGCAGTGATGTTCCCGACCACAATCACCGGCACCGGCGCCCGCCAGGCCTCAGTCCTGCCGGTAATGTAGCGCAGCCTGCGGCGCCTGGCTGTCCAGGCAAACACCCAGGACAGCGGCAACAGCAACCGAGGCCAGAAAGCACCCGAATACCAGGCTCTGGCCAGCGGATCCAGACGTTGTTCGACTGCGCTGTAGTCGATCCGGTGCTGCCGGGAGCCATCTGCAGACTTGGTCGCCGCCAATGTGATGCCATCCGTACCATCGGCCACAGCTTCTTCGCGAAACTGTGCCTGGTAGAGTTGGGCATAGACACCCTGCGCGGCAAGCAGCGTCTTATGATCGCCCTGCTCGACAATCCGGCCCTCATCCATCACCACAATCACGTCTGCACTCTCAATGGTCGACAGACGATGGGCGATCACAATGGTGGTGCGGCCTTTCATCACCTCGACCAGTGCGGCCTGGATATGCCGCTCAGATTCAGTGTCCAGAGCAGAGGTGGCTTCATCCAGGATCAACACCGGTGCGTCTTTCAACAGCGCCCTGGCTATTGCCACACGCTGCCTCTGACCGCCTGATAACAGCACTCCGTCATCACCAACCCGGGTAGCAAGACCTTCCGACAGAGCGTCAACAAATCCATCTGCATGAGCGCGGACAACGGCATCCTGAATCTGCGTCTCACTCGCGCCTGACAGCCCGCCATACGCAATGTTTCGAGCCAGACTATCGTTGAACAGAGTTACCTGCTGGGTCACCAGTGCAATCTGCGCTCGCAGGGAACTCAGCCGATAAGCACCCAGCGGAATACCATCGAGGAGAATCTCGCCACTGTCCGGTTCATAGAATCGAGGTATCAAACTTGCGAGCGTTGTTTTGCCACTGCCGGACCGACCGACCACAGCAACACTCTGGCCCGGTTCGATTGTCAGGTTCAGATGATCAAGTACTGCACCACTGCCCTGATCATAGGTGAAACAGACGTCTCGAAATTCCACAAGACCGGACGCTCGCTCGACGCTGACCTCACCGGCGTCGAGCTCTTGGTTTTCGTCAAGCTGGCCGAATACATCTTCAGCAGCCGCCAGACCACGCTGCAGCCGGGCGTTGACCTCAGACAGTTTGCGTATGGGCCTCGCCAGCATCCCCGCAAGACCCAGGAACACGACCACATCACCAATCGACATATGGCCACCGAGCTGTGGCTGAAGCAGCAACGCAATCAGCACGGCTAAAGCTGTGGCAACAAAGACCTGGATCACCTGAGTGCTGGCGACTTTGGTCAGAATCATTTTCAGGTTCTGCTGACGATTTCGCAGGCTGGCGTTAAAAAAGCGCTCGCGCTCGTAGCGATCACCACCAAATATGCGCACTACCCTATAGCCGCCGACACTTTCTGACGCCACATGAGTAACGTCACCCATGGAGTCCTGGATGCGTCTGCTGATACGGCGAAATCGTCGACTCGCGAACACCACGACAGCAGCCACCAGGGGTGCAGTAGCGACAAAAATCAGCGTCAGCTTCCAGCTCAGATAAATCATGAAAGCCAGATAGACGATCAGTTTGCCACCATCCTGAACGATGGTCTTCAGCGCGTCCGTTCCGGTATCACGCAGTTGCGCAACCGTGTAGGTGATACGCGAAACCAGATGACCCTGAGAACTGGCGTCAAAATAGGCGCTCGGCATCATTAACAATTGATCGAACAACTGCGTGCGAAGCTTGTGCACCACGGTGAAGGAAATTCTGCTCAGTAGCAGTTCGCCCACCACTTCACCGAGGGCACGCACCACGGCAGCGGCCAACATCAGCAGCGGGACCGTCAATGCTGCATCCGGCCAGCCATCGATCAGCTTGCCGAAGGTATTGACGAAATAAGCTTCAGCCGCACTCCCGATCTGAAATCCGATCACGGCGATCAGAAAGATCAGCCAGTGGGGTTTGACGTAACGCAGCAGGCGCCGGTAGATCGACCAGTCACTGACCAGAACAGCAGGTTCTGAGCTGTTCCCGGTCGGTTGCGTCACTCTTGGGATGGTTGCTGGGTGGTGATGCTGAGTCGGGTAAGCCCAACCTTACCGGCAGCATCCATCGCACGGACCACAGCCTGATGACTGGCGTTGGCATCCGCAGTGACAATAACCCGGGAGCTGGGCGGCCGTTCTGACAGCACCTCTTCGAGAGCCCGCACCAGGGTCCGCAGATCATTTTTTACCAGCAGTCTGTCGTTCACTGCGTAATCACCAACTCGATCAACGGTAATTTCTATCAGGTCGTCTTCAACTTCCTGGAGTTCCCCGGCCGCTTCCGGCAGATCGATTTTCAATTGCGTTTCGCGAATGAAGGTTGTCGAAACCATAAAAAAAATCAGCAGCAGAAACACCACATCGATCAGCGGCGTCAGTTCAACGCTGGCTTCATGGTGACCGCGCTTCTGCAGAAACTTCACAGCCGAGGGTCTTCGGTGTTTTCACCCTGCAGAATCTCGGCGAGCTTGACGGCTTCCTGCTCCATGGAAATCATCAGTTCATCTATCCGACGCAGGAAAAATCGATGGAACATAAGTGCGGGGATTGCTACTGACAAACCGGCCGCTGTTGTGATCAACGCCTGTGAGATGCCACCAGCAAGCACATTGGCATTACCTGCACCTTCAAGCATCAGCGCCGTAAACACCTGAATCATGCCGACCACCGTGCCCAGCAGTCCCAGCAGCGGGCTGATCGACGCAATGATGCCAAGAGTCGTCATATAGCGCTGGAGGTCGTGACTGACCTGACTTGCCGCCTCCTCCATCGCTTCTTTCATAATATCTCTGCCGCGCTTTGCATTGGCGATGCCAGCGGCAAGAATCTGACCCAACGGACTGTTACCGCGCAGTTCTCTGAGTTTCTGCGAGTCGAGATCTGATGTTTTCAACGCGCTCCAGATTTGCGCCAGCAGGTTTTTAGGGACAATGCGCGAACGTTGCAACGACCATAGCCGTTCTACACAGATAGCCGCTGCAACAATGCTGCACAGCAGTATCGGTACCATCAACCAGCCACCGGATTGAAAAATCTCAAGCAAGAAGAATCTCCTTTTTCGTCAGCGAGAGACGTCTTGTCTCTGCATCTTAGCGCTTATTGTAATTGTAAACCGTGGGACAGATCCGGAAAGTGTGGTTCATGGCGAACACACCACCAGAACGCTACCAGGAGCAGCCTCTCGCGGTAATCGGCCAGCGCTCAATCACCATACCATCCCGATGCAGCCAGAAAGCATCATGAAGATTTACCGTGGGGTCACAGTGCGGTGTGATGAACCGCTGCACCGTACCGAGCAGCGGCTCCTGGTAGCCTTCAGGATAAATGAGTACGCCGTGTTCATCGCCGGCAAAACGGAATTTGCTTTCCGCGATGCTGAGCGGTTCCGGATTCACTGAATCAGACGCAAACACTTTGTAGCCACCATCAACGGTGATAGCGCGATTGGTAGGCTGACTGATGGCCGTAGTCGCCACGGTAAGAGACACTTCGAAATCATCAAACAGTTCAGCAGACGGTGATCCGATCAGCCGATACTCCTGATCCATGAATACATAGCTGCCGACCTGGAGGTCGGTAATCGCCGCTACCTCACTGTCGATATTGTAAGTTCCGGTGCCACAGCCGGTAACAATTTCACAAGGAAAGCCACGCGCGGAGAGCAGCTCAACTTTAGCGGTCACCGCCTCCCACAACGCCAGCGACCGCTCTTTTCTGCTTTCATAGCCTTCAATGTGCATGATATGACCCGCATAGTGCTGCACACCGCGGAAATCCAGAACAGGTGTGGAGGTCGCCAGCTCAGCAATCTGCAGTAGCACCTCGTCGGAGCGCGTGCCCGTTCGACCCATCGCAATATCGATGTCTGCCACTACGCCGAGCCGTCCGCCATCGGCAGCAGCCTGGGCCAGCAGCTCGACACCCTGCAGCTGGTCCACAACAATCGAAATTCTCGCAGATTCAGCAAGATCCGCCAGAATACGGGCCTTTGCCAGATTGGTGATTGGCGAGGTGACCAGCACATCGTCAATCCCCGCATGGACCATCGCAACAGCTTCCGAAACCTTGGCTACACAGACTCCAACAGCTCCAGCGGCGCGTTGCCGATGAGCAATCAGCGGGCACTTGTGAGTCTTACCGTGAGGACGGAAACCTTTACCACGACCGCCGAGAAAGCCGGCCATCTTGTCGATATTCCTCTGCAGCGCCTGCTCATCCAGCAACAGGGCCGGTGTTGGCAGTTCGTCAATTTCGACCGGCTCATCAAGCTTCATGGGCTGGAAGTCCCGCCTGCGGATCTCTGCCAGCGCCAGATCAAAGGAGGTGTTCACTGTTCTACCCCGCCACCATATTTCTTCTGGTAGTAGTAGTTGGTGGCTTCAACATAGCCACCAACAGAGCCACAGTCGAAGCGCCTACCGCTGAATTTATAGGCCATCACACAGCCACGTTTTGCCTGAGCGAGCAGCGCATCGGTAATCTGCAGTTCCCCGTTCTTACCCGGTGGAGTTGCTTCGATCAGTTCAAAGATATCCGGCGTCAGAATATAGCGGCCGATGATTGCCAGATTGCTGGGTGCTTTATCAGGTGCAGGTTTTTCGACCATGTCCGTCACTCGGTATAGCTGGTCACTGATCGCTTCACCAGCGATGACCCCATAAGCATGGGTCTGATCTGCAGGGACTTCTTCGATCGCAACAATGCTGCAGCGGAACTGGTTATAGAGACCAACCATCTGTTTCAGGACCCCGTCGCCGGCGCCATCGTCCGCGCCCAGACAGAGATCGTCGGCGAGCACAACGGCAAATGGCTCATCACCGATGATGGTACGACCTTTGAGGATCGCATCACCCAAGCCCCGCATATTGATCTGGCGGGTATAGGAGAAGGTACATTGGTCGATCAGCTCGCGGATACCTGCAAGGGCCTGTTCTTTACCGGTTCCAGCAATCTGGTGCTCGAGTTCGTAGCTCACATCGAAATGGTCTTCAATGGAACGTTTGCCCCGCCCGGTGACAAAGCCAATCTCCGTCAGGCCCGCAGCAACGGCTTCTTCTACCCCGTACTGCACCAGCGGCTTGTCGAGGATGGGCAGCATCTCTTTCGGCATAGCTTTTGTGGCGGGAAGAAATCGCGTGCCATAGCCGGCGACCGGGAACAGGCATTTTTTGATCATTTACTAGACTCGTCTGCTGGATGAAACCCGAGCACGGCCACCAGAACCGCACCCTGCTCGGGGTGCGGCAGATTGAACCCATTTTTCAGCCTGGGAACAAGGTCAGAGCGCACAATGACGACGCCGAACGGGCGGAGATTATCGAGCGAGTCTGGATTTCCCGCGGGTTTGCGACTCAGTCAGCGGATTCGGCAGCCGCCAGAAGCAGTCGTAGATGCTGGCAGATCGCCTGCGCAGTTTCAGTCTGAGCTTCAGAATGATCTGGCAAGTACTTGATTTTTCTAGATAATTTTCGAGCTGCGACAAGGTGGGGGTTCACACTGTGTTGCCCACGATCTGACCTGGAACGGCGCTTGCGTGGCTGAATTCTCTGACCGACAGGTGTTCGTGTCTCTGTTTTTTTATTATCTCTAGATTTCCTGCTATCGCCAGATTTCCTGCTATCGCCAGGTTTCCTGCTATCGCCAGATTTCCTGTTAGCGCCAGACTTTTTGCCGGAGTTCTGGCCAGAACTCCGGTCTACATCCCTGCCTACATCCCTGCCTAGTTCCCTGTCTAGACTCCCACCAGTACTTCCGCTCGCATCCATGCCGGCATCCAGCGGAAACAGCGGTAAGGTTTCCGGCGTATTGTGATGCTGTGTATCCATACAGTTATATTAGCGACTACTGTATATATATACAACAGTCGCCATCAGCCGGTTTGCGCAGAGGCAAAACCGAACACCCCATCCACGAAATCTACCTGAATTGCAGCGCCGGGCAGAAACTCGCCGGCCAGAATCTTCTGCGCCAGGGGGTTCTCGATCCGTTTCTGAATCACCCGCTTGAGCGGACGAGCACCGTAGACCGGGTCATAACCTTCCGCGACCAGCCCCTCCAACGCAGCCGCAGACAATTCGATACTCAGATCCTGCTCGCCAAGACGGTTGCGCAGAATAGCCACCTGCAACTCGGCAATTCGAGCCACTTCGTCACGCGCCAGCGGATGAAAGACCACGATATCGTCCACGCGATTGATGAATTCGGGTCGGAAGTGCTGTGACACCACACCCATCACCGTATCTTTGATCCGGCTGGTTTCGCCCTGCTCCGTCAGAGCCTGAATCGCATCGGAACCGAGGTTCGAAGTCATGACCAGAACACAGTTCCGAAAATCCACCGTGCGGCCATGACCGTCGGTTAACCGACCATCATCGAGAACCTGCAGCAGAATGTTGAAGACATCCGGATGCGCCTTTTCAATCTCATCAAGCAGGATCAGCGAATAAGGTTTACGGCGAACCTTCTCGGTCAGATAGCCACCCTCTTCATAACCGACATATCCAGGCGGGGCACCAATCAGACGAGCCACCGAGTGTTTTTCCATGAATTCCGACATGTCGATGCGCAGCAGCGCATCCTCTGAATCGAAAAGGACTTCAGCAAGGGCTTTACACAGCTCGGTCTTACCGACGCCGGTAGGTCCAAGGAACATGAAAGAACCATTGGGTCGATTGGGATCCGACAGTCCCGCGCGCGACCTACGGACAGCGTCTGAAACGATACTGACCGCTTCTTTCTGACCGATCACCCGTTGATGAAGCTCGTCTTCGAGACGCAGCAGTTTATCCCGTTCACCCTCCAGCAGCTTGCTGATTGGAATGCCCGTCCACTTGGAGACCACTTCACCAATTTCTTCTTCGGTCACCGAGCTGCGCAGCAGCTGTCGGGGTGCGTCTTCAAGGTTGGCGACTGCCGCCAGCTGTTTTTCCAGCTCAGGGATGTGTCCGTACTGCAGCTCGGACATGCGACCGAGGTTACCCTCCCGCCGCGCCGCCTCGAAATCCAGCCGGGCCGCATCGAGCTCCTCTTTCAGGTCCTGTTCGCCGCGGACACTGGCTTTCTCTGCCTGCCAGATTTCATCGAGATCTGCATATTCGTGCTCCAGTTCTGAGATCGAACTGTGCAGATCTTCAAGGCGTTTCTTGCTGGCATCATCCGACTCCTTCTTCAGCGCTTCGGCTTCCATTTTCAGCTGAACCAGGCGCCGTTCGAGCCGATCCATCGACTCGGGCTTGGAATCCATTTCCATCCGGATGCGGCTGGCGGCCTCGTCCATCAGATCAATGGCTTTGTCGGGAAGCTGCCGATCCGTGATGTAACGGTGCGACAGCTTGGCCGCGGCAACAATCGCCGGGTCAGTGATATCAACGCCATGATGAAGTTCGTAGCGTTCTTTCAGACCACGCAGAATCGCAATGCTGTCTTCAACGCTCGGTTCATCCACCTGTACTTTCTGAAAGCGACGCTCGAGTGCTGCATCTTTTTCAATGTACTGCCGATATTCATCTAACGTCGTGGCGCCAACACAGTGCAGCTCACCCCGAGCAAGCGCGGGTTTGAGCATGTTTCCGGCGTCCATTGCGCCATCAGCTTTACCAGCACCAACCATGGTGTGCAGTTCATCAATGAAAAGAATGATGCTGCCTTCCTGCTTGGACAGCTCATTGAGAACCCCTTTCAGACGTTCTTCGAACTCACCACGAAACTTCGCTCCTGCGATCAACGCACCCATGTCGAGGCTGAGTACCCGCTTATCTTTCAAACCCTCAGGAACTTCTCCATTGAGGATCCGCTGGGCCAGGCCTTCGACAATTGCGGTTTTACCCACACCGGGTTCGCCGATCAGCACAGGGTTGTTCTTGGTACGGCGCTGTAACACCTGAATTGTTCGGCGAATTTCATCATCCCGACCAATCACCGGGTCGAGTTTGCCCTCTTCCGCGCGGGCTGTGAGATCAATCGTAAATCGATCCAGCGCTTCGCGTTGATCTTCAGCGTTTGCGTCCGTGACTGCTTCTCCGTCTCTTGCCATTGTGATTGCCTGTTCAAGTTGTGCTCCGGTAACGCCCGTGTCTTTCAGAAGCGCACCTACGGTATCGTCCGAGAGCAGAGCCAGCAGCACCTGCTCGGTAGAAAGAAAGGTATCGCCCGCCTGCTGGGCTGCCCTGTCCGCCAGATTCAGCATCCGCATCAGCGCCTGGGAAGGGACAATCTCGCCAGACGGTGTTCCAAGCGTCGGCAGCCGGTCTAAAGCGACATTTGCACCATCACGCAATCGCGCCAGATCAGCGCCCGCCTGCTGCAGCCAGGCGAGCGCAGGGGCCGGTTTCTGCTCCAGCATGGCAACCAGTATGTGCAGGGGCTCAAATGCAGCATGATCCCGACCAACAGCCAGAGATTGCGCATCAGCCAGTGTTTCCTGCAATCTGGCGGTCATTTTGTCCATTCGCATGGCACTACCTCAGTTATCGACTGCTGTTAAAATGCGGCCAGATGCCACTATTTCAATGCCTACTAGGTAGATTCACGGAATTCAGACGGGATTAGTACACAGCTCATGGAGAAACGATCACATCCGCGCGTTCAGCTGCCACTGCTTGTGGAGCTCCAGCACCCGGCACTCGGCAAACGCAGATGCACGGCCCGCGATATCTCCGAAGGCGGGCTTTTTGTCAGTGTCACTGATCACCCGATTACCAATGGGGCAAAACTGAAGCTGACTCTGCTCAATCCCAACCAGGTAGATCATCAACCAACACCTACGGTCGATATGCAGGTAACCCGGGTCGAAGAGGCCGGCCTGGGGCTGCGTTTTGTCAATAAGACCAGCCAGCATCTTTGGCAGAGCGTGAAACGGCTGCGCGAAGAACTGCAGATCGGTAGAGACTATTTTCAGGTTTACGTGGCCGCCTTGGCGATGAATGAAGACGGTAAGCTGCTGATCGTGCAGGAACACGGCCGCTGGACCTTCCCTGGCCACTACCTGATTGTTGGCGAAGACTGGCGCGAGGCACTAAATTCCACCCTGGCTAAGTCTTTCGCTCTGAAAACCGCACACGTGCAGCGGATCTGCGATATGTCGAGCAGCCGTAATCACGACCTGCCGGAAGCAGCCGCTATGAAACTGCATGTCCAACTGGCAGTCGATGACTCGAACTTTGCGGTCTCCGAGGAGTCTGAATATCGAGGTCATCGTTGGATCGATCGACGCAGAGACATCGAAGAACTGACTTTCAGCGACAACCTCGAGCGAGACCTGGCCATTGACGCGTTGGATTGGTACCAATCCTGACCGGCAAAAAAAGGATCAATTGGAAAACCCGTTGTATCCGCTTCCTTCAGACACCGGGGTGGAGTAACAGCCGATAAGGCAACGATCACATTCGCTAAATCACGATGATAAACGCAGAATTCGACGAAAATGCCAGCCGTGGGCAAATTGTGCTGAAACCCAATCGGTCCTGGACCTGGCGCGCCAATACCTACCTGGTAGGCTCGCTGATGGTGATTTCCGGGGTGGTAGCCGGGGTGTTCACTGTCAACGGTATGTGGTTGATTCTGCCGTTTACCGTGCTCGAAATGAGCGTCCTGACGGCCTGTCTCTACTATTGCGTGCGACGCACTCACACCACTGAAGTCCTGACGCTTTCGAAGTCGACGCTGGTTTTCGAACGGGGCGTCAACAAACCAACCCAGCGCTTCGATTTTGACCGCTACTTTTCCCGGTTTTTCATCGAAGCAGCGACGCATCCCTGGTACAAAAAGCGCATCAACCTGCGCTGTCGGGAACAACAGTTCGAAGTTGGCAGTTTTCTGTCCAACGAAGAGAAGGACCACCTGATCAGTCAGTTACGCCAGATGATCCGTCGGCTCGACGAACCCTGGCAGGCGCCTGTACCGGCGGATTAATCCAGTAAGGGCCGTTTAAACTACGGTGAGTTCCCAAATCATCGGTTCGCCAGCTTCGCCAGACCAGCGCACCCTGATAGCCAGTGACCGCCACCCGGACACCCGCCTGCAGATATCGTTGCACGACTTGCGGGTGCGGATGGCGATAGCGGCTGCGTCTCGGCGCGCTGATCAGCACCCAGTCAGGCCGATTCGCTGCGATCCAGCCCGATGATGACGAGGAGTTGCTGCCGTGATGCGGTGCCATAACCAGGTCGGCGCCGAGTTGGCGACTTCGGCTCAAACGTCGCTCGATCCGCCTGCTGATATCTCCGCTCAGCAGCGCGCTGGTACGCCGGGCAGAGATTCTAAGCACGCAGGAGCGGTCATTGTCGTTCCCGACAGGTGAATCCGGGTCGTTGAGAAACTCGAATTGCACATCATCCCACTGCCAGCGGACACCTGCCCGACAGCGGTCGAACCGCACTGGATCAAAGGGGCTGGAATGCTGCCGCGGCACAGACGCTGCAAGCTCAGGCTGCCCGAACGACGAAAATCCGCGCGCCACCTCAAGGTCATCCAGTACCGATAGCAAGCCGCCGGTATGGTCCAGATCCTGATGACTGAGCACCAGCACATCGATCCGGTCGTTGCCGGTACGCAGCAGGCTTGGAACCACCACTGCGGCACCGAGTTCGAACCCGCTCAGGAAGCTGGGGCCGGTATCAAACAGCAGTCGGTACTTTGCGGTTTCGACAATGATCGCACTGCCCTGGCCGACATCGAGTGCGGTGACGGAGAACTCCCCGGTTGGCGGACGGCTGGACGAAGGGATTAACCATGCCAACCAGCTGAGCACCAGCATCGGCCACCAGATCAGGGGCACTCTGGCAATCAGCAGCGACGCCGCAGCCAGTGCCAGCAGGCTGAGGAGCCAGGCACCGGAACCCGCGTTTATCTGAGAAAAGGACGCTGCCCCTTCAATCAGCGCCATCAGTCCATCGAGCAGAAGTCCGGTTCCAGCCAGCAGGTATATTGCAGCTTCCGGCCACCACCACCAGCACAGCGAAGCGGCAAGCAACGGCGGTAGAGCCACTCCGAGCACTGGCACCGCAGCGAGGTTGCTGAGATTGCCCAACCCGGCAACGCTCGCCTGCCCAAGCGCGAGCGCGGGGGTCAGAAATGCGAACAGAACCGCCTGGGTGGTCAGTAATTGCATCAGCCAGTTTGCTCTGGAGCGCCGCACAGAGAAGAAACTCAACAGCACGGCAACGGCACCAAATGACAGATAGAAACCGGCCTGATGCACAACCAAAGGGTCCAGCAACAACACCAGCGCCATGCAGATTACAAACACCGACAGTCGGGATACCCGACGTCCTGTCATGATCGACGCCATCAGCAGCGCGGCCATCAGCCAGGCGCGTAGAGCCGGAACGCCGCTGCCGGTCGCCAGAACAAAACCGGCTGCCGCCAACAGTGCTAATCCTCCGGCGAGGCGTTCGTAACTGACCAGCATCGGCAGGCCGCGCAACAGCCAGCGGAACAACAGAAAGCCCGTGCCAACCACAAGACCAACGTGCAGGCCCGACACCACCATCAGATGCACTGTTCCGGTGGCTCTGAACCGACTCCACTGATCGTTACTGATGCCTCCCGCGTCACCTCGGGTCAGGGCCAGAATAATTCCCTCATGTCGTACCGCGTTGGCGTCGAGAAAGCCTGCAAACGTCTGTCCGGTTCGGGCCGGACCACTTCGTTGCAACAACGCCCCCTCACGAACATAACCGCTACCGTTGAGACGCTTACCGAACAGCCAGCGTTCATAGTCAAAACCACCAGGATTCTGGTAACTCCAGGGTTGCCGAAGGCGAACGTTCAGCTGCCAGACGTCACCCTGCATAATCACCGGCGGATCGAACCAGCTCAACTGAATCACTGCACCTGCTGCGACCCGGCAGTCGGGATTTACCAGAGGGTCAAGCAAACGTGCCTGGAATTTGGCGCTCTGTTGATGATCTGATGCCACCGTTGTGAATGATGGTCGGCTCACCAGCACAACTCGAACCTGGCGATAGTCTTCGTCCACACAGCCAGGCAGGCGGGCTTCCAGAGCCAGCAGAGCGTGTATCCACGCATAAACGAAACCCGCGGCCAGACCCGCCGCCAGAGTGAGGCTGGTTCGAGACTCGAACAGCCGATAGCCAGACCAGCCAATCGCCGCTGCTGCTGGCAACCAGCCAGGAGCAAACAGCAGCTGCTGCTCACTCCAGGGAATTGCCAGCAGCAGGCAGCCAACAACAAAGCCTGCGCCGACAGATGTTATGTGAGAGATTCGTCAATGCTGTGCATAATCCACTTTATGCCAAAGAAGATCCTCCAGCGATATCTGCCAGCTCGCGACCAGCTCAGTGAGAACCGTGCGCTTAAACCTGTAAGCCGCTGGCTCCGAAACCCTGAAATATGGCACCTGCACCGCCGGTCGGTATCAGGTGCGACTTTCATCGGGCTGTTCTGCGCGTTTCTGCCGATACCCTTTCAGATGCTGATCGCGTCGTTTCTCGCAATCGTTTCGCGCTGTAATCTTCCGGTTGCGTTCGCGCTGGTATGGATCACCAACCCGTTGACCATTCCGCCGATGTTTTACTTCGCCTACCGGCTGGGAGCCTGGTTGCTGGGCACCGACGTGGAAATCACCAGTATCGAAATGAACCTGGCCTGGCTCGAAGCGAATGCTTCGGTGATAGGTTACCCGCTGCTATTCGGATCACTGGTCTGCGGCTGGGTGGCAGGGGTCAGTGGTTTTGTCATCGTCCGTGTTTTCTGGCGTCTTCACGTGATCCGCCGCTGGCAGGAGCGTAAGGCACGTCGGGCGTTAAAACGGGAGCAGACCTGAGCCGTCAAGGCAGCGGCTCACGAGTGCAGACCTTCTATTGGATTCAGTCGAGCAGCGCGACGTGCCGGCAACCAGGCGGAAAACAGACACAGACTCCACGACAGCGCACCAATCAGGAAAAGATCCATCGATTCTACCCGTGAAGGAACCTCAACAAAAAAAGTCCCATCCAGCAAACCGAAGCCGAACCAGTCTTTGAGAATTGCCACCAGATCAGAAATCCAGTTGGCCGCCAGCACCCCACCCAGCAGACCAAACAGAATTCCGAAAGTGGAGACGATCAAGCCCTGCAGAAGAAAAGTCCTGTGAATCGTCGAGGCGGTGGCCCCCATAGTGCGCAGTATCGCAATATCTGACTTCTTATCGGTGACGATCATCATCTGACCCGAAACGATGTTAAACGCGGCCACCGCGACAACAAGCAGAAGAATCAGAAACATCAGCGCCTTTTCCAGACGCACCGCCTGAAACAGTTCACCGTAGCTGCTCGCCCAGCTTTCGATCCGCCAGTCTGGATGTTGCTGACTCAGCTCAGCCGCAACACCTGCGGCCAGTAACGGATTACTCAGCTGCAACCGTACGCCGCGACTGCCGAACCGCTCGACAGAAGCCGGATCTTCAAGCGCACCTGGCAGATCATCAATGGCCAGCAGAACCAGTGAGTAGTCCAGTTCAGCGCCAAGTTCAAAAGTCCCGGCCAGATGAAAACGCAACAGCTGCGGATTCAGACCCGCGGGTGTTGGTTCCGACAGCACCAGTGCCAGCTGATCACCCGCCAGCAGGCCGAGCAGGTTGGCAAGAGGCGCACCCATAATCAGATTCCGACCCGGGTTATCAAGGTCAGCAAGCGAACCATCAACCATGTGTTGGGACAGCTGTGAAAGACCACCGTCTTCGCCGGCAACAATGCCATAGACACTCACCGGGTGGACGCCACCACCCCGGGTGACCATCCCTGCTCCGGTAAAAAAGTCATCCACTGATCTGATTTCGGGATGATCTTGCAACGCAGCCACCGCAACTTCAGCCGCGGTCCGCTCCGGCAGCAGGATATGGGGCACGGTGCCCAGAATGCGCGTTTTCAATTCCGCATCGAAGCCGTTCATCACGCTGAGGACAACCGTCAACACCAGGACTCCGAGCGACAGGCCTATCACCGAAACCCAGGTAATGAAGGCGGCAAACTTGCGCCTGCGTTTGCGCAGATAGCGAAGCGCCAGGCTCAGCGCAACACTGTCCTTCATCCGATGCTTCCATCGACCAGATCGAGTACCCGGTGTATCCCATCGAGCATCGACGTATCGTGGGTCACGATCACAAAGCTCGTGCCCTGCTCATCCGATAACTCGCACATCAGTGCAAATACCGCTTCGGCATTCTGGCGATCCAGATTGCCGGTAGGTTCATCTGCGAGCACAACGGCAGGCCGACCAATGAGCGCTCTGGCTACGGCCACCCGCTGTCGCTCGCCACCGGACAGCTGCGCTGGGAGATGCTGCAGGCGAGCGCTGAGACCAACCCGATCGAGCATCTGCTGGGCTTGACCACTGGCACTCTGACGGGATTCTCCACCCAGGCGCAAAGGCATTGCCACATTCTCCAGCGCCGAAAACTCCGGCAGCAGATGATGAAATTGATACACAAAGCCCATGAAGCGATTGCGAATTGCTGCGCGTTCGCCAACCGACGCCGCGGTCAGGTTCTCACCGGCCACCTCGACATAACCGGCATCTGGTTCATCGAGACCGGCCAGCAGATGTAAAAGCGTGCTTTTGCCGGAACCCGACCGTCCAACGATGGCTACCCGTTCACCGGTGGAAATCGCAAAGTCCACTTTTTTCAGCACATGGACCGCCGCACTGCCCTGACGATAGCTCTTGCGCAGCCCTACCGCCTTGAGTACTTCACTCATGAGCCAGCACCTCCGAAGGTCGCAACGCGGCAGCGCGTAGCGCAGGATACAAAGTACTCAGGATACACAGCACTAAAGCGGTGATAGAGATACCCATGAGATCAGCCAGATGAATCTGCACTGGTAGGTAGCTGACAAAGTACTGATTCATCAGGTCCAGTCCAAAGCTGATGGTGATCCAGTTGTATAGAGCTGGCAGCAGCAACGCGATGGCGGAGCCGACCAGCAGCCCCAGTCCTATCCCGACCAGTCCGAGGGTGGCACCCAGCAGCACGAAAGCGCCTACCACTGTGCCGGTGTCACTACCCAGCGTACGCATTATGGCAACGTCGCCGCTGCGCTGATCGACGACCATTACCAGGGTCGACACCAGATTGAACGCTGCCACAGCAACCAGGAAGGACAGAAGTACAAACATCGTCGTTTTCTGCACACCAATCGCGCGATACAGATTACCGTGGCTGCGCATCCAGGTCCGGGCGAAAACCCGGTCACGACCAAGTGTGTCCATGCCGACCGCGGCAATCTGCGCCGCCGAAAACAGATCTTCCAGTCGCAACTGGTAACCGTGCACCCGCTTGCCAAGTCGGAACAACCGCCGAGCGTCATCGAGGTGGATATAGGCGGCCCTGGCGTCAAGTTCCGAATTGGACCGGATGATGCCTTTCACAACAAACCGCTTCTGGCGAGGAAACAGGCCCGCTGGTGTAACCGTTGCGCTGGGCAACACCAGCGACACCCTGTCCGCCTCCTCCAGGCCAAGTTCGGCAGCCACACCTGAACCCAGGAACAAGCCAAATTCACCAGGCACCAGGGAAGCATCATCGGGTAGAAACTGGAACAGATCAGACACCTGATCGTAGCGCTCAGGGTCAATACCTGTAATCACCACGCTGGCGACTTCATCTGCGACCGCCGCCAGACCCACGCCCTGAACAAACTCTTCAGCGCCGACCACACCAGGCAGTGCCCGCAGGCGATCGAGATCTGCTGACGAAGATTCCAGACCATCTCGACCATAAAAAGACAGGTGTGGCAGCAGACCAAAGACACGGCTTTTCAGTTCCTGTTCGAACCCGTTGATCACTGACACAACAATCACCAGCACTGCCACGCTCAGTGCCAGACCTGCCCCGGCGACGAGACTGATGAACGAAATAGAACTGCGACGGGAAAAGGCATAACGAGTGCCAACGGCAAGAGCAACTGCTGAGATCACGGAAATCGGGTACCGCCCAACTAGAGGTGGCGCAGATACTATCACGCAGAAATCGAACTACACTTACTGATATGGGTGAAGAGCGCAGAACGTCCCGCGGAAGTGAATTCAAGCTGCCATTTCAGTGGCGCCTGCTCACTGAAGGCGATTCTCTGGCTACACAAATCAGCGGCAGGTCAATACTGCCGGCAGCAAGTTCACTTTTGAACTGCGCCGCAAGCGCAGATAGATCAGACACAGCAGGGGCATCAGCGTGGCTCATGATGGGTCTTGTTGGCTAGCTTTCCCTAAGCATGGACAAGTCTCATGAGTTGGCAGGTTTGCCTTACCCCGGGATCTGTTCCCCGGTTCTGATAACAAGGTTCTGACAATCAGGGCTGAGTCAGTCTGAGCTGACCGGTCTGCAGTATTTCGCCCTGGAGCCTGCTCAGCGACGGGGCAGTTCGCGTCCCAGCGCGCTGCCCCGGCTATCCTGTTCAGGCACTCCGGAATCACATTGCTGGGGATCGCCCCCACAGATTTCACATTCCATGTTCAGGCCCAGGGCTTTCATACCCCCACAACTGCCGGTGATCGGTTTGCGCCCGAAGATCACCCCAACAGCCATCGCTGCTACCAGCAGCAGCATTACCGAAAACGCCAGCACAGCTGTGGTCATGGATTCACCAGAATTTGCTTCATTTCTGCAGTATACCTTTCTTCGAAACCGTCAGTGGAACGAATGATCATCAAAACCGGCAGGCCCATGCTTTGTGCAAGGCGTTGACCCCGCTCAGGACCCAGGACATTGATTGCGGTAGCAAGTCCGTCCGCCCACATAGCCGATTTGTGCACCACAGTGACCGAGGCAAGTGCATGGTCCACCGGTCTGCCGGTCCGCGGATCGATAGTATGACTGAAGTGCGCACCGGCAATCGTTCGAAAATTCCGATAATCACCGGAGGTTGCCACTGACTGATCAGTCAACCTCAATACCCGCTGCACCTCGCCCTGAGAGCCGGGATCCGGCACTTCGACGCCAATTGTCCATGCCACTCCCCTGGCATTGACCCCGCGCACTCTGACTTCACCCCCGATATCCACCAGATAGTCAGCACAGCCGGATGCTTCCAGAAGCCCGGCAACCCGGTCGACGCCATGTCCTTTGGCAATGGCCGAGAGATCGACATAGAGATCCGTGTGCTTGCGCAGTGCTGGTGGCTGCGCTCGGGATTCCAGCTGCTGATAGCCAATCTGCTTGAGCAGGCTGTTGATAGTCTGGTCGTTTGGCAATTCCGCCTCGTCCTGCAGGTCAGGGCCGAATCCCCAGGCATTCACCAGCGGACCCACGGTGACATCAAAGGCTCCGTCGCTGAGTTCACTCAACTGGCTGGCAGTCTCAATCACCTCAACCACTGCCGCTGGGACAGCCACCCAGACACCCGTTTGCCCGGTATTGAACGCAGACAACGCGGAATCCGGGTCATAGGTCGACATCTGCACGTTCACTGACCGCAGTTCAGCATCGATGCGCGCCTGATCCAGCAATGAATCACATCGACAGGTCACCGTGAAATAGGTGCCCATCGTGGCTCCGGAAAGCCGTTGATACTCAGGCTCCTGTGAACAACCCGCAGCCAGGCCGAAAATCAGCGCCAGGGCGACCAGCGGACGACAATAAGTTGTCAATAAAACACAGCCAACACGCCAGAAATTCATCAGGTCTTACCAATAAAGTACAAAAAATCCATCAGCGATTACCAAAACCGGCACTGCATCACCGACAATGGAGACCGCTTCGATTCGTGGACGCTCGAGCGGACTAACGCTGTCGCTCGCAGTCAGTCAGGAACGCGCGGCACTATAACAATTCACCGCGTATACGGTTGCACCAGGATGAACACGAGACAGCACAATGAAAGAGATATCGAGCCCGGTATCCGCCGCACTGACCTGTCGCCCAGTGGCGGCAGAGCCGATTACAGAAATCGCCGCCGCGCCGGGATTACGCTTCCAGCGACGGAACAGTCGCCAACGCCGCTATCAGCTGGAACGCCAGCTGCAGCCCTGCAGTCAGCGATTTGGACTGCACCTGGACGTCGCAGCTTGAGCCGATCATGACCTCTATATTATTGCTGCGGCACGGTCAGATCCGCGCCAATGTCGAAGGTCGCTGGCACGGCTCCACCGACAGCCCGCTAACCTGGCGCGGTCGCCGGCAGGCTAACCGGACCGGTCGGCACCTGGCCGCCTCAGTAAGCAAACCAACACACATCTACTCAAGTCCCCTGGAGCGCTGCCGGCACACCGCGCAACAGATTGCCAATCAGCTGGATATCAATCCGGAAATTGAAGACAACCTGCGCGAATACTGTATTGGTGAGTGGGAAGGCATGCGTTTCAGCGATCTCGCTGAGAATCATAACTTTGTTAAGCGGGCGATCGAAGATCCCGACTATGCTCCGCCCGGCGGAGAATCTCTGGCCGTGGTAGCGCAACGGATGAAAGCCGCGATTGCCTCAATTCACGAGCGCCACGACCACGAACCCGACGCGCGGCTGCTGGTTGTCGGTCATGGCGCTGCCATGGCCGTGCTGCTGGGCGAACTGCTGCACTCAACACCCGCGCGCTGGACCGACTACCAGTTCGCCAACTGTTCACTGACGGAATTAGTGCTTTCTCCCGCCCCCTACGTTAACTTCTTCAATTCGACACAACACCTGTAGCGCCATCGTGCCAAGCGACGTTACAGACATCTGACAGGTCAGTTGGAGGGAGCACAGATGACCGAGTACTGTTTAGTTGAGAAGCACAATCACATCGTCACCGTGACGATAAATCGACCCGACCGGCTCAACGCCCTACATCCACCGGCAAACGCAGAACTCGGCGAGGTCTTTGATGACTTTGCTGCCGACGACGATGCCTGGGTGGCCATCATCACCGGTAACGGTAGGGGTTTCTCCGCAGGTAACGACCTGCGTCACCAGGCGGAAGGTGGTGAGAGAGTGCCAATGCCAAGAGGGTTTGGCGGTCTGACATCCCGATTCGACCTGACCAAACCTGTCATCGCCGCAGTGAACGGCGTCGCGATGGGGGGTGGCTTTGAGATTGCGCTGGCGTGTGACCTCATCATAGCCTCCGACAAAGCGAAATTTGCGCTCCCGGAACCCAAAGTAGGTCTCGCTGCATTGGCCGGTGGCCTGAACCGTCTGCCACGCCAGATCGGGCCGAAACGAGCGCTGGGAATGATCCTGACAGGCCGTCATGTATCACCGGAAGAAGGCAAGGAGCTGGGCTTCGTCAATGAAGTGGTCGAGCACGACCAGTTGATGGCAGCAGCGCAACGCTGGGCAGCGGAGATCTGCGCCTGTGCGCCGCTATCGATCAGGGCCAGTAAAGATGTGGTCTATCGGAGTCTGAGTGAGGCGTCACTGGAAGCGTCAATGCGCACCCAGTACGACTCTGTGAAAGCCATGGTGACCAGCGAAGACTTTGTCGAAGGTCCCAAAGCCTTCGCAGAAAAGCGAGCGCCTAACTGGAAAGGTCGCTGAGCGCGGCACTCCCGATAGCATCGGCAACGACGGCTACCGCAAGGCAGACGTCGTTGAGGGTCGCGTCTTCCCCCCGCACAGCCATTTCGGCAACGATTTCCAATCTGGGGATAACAACGTGAAGAAGGTCCGGAGTGGTTGCAAACTGTTCCGGATAGATGCTTTTTACAACTCGGTTACTCATGCACTGCCTACAATTATCGAATAACAAATTTGTGGTCAGGTGACCCCTCTACCCAAGACCAAACAGTATTCGTGCCAATTGCTCTGATTATCACTCATCTTATTGATATATATAGATTTGTTATGGGCTCCGGACATTATCAGAAACGCTCTGAAGGCTGCCGCTGCAGCGCCAAAACTGACGTTTCCCGGCGCTTGTTCAGCTCCGGCAAAAGGTCTGCCGGTCTGCCGGGATGAATGACCGCAAGCAAACCAGCGCTGGCAATGCTCGCCGCCTGGAACGGCGCTTCGACATTGAAGTTCGTCGTAACCTGACCCGAAATTTCCTTGCCCACTTGTGCCATGGCATGCTGGGACAAACCGGCTTTCGATTACTAAACGCCCCTACCTTCCTGCCGGCCTACATTTTGCTGCTCTCCAACGGATCCAACATTGCTGTCGGCACGGCGCTGGCGCTGCAATCTCTGGGCATGATGCTGACGCCATTCTATGGCGCCACACTGATTGAACACCGCCCCAAAGTACTGCCGGTAGGCATGGTCATCGGCACGATGATGCGGTTTTCTATTCTGGGTATCGCACTGTCCGGACTGTTGCTTGACCAGCGCTCTGCGCTGCTGGCCATTTTTGCCTTTCTGACCCTGTTCGGGTTGTTTCAAGGTATGCAGGGCGTGCTGTTCAACTATCTGATGGCAAAAGTCATTCCAGTCTCCAAACGCGGCCGATTGACCGGCCTGCGAAACTTTCTCGCGGGGATTACCTCTGCCATCGTTGCGCTGGCCGGCGGTGAGTACTTTCTGGGTGATACGCCTGATATCTACGGATATTCGTATACCTTCGTGCTGGCATTCGTGTTGACCATGTGTGGTCTGCTGACCCTGCTGTTCATGCACGAACCCGAGCCTCCCATACTGCGCGAGAAATCGTCGGTTGCGTCGCGTCTACGGGAACTCCCGGCGTTGCTGAGAGGTGACCCTGACTTCGCCCGTTACTTCACTGCCCGAGCTTTGACCAGCGCAGGTCGCATGGCAATGCCCTTCTACGTGCTCTATGCCGGTACCAACATGCAGTTATCTGGTGCCAACCTGGCGTTGACCACGGTGGCGTTCACGATTGCCAGTACTGTCTCCAATCTGGTCTGGGGTGCCATTGGTGACCGACATGGTTTTCGAATTGTCTTCATCCTGGCAACCAGCCTCTGGATTGCAGCCACCTGCGCGCTGCTGGTATTTACAGGCATTGTTGCAATGGTGGTGGTCTTCGCCGGGATTGGCGCCGCCGTTCAGGGCTTCCAGAACGCCAGCATGAATCTGACTTTAGAATTCGGTAACCGCGAGGATCTGCCCGTGCGGATTGCGGTGGCCAACACGGCTTCAGAATTTGCCGGTACACTGGGTCCTTTGGCGGGTGGCTTCATTGCCGCGAGCTTCGGTTATGGCGCAGTTTTTGCGGTGTCTATCGCTTTTCTACTCAGCGGCGGGCTGATGGTAGCACTGCGGGTCAAAGAGCCGAGGCACTCAGGCGCAGCCGGACGGTAGCCGAGTCACAGTCGTCGCCAGGACTCAATATCGGCCTGACCGGGAACTGACAGCACGACGGCATGACCGCTGCTTCCAAACACGGACAATACAAAACAGGACAACCAGGAGCGTAACGATCATGGCAATCAAAATTGGCTTTCAACAACTGCTCGATGACGCCACGGCAGAAATCGAAACCCTGACGCCAGAACAGGCGGTTGAACTCGTTGGCAGTGACGACGTGGTGTTTGTCGATATCCGCGACGTCCGGGAACTACAGCGCGAAGGTAAGATTCCAGGTGCCTTCCACGCCACCCGGGGCATGCTGGAATTCTGGATTGACCCGGAAAGTCCCTATTTTAAACCGCTGTTTGCGGAGCCTAAACGCTTTGTTTTCTATTGCCAGAGCGGCTGGCGCTCAGCGCTGGCAACACAGACCGTGCAACGAATGGGACTGGAAAACGTCTGCCACATAGGCGGCGGCTTCAAGGCCTGGAAAGAAGCTGGCAGCCAGACTGAAGAAGTTCCGCTGAAACGCTGAGCTAAAACAGCAGCTCGGCAAGTGCAGCAGCCTGAATGGAGAACTCCTCGGCGTTGTCATAGCGGCACGCACAAACCAGCCGCTCGACGCCGAGTTGACGATAACCATCAACAATCTCCAGCGCAGACTGCCGATCCTCGAGTGGCAACCCACGCAACACGGTGATCCCTCTCGGCTTGCTGTCTGCCTCTGCGCACAGCTGGTGATAGTGCTCGATGTCTCCTGCCAGTCGATGGGGTTCAATACCCATCGGCATCCAGCCCGCATCATGAGCCACAGCACGCGGCAGAGCATTTTTAGCGGCCCCACCAATGTAGATGGGTGGGCGACCGGGTTTGGGGCGAAACAGAAACTCCTGACCATTGGCCGAGACTGTGTCGCTGGCGAAACAGCGATTGAGAAACTCAAGCACCGCGTCTGAATCAGCACCACGCTGGCGGCGATCCAGACCCAGCGCTCGAAATTCTGCATCCATCCAGCCAATACCTGCACCAAGCAGCAGTCGCCCCGCTGACAGTTCCTGCAGCGTGGCTATCTGTTTTGCAGTAGGTAAAGCTGGCCGATACGGCAGAATCAGAACGCCCGTACCCAGCTTGATGCGGCGGGTAATGCCTGCGAGGAATCCCAGAGTCACCAGCGGATCCAGGTAGCGGCCATTGCTGCCTTCAGAGTCATCAGGCGGAATCGCAATGTGGTCGGTTATCCACAGCGACTCGAACCCTGCGGTCTCAGCCTCGCGCGCGCATTCGGAAAGGATCCCCAGGCTGGACTGGGGACCCATGTTGCGGACGGTGATTGCAATGTGCATCTAGCGCTGAACGATGTCCCGGTCCGCAAGAAATTTCAGCAGTTGCTCAGCCGACTCTTCCGCAGTCTGATCTACTGTCGACAGAACATACTCGGGATTTTCCGGAGCCTGATACTCCGATCCAATACCGGTGAAATTCTTGATTTCCCCAGCCCGGGCTTTCCGGTACAGACCTTTGGGATCCCGCTGTTCGCAGATTTCCAGAGGGGTATCGACAAATACCTCAATGAACTCCCCGTCTTCAAGCAGATCCCGCACCATGCGTCGCTCTGTGACATACGGGGAGATGAAAGAGACAATTGTTATCAGGCCGGCATCCACCATCAGCTTCGCTGTTTCGCCAACACGGCGAATGTTTTCCACCCGGTCTGCTTCGGTAAAACCCAGGTCTCGATTCAAGCCGTGACGAACATTGTCACCGTCAAGAACATAGGTATGCCGATGAAGGTCATGCAGTCTGTTTTCCAGTACGTTCGCAATGGTTGACTTGCCGGAACCCGATAAACCAGTCAACCAGATCACACAGGGCTTCTGATGCTTGATTTCTGAACGACTGAACTTGTCGACCGTCAAAGCCTGCCAGACCACATTCTCAGCCCGCCTCAGCGAGAAATCAAACAAGCCAACACCAACAGTCGCAAAAGACTGCCGATCCATCAGGATGAAGCTGCCAAGTTCGCGATTGTTGCCATAGCGGGTGAAGGCCACACGGTCGCTCAGGCTGAGATTACCCACACCCACTTCATTGAGTTCCAGGCGTCGTGCCGGCTGATGCTCCATGGTGTTGACGTTGATCTTATGTTTAAGCTCGGTGACCACACAGGGCACAGTTTTGGTTGCGGTCTTAAGGTAGTACTGACGACCAGGATAGAGTTCGTGTTCGTCCATCCAGAGTATGTGTACAGCCAGCTGGTCAGAGGTGTCAATCGGATCGTCCGCCGCACAGATCACCTCACCACGGCTGGCATCCACTTCATCTTCTAAGACGATGGTGACAGCCTCTCCAGGACCTGCCGTAGGCAGATCGCCATCGAAGGTGACGACACGAGCCACCCGCGAGCGGGCACCCGACGGCAGCAGTTGGACTTCCAGCCCTGGCTCTACCCGACCGCTGGCAATGGTGCCGCTGAAGCCGCGGAAATCCAGATTCGGGCGATTAACCCACTGCACCGGCATGCGGAAAGGATCTTCATCAAGGCCACCGGATACGTCCACGGTTTCCAGCCACTCAAGCAGGCTGGGTCCATCGTACCAGGGCATCAAGTCTGACCCGCCCATCACGTTGGCACCGTTCAGCGCCGACATCGGAATGTTAGTAATAGTCAGACCAAGACCGGCAGCGAAGTGACGATATTCATCGACAATCCGGGCGAAGACCTTTTCGTCGTAATCGACCAGGTCCATTTTGTTAATCGCGAGCACAACTTCTTTAATACCGAACAGCGATACGATATAGCTGTGTCGGCGAGTTTGTGTGAGCACACCTTTGCGGGCATCGATCAGGATGATGGCGGCTTCAGCGTTGGACGCTCCCGTCGCCATGTTGCGCGTGTACTGTTCGTGGCCGGGCGTATCGGCCACGACAAATTTACGTTTGTCTGTAGCAAAAAACCGGTACGCCACGTCGATGGTGATGCCCTGCTCGCGCTCAGCGGCGAGACCATCCACGAGCAGCGCGAGGTCGATTTCACCCCCCTGAGTGCCCTGCCGGCGGCTGTCGGCTTCCAGCGCGGCGAGCTGGTCTTCGAAAATCAGCTTGGAATCGTAGAGCAGACGACCAATAAGCGTGCTTTTGCCGTCATCGACACTGCCGCAGGTCAGAAATCGCAGCGTGGTTTTTGAGGCCTGATCTTCAAGATAGCCTTCGATATCTGCAGGTGAGCCAGTGCTGTTCATTAGAAGTACCCTTCCTGCTTTTTCTTCTCCATGGATGCGGAGCCATCTTTGTCGATAGCCCGCCCTTCCCGTTCCGAGGTTCGAGCCACCAGCATTTCTTCGATGATGGTTGCGAGATTGTCGGCTCTGCTCTCAATGGCACCGGTGAGCGGGTAACAGCCCAGCGTTCTGAATCGAACTACCTTCTCTTCCGGTACTTCGCCAGCTTCCAGCGGAATACGATCGTCATCCACCATAATCAGCATCCCGTCGCGTTCGACAACGGGGCGAGACTGAGCGTAGTAGAGTGGCACGATGGGAATGTTCTCCTGGTAGATGTACTGCCAGATATCCAAGTCCGTCCAGTTGGACAGCGGAAACACGCGCATGCTTTCACCAGCGCGCACTCGTCCGTTATACAGATGCCACAGCTCCGGGCGCTGGTTTTTTGGATCCCAGCGGTGCTGTGGATTACGGAAAGAGAAGATTCGTTCTTTCGCCCGAGATTTTTCTTCGTCGCGCCGCGCCCCACCAAAAGCCGCGTCAAACTTATACTTATCCAGGGCCTGCTTGAGGCTCTGGGTTTTCATGATGTCGGTGTGCACGGCCGATCCGTGACTGAACGGCCCGACGCCTTCGCTAACCCCTTCCTGGTTGATATGCACGATCAGATCGACACCGAGTTCTGCCGCCCGCCGATCCCGAAACTCGATCATCTCGCGGAATTTCCAGGTGGTATCCACGTGCAGCAGCGGGAACGGTGGTTTGGATGGATAAAAAGCCTTCATCGCCAGATGCAGCATGACTGACGAGTCTTTGCCGATCGAATAAAGCATGACTGGATTTTCAGCTTCCGCCATCACTTCACGCATGATGTGAATGCTCTCAGCTTCCAGACGCTGGAGGTGGGTCAGATGTTGAGTCACGACGAACTGTTCACTCCTGAAGATTGGTTTAGGTCGAAGGGTTACAGACCCCGCGGCGGCCAAAAGCCGGAACCGGCGCAATTAGACCGGAGCAGGTTTCGCAAAACAACTCCGAGATTGTTAATACCTTATGGCTATCTGTACACTTCCGCGCTCGCACCCCGCATTATCATTGGAGTTCTGATGCACTACGGCGTTCTGATGCTCGACCAAACTCTGTCTGACGAGGCGAGAGCGCTATGGCACTGATCATCTATCTGCTGGCCTTTGTGGGCGGCTTCGTCATCATGTCGTTGGAACTCCTCGGCGGGCGGGTGCTCGCACCCTACTTTGGCAGCAGCATCTACGTCTGGGGCAGCATTATCACAATATTCATGCTGTCCCTGTCGCTCGGCTACCTGTTCGGCGGCAAACTGTCCCTGCATCGCCCGTCTCTGCAACGCTTCGGCGTCATCTTCATTGTCGCCGCCGTGCTGCTCTATCCGCTGGTCTATTTTGCTGAACCGGTAATGTTGCTGGTTTTCGAACGCATCGAGGATCCCCGCTACGGATCACTGGTGGCTTCCGGGATACTGTTCATTCTGCCCACCATCATCCTCGGCATGATCTCGCCCTACTCTGTTCGGCTCCTGGTGGAATCAACTCACCAGTCGGGCCAGATTGCCGGCCGCCTGTATTTCTTCTCGACATTGGGCAGCGCTCTCGGAACCCTGGCCACCTCCTTCTATTTTGTGCTGTGGTTCGAAATCAACACGATTCTGACCTTGTTGACCGCGACATTGGTCCTGATGGGCATTGTTGCCAGCATTGCTCACAAGATCCGTCCTCATGGAGAAAGTCATTGAGTAGCACAAGCTGCCGCAGGCTACCCGCCGCGCTTCTGATCATGACCATGGTTATCGTCCTGTCAGGTACCACGCAGGCACGAATCATTCACAAGGAGCGATCTCTATACAGCACCATATTACTGGACAAACAGGGCTCGACGATCTGCCTGCAGTTTTCGGTCCGCCAGGACCAGCGCAACCAGTCCTGCAAAGACCTTAAAAACCCCAAAAAGCTGGTATTCGGCTATGCCCGGATGATGCTGACCGGCCTGCTGCTGCAGCCAGACCCGAAATCGATCCTCATTGTTGGTCTCGGCGGCGGCACGCTGCCAACAACCCTCAATGAAATCTATCCTGAAGCACGCATTGATGTGATTGAGATTGACCCGGCTGTAGTGACAGTAGCAGAGACCTACTTCGACTTTCGCAGCAATGACCAGATCCGGACGTTTGTTCAGGATGGACGGGTGTTCACGAAACGGGCGGCAATGCGCGGCGAGGAGTACGACCTGATCATGCTCGACGCCTTCAACGGCGACTATATCCCAGAGCATCTGATGACCGCAGAGTATCTGGACGAGACCAAAGCCATTCTCACAGACGATGGTGTAGTCGTCGCGAATACCTTCGCGATCAGCCGCCTCTATGACCATGAATCGGCGACCTATCAGGCGGTATTCGGCGACTTCTTCAACGTGACATCAAGGGAATCGGCGAACCGGATCATCATCACAACCGGACGGCCATTGCCGTCAATCGCGCAGCTCGAAGAAGTCGCGAGCACTCTGGCACCACGACTTCGGGCTTATGATGTACGTATCCAGGATTTCCGCCGGCAGTTCAGTACCGAGGTGGATTGGGATACCAATGCCCGGCCGCTCACCGACCAGTACGCACCCGCCAACCTGCTCCGCGAGGAATAAACGGGCAGGTCGGGCTTTGGAGCATGCCGCTCAGGCTTTCGCCCAGTACTCGTCTTTCAGCAGGCGCTTGTAGAGCTTGCCGGTTGGATGCCGGGGCAGCTCAGGGCGAAAATCAATGGACCGCGGACACTTCACATGCGATAGCTGGGAGCGGCAGTAGTCCATCAGTTCTACCGCAAGCTCCGGGGTTGCCTGGGCCATGTCACGGGGCTGCACGACGGCTTTGACTTCTTCGCCGAACTCTTCGTTCGGTACCCCGAAGACGGCCACATCAATCACCGCATCGTGGGTAATCAACGCGTTTTCGGCCTCCTGCGGATAGATATTCACACCACCAGATATGATCATGAAGTGTTTACGATCTGTCAGATACAGGTAGCCGTCTTCATCGAGGTAACCGACGTCACCCAGCGTGGTCCAGCCCTTCGGATGCCTCGAGCCGCTGGTCTTCTCATCATCTTTGAAGTATTCGAATTCACCGCCGCCGCCCATGAAGACCGTTCCCGATTCTCCTGACGGCAGAACATTGCCTTCGTCATCGCAGATGAACACTTCGCAGGTCAATGGTTTACCGACCGAGCCTTTATGCTCCAACCATTCCTGAGAGTTAAGCTGCACGAAACCATTACCTTCAGTACCCGCGTAGTACTCAAAAAGCACTGGACCCCACCAGTCAATCATCTGTTCTTTGACCGGGATTGGACAGGGCGCCGCAGCATGAATAGCGCACTGCAATGAAGACACGTCGTAGCGGGCGCGGACCTCTTCAGCCAGCTTCAGCATGCGCACAAACATGGTCGGTACCCACTGACTGTGAGTTATTTCATAGGCCTCTATGTATTCGAGCGCGCGCTCCGCATCGAAATGCTCCATCACCACAACCTGGGTGCCATAGCGCAGCATGCCCATGGTGAAAGCCAGCGGTGCAGCGTGATACAGAGGTGCAGGCGACAGGTAGATGGACTCTTCAGTGGCGCCGTAAAGTGCGGACATCAGATTGATGTCTAACCCCTCTCCATAGCCGGTATCGGGGAGCGGCTTTTTGACCCCTTTGGGATAGCCGGTAGTACCTGACGAGTACAGCATTGCCTGCCCCTCCTGCTGGTCGGCAATCGGCTCGGATGGCATCGCACCGATCGCTTCCTCCCAGGACTCAAAACCAGGTACTGTCCCACCAATCATGTAGTATTTTTCCACCTTCGGTGTTTTGTCGAGCAACGGCTCCACCACTGCACGCCGCTCAGCAGAACTGATGAAGACCCTGGCTTCGCAGTTTTCGACGATGTATTCCACTTCAGCCTGCTGCAGCCGGTAGCTGATCGCGGTGTAGTACAGACCGGCCCGTTGCGCCGCCCAGCAGATCTGAAAGAACCGTGGATGGTTCTCCAGCAGCAGCGCAATATGATCACCCCGATTCAGACCCAACGACCGGAACAGCTGCGCCCCCTGATTGGCGGTTGCTTCAAGCTCTGCGTAGGTAATGTTCTGACCTGTCTCGGCCATCGTGTAGGCAATTTTGTCCGGCTGCTGCTCGGCAATGACTCCTGGATGCACCGCTCTCTCCCCTTGTGTTGTTTCGCCGTGATTGTCGCGTGACTAAGTCGCGACTAACCCTTGGTAATGACCTGGTGTTGTTAGCTTGTGGTTATCAGCTCTCGCTGCGCTCTTCGAGGTCGAGCGACGCTGAATTCATACAGTAACGCAAACCTGTTGGTTGCGGGCCATCCGGAAACACATGGCCCAGATGAGCCTCACACTCCGCACACACGACCTCGGTGCGCTCCATCATCATGCTGTTGTCCGCCTGAGTGGCAACCGCATTTGCAGTGACTGGCTGATAGAAGCTGGGCCAACCGCTGCCGGAATCGTATTTTGTCTGTGAATCGAACAGTTCCGAGCCACAGCACCGGCACCTGTAGGTACCTGGTGTCTTGGTATCCCAGTACTTGCCGGTAAACGCCCGCTCAGTCGCGGCTTCCCGGGTGATTGCATATTCCTCTGCCGAAAGCTCATCGCGCCATTCGTCGTCAGATTTGACTACTTTGGACATATTCTGCTCACCTCATCCTCATTTAAGAGGGTAATCTGGTTGAAAACGCCACGAACCTCTCCGGAAATTCGAGTGTTAAACTTCGCATAGACCAGACCGGCAGTCTGATCCGAAGTCCCGGAATTCTAGTACGAGCACATGAGCAATGGAATCTAAGCCCAGCGAAACCGTCATCACCCCCCTCCAGATGCCTCTGGACGGTCAGATCCGCAAGTCCCACAAACTCGATGAGGTCTGCTACGACATCCGCGGGCCGGTTATGAAAGAAGCGACCCGTCTGGAAGAGGAAGGTCATCGGGTACTTAAGCTGAATATCGGTAATCCGGCACCCTGGGGTTTCGAGGCCCCGGAAGAGATCCTTAGGGATGTGATTCACAACCTGCCGATGTCACAGGGTTACTGTGAATCCAAAGGGCTCTACTCCGCGCGCAAGGCAGTTATGCAGTACTGCCAGCAGCTCAATATCGCCGGTGTGGAAGTCGACGATATCTATATCGGCAACGGGGTATCAGAACTGGTCGTGATGGGCCTTCAGGGACTGCTGGACAACGGCGACGAAGTACTTGTGCCGGCACCCGACTACCCGCTGTGGACCGCGGCGGTGAATCTCTGTGGGGGCAAGGCGGTACATTATCGCTGTGATGAACAGGCCGACTGGCAGCCGGATCTGGACGACATCCGCAAACAGATCAGCGCTCGCACCAAAGCCATCGTCGTAATCAATCCCAACAATCCCACCGGTGCCGTCTACAGCGAAGAAGTGCTGCTCGGCATTCTGGAGATTGCTCGCTCTCGTGATCTGGTGGTGTTCGCAGACGAAATCTACGACAAGATCCTCTATGACGAAGCCAGCCACGTTCCGATGGCAGCACTGGCCGAAGACCTGCTGATTGTGACCATGAACGGTTTGTCGAAATCTTATCGAGTGGCTGGCTTTCGAACCGGCTGGATGGTTGTCAGCGGTGCTAAACATCGCGCCACCGACTATCTGGAAGGTCTGGATATCCTCGCCAATATGCGCCTGTGCCCGAACGTACCAACCCAGCACGCCGTGCAGACGGCGTTAGGCGGCTACCAGAGCATCAACGATTACATCGTCCCCGGCGGGCGTCTCTACGATCAGCGTAGTTACGCCTACGAGCGACTGGAAGCAATACCAGGTATCAGCTGCGTTAAACCGCAGGGAGCGCTCTATCTGTTCCCGAAGCTGGACACCGGCAGATTCAATATTCGCAATGACGAGCAGTTCGCGCTCGACCTGCTCCGCCAGGAAAAAGTGCTCGTTGTCCAGGGCAGCGGGTTCAACTGGCCGGAACCCGACCACTTCCGGATCGTCTTTCTTCCGCATCACGAAGCCCTCGATGACGCGATGGATCGGCTGGAGAGGTTTCTCCACAACTACCGGCAATGAATTCGCGTTTTGTGTAACCGGCCATGACCGATCTCAATGTCGACGACTTCTTCAACGATGCCGCCCGCGCGCTGATTGCGCTCTATCAGGTATTTCCCAGGCGTAAAGCCGTATTCGTCGATGATATCAGCGGTGCTGAAGAACCCGACGAATTCGGCATGTACAGCAACCGCTACCTGGCCTGCTACAGCGCTCTGCTGTGGCTGGGCGAAGAAGGTTTTCTGCGTTTCGAGGACTCCATCAATCAGGAAGCCATCGACCAGGCGGTGTTAACCGGCCGCTGCTTCACGCTGCTGTCCAGCCCCGCCCCCGATAACCACCCGGTTGCGTCGAACCTGCCGCCGTCAGTTCGGGAAGAACGCGGCAGCAACCTGTTCAGACTGCGCGAAGCACTTCGGGAAGGATCTTCATCAAGCCTCAGAGCAGCGATGATGAGCCTGCTGCGACAGATGCATCAGCTGCCCGGTGCAGTCAGCGCCCCTGATAGCGGAAGTGATTGAGTTTCAAACCGCGGTCGGGAAACTGATCTGGAAAATCTTCCGAGACTGGGAGCGTACTCACCAGACGACACTCCGGACTCCAGCGCGCCATCAGTTGCGGCACAAAGTCCGCATTCAGAAACGGTGAGTTAAGGCAGGCGACCACGTCGGCTTCCGGCGCGCACAGCTCGCTCAAGCGCTTGAGCACACTCTGGTAGTGTTTTTCTGCGACAAAACTGCCGCGCTGATTAGTTGGCGGGTCGATGATTACCAGATCATAGGGGCCAAACTGGCGGATTTTCCACCAGCTCTTGAAGACATTGTGCGGCAACATCCTGACGCTGCGCAGGTCGTGGCCATTACCCTGATGATTCCGTTCACCCCAGTTAAGAGCTGGTCGACTCATGTCATTATTGACCACCCGGCGTGCACCTCCGGCGATCGCTGCAACCGAAAATGCGCAGGTGTAGGCGAACAGGTTCAATACATTGCGGCCATCGGCACGTTCCCGAACCCAAGCCCGCAGCGGCGCCATGTCGAGAAACAGACCGACGTTCTGATTGCGCATCGGCTGCACCAGATAGCGCAGACCCGCTTCCACAACCTCCAGTTCTTCAGGTACATCACCCCACACCACTTCTCCCTGGGTCTGTCGGCCCTGACGAACCTGGATACCAACACCGGTCAGGCCATCCAGGCTCTGCGCCAGCTGCTCAGCGAGCGAGCGCGCACCGGCTTCATCATCAGAAAAGCACCCCACCAGCAGATGGCCGGCAAAATAATCCACGGTCAGATCTTCAAAACCCGGGTAACAGTGGCCTCGACCGTGGAACAATCGCCGCGCAGCTCGTGCTCCATCGATGCGGCCTCGGGCGTCCCGACACTGATCAAGAACCAACCCGAAATCACGCATGACAAGCTACCCGATACAAAAGTCTGTCCTCATAGCCCGTGATGATTTCCATCAAACCAGCCATGGACTGGTCCAGATCTGGATCATCAGTGTCAACCAGTAGCGGCCGGCCTTCCAGGCTGGCCAGTTTGGTACGGGTACCGACAATCCAGAGATCACCCGGCGTCAGCGAGCGCAATAATTCGGCTGACAACTGCTGATTACCCCGTCCCACCAGGAAGCCCTGCGAGCGGGTAAAACTCAACACCACGATCGGCTGGTGTAGCTGCGAATCGAGCCAGCGACGATCCACATCGGTGCCAAGCTGACGACCCTGCTGCCAGACGTCGAAGCCGAGCAGAGTGCCCTGCATAGCAAGGGCAGACTTTATTCCCAGCAACGTGGACCCGGGACCCAGAATCACCGGCCGCGACTGTTGTTGAATCCGTTCAGAGACATCGGCAATAATTTCCTGCACCGCGAGCGCTTCATTTTCGCGGCCACTGACCTTGGTATGCTGCAGGTAGCCGCCCGGTTCCGGGACGCGCATTTCACCGAAAAAATGTGGTTCAAGTCGACCGTCGCGCAGCGCCTGCTCGTCCAGATCGCGGACATCTCGCAACACCGACTGCACCAGCCCTCCGTTGATCAGGCTCTTAAGCAGCTCACCAGCACGCTCCGGTGTGGTCGCAAACACCCCGGAATGCATCTTCACGCCCGCAGGAATCCCCAGCACGGGAACATCCCGATCAAGCGCTGCGAGAACATCTCTGGCGGTACCATCGCCTCCAGCAAACACCAGCAGATCCAGATCCTCAGCCAGTAACGCGGTCACCGCCGTCTTCGTATCCGACGCCCGCGGAACGCCTTCAACATGACCGCGCACTTCCGGCTTAACCCCCAGTTCAGACAGATAGCGTTCACCCATCTCGCCACCCCAGCTGAGCCAGTGGCACGCTGCCAGCTCTTCACCAACCGCGGCCAGTGCCCGGTGCGTGCGCTCAGGCGAGCGTGGTTTGCCGCCGAGCGCCAGCGCCTGATCGTAAACTTCATCGCTGCCTTTCAGCGCAACCTGTCCACCAATCCCGGCTCGGGGATTAACGATGAGCCCGAAGGTCAGCAAAGCTCGACCACCTCTTCGGCAATAGCCAGGGAGGCAGTAAGACCGGGGGATTCGATCCCCAGCAGATTGACCAGGCCAGGCACACCGTGTTGAGCTTCACCTTCAATACGAAAGTCGGCCGCAGGCTCACCGGGTCCGCTGATTTTCGGTCTTATACCAACATAACCCGGCTCCAGGCGATCTGTTTCGACTGCCGGGAAGTAGCTGCGAATTGCGTCCGCAAAGGCTTCGCGGCGCTGATCATCGAAGCGGTAGTCCATTGAGTCGACCCACTCTACATCCGGACCGAATTTGACCTGACCGGCCAGATCCAACGTGACATGCACACCGAGTCCACCGGGTTCCGCTATCGGGTAGACCAATCGCGAGAACGGCGGCTTACCCCGATAGCCATAGTAATGGCCGCGTGCGAAGTACGCCTGCGGTACCTGGGCGACAAGGTGGCTGGCGAGAGCCGGTGCATCATGTCCGGCACAGTTGACGACGACCCTGGCAGTCAGTTCATAGTCATCTGCAGTGATCAGCAGATCACTACCGCGGCGGGCAAGATCTGTTACTTCGGTCGAAAACGCGACAACGCCGCCCGCATTCTCGAACTGGCCCTGCAGGCTCAACATGAACCCGTGGGAATCAATGATTCCGGTGCTGGGCGAAAGCAGCCCGGCGACGGCTTTGACTTCGGGCTCGAGAGCAAACACCTGCTCGGCACTCAACGGTTCCAGGTCATTCACGCCGTTCGCCCGAGCCTGACGCTGATAGGTTTCTAGGACCGCTGCCTGTGAAGCGTCGCTGGCAACGATGACTTTGCCACAATCACGATGGTCAACATCATAGCCACGACAGTATTCATAGAGCAGCCGCTTACCGCGCACGCAAAGTCGGGCTTTGTTTGAACCTTCAGGATAATAGATTCCGGCATGAATGACTTCAGAATTGCGCGAACTGGTTTCTTCACCAATGTGGCCGTGGCGCTCGAGCAGCACGACACCCCGCCCCGCTATCGCCAGCGCTCGTGCACAGGCCAGACCAATCACACCGCCGCCAATCACCACTGTATCGACATCAGCCATCGGTGAGGGTGAGTCCCGGCAGTTGTTCCAGCGCCCGGCGGAATATTTCAGCCCGCCGCGGCAGACCGCGATCCCACCACGCTGCACGTTCAGTGCAAACGGCGTCAGCAAAATCCGCTTCGAATCTGAACAGATTGTCCACATCATCCAGGCTGACCTGAAATACCAGCCCGGTCGCCTCGGTCAGAATTGCTTCCAGGCCCTGGACCCGCGCCTCAACCTGAGCAAACGCCCGCTGCGCGGACTCTTCACGCGGTGGCGGTTGATACCAGTAGCCGTAATCGACCTGCTGACGGCGTCGAGCACCGGCAATACACCAGTGCGCGGCTTCGTGCAGAGCACTGTGAGCATAGTCACTGCGGTAGCGAAGGTAACCCGGGCTCGTCGGTGTAGGTGGCAGGTATTCCGGCTCAGGACCACCACCAATCATCCGCACTCGATAGCATGGACCGAACAGACCATTGAAACAGGCGGCTATATCCACCGCGCTGGGCAGACTTGAGTCAGCGCAGTTCATCACACTCTACCTGGCTTAAGGTCTGAAAATAGGCTTCCGAAAGGTAGCTGCGGCCAGCCAGCAGGTGCTCGAGATAACTGCGCGGTGGGCGCAATCCCGGCTGACGGACCGCCGGGTTGGCAAAGTACGTCCAGGTGACAATTTGCTGATCGGCAACCGAAACTTCGATGAGATCCCGGCTGTAGTTCACCGGGGTACTTTCAAATCGGTCCATCTTGCTGATTTCGGCTGCGTCCACGAGCGTATAGAGCACCCCTTCAACGCATTCGCCGCTGGCTGGTTCAACATTGGCATGACCAACACCCGCATGCGCGCTCGATGCCTTGTTGAAGACCAGCCGAAAACCCTCGAGTATCGCGCCTGAAACAGCGTGAAAGCGCAGCCCGCGATCGACCACGCGCGCCGGATTCATGTTCGACCCATAGGCAAAATATCGGGTAATCAAACTTCAGCCTTTGACAATCCAGAACTCGAACACAGCACCGTTGCGCTCCTGACGTTGCAGCTCGTGGCCCATAAAGCGGCAGAAATTGCTGAAATCTCTTTCAGTACTCGGATCTGTGGCCAGAATGTGCAGAACTTCGCCCTGCTGCATCCCGCGAACCCGATTTCGCACCAGCATCAGCGGCTCGGGGCAGATCAGGCCTTGCGTATCTAGGCTGGAGCTGGAGGGGCTATTTGGGTCGGTTTCGCAATCAGTCACTGTCGCTGCAGGTCAATTCCGGAGGGCGCGATAGTAGCGCAAATCAGTTTGCCTGGGGACCTGAACCAAGGCAACGCGGCGTGGTCCAACAACCAGTTCACAACTCTTCGATCTTCCCACGCCGGTATTTTCACAAGTCTGTGAAGCAGGGTACAGTTAAGGTATCGAAGCAAAGCCAACGCAGTCAGACGCGCGTGACAAATGCACCGGAAGTTATGCAGAATTTCACAGCAACCATCAGCTTAATCAGCAGCTCAATAAAACCCCGGGGCTGTAACCATGGCCGGTATCTGACCCGCACACCCGCCGACGGATGGTTAATCACGGCAATCATCCCGTTGTGCCTGATCGTTGCCATCGCCACCTTGTTTCCGGCTGGCCCCGCCCGGGCCCAGGGCGCTGCCATTGAGGATGTCCTGGTAGAGCAGAACAGTGATCTGCTGGACATGGAAATGCAGATCAAAGCCGGTGAATGGGCACTGCCTGAAGCCTGGTTGAATGCCTACATCGACCGGGTCCAGCGTAACACTCACCGCTATGACTCGGAGCTGGTGAAGCCCATGACCTTGCTCGGTGATATCGAGTTGGGACGCGGCAACTATGACGGTGCGCTTGAACAGTATGGCCATGCCGTTCACATTGAACGGGTCAGCAGCGGACTGGTTTCGCCGGGTCAGGTTGAGATCGTCCATCGCGAGGCTGACGCCTACCGGGCAATGGGCGACTTGAAGAACGCCAATGAACGCGAAGAATACGCCTATCATGTGCTCAAACAGGCCTATGCGACCTATGATCAGAATCAGCTGCCAGGCGTCTATCGGCTGGCGCAATGGTATTCATCAACCAACAATCTGTACGCGGCCCGCGCGCTCTACCAGCGCAGCATCGACATTCTGACGGCCAACGGCCGAGGCGGTACGCCAGAGGCGATCCCTGCCCTGGAAGGTCTCGCGACGACCTATAAGCAGGAGCGCTTCCCGCCCTACTACCTCTCCAGCACGGCCACTACAGGGCCAGGCTTCACCGGCACCAGCCAGTTCGAAGCGCCGATCACAATCGGCGATTATCCTCGCGGCGAGCAGGCTCTCCAGCAGATAGTGCAGATCCACCGGGACAACGGCGATCAACCCGTCAAGGTCGCCGAAGCCGTGCTCGACCTCGCCGACTGGTACCTGCTATTCGATAGACCGCGCCGGGCGACGCCGCTTTATGATTTTGCCTACGATCTACTCACTGAAGTTGAAGCCGTGGACGCAGCAGACTATTTCGCCCAGCCACGTCTGCTGCATTTTCCGGCACCCAGCGACCCCAGACCTCCTGAGCTTGGCACCAGCGAAGAGCCCCAGCTCGGCTATGTCGAATTGAGTTACGACATCACCACGACCGGCTACGTGCGCAGCCTCAAAACTGTCGATTCCCAGCCGCAGGGCATGATGGATTTTCGGGTACGCAAGAGCATCCGGGCAGCAAGATTTCGTCCCGCCATTGTCGACGGTGCACCAATCAAAGCGGAGGATCAGTCTTTTCGTCACGAATTCACTTATTATCCGACTTCCGGGCGTGACGGACAGGCAAGCGCCGACGCGGCGTCCGTACAGTAACCATTCAGGTTAGCGACGTTAGGCTGATCGCTTCAGGCGACAGGATTCGTGAAAATGGGCAATATAATAGTCAAAATACTTAGCGTTCTCGTCATCTTGATGCTCACGGCGTGCTCTTCTCAGAATTCGTCCAGTCAGCCGCCAAGCATGCCCAGTCCGCCAAGTTCGTCAGGTCCTCAGAGCAGTTCCCCGTCTTCGCCGAGCAGCCCTTCCGGTCAATCCGGGTCCTCTTCCAGCACTTCGAGCAGCGGCTCGAGCTCCAGCCCACCGAGTGTGCCTGGTGTTCCCTCCAGCCCACCGAGTGTGCCTGGTGTTCCAGGCAGCCAGTCAGGCAGCCAGTCAGGCAGCCAATCCGGCCAACAGTCAGGGTCATCCAGCGGCCAATCGGGATCTGGAACGCCTGACATGCCCGATACCGTGCCTGGTGTTCCCGGCACCCCAGGACAAACAGCCGAGAGCCAGCCAGGCAGCAGCGGCCAGCCGGACGGTGAGAGTGAAGACGGGACCGGAGCAGGTGGTCAGCCAACATGGGAAACCGCCCCTGAAGATGGCGGCGCAGCGGGTCAGCCTGGCGAGCCTGGAGGTAGCCCAGGCCAACCTGGTCAAAGCGGGATGCCGGGCGGCACCCCGGGAGACGACAGCACAGCTCAAGGCACCGGCGGAACTGGTGGCAGCGGCGATGAAGAGTCCTGGGAATCTGGCCTGCCGGGCGGCACAGACGGTGATGGTAATGGCGGCTGGGCAACCAGTAATCAGGTCCCCGGCGTGAACAACAACATGCCGCCTATGCCGAGCGAACGCAACCTGCCACCAGGCAGTGGTGGCGACAGTGAACTGGATAAAGCACTACAGGATTTTGATGGTGAGATTCTCGCCGAGCGCGAGGTTATCCAGGCCCGAGCCAATGAAACAGCGGCCAACAGCGGCACACCTGCTGCATTACCCGGGTCGGGCTCGAGCGGCGGCGGCGTCAGCGGCGGAGAACCTACCGGCGGCGACGCCAGCACCGATAACCAAACGCCTTTTCCCGGCAATCAGGGTCCGCGCGCCCGCAGCGCACCGCCAGCGCCCACCAGTCAGGCCAACGTACCAGCTGATCTGCCCGACGCGCGCGACGATGACATCATCGCGCGCCAGTTGCGCGAAGCGGCCATGAATGAAACCGACCCCGAACTTCAGGAAAAGCTCTGGGAAGAATATCGCCGGTATAAAAACGGTTGATACATACAGCAGTAGATATGAGGCAAATGCAGTGACCGCACTAACCACCGACAACAGCCGTGCACGGCGAAGCCTGTGTGGCTACCGGCTGGCTGCGCTGTCGACCGCGTTGTTGCTGCTGGCAGGCTGCGTGTCCCAGACAGTAAGGGTAGTGGACATGACGCCACCGGAACAGATCGGCTGGGATCAGCCGGAGCACGAACTGCTCGATATTGGTATCGCGGTGTTCGACCCGAACGTACCTGAAACCTACGACGAACAGATCGAAGCATTGATCCAGCCGGAAATCCGTCGCGCTGAAGCCAACTACATGCCCTACTTTGCTAAAAACCTGTTACAGAGCACTGGCAACTGGGGAGCAGTACGCGTTGTTCCACGTGTTACCCATGCCGTTGACGTCAGCGTCAGTGGAAAAATCCTGCATTCTGACGGTGAAAGTATGGAAGTCGAACTGACCGTCAGCGACGCCACAGGCAATGTCTGGTTCAGCAAACCCTACCAAGCGCTGGCCAGTAAATATGCCTACAGCGAAGGCATTCCGCCCGACGTGGATCCGTTTCAGACCGTCTACAAGAACCTCGCAGATGACATGCTCGAATATCGCAAGAATCTGTCTCCGGAAGACATCCATGCAATCCGAGCCACCGCCGAGATGAAGTTCGCACAGGATTTTGCTCCGGACGCATTCGCTGACCATATCGAAGAAGACGCAGCAGGAGATTTCGTTCTGAGACGACTTCCGGCGGAAGACGACCCGATGCTGGCCAGAGTTCGACAGGTCCGGGAACGTGAGTATCTGTTCATCGACACCCTGGATGAATACTTCGAAACCTATCAACGTGGCATGTATCCGTCATATCAGAACTGGCGGCGCGCGACTTATGAAGAAGCCATCGCGCTGAAAGAACTCAAACAGCAATCCCGGGCACGCACCATTGGCGGAGCTGTAGCAATCATTGGCGGCATTGCGGCCATGAGCGAGAGCAACAACAGTTATGTCAACACCAGCGGTCTGGTCAGCATCATCAGCGGGGCGATGCTGATGAAAAGCGCAATCTCCAAGAAAGCCGAGGCAGCCATCCACGCAGAAGTTCTGGAGGAAGTCGGCGCAGCAGCCGAGGCAGAAATCATCCCCTACACCATTGAGCTGGAAAATCAGTCGGTACGATTGCAGGGCACTGTAGATGAGCAGTACGAAGAACTCCGCGGCATTCTCAGAAGAATGTACTTTGCTGATCTCGGACTTCCAGAACCTGTTGTTGAACCCGAACCTGTAGATGAGTGACGACCTAGACCAGATTCGTCCGAAGTCGGTCCCCCTAAGCCATACCCAGACAAACTCAGCGAGACCCGGCCAGCGGCCGTCGCTCAGCAACCTGGTCTGGATACTTGCTGCTGGCGTGGGGATCATGCTGCTGCTCGCTGTATTCCTGGTGGTTCCCGAACTGGTGAAGCCAGACCCTGATGCGCCCGTCACAGTAGTCGCGCCCGCCGGAAACCCAACTGACCCGCAGCCGAGCACCCCGGCCCAGGTTCCACTCAACGACGACAGCCCTGCGCCCTTCGCCGCGGTGCAACGCGAACAGGCCCGCGCGCAAGCTCAGGAAAAGCTTGCCGAATTTGTCGAACTGCAAATGCAGTTGGAAGAAACGATGCAGGTGGGAGCCTGGGGCCAGGCGCAACTCGATGAGGCCAAGAGTCTGGCCACACAAGGAGATGAGCAGTTTCTCGATGAACGCTACCCCGAAGCGCTGCAAGCCTACGACGCAGCCGCAGTGGAACTTGCCGCGCTAATAGATACCGGCGCCGGGCTACTTGCAGACTCCCTGGCAAATGGTCAGACCGCGTTGGATCAGGCTGATCAGCAGCTGGCCGAGGAGCAGTTTAACCTCGCCCTCACCATTGACCCGGAGAACGCACCCGCACTTGCGGGCTTAAAGCGAGCCCAGCTGCTGCCTGAAGTCGTGATATTGATGCGGCAGGCGAAAAACCACGAACTTGCCGGAGCCTGGCAGCCGGCTGTTGACGTCTACCTGCAGGTTGAAGCACTCGACCCGGCGACACAGGGTCTTCAGCCCGCGCTCTCAGCTGCCCGGGCCGGCAAAAAAGCAGAGCAGATCCGCGGTCACCTGTCAGACGGCTTCGCGGCTATGGATGCGAAGCGGTTTACTGAAGCCCGACAGGCTTTTCAGGCCGCTCTGCGGCTTGATCCAGGCAACGGCGTTGCCCGCGGCGGACTCGAGCAGGTCTCCAGAGGGACTGACGTCGCCCGAATTGCCCAACTGCGGGAGAGCGCAACTGCAGCAGAAGCGACCGAAAACTGGCAACAGGCCATTACCGACTATGAGCAGGTATTGAGTCTGGATGCGAACATCCAGTTCGCCAAAGATGGGCGACAACGGGCCAACGAGCAGTATCGCACTCAGGCAGCACTGGCCAACATCATTGCCAACCCGGACAAACTGTCTTCACCGCAGCTGTTCGATCAGGCCAAAGACATTCTCGCCAGGGCACAGCGACTGGCACCTCGGGGCACCCAGCTGGGAGAACAGATCAGTCAGGTCTCAGAACTGATTCGCGTCTACGCAACTCCGGTGCTCGTGACGCTCAGTTCCGACAGCGCCACCAAAGTCACACTGTCAACGGTTGGCGTACTCGGTAAATTCGATAGCAAACAGCTCACTCTGCGACCAGGTGCCTATACCCTGATCGGCAGCCGCAACGGTTACCGCGATGTGCGGACCAGCATGCTGGTTCGTCCGGATATGCAGCCTCTCGACATTCGCTGTACTGAGACGTTCTGATATGAACAATCGCTCTGAGCAGCATCCGCAGGACGAAACAGACATCATTGCGCCGGTTGGCTATCAGCGGCCGGAAGTCGTCGAAGAAAAAGCCGTAACGCTGAGCCGTGCCCAGGTGCTGGCGATCGCAGTGATCATCCCGGTACTGGTTATTGTCTGGTTTCTATTCACCGCAAAGTCTGTGCGCCTGGAGTTCACTCCTGCCGTAGACGAGATCAGCATCAGCGGCGGTCTCAGCTTCGAGCTTGGCGGAGTTTATCTGCTGCGTCAGGGCGACTATCAGATCAGCGCTACAGCAGTCGGTTACCAGCCACTCGACACCACCCTGACCATCAATTCAGCCAGGAACCAGAATTTTGCGCTGCTGCTGACCAAATTGCCCGGCATCGTCGGCATCGACACTGACCCACCCGGTGCCAGCGTCAATCTGCTGGATCAAGAGCTGGGCGTTACTCCGTTGCGCGATGTGGAGTTGCCCGCAGGCGGTGTGGAACTGTTTTTCAGCAAAGATCGATATCAGTCACAAACAAGCATCGTCGACATCGTCGGTATGCATCAACCTCAGAGCATCTCGGTGCAGTTGTTGCCGGATTGGGCGGACGTATCGGTCACGTCGATCCCCTCTGGAGCGGAAATTTTCATTGATGATGAACCTAGCGGCGTGACCACTCCGGGCACAATCGAGGTGCTCACCGGGGAACACGAAATCCGCATTGCCCTGCCCGGTCATCGTAGCCACCGCCAGCGCATCCTGGTTGCCGCCCAGGAGCAGATCGCATTAGAACCGGTGACGTTACAGCAGGCAGACGGGCTTCTGCGGATCACCACGATACCCGCAGGTGCGGGCGTTACGTTGAACGGCAAGTTTGAAGGCGAAAGCCCGCTGGAACTGGCGGTTCGGTCGAAAGACCGCTATCGCCTGCAGGTTTTCAAAGCCGGCTATGCGCGCGTTGATCGCAGCATCGAAGTTGCCAGCAACGAAGAACTGGATATCTCGCTGGCTCTGCAACGCCTTACCGGCGAAGTGGTCGTGATTGCCGAACCCGCTGATGCCCAGCTGTACGTAGATGGCCAGCTTCGCGGCAGTGCCAATCAGACTATTCGGCTACCAACGGCCGCCCATAAACTGGAAATCCGGCGCACTGGCTACGCTGGCTATACCACTGAAATCGTCCCCCGCAACGGTTTCGCTCAGGAGGTCAAGGTTCGCCTGCTGACCATTGAAGAAGCCCGTCTGGCAGCTCTTAAACCGGTAATCAGGACGCCGCTCAACCAGGAACTGGTGCTGCTGCAGCCTGAAGATTTCACGATGGGTGCATCCCGACGTCAACCTGGTCGCAGAGCCAACGAAACGTTGCGCGAAATCACTATGACCCGATTGTTCTATCTCGGGACCTCAGAAGTCAGCAACGCCCAGTTCAAAGCTTTTGCGCAGGGCCATGATTCCGGCAGCTTCGAAGAATATGCGTTGAACAAAGACGATCAACCGGTCACCCGGGTCAGCTGGGAGAGCGCCGCCCTGTACTGCAACTGGCTGTCGCAGCAGGAAGGCTTACCGCTGTTTTATCGCACCGAACAGGGCAAAGTTGTTGGCAGCAACCCCGCCGCTACCGGTTATCGTCTGCCTACAGAGGCTGAATGGGCCTGGGCTGCGCGCCAGGTGGAAGCCGCACAACCTTTAAGGTTCCCGTGGGGCAGCACCCTGCCGCCGCCGGACCGCCATGGTAACTACGCTGATCGATCTGCGGCCCACCTCGTTGGCCGGATCATTTTCGGTTACAACGACAACCACATTGTTTCAGCACCAATCGGTACTTTTGCACCAAATCTGAAGGGCATTTACGACCTTTCAGGCAACGTTTCGGAGTGGACCACCGACTTCTACGCCATTCCGGAAGCAACGCCCGCAGCCGACCCACTCGGACCGGCAACGGGAGATTATCGGGTTATTCGCGGCTCGAGCTGGATGCATGGCACGATAACCGAGCTTAGAATTCCATTTCGTGACTACGGCGTAGATGCCCGGCAGGATGTCGGTTTCCGGCTTGCCCGCTTTGCAGAATCGAATTAGCGCCCAGACACGGCACTATCAGGAGCCATCATGAACAGATCCCTGTCAAACCCCCTGCCCGCGCGCAGAGGACCGCTCGCCGTGCTGCTGGTCACTTTGCTGACCGGATGGATGATCAGCGGCACGGTGAACGCAGCAGAAGCAGAACAATCAGCAACCACCAGCGAGCCTGAATCAGAAGCCAGCTCGCAACCAGATCAATCTGACAGCGACAAAGCCGCCAGCTCCTCGGAAGTATTCATTCCCACCGAGGATATATCCGAAGACTTTGCAGTCTCATTTCCCGTGGACATCTGACCTAAGGCCTATGAAACAACAGCTTCCATTCGAGTTTATTTATCAGGTCGGCGCCCTCGTCATCGCCGTGATCCTCATTCACCTGGTCTACGTCACAGCGATCAGACCCAATGCCGAAGCCATTCTCGAGGTTCAGGCAGCGCAGGCCGCGGCCGGCCAGGAAGTGATTCAGGAGCGCAGTCTCTATGTCGTTCTGCAGAACTACGAGCAGGAGTCGTGTCTGATACTGATGTTCTGGGCCATTGCGATCATGGGCTACAAAGGCCGCAACGGGTTGCGCGAGCGCAGCCTCCTCAGCCAGGACATCATCACTGTGAGTGAAGGGATGAGCGTGCTGCCTGAGGATACTCGAGAATACACTCGTGCCATCCAGGCCTTGCCAGCGGAGGCTCAGGACTACCTGCTGCCAAGAGCGCTGACCGCCGCGTTACAAAGATTTGCGTCAACGCGAAATATCCAGGATGTCTCTGAGGCGGTCAGAGCGGTCTGTGAAACCGAACAGGATCGACTCGACAGCGAACTATCCATGGTCCGCTACATTGCCTGGGCTATTCCGTCGATAGGGTTCATCGGCACGGTACGCGGTATCGGCGATGCGCTGGGTCAGGCCTACAAGGCAGTTGAAGGAGATATCGCCGGGGTGACAGCGAGCCTTGGTGTCGCCTTTAACTCCACCTTCGTCGCACTGGTGATCAGCATCATCATCATGTTCCTGATGCATCAGCTGCAGTTGATCCAGGAACGTCTGGTGCTGGACACCCAGACCTATTGTGATCAGCGTCTGCTCCGTCACATGCAGGTGCGAGACCTGTGACCGCAATCTTAGAGCTCAACGATTTTGAGCTGACCCTCTACCAGAATGCAGAGCGTCTTTATCACGCTCCAGCGATGGCCATTGTCAGTGACCAGGACCTGTCTTTTGGTGAGGCGGCAAGACGGGAGTTTCGCCTGTTTCCGCGTCAGGCAAATCAGCAGTACTTTGCCAAGCTCAACGCTGAACCCTTAAGTCAGCCAAGCCGGGCGGCCACCAACAATGCTGATCTGGTGTACCTGCACCTGAAAGAGCTTCAGCAGCTGTGCGACGACCAGCTGGTCCTCGCCGTGCCGGGCAACCTGAGCGGAGATCAGCTCGGTGTTCTGCTCGGGATCGCTCAGGAAGCCGGCTTCACGATCAAAGGTTTTGTCGACAGCGCGGTGGCAGCACTCGCAGAAAATGCCGCGCCGGCGGCTGTTTACTACCTCGACATTCACCTGCAGCACTCTGTGCTTACCGAGTTATCCGTAGGTGACGAAGTTAAACGAATTCGCGCCGAAGAAATCCGCGACTGCGGAGTCAGTAATCTCATCGATGGCTGGGTCAACGTCATCACCGACCGGTTTGTCAGCAAAACCCGCTTTGATCCACTGCACACGGCTGATACCGAACAGCAGCTGTACAACCAGGTTCATGACTGGCTGCATGGCGCGCATCTCCACCCAGAACTGTCTGTGGTGATTTCCCACGGTGGCAGCGAGCGCAGCGTGGAGGTCCCGCTCAGCGATCTGGAAGCGAAGGCACAGCTGCGCTATCGAAAAATCGTCGAGGTCCTGCCTGCTGCATCTCATCTGATGATCAGCGCCCGAACCGCGAAAGTGCCCGGTCTTGCGCGCGCGCTGAAGGACGCCGGTCACAGCGTCGAACCGCTGACCGCGAATGCGGTTGGCGACGGTGTACGCCGCAATCTGGCCAGGATCATCGGCAATGGTGAGCAGCTGCGGCTGGTCAACAGCCTGCCTCACGAACATGACGCTCCGACCGCGCTACCAGCAACGCCTGTGCCGGCCGCCACACACCTGCTCGATGGTCACACCGCCTTTGCCCTGAACCATCACTCGACCCTGCGCTATGAAGATCGTGCTGGTGAAGCCTGGCTGCTACCCGGCGATGGTGTGAGCCTGAACGGTAAAACTCTGGAACATGCCACCCGTCTTCAACCCGGCGACGTCATTGCCGATGGCAGCCGTTCCTTCACTGCCATCAGTGTGGACGGCTGATGACCTTCTCAACCCCAAACTGACTTGTTGCAGGTATGGCGAAACGACGCGAAACCAACATCTTCTCCCTGTCGTTTCTCGACGTCATGTCCTGCGGCTTCGGCGCCGTTGTGCTGATCTTTCTGATCATCAACCATGCAACAGAAAGGGAGGTCAAAGTCATCAACCAGGATCTGCTGGCCGAAATCCGCCTGCTCGACTACCAGGTTCAAAACGGCGAGCGCGATCTGGTCGAACTGCGCGAGGAACTTGAAGCGCTGCTGCGCCGGGTTTCAGAATCGGACCAGAAACTGATAGACACCGAAACCAGTATCGACGACAGCGTCGACGATCTCGCCCGCCTCTCCGAAAACTCGATGGCATCCATCGAAAGTCTTGAAGAGCTGAAAAGTGATATCGAAACCCGTGAAGAGGAGCTGGAACGCCTGCGAGCACTCGAAGCCGTCAACGACGGCAGCAGAGTCCGAAGCGTGGTCGGCGAAGGCGACCGCCAGTACCTGACCGGCATGAAAATCGGCGGTAAGAACATCCTGATCGCGCTGGACAGTTCCGCAAGCATGCTGGATGACAACATTGTCAATGTCATCCGACGGCGCAACATGAACGACGACCGTAAACGCATGTCGCCAAAATGGCAGCGCGCGGTACGCACAGTGGAGTGGATTGCAGCACAGATGCCGCTGGATGCGTCGTTTCAGATCTACGGGTTCAACGAAGAAGTTGAATCGCTGTTAGACCAGGGCCTCGGCGAGTGGGTGGAGCTGGGAGAAGGTCGGGACCTGGATAAGGCGCTGACCAATCTCAAAGAGCGGATTCCACAGAAAGGTACCAGCCTGATCAAACTCGTGGACAGCATCAACAGCTTGAGCCCGCCGCCTGACAACGTCTATCTGATCATCGACTCCCTGCCGACGCAGGGCCTGCGTCCGCCGCGGCGCGCCACGGTCAGCGGTCGGGAACGGTTGGATCATTTCGAAGACGCCATCAACAGAATGCCCGCCCAGGTCCCCGTCAACGTCATTCTGTTTCCGATGGAAGGCGACCCACTGGCGTCCGCCGCATACTGGAATCTGGCTCGCACCTCTGGCGGATCTTTCCTGTCACCATCCCGGGACTGGCCATGAAGAAGCGCGCCCGTCGAGGTATCGCCGAGTTCAGCGTTTCCTTCCTGGATGTAATCTGCTGCGGCTTCGGCGCCATCATCCTGCTGCTGATGATCACCAAAACCGTTGAGCCCATTGTCTTGGAGAAAGCTCAGGTCAATATGGAAGGTCTGGTCGCCGACCGGGAAAATGCACTGTTCCAAATCAAAGGCCAGGTGCGGGAACTGAAAACCCAGGTGACGGACGCTGATGCCGATCTGACCGACAATCTGCTCAAGCTTGCCGCTCTGGAGAAAGAGCTGACCAAGATTCTCGGTCAGTACGCGACAACGATCGAACGGCAGGAATCCAGTGAACAGGAATCCGGACAGCTGGCTGCTGCCAAACAGAGCCTGACAGACGAAATGCAGCGACTGCTGGGTATGGACTTCCGTCGCTCAACCGACCTGGTCGGCGGCATTGCCGTAGACAGCGAGTACATCATCTTTGTGATCGATACGTCCGGCAGTATGTATAACGCTGCGTGGAGTCAGGTGCTTACAAAAGTAGAGGAAACCCTGTCGATCTACCCTCAGGTCAAAGGCATTCAGGTTATGAACGACATGGGCGACTACATGTTTCAGCGCTATGCAGGACAGTGGATTCCGGATTCCGCCAGCCGCCGCAAGAGCATTCTCGATCGCCTGCAGACCTGGAACCCGTTCAGTAACTCAAGCCCGGTCGAAGGCATTCAGGTAGCCATCAAGACGTTCTACGATCCGACAAAACGCATCAGCATCTATGTTTTTGGCGACGATTTTACCGGCCAATCGATAGAATCGGTCGTAGATGAAGTGGACCGGATTAACGTAGCGGACGAAAGCGGCCGACGCCGGGTTCGCATCCATGCGGTCGCCTTCCCGGTCTATCTGCAGCGCCCATCGGCAAGGGTCTATCGGTTTGCGGCCTTGATGCGCGAACTGGCATACCGGAACGACGGCACATTTGTTGGACTCTCGGAATACGAGTAGGCTGTTGAACGTGAAGAAAATCCATCGGACCAAGTTGCTGCGTCACACAGTCACCCTCCTTCTGGCGGTGCTGATGGCCGGTTGTATGACCACCAGCGTGGAGGTTCCGGCTACCCAGTTTCCCGTTCCACTGATGCAGAAACTACCCGTGCGCATGGGGCTGTATCTCCCGGAAGAACTACGCAATTACGAATTCCGCCAGGATCTGGGCGATGCAGGGGTGTTCGAAATTGAGATCGGACCCGCCCAGGAAGCCATGTTCACCAATCTGCTCACAGGCATGTTCGTTAAAGTAGTCCCGGCATCAGATCCGGTTACCTTCGACACTCTGGAAGCCGACGCCGTTCTGGTGCCGCGCATTGCGGAGATGCAGTTCTCCACACCACAGCAGACCAGAACAGACTATTACGAAGTCTGGATCCGCTACGATATGGCCCTGTACGACCAGGACGGCACGGTCCTGGTCCAGTGGCCGTTGACTGCCTATGGCAAAGCCAATACCCAGAACTACCTGCTGGCTTCGACTTCGCCCACCCTGACCCAGGCAGCATTGAATGCCTGCCGCGACGCTATGGCTTTCTTCACTGTTCAGTTCCAGACTTTACCCGGTGTTCAGCAGTGGCTGCAGGCAACCACCCCCATTCAACCGCCGACCAATCCAGCCACGGTTCAAGGAGGCACCTCATGATCCACAGCCACACAGAATCCTTGCAACCCGGCCGCAACCCGCGACTGACAGGTCTCGTGAGCACAGCCAGGACGGCCTTGTTCGCAACGCTGATCGCGAGCCTCGGTGGCTGTGTCACTTCTACGGTTCAGGAAGTCCGGCAGGCTTCCACCGGCATGACAGAAAGTGACTCAATCGTCATTCTCGGCAGGCGTGACCGCCCCAGCAATGACGAAACTGAACTGGATTTCATCGACTGTGTCAGCGCCAACCTCGGCAAAGGCGGCACCGCAGTAAACGTGATTAACGAGCAAGCCTTCCGGGATGCTATATTTCCCTGGTTTGAACCACGTACCGCGCCTGCCAAAACCTCCGACCTTCCGGAACTGATGGCCACCCCGGTGGTATCCCAGCGGTTACAGGAAATTGGTCTGCGCTATCTGGTCTGGATTGACGGGTCTACGGTTCGAACCGACTCTGGCGGCTCCATGACCTGCAGCGTCACAACTGCCGGGGCTGGCTGTTTCGGCTTTCTGACCTGGGAAAATGATTCTTCTTACGAAGCGTCGATCTGGGATCTGCGCAGTGGCAACACGGTTGGCCGGGTCAGCTCCGATGCCATCGGCACCAGCTACATGCCGGCAATTGTCGTGCCGCTGCCGTTTATTGCCCGGGTACAGAATTCTGCCTGCACCAGCCTTGCCGGTCAGCTCAAATCGTTTATCACTAACGGCTGACCGACGCCGGTTGGCCTGTCCGGTCGGCGGCCGGCTAGTTCCGCGGTGTAATCTCCACCACTTCACCGGTGAAATGGTTGGGTTCCGTTGAATACCATTCCATCAGCTCGACGTTGTGCTTCTGCCTGGCCAGATCACAGAACTCATAAAAGGTCGGACGTCCCGGGTCGGTGACGATGAAGCGCTTAACCCCGTTTTTCATCGATCGATTGACCAGCTGGGTCAGGGGCGTGACCATTGAATCCCAGAAACAGACATCTGACCCAATGATCACATCAAATTTAGCGAGTTCTTTGCCTTTCAGCGTTTCGAAACGCCGGACCATGGAGTCGATTTTCACGCCGTTAAGCTCCGCAAGTACGTCAAGAAACGGAAAAACCTCCCGGTCGATGTCGAGCCCGGTGACTTTAGCGTTGAAGCGTGTTGCCGCATACACCGCTGCGGGCCCCCAGCCACAACCAACTTCCAGCACCCGGGACTTCTTGGCAATCGGGTTTGTCTGGAGATAGTCCATCAGTAGAAAGCTGGCGTTCCATGCCTTGTGGCCATGAACTGAGGGCTGAAAGTTCTTTTTCAGTCGTTTGATCAGACGGTGTTTAGACTCCAGCAGGTAGATGCCGTACGCCTGGTACATGTTGTCATCAGGCATCGGTTCGAGCTTGGGCATTGCAGAATCACTTCAATGGAAAACGCCGCAGTTTAAGGCTTGAGGGCCAGCCATTGCCAATCGAAAAATGATGCTGTTGAACCCGGCTTGATTCCAGCAGAGCCCGCCAGCACTGCGCCTCAGTAATACCCGAGTGTTTTAGTCTGGTATTCGAAAGTGGCACAGACTACAATTCTCACCCTATACATAGCTGAGGAAATCCGGTGGCCGTAGAAGACCTGGTGCCAACCGAATACAGCGCAGGCTTCGTGACGGACATTGAATCCGAAACACTCCCGCCCGGGCTCGACGAATCTGTAATCCGCTTTATTTCGGCCAAAAAAGGTGAACCCGAATGGCTGACCGAGTGGCGCTTACAGGCTTTCGCACATTGGCAGAAAATGCAGGAGCCGCTATGGGCTCATGTCAAATTTGAGCCCATCGACTACAACGCGATCTCGTATTACTCAGCACCGAAAAGCGCAGCGGATGGACCCGGTTCTCTTGCTGAAGTCGACCCTGAACTACTGCGCACCTATGAAAAGCTGGGCATACCGTTACACGAACAGGAAATGCTGGCTGGCGTCGTCAAGGAGCGTCCGGACGTCGCCGTGGACGCCGTCTTCGACAGCGTCTCTATCGCAACGACCTTTCGCGACAAGCTCGCCGAAGCTGGCGTGGTGTTCTGCCCGATTTCCGAAGCCGTGCACAGCCATCCGGAACTGGTGCAGAAGTATCTCGGCAGCGTCGTGCCTCAGCGGGACAACTTTTACGCAGCGTTGAACTGTGCGGTTTTCAGTGACGGGTCGTTTGTCTATATCCCGCCCGGTGTCCGTTGCCCGATGGAGTTGTCGACCTACTTCCGCATCAATGAACAGAACACCGGTCAGTTCGAGCGTACGCTGATTGTCGCCGACAAAGGCTCTTATGTGAGCTATCTGGAAGGCTGTACCGCGCCGATGCGCGATGAAAATCAACTGCATGCAGCGGTTGTTGAACTGGTCGCACTCGAAGACGCAGAAATAAAGTACTCAACAGTCCAGAACTGGTATCCAGGCGATAAAGACGGCAAAGGCGGCATCTATAACTTTGTCACCAAGCGTGGCGCCTGCCTGGGTGATCGCTCGAAGATCTCCTGGACGCAGGTTGAAACCGGATCTGCAATCACCTGGAAATATCCAAGCGTTGTGCTGCGAGGTGCCGACAGTGTTGGCGAGTTCTATTCGGTGGCATTAACCAACAACTGCCAGCAGGCAGACACCGGCACGAAGATGATCCATATCGGCCCCAATACCCGCAGCACAATAATCTCCAAAGGCATCAGTGCAGGGCGCAGTCAGAACAGCTACCGCGGTCTGGTAAGAACTTCGCCTACCGCGTCAGGCGCTCGCAACTATACCCAGTGTGACTCATTGCTGATTGGTCCCGGATGTGGCGCTCACACGTTTCCGTATATCGAGAACCGCAACACCACTGCCATCATCGAACATGAAGCCAGCACCTCCAAGGTCAGCGATGACCAGCTGTTTCTGTGTCAGCAGCGCGGCATCGATACTGAAAAAGCCGTGAGTATGATTGTCAACGGCTTCTGCAAAGATGTGTTTCGCGAGTTACCGATGGAGTTTGCCGTGGAAGCTGGCAAGCTGCTGGAAGTCAGCCTGGAAGGGGCCGTCGGGTGAGTCTGCTTGAAGTTCGTAATCTGGAAGTTGACGTGGACGGCAAGCGTATCCTGAAAGGCCTGAATCTCACGCTGGAGCCAGGCAGCGTTCATGCCATCATGGGTCCCAACGGTTCCGGGAAGAGCACCCTCGCCAATGTACTGGCCGGCAAGCCCGGTTATGACATCGTCAGCGGAGAAGTCATCTTTGACGGCAATGTTGTCAACGAAACCGAGCCCGAAGCGCTGGCTCAGGCCGGCTTGTTCCTGGCATTCCAGTATCCGGTGGAAATTCCCGGGGTCAGCAACATGGAATTTCTCAAAGCCTCGCTCGACAACCTGCATGCGGCCCGCGGTGATGCCCAGCCGAACGCGGTGGAGTTCATGAAAACCGTTCGCAGTATTGCTGCCGAGCTGGATCTGAATCCGGAGTTTCTGAAGCGAGGTGTCAACGAAGGCTTCTCCGGCGGAGAAAAGAAACGTAACGAGATTCTGCAACTTCTGCTGCTGCAACCCAAGCTCGCGGTGTTGGATGAAACAGATTCCGGACTCGATATCGACGCGCTCCAGGTCGTCGCCGATGGCGTCAACCGGTTCCGCTCCGACACCAACACCGTACTGATGATTACCCACTACCAGCGGCTGTTGAACTACATTGTTCCAGATGCGGTGCACGTTCTCGCTGATGGCGTCATCGTCAAATCGGGAGGTCGGGAGCTGGCAGAAGAACTGGAGGCTCGCGGCTACGCATGGTTGACGAACTAGACACGCTGCTCGCCCAGCTGGAGCTGCCCCCGCTGCTGTTGGCCGATGATGTTCGGGCAAGGCTGCGTGCGTCCAGTGTCGCCCAGACTACGCGGGAATCCTGGAAGTACACCCAGCTGAAAAAATTCGTTCCAAACGACGTCGCTGTCAGTGAGCCCACCATCTCTGCAGATGGACCACCTGCGGCAGTGGTTTCCCGGCTGTCGACACAACCATCTGATGGACTGAACCGCCATCTGGGCGACGCAGACAGCAGCAGTCGCTTTCCACTGGCCGATCTGGCCCTGTTGATCGCTGGTGACTGTCTGATCGTCGATATCCCGAGCGATCGGGAGACAGATTTGTCCATCACTTTTCACCCGGGCATTAATGTTCCGGTGTTGATCAGAGTGGCCGCGCGAGCGACCCTGCGGCTGCAGGAGACTGTGGTGGCTTCCGAGTTCGCCAATCACAGCCTGTATCTGCTGATTGACGAAGACGCGAGCGTTGAACACGCACGGACCGCATTTACCAGCCACTGTAACCACTGGTCTCTATCTCAGGCGGTGCTTGGCGTTCGCAGCAGCTATAAGCTGCAGCAGTATCTGGGTGGAGGCAATCAGCGGCGCTATGAAACGCAGATCATTCTGGACGGCCGCGAGTCGAATGCGTCGTTGACCGGGGCCTATCGGGTCCACTCTGGCGGCCACCTCGATCAGCAGATCACCGTGGAGCATCGTGCCCCGGACACCCTCAGCGAACAGCGCTTTCACGGTATCGGCGCAGGTAAAGGCAGCGCCATTTTCAACGGCCGTATTCACATTCATCCAGATTCTCCTCGCTCCAACGCCCAGCTTTCGAATCGAAATCTCGCGCTACACCCGGATGCCATCATCAACACTAAACCGGAGCTCGAGATATACACCGATGATGTGAAATGTGCTCATGGCGCTACGGTAGGCCAACTGTCGGCCGACAGCCTGTTTTATCTCCAGTCACGTGGTATCGCGTTGCCCGCGGCCAGACAGATGTTGTGTCGAGCATTTATCCGGGAGTGTATTGAAGGGCCCCTAGCTGATATCGCCAGCGAGGCTTTACTCGACGAAATAACAACTGCAGTAGCCAGCAATGAATCGCTCTGACTTTCCGATTCTGCAATCGTCTGCCGATGAACCCGGGTTCGTCTACCTGGACAGCGCCGCGACAACCCAGAAACCGAACGCTGTTATCGATGCAGTCTCCAACTACTATCGAACCAGCAACGCCAATGTGCATCGTGCGGCCCATAAACTTTCAGCCCTCGCTACCCAGGCGTTCGAAGCGGCGCGGGAAAATGTCCGTGCCTTCATCAACGCCGGAGCCGTCGAGGAAATTGTTTTCACACGCGGCACCACCGAAGCGATCAACCTGATAGCCGCCGTCCATCGCGGCGCTCTGTCAGTGGGTGACGAAATTCTGATCTCACACCTGGAACACCATTCCAACATCGTCCCCTGGCAGATGCTGGCAGCCGCCACGGGCGCTCGATTGACCGCCTGCAACGTGCTGACCAGCGGCGAGCTCGATCTCAATGACTTTCACAGCAAACTGAGCAACCGAACGCGGATTGTGGCGATAGGTCATGTTTCCAACGCACTGGGCACCGTGAACCCGATCGCCGATATTGTCAGCGCTGGACATGCCGCCGGTGCGCTGGTAGTCGTCGATGGCGCTCAGGCTGTGGCGCATATGCCTGTCGATGTGAGTGCGATGGACTGCGACTTTTACGCCTTTTCTGGACATAAACTTTACGGGCCCACGGGCATTGGCGTGCTGTATGGCCGCCGTGAGCTGCTCGAGGCGCTACCACCCTGGCAGGGCGGTGGCGAAATGATCGAGCACGTCAGCATCGAAACCAGTACCTACAATCGACTGCCATTCAAATTTGAAGCGGGAACCCCGAACATCGCAGGCGCCATTGGGCTATCTGCAGCCATCGACTACCTGCACGAGCAGGACTGGCAAATCCTGCAGGCGGCTGAGCAGGAACTGCTCAGCATGTGTATCGCGGAACTGCAGCAGATGCCTGAAGTCCAACTCATCGGAACACCAAAACATAGAGCTGGTGTGGTTTCGTTCCTGGTGGATGGCAGCCATCCCCACGATATCGGTACGCTGCTCGACCAACAGGGTGTGTCGGTGCGCACGGGACACCACTGCACGATGCCGCTGATGCAGCATCTGAATATTCCTGGCACCGTTCGGGCATCATTTGCGATGTACAATGATGCGGATGATGTCGCAAAGTTCGCAGCTGCAATGCGCAAGACTCTGACCTTTGTTTGAGACCAACCGGGTTGAAACGAACAGAACTGAAACAAACGCAGCTGAACTAACCTGGACCGGAACCGACGGCGCCAGCAAGAGAGCCACAAGATTATGAGTGCAACACAGTTCGATCCGAATCAGATCCAGGTGACTGACCAGGCGCGGTCACACATCGAATCACAGATCGCCAGTTCCGGGCATCGATTTCTGCGGTTGGGAGTGAAAGAAAGCGGCTGTAATGGCTATATGTACACTCTGGACTACATCGACGAACCTGCCAGCAACGATCAGGCATTCCAGATCAATGCAGAACTGGCGCTATATGTCAGCGACGAGGATCTGCCCCTGGTGCGTGGTACCGAGGTCGACTATGTGATCGAAGGTTTGAATGGCAGCCTGAAATTTAAAAACCCGAATGCTGAAAGTCACTGCGGCTGCGGCGAGAGCTTTTCTGTAGAAAACGCCAACTGATTGCACAAACTTTGGAACGCCGACTCATCAGCACAACCCGAGACGTGCCCGCCAGGCTGGTGCCTACGGGTGATCCCATCACCATTCCGGGGTCAACTTTTGTCACTCTGACCCAGTCTCTGGGTGGAACCTATACCGTCATTTTCAATGGCAACATGGCAAGGATCGACGGCACTGATGCAGACGCCCTCGGCTTTGAACCAGAACGCCTGATATTCACCCCTGCCCCTGACGGCAAGGTGATCCCGACCCAGGTCGACGAAGCGCTGGAGTCAGTTTACGACCCGGAGATACCCGTGAACATCGTCGCTCTGGGATTGATCTACGCGGTTCAGATAAACGAGCCGGGCCAGGTCCATATCACCATGACCCTTACCGCCCCCGGCTGTGGGATGGGTCCTGTGCTGGTTCAGGACATAGAACAACGTGTCAGTCAGGTGCCGAACGTCAAAAGTGTCGACGTCGATCTGGTGTTTGATCCGCCCTGGTCACGCGACATGATGTCTGAAGAAGCGCAATTGGAGCTCGGGCTGTTTTGACACTCGATGAAATCAAAGACGCGTTCGGCTTTTTTGACAGCTGGGAAGACAAATACCGGTTCATCATCGATCTGGGTAAGAGCCAGGAGAGCCTGCCAGAGTCAGATCGAAACGAGCACAACCTGATCAGAGGCTGCCAGAGTCAGGTCTGGCTGGTAGCCGACTACGATTCCAGCTCCAACACAATGACGCTACGCATAGACAGTGACGCCCACATAGTACGCGGGCTCAGTGCCATTGTGCTGGCCTGTTACGATGGTCAAACGCCTGATGCGATCATCGCCCACGATATGGATGCGCTGTTTGCGGAACTGTCGCTCCTGGAACATCTCTCGCCAACAAGAGGCAATGGGCTGCGAGCCATGGTCAGCAGAATCAGGGAGCTGGCACATCAACATCAGTGACGCTGCAGTTCACACCACAGTTGATCGGCGTACGCCGCACCGCACTTCTTTCCAGCAGGCGTAATGCATCAAAACTCAGACTGCGATCGAGCCGTTGACCGCAACGGCTCCCCCCTCGCCAGCCGATCTCTTACCTGCCCTAACAGATAGCGCCTGGAACTGTGCACGGATTCACCCGGCTTAACTCCGGCAAGCAGTTGCGCATACCAGTTCATCGACCCCTCCACTAGTTTCGTCACCCCGGCCCGACTCACTGTCAGGCTTGCCTGCCGCTGGTGGTTTCGGATCCTGATGTGACTTCGACTTCTTACCACCGCTGCCATCGCGCTCCGGATGCTTGCGGACCGGCCGCGGCATTCGACCAAGACCGCGTGGAATCAATACGACAGGCCATCAGTAAAGGCCGCTATCATGTTGATCCGGATCGCCTCACGGGAAAATAATTGATTTATATTTTCATCTAAATCAATAGCTTATGGATCTATTGAAGATCAATTCGAGAACTTACGCAACTGCCTGGTTACGCTGATCGCGGACTCGGACGAACTCTGCGACCTGCTGCTCGCGGAGCGACCGGCTCTCGTCGCGCGTGACAAGCCAGCAGCTGCAGCAGATTATCGACGCCAAACGCAGTAAATGCACAGACATCGAGCGACAGACCCTTGCCCTCGGCAACACCCCGCTGCCCGAACAGGCACGCAGCGCCGACCCGAGCGTGCTACCAGAACTTGAACAACTTCACACTTCGCTGCTCGCAAAAGCCGATCAGGCCCAGGAGTACAACGCAGTTAACAGTAAGATCGTTCACCGATCACAACAATCCGTAAGAGATCTGATTCATCTCATCAGCGGGATGGACGCTGAACTGTTGTCCGGAAATCAGGGGCAAACGATGGCGAGCGCAAAGGAGACTGCTATCGCCAAAGCCTGACAGAGAGAAAAAGGCTATGGCAGCACCGCCAATTAAATCACCGGCAAGACCCGGCGTGAGCGATCGCCCAACTCAGGCGCGCAGCGCAACGGGAAACAATATACATACCGCTTATCTGAATGATTCTTCAGAAATCGCCAAAGCACTGAAAATTCTGAGGGATCAGCGCGCGCCGGTTCAACTGAGCTTTGATGGCGATGACACCAGCTACACTGCCAAAATCCTCGACCTGGCAGGCACGGAATTTCTGCTGGAAGACATTCACCCGCGAAGCGGGTTGAGCAAAATGGCTCCTGGAACGGAGTTTTCCCTGTCATCCCGAGCGCAGGGCATCTACGTACACAGCGGCAGCAATCGGGTTGTCGCGGTCGAATCCGAACGGGGCGTGCCGTTCTTTCGCATTGTGATGCCCTCGACCCTGCTCTATCAGCAGCGTCGCAGAGCCGCCCGATTCAAGTTACCGATGCGCGTCGCCGTCGCCGGTGCCAGCGTCGAGATGATGCGCGCCGAACACGACAAAGACTCAGCTGGTGGAAGACTTTCCGGTCGAATCATCGACATTTCTGCTGGTGGTTGCAGAGCCAATTTCGTCAGCCCCGTCACACTTGCAATGGAGCAGAACGAAGAGGTCCGCTGCCGGGTGGAAATTCCCAATATGCTGAACTTCGAAGCTCAAGCAACAATACGCCACAGTAATTACGACGTGGGCAAACGAATGCTCAGCTGCGGCATTGAGCTGATTGAAATGCAGGTGACTGACCGCCGCAGACTCGAGCACTTCATCGAATCGATCCGCAGGTCTTCAGACCGGGGCTAATAGTTCCGCTGGAACCGCCGCCAGTCGTCAAGAACGTCAACATCCCAGATCGGCGGCTGGATAGACACCCGCAAGCCTGCCTGCTGCGCCAGCAATTGAGTCTGGACAAGTACATCCGCTCCACCCCAGGCAACGCCATCGAAGACCTCAGGTGACTGTTCCTGCGCCCAGGCGATCAATCCGTAGCCGCCGTCTTCAGCTGGACCCAGCACCAGGTCGAATGCATCGAGCGCGGCAAACGCTTTGCGCAGATAGTTCGCATCGACGGGTGGACAATCGCAGCCGACAATTGCTCCACGCCCACCTTCTCGGCAGAGTATTTCCAGACAATTGGCCATTCGCTCACCAAGACCGGCGCCATGCTGAACAAATATTGGTACCTGAAACTGCGCAGACCACTGATCGATCTCTTGGTGGGATTGTGAACACCAGATCTCGAGATCGTAACCGGGACGGTTACTGAGTCGCCGCAGCGCATGCTCTGTCAGCTGCCGGTGCGCATCAAGCGCTGCAGCGACACCGATGTCTGCTGCCAGCCGGGTTTTCACCCGACCCGGAACCGGCGCCCTGACAAACAAGGCAACACGGTCAACCACGATAGTACTGACGGGCAAGGGTTTGCGGATCAGCGCCAAAGTAATATCTCAGACGGAACACCCACATCTTAATGATCGTCATCAGCAGTCCTCCATGCTGCCAGCGGCGACCCGAAGCACCCAGCAGAATTTGCGGGCACACAGGTTTAGCGATCCGCTTCAGTCGACGCGACAATTCAATGTCTTCCATCAACGGCTGTGTCGGCATACCACCAACAGCCTCGAGCAATGACCGGTGCAGATAGATCCCCTGATCGCCGGTGCAGATGCCTGTGGCTCTGGATCGCCAGTTCATCATTCGGGCAACCAGCTTCAAGCTGGATTCCAGGTTTTCTGACACCCGCCCGAGCCGTACATCGAACCTGCCCCAGGAGGGCCGATCCCGGCCGAGGAGAAACTCCAGCGCTGGTCGAATATCAAAACTGTCGGCATGCAGCAACCACAACCACTCGGCCCGTGCAGCATCCAGACCGCGGGCAATCTGAGCCCCCCTGCCAGCCTTCGGGACAGTCAGGAATCTCACCTGTTCTGGCAACACAAATTCCGGCTGATCGCCACTACCACCATCCACAACGATGATTTCAACCTGCTCAGCGGAACTCAAGCTGAGCAGTTCCCGGATCAATCCGGCCAGCGGCTGTGCATCATTAAGCACAGGAATGACCACACTCAGCCGCGGCAGCGGCAACACACTCTGCTGCTTACGCGTGAATGATTTCCTCTGAAATCTTCTGCATTGCCTCCATCGGATTCGGCAATCCCATGACCGGCACTACCAGCCTGGATACACCGACATCAGCAAGGGCCTGCACCGCTTCAATACCGCCAATGCCCGGCCACATGCTGGTGATCTCTATTTCAGCAAAGTCCCGATCGTTCGCGTCACAGGCTTCGCGCAGCGAACCCAATGCCGCCGCCAGTTCTGTCGGATCGCCAATCGGTGCAAACCAGCCGTCGCCGTGACGGGCAATGCGTTCGTAGATTTTGCCTTTTGCGCCGCCGATGATCACAGGCAGCGGCTTCTGAACGGGAACCGGATAGCTCTTGAAGCCCTCCCAGTTGATAAAGTCGCTGTGATGACTGAATTCTTCACCAGACCAGATTTTTTTCATCGCCACAACGTAGTCATCGAACCTCGCGCCGCGACGTTCGAACGGGACACCAAGCGCGGCAAACTCTTCGCGAAGCCAGCCGATTCCGACACCCAGCATGAATCGTCCATTGGAGAGATAATCGAGGCTGGCTGCCTGCTTGGCCATATACAGCGGATTGACCTGGGAAAGTATGTTTACGCCAGTACCCAATCGCAGCGTCGACGTCGCTCCTGCCACAGCCGTCAGCGCGATTAACGGATCAACAAACGGTGTATCCGGTGCCGCGCCCATTTTGCCACTCGGGTGGTAAGGGTACTTCGAAGAATAATCCTCGGGCACGATGACGTGCTCAAAGGTCCAGACAGATTCATAACCGAGCTTCTCCGCCTGCTGGGCAACGCCCACCATCTGTTCTAAGTTTGCGATACCGATGTTGATCGGGATGAGTCCAAGTTTCATTCACTGCTCCTGCAGAGTGTTTTCGGGATAGTCGTCAACTGAATTTCAGTTTGAACTGTTGAAGAATCTCCTGACGATGTTGGTCAAGAGTCGGCGCCGGAGAGACTTCCTGCGTCGGGGTACGGGTGAACTTTATCGGCGAGCCGGCAATCTGTACTGTCGGATTATCGCCTGGGAGCTGCACATCGCGAATCATCTCCCGCACCGCGAGATGCGGATCCCGGAACAGGTCTTCGGCCGTATTCACCGGTCCGCAGGGCACCCTGCCGCCCAGCGCCTGAACAACTGCAGCTTTACTGCGCTGCAGTGTCCAGCTTTCGATGACCTCGGTCACCAGTTCACGATTCTCAACGCGCGCTCTGACATTGTGGGTGCGCTCATCATCAACCAGATCACCACGGCCAAGCACTTCACACAGCTGCGCCCAGTGCCTGGCACCCGGGGCGGCTATGGCCACCGAGCCATCCGCGGTTTTGTAGATATCGAAAGGACATAAATTCGGATGCCCTGAGCCTCTTGCCTGCAACACCCGTTTTTCATAACTGTAATTGACGATTAGCGTTTCGCACAGGAACGTTATCGCGTCGTACATGGCCACATCGAGAAATTGTCCGCGACCGCTGAGCCGCGCTTCGTGTACCGCCGCTACAACACCCAGCGCGAGCAGCGTGCCTGGATAAATATCACCCACACTGGCTCCGGCACCAAAGCCGGTCGCAGACTCAGGCCCATTGATGTAGGCCAGTCCTCCCATACACTGAGCAACGATATCGAATGCGGGCCAGTCAACATAAGGGCTTTCGCCGGTGCGGGGATCGCCGAAGCCGCGCAACGCACCGTAGACAATTCGCGGATTACGATCCGCCAGTACTTCGTATCCACAGCCCAGACGATCCATGACCCCGGCACGCGAGTTCTCAACGATTGCATCTGCACTCTCAACCAGGGTCAGCAACACATCCCGGTCTTCTGAGTTTTTCAGATCCAGCACTAACGAGCGTTTGTTGCGGTTGATGCTCGCGAAATAGCCGCCAAAATCGCAGCCGGCATCACGATCAGAACTTGGAGATGCATAATCGGGAGGATGCGGCGGAGTGCCGCGGGTCATATCGCCATGAGGCGGTTCAATTTTGATGACATCAGCACCAAGGTCTGCCAGCAGCGCCGTCGCGAAGGGTCCGGCAAGTGCCTGAGTGCAATCGATGATTACCAGATCTTTAAGTGGTCCTGTAAGCACGAGTGTCCCCCCTCAGTCTGCTGAAGGAGGACTATAACGCACAAAACGTCTTTGCCAGAGTGTTGTCAGAGCCTGCAGCTGAGCGGACTCTGGAACCGTATCAGCTGGAGCTGAGGACGTCGCACGCCTTCACAGTTTTGAAGACGCCGCTCAGCGCATCAAAAACCCGGATATCCCGGCAGTTGGTAGCGCCTTCCGCGGGGGCATTGTAGCTAGCGCTGGCGCTCTCGCCTGGCTCTGAAGGACACAGTTTTTGGCTGTAGGCACTGCACAGGGTGGGCTCATCTTGAGCTTCATCGACGGTGGTGCACAAAGTCTGCAGATCGCCATTGACGCAGAAACATGCGCACTCCGCAGAGGCAGACGCACTGAACATCATCATCGATATCAGCATGGCACCGGCGATGACGGCACTGGTCATTTCCTTCACTACTCTTTTTAGTTGATCTGTTTTTATTACGTCTATGACGTCAAAACTCACAATGAACCCCCTAGTTCAAGACTGCAGACGCAATCCTGCGCTCCGGTCACAAGCAGTTCAAGTGGGGAGTCGGGTATGTTTCAAGATTTTCGTCAACCAGCACCTTGCGAGTTTAGCTCTGAAGACCGACAGCCATTGGCCATTATGCTGACGTCGACATATCTATTTCTTATTTATCAATAGCTTACGATAAATTTACAGAAATTTTCTTGAAAGCTGTTTGTGAAAATCCGGAAAAATTGAGACCTGCGTCACATTTCAGGACATCAGCCTGAATTAGCTTTAGCAAACTGTGCGCCGGGACACACTTTTAATGAGCGCATCAGGAGACATAATAAAGGGGACAATACAATGCGTCAGCCAGCAAGCCTGCTGATCGGCCTGATATTGAGTGCAGCGACCCTACCAGCGATGGCCGGCGGTGACATTGTCAGGTGGGTGGATGATCAAGGTGTCACTCACTTCGGCAACCCACAGTTCGCACCAGCCAATGCGCACGAGCCAGTTGAGGTCAAAGCGGCCAATGGCATGGTAGTGCCTACCTCGGTCACAAGCCGATCCGGCTCCAGATCATCCGGCCCAGCCGTTGTCACGCTAGACCGAACTAGACTGGAGAACAGGCGGGGCTTCAGAGGCTACGCATCGAGACCGGTCAGATCGCGGGGGCGACGATCGCGTCGATAGCCACAGCCAGACAGGACCGACGTCAACAACCCGCAATGAATTCCTCGACCACACTCTGGTAACTGAAACATCGCTCTAGAATTCCCAGATCTGCATCGCCGACACCGGCGCCGGCGAGGAAATCCCGCCAACGTCGCGTGACTGCGACCACTTCTTCGGCAATTTTCCCAGCCCGCATTTTGTCCAGACCCATCCTGTGCGCGGCCGCTTCAAGGTTGTCGCGGCTGGGCGTGCTGCCAAACGCTCCCAGCGCAATCGCGTGAGAACCCTGCAGCCCGGTGTTGGGCACGATGTCGTAGCCTGGCGTCAGCCTATACTCGGCTTCACCAGCCTTTTTGTAGAAAGAATGGTTGCGCAGATGATCATCGGTGTTGCCGATCGCAACATTAAACAACATGCGCCGGTAGATCATTTCCGGTAATCCCAGCGTTCGACTGCCTATGCGGTTGCCCAGTTGATAGATCCCTGGATAAGACATCGCGGCTTCATCAAACTGGGTGATCGCGAACTTGTTGATCAGACTGGCCACCGACACCAGGTGATGCTGGAATCCTGCAGCGCGATCGAAACGCTCAACCAATACCACCGGGCCCCTTGCAGTTTCGGTGAGAGCAACGTCAGGAACGTCAATCTCCGCTTCGCGAGCCATGGTCATAGCTGCAAACTCGACCTTGCACATATCCACCAGATCGATGTCCCGATTGAACTTCGCAATCCACTCGCGGCCATCATATTCGATCAGGGTTTTCGGTCGCGCGCCACCCAGCCCACTGCCATGAAAAAAGTAGGGTTCGAGGTTTCGATCCACATCACGGCCCGCCTCAATGTCCGCAGCAATCGCCTGAAGATGGACAAGATTGTCGAAAGGTCTGGGCGGCGTCGGTCTGGGCTGATCTTTGATTTCGGCAGTAAAGTGCAGTGCGCCAACGCCCTGCCCCGAAGCCGCCAGCAGAAATTCCACGTCACTGACTGGGGGTGGCTGCAAGGTTTTGCTCAGTTGGCGCCGCCCCCACTCATCCGGGCCGGCGTCAATCATCACGCCGAAAACTCCGGGACTTTCGCGCGTTCTGAGATTTTCATGGATGTCTGAATTCAGCGGCAGATTGATCGGATCCAGCGCGAAAGCCCGCTCGTGTTCCAGATAGGCTCTGGCGTATTTGAACCGACCGCGTTTTTCATCCACCAGCAGCTGACCTGCCAGGACCTTTTGACCCTCTCCGAGATCCACATGCACAAACAGCTTCTCGATCATCAGATTTCCCACTCATCTTGTTTGGATGAGCTTTGACTGCGCGGTGCTCTTGCGCGCCGCCGGGTAGCGCTGCGGCTCAGGGCATCACCGAGCGTGTCATCTCCGGGTGCCATGACCTGATCAAACGCGGTGGCCAGGCCAAAGATATCGAGCAGCGCAAGATAGGCGCCTACGGTGATGCGGGCACTTCCAGCTTCTACCTTCTTTACTGAACTCTCCGAGAGTCCCGCTTTTTCAGCAGTTTGAGCCTGAGTCCAGTTTCGGCGCAGACGGGCTTCTTTCATACGTCCCCCCAGCTGGCTGAGACTACCGAGCGCCGCATCGCTGACCAGAGAGTAAGACTTGGAGTTTCTAGGCATATTAAGAACTTTAAGAAATCATAAAAGATTTATAAAGAACTAGTTCTCAAATCACAACCTGACGATACACATAGGCCGTCAGAATAAACCAGGTCACAAGGCTGAGATCAAGAGCACTATATAGCTTTATATAGATCTTTTAATTTATTAAATAGATTTATATGAGTCCGCATAGACAGGGACCAGTGAGCCGGAATCAGCTACCCGGCGCTATTGGGATTCGAATGGCCTGCGCAACGATGAGATTTTCATAACCGGGTTGTACGTCAGCGTCAGCGCCGCCGATATCATCGGTCAGGTGCTGGGCCTGCTCTGTACTCAGTGGCTGACGAGAGACAGTGCCCAGCAACGTGACGCGTTTGCGCCCGGAATCTGTGGGGATGAAGAACGCATAGTCTTTGAAGGTGATCCTTGCCGCAACAGAGCCTTCCTGAGCGATAAAGAAACAGCCCTTCTTCTGACAAACCCTGGCAACGGTTGTGGTAATCAGAACGGGCTGGCCCTGGTGACTGTCAGCTGAGGAAACCGCCTGCGACAGCGACAACGCTGGTGTCGTAGCCTCAAGCACCGCGCCGAAGTCTTCGTAGTCGGCAGTTGCCGCGACAGGCTCAGACAGCCTGACAACGGAGTCTCCTTCCTGATCGGCGGCAACGACCGCGGCTGAAGAAACCCCATAAAAAACCACAACCAGTAACCAGAACTTTTTCATTACGCTCTCACAATTTTGTTTCACAACAACCGAATCAACATCAACAGATGCTATTCCGTTGCCTCTTTGCCGCCCAGGAATCGATAGATCGCTGCGCCAGCCAGTGCGCCGAGCAGAGGTGCCACCCAGAACAGCCACAACTGAGCGACCGCCCAATCTCCCACATAGAGTGCCACGCCTGTGCTGCGTGCTGGATTAACAGAGGTGTTGGTGACTGGAATACTGATCAGGTGAATCAGCGTCAGGCCGAGACCGATGGCAATGGGCGCAAAACCAGCCGGCGCGCGCTTGTCGGTTGCACCCAGAATAATCAGCAGAAACATCATGGTCATCACCACTTCAGTAATGAGCGCTGACATCATTGAATAGCCGCCAGGTGAATGTTCGCCATAGCCATTGGAGGCAAAACCGGCGCTGACATCAAACCCCGGCTGACCGCTGGCGATCAGATACAGTACGCCACCGGCGACAATGCCACCTGCCACCTGGGCAACGATGTAGGGGGCAAGTTGTCCGCCCGAGAAGCGCCCACCAGCCCACAGGCCCAGCGAGACCGCCGGATTGAGATGACAGCCGGAGATGTGACCGATTGCAAACGCCATCGTCAGCACAGTGAGGCCGAAGGCCAGCGAAACTCCAAGTAAACCGATGCCGACGTCGGGGAATGCCGCGGCGATCACCGCGCTCCCGCAGCCACCCAATACCAGCCAGAACGTACCAAAGAACTCGGCAGCGTATGCTTTCATCGCGGTCTCCCTTCCTCAACGAATACAGAATTTTCAGGATCAAAGGTATCACGCCAACGGGGCTGTCGAAACAGTCAGTCGACGTCCAGCGAGGCCGTTCGATCGCCTTGTTTCAGGCACATTTATTGCTGCCGCAGATTTCTAGAGTGTCGGCGCTGACCGGGTTACGATGCCTCATCAGATTCTCAACGGGAGCAGCCGCATGACGCCACGAACTCAGATCGACAGGGAAGCCCTCGAACAATACGTTGGCCGCGTCACCGGCGGCATCGCGGCGGGTCTCAACTGTGCGATCAGCTCCCTCGGTGACAAGCTCGGACTCTATGAAGCGTTACATTCGTTGCGCATGGCTTCCAGCCAGGAGCTTGCCGACAAAACCGGACTCAGTGAACGCTGGCTGCGCGAATGGCTGCGCCATCAGGCCTGCATGCAGCAGATCGAATACGACGCGGAAAGTGATCGCTTCTATCTCTCACCGGAAGCTGTAGCCGTGCTGCTCGATACCAAACACCCCGCCTACTTCGGCGGCGGATTCGAGAGTGCGACAGCATCGTTTGATTCGCTGCCGGGGCTGGTCAACAGCTTCCATTCCGGTATCGGCTTCAGCTACGACGATCATGGTCCGGGTTGCGCCAGTGGCATTGAGCGCATGAGCCGATACTTCAATGAGAACACGCTGGTACCCAATGTCTTACCTCTCCTCGATGGCGTGGCGGAAAAACTGCAGCAGGGCGCCCTGGTCGCCGACGTGGGCTGTGGTGGTGGAGTGGCCACGCTGGCAATGGCCCAGTCATTTCCAAACTCCCAGTTTGTCGGTTATGACATCAGCGAACACGCACTGGCCAGAGCACGCGATCACCTTGACACGATTGATGCGACCAACATCCGCTTTGTGAATCCGCTCGACGAGATGATGCCCGCAGAACCCACCTATGATCTCATCACCACCTTTGATGTCATTCACGATGCTGCGCATCCCCAACCATTGTTGAACTCTATTCATCAGGCGCTTCGCGACGACGGGACCTATCTCTGTGAAGATATCCGCAGCTTCCCTAGCTTTCAGAAGAACCTGGAAGAACACCCGCTGGCCGGTCTGCTCTATGGATTTTCGATCATGGTCTGTATGTCGAGTTCGTTGTCGACCGCGGACGGCGCAGGCCTCGGAACGCTGGGTTTCAATGAAGAAGTGGCGCGGGAAATGACCTCCGCCGCAGGCTTCAGTCGCTTCGCGCGACTCGACTACGACAACCCAATGAACAACTACTACGAAGTCCGCAAATAGCGAACCGACGCAGTTAGCCCGCGGAGGCGGTACAGGGAGCAGCTGAGCACGTGAACAATCGACGCAAGGTCCTTAAGGCCTTGATGGCCTCCGCTACACTGCTGGGGTTTCGCCCCACCATTGTGTCCGCCGCTCCCGGTTCAACGCTGATACTGCTTGGGACCGGAGGTGGTCCCAGCCCTAAGCCAAACCGGTTTCCATCCGCCTATGCTCTGGTCATCGGCGCAGACGTTTACCTGATCGATGCGGGTAATGGCGTGGCCCAACAGCTGGTGCGCGCGGGTTTGTCGGTGAACGCGGTGCGGCACATTTTTATTACTCATCACCACTCAGATCACAACGCCGATCTCGGCACCCTGCCGCTGCTCGCCTGGGCAACCAACCCCGCTGAACCAATCAGCATCTGGGGACCACCACCCGTCAAGCAGATGATGGCTCAGTTTGTCGATTTCCAATCTTTCGATATCAATCTGCGCACACGCGATGAAGGCAGACCGGATTTCTCCGGTTTTCTTCAGGTAAACGAGTTTTCTGAACCAGGTGAACTGTTTCGCAATGGTGATGTAAAAGTGAGCTGCGCTTTGAATGATCATCCGCCGTTCAAACATTCTTATGCATTGCGTTTCGACACCGATCGCAGCTACGTGTTTTCAGGTGATACCACCTATTCAGCCAACGTGGTCAGCCTTGCAAAAGGAGCTGACATCCTTGTCCATGAAGTGATGAATCTCGAAGTACTCGATGACCTTATTGCTTCTGAACCTAATGCCACGTCTTTGCGTGAGCATCTACTTGCAAGCCACTCCACACCAGAACAGGTTGGACGCGTGGCAACTGAAGCAGGTGTGAAAACGCTGGTGCTGTCACATTACGTGCCGGGCGGCCCGGTCTTGACCGACCAGCAATGGCTGGCTGCGGTGCAAGCCTATTTCCAAGGGGACATCGTGGTCGGTCGAGATCTCCAGAGCATCTGAGCAGAACAGTGGCCGCCCCAGGCAAGCGAAACCTGAAACTGCGCCTGCTGCTGCTCGCGGGCATCCTGCTCAGCCTGTTTGCCGCGGGGAAATACTTCGGCATCGGTGAACGTCTTTCTATAGAAGGTGTGCGAGAGCTCGTACAGTCAGCCGGTGCATGGGGCTGGATGCTCTACATCGCAATATTCGCCACCGGAGAATTTCTTCATGTTCCAGGACTGGTGTTTGTCGCCGCAGCGATTCTGATCTACGGCAAGCTGGGTGGTTTCGCACTTGCTTATCTGGGCGCGGTCATCTCTGTCAGCGTCAGTTTTGCGCTGGTTCGCAGAATTGGCGGCACCCTGCTTCAACAATCCGAAACACCGTGGCTGCGCCGTGCGCTGGCGCGGCTTGATAGGAACCCGATAGGGACGGTCTTCGTTTTGAGACTGTTCCTGTGGCTGGCACCGCCGCTGAACTATGTGCTTGCCCTGGCGCCGCTGAGATTCAGCCACTATCTGATCGGTTCAGCTCTTGGACTTCTGCCGCCCCTCGCCGGGGCGGCCCTGCTATTCGACTGGTTGATTACCCTGCTGTAGACGATTGAGCCCGTCAGCGACCACTGGGATGCCACTGGTAGTACTGAACGGGAGCGCCGTCTTTGTCGTTCTTCACAGTAACCAGTCGTCAGTGACGCTCAAAATCGTAGCCGAAATGACGAATGTCCTCGGCATATCTATCTCCGACCATATTGATCAGCGCCGAGTCCTGATAGAAGTCGCTGTAGTGCTGGTGGTTCTGCTGGGTTTGATTGATATGTTGAATGGGGATATCAATATCCAGTTGTTGCATCAGGCGACTCCAGTCCTCCGCCATGTTCTCAATTTTACCGATGAATGGCACAATCGGAACATCGTTCAGAATCAGAAATGCCGACTGAGAACATAGATGTTTATCGGTCTTCTCATCTGGAATTGCGCAGATCAGTTCACAGAATTCGGCAAAGCTCATGCCTGCTCGAACCGCTATACCGTGATCGAGGAATCCCTGATAGACGCCGTCAACCATCCGGGGCGAGTTGGTATCAGTACTGGCTTTGTGACTAAACGCTGACAGCACTCTTGCCCAGGGATTTCGTACAAATGAAAAAGTTGTCCAGTCCTTTTGCGCCTTGATGATCTGCGCTTTGGACATGCGCCGCTTTTCACCATGCTCAATCGACCTGCGAATAGAACTGTTACCACTTTTAGGAACGCGGACATACAACAGTCGGTATTGATCCCAGCAAGTAACCCGCATATCGCCTTTGAGCAGGCCTTTGAAACGCTTCTTATGTCGGAAAAACATACCGGATAGTCCTTTTCGCAACAGGCAGATCAACTCACCCTGCCACCACAGCTACAGGATGATTCAGACAGTTCAGCAGAGCAAGCCGACAGCCTTCCAGAATTTCGGGTCGAACCGAGGTTTAGTGAACCGCCCCGAAAATATTCCGATTCAATCTCATTTTATCATCAATCAATTCGACAGACTGTCGGCTAGCTCAGATCAAGTGACGCAAACTGACGTGACATTGTCACGTACAACAGCTTCCTTGAAGCTTTGGGCTTTTTACTGCCTCAAGTTGTGTTCGCAGGCAGCCTCCAAAACGTTGCTTAACGCGGGCCACCAGTATTCTTCAGGAACCCCCGATCTCCACCAGAGTGTTGGGCTGACAAACGCGTCGAAGATACCAGTCCGATATTGTTGGTTAACTCGTTGAGGGTCTACGGGCGAACCAAATCCAATGCGGAAGCTGACCACGCCTTCTGACTAGAATGATCGGGGGCGCTGACGTGATGAAGCACCACGAGCGCCTGCACCAGCTGTAAACACTCCTGATAGGTGGGTTTTGAAATGTCCAGAACTGCTCGAGCATCGGTAATGGCTCCACCTGTATATCTTCCCGGGCAAGAGCTTTGAACGCAGGCAGCGCATGGAACTGATTGTAGATTTCCTCAATCAAACGAAGAGCGCTAATCCAGAATATCGGCCTTCAGGGTATCCAGAAACGCCATCACTTCGCCGCCTTCAGTTGGCCCAACACCCAGCTCTCCGGCTACGCTTGCCGTGATCTCCAGGAAGCGTGCCCAATCAGCTTCTGTAATCCCCATGCCTTTGTGGCTGGGCGCGATTCTCCCAGAACCGGGCGAGCAAAACATCTTGTTTTGCCTGGCTGACGAGCATCGTTGCTATTGCGTCGTAGCCACCAAGTCGAGTGTAAAGAGAGTCGGAAATGTCGCGCTTCCTTAGCCTGAGTGGTGTCGCAGTTCTGTACAGCGCTAGAAAAATTTCACTATGTAAAAGTCGGTTTCAGCCAGTAAAACACTGAGATCGGATTCTTAGCAAACGCTTGCATATTTAACGCCCCAATGCAGGAATCTCACCATGATGAACTTGTTGTCAGTCTAACCAACCCGGATATGTCAGCTACCGACTCAACCCACAGCCGTATACTGACTTTCTCATCCCGACCACTAGTCTTAACATCTCAACCCTATAGATAAGCAAGAAGATCACCGTGAGAGTCAACACCATTCGCATTCCCTGCCTGAACCTGACTGAGTCATCCGAGTTCTACGAGAGGTCGATAGGGTTGAAAAAAGCCTTCGGGCGACCAGAAGAAGGTTACGTTGGATTTCAGCTGGAAAACGCGCAGCTCCTGCTTGAACCGCAGGAAAGCGGTGAGTTTGAGTGCGGACGCTATCTTGGATTTAGCGTTGCGGTTGACGACGTATTCACCTTTCACAAAGAATGCTGCGAACGAGGCGTTACCTTTACGACCCCTCCCGAGAAGCAAGATTGGGGCGGGGTTATGACGCATATCAGGGATTGCAGCGGTAACTCTTTCTCCGTGGTGCAACAGACGACTTAATCTACTTTGCCTGGACTGTTATGAGTCGGCAGCCGACACCTGTTATGCGGCGCAATAGTCCACCTTCGGACAGCAACGGATGCTAGTTCTGACGCAGCGCGATTCGGATTTGGTCGAGCGCTTGACGGAAAATCGGGTGCCACTCGTCATCACCGGCAATTTCAATGGGATGCCAGAAGAACCGGAACGTAAGACCGCCACCATCCTGTGCGAAGTGACTCCAGGAGTCGTCCAGATAAGCCGCTTTGCAGAGAAAAGCGTGCCAGAGCTGACGCGGCGGATTGACATTAACATAGCGAGATAATCTGTTGAAATTATTGGAATATTTCAGAAGACAAACTTAAAACTCGAGCGTGTTTGACTTGCCAAGTGCGCTAGTCGGTCAAAACGATGTTTTCGCCGAAGGCGAAAACTCGCTAATTGAGCGAAGCGAAAGTCTGGCGCCCCGACCAGGACTCGAACCTGGAACCTACCCCTTAGGAGGGGGTCGCGCTATCCATTTGTGCCATCGGGGCGTGCGCGTGATTATCTCTGTCCACGAGACCTTTGGCCACCGTCTCGTCGTCAGCTGCCCAATCGATAGCGGAGTTTAACTACCAACTGGTTGGCAATCGGATTGCTCCAGGCCTGATCGAGTATCTCGCTGAAATTATCAAGAGGCAGATCGTTGTCGCTGGCAAATTTGGTATAGACGATAAACAGGTCAGACAAGGGTGCAATCTGCCAGCGGTAGCGGGCCTGGAAGTTCAGCGACGATACGGAAAAGCTGTCCGTTTCCGGATCAGGCTTGTCGATACGGATCAGATTCCCGGGATCGTCTGGAACCAGGAAAAATCGATCCTCGAATGCTTTGATGCCTATCCACTGAAATGACATCCGGAATTGCTGTTTCGCAGAGAGGAAAAAATCCATTTCCACTTTCGGACCCCACTCTTCGGTATCAAAGGAGGTCATGTTCTGATCTTCCTGATGCAGCAACCAGCCGTTGCGAACCCGATAAAAAGTTGACGCCTGTAACGCAAGGTTATCAACAGGTCGCCAGAAAACTCCTGCAGAGCCTTCGTAAAAATATCCGTAATCCCCAGTCTCACGCTCCCATTTCGCGTTGGCAAAATAACTGAAGACCTTCGACGTGTCGGTTTCGTAGCCGGCGCTGAATGATGGTCTGCCCTGGATCTTGTAGCTGCCGTTATCGAAGCTATTACGGTCATCGTAGCGTTTCGGAAAGTACATGGCCGACACTTCGACTTTACTGAGATTGTTCAGAGTGAATAAGGCGCTTGAACCTATACCACTGCGCACAGCTTCGCCGTCGCCGTTTTCTTCATAACGAACAAAGGGTTCAACTTTAAAGTCGCGAATACGCGTTAGTCCACTTTCCACCCATTCACTGCGCGCGCTGAATCCCGTCACATCATTGCGGCGCAGAAACCCTAGGTCGTTGATCTGCAGGTCGTCTTCGTAGTGGGTAAATTCAAGGGCATGTTTGAGACCGGTGCGCGGCGTGATCACAACATCCATGAAGCCGCCAAAACCATTGCCATCGCCATCCCGATAGGAATGCATGAACTGACCATCCACCTTGATCAATCCCGTCGGGGACAGCAGGTGATAGTCGACTCCATTGGTATAAGCGTCGCGCTCAGGATTCATGGTAGCTGTCGACATCACGCCGAGCGCGCGGTATTCACCACCTGAGGTGTTTTCGTAGAGAAACCGGGCGATGCCGTAGTCGCGCCCTTCTGCCGCGAAAACTTCACCTTCCTCGGATCTAACGTCCGTGTCTTCTTCGAACGCAGTCATCACCCCATAACGCAACCGTCCGGTCTGCCCGGTAACCTTGGCGGCACCGTAGAGCTCGGTGAGTTGACCGGATTCCCGATCGGTGAAATCAAAGTCGTCAGCAGCATCCGGCAGATCGGGAGCAGATCCGATCCGGCGAGTGTTCAGCAGCGTCACCGGCGGGCCACCGCCTCCTCGCACATTGGCTTTCGGAGTTTCCTGGAAGATCTCTCGTCCCTCCAGGAAAAACAGCCGCTTTTCCGGGAAGAACACTTCGAATGCTGACAGGTTGACCACAACGTCGTCCGCTTCGACTGTACCAAAATCCGGGTTGGCAGTTGCGGTGAGCTGCAGGCTGGTAGAGGGCCGCCAGAACAGATCAAAGCCCGCTTTGTAGTCGGTATCGTTAGACACCTCATCGACAGTACTGGACATATAGGGGAACAGGCTCCACTGCTGTCGAGGGTTGATGCCAGTCACCTCAACAGGCTGCAGCACACTCATGAATTTTGCCTGTGAGCGTGGATACGGCGGCCAGGCGTATCTCTGATTCAGGTGCGCAACCTGACGGGATCCATAGAACCCCAGACGCCGCACACCTTCCGCATTAGGCATGGTCATCTGTGACCAGGGCACAAAGTACTCGGCCGACCAGCCGCGCTCGGTTTCAGTGGTGGCGCCATACCAGGCGCCATCCCAATTGATGCTGTACTGGCGTTCCGGCAGCGCCGTACCATCCATCTGATTATCGCCCAGCGCCAGATTCATCCAGTAGGCATAGCGCCCCTGTCCCGAGGTATCCAGAGTGAAAGAAACATAATCCCTATTGAGCTCCCTTTCATCCCGGAAGGATAGCCGCTTCACCAGGGTGTCCTGAGGCTGCTCCATATCGAAACTGATGTAGATGCCCTTGAGGGTATAAAACATCCGAATATCAGTTTCGTATTTCGGTTCATCCAGTGTTTCCGGCTCAACCACTTTCAGAAGATTCACCGCTCGGCTCGCAGCCCAGGCCGGTTCGTCCAGACGACCGTCAATTTTGACGTTTGCAACAGAGTGATCCCATTGCTGCAGCGTCAGCAGATCGCCAGTCTTAAAATCCACCTCAACACCTTCGATCTGAGCGGTATCCGAGTTGGTTGCGGAAGCAGAGTCGACAGCAGAGGCCGCTTGCGCAGACAAGGCAGCTACGAGCACCGAATCACTGTTGCTGGCAAGGAGATAAGGACTGCGCCAATCGATGCCAGCCTGGTCACGAAGCAGCTTGTTCAATTTATACCCTTGCGGTGGCGTATCGATCACCGCCCGCTCCGGTTCTTCGGTCTGCATTGGCGTTGGCAGATCCAGCAAACGCTCTTCGGGTTCTGCCTCGGGAACCGTGTAGCGTTCATCTGGAATATCGGATGGCAGCCCTGGTGCAGACCAGCTTTGCCGTTCTATGGGGAACAACCAGGCACCTTTGTAGCCCTGCTGATTTGCCTCATCGACAAGGCCTTGAGCTTCCGCCTGGGTCACAAAAGGGCCCGTTACCACACGATAATAGAAGCCTTTGCTGGTATCGGTGGGTTGCAGACTGAACGGATGAGGGAGTTTCGCTTCCGCCTCGTGCTGCAGACGTTCGGCAACACCCAGGTCTTTGGAACTGGCAACAGACACCCAATACGCAGACTCTGCAAAAACATTTCCCGCAGCCAGCAGGAACAGACAGCAGAGCCCAAAACGCATTGATCATCCCTCGAAAAAGCAATTAAGTTTAACAGCTTAGCGGGCAAATCCGAAAATTCTATGGAGATTCAGGGCGAATTAAACATGATCATAATGCCGGCAGCTACCGCAGAACCAATGACCCCCGCGACATTCGGACCCATCGCATGCATCAGCAGAAAATTCTGATCGTTCGCTTCCAGCCCCACCTTGTTGGCCACTCTGGCGGCCATCGGCACAGCAGAAACCCCCGCAGCACCAATCAGCGGATTGATTGGATCTTTCGACACTAGATTCATCAATCGCGCCATCAGCACCCCGCTGGCGGTGCCGATCGCAAAAGCCACGATGCCAAGCAGCAGAATGCCGAGCGTGCTGCTGGTCAGAAACTGATCTGCGCTGAGTTTTGAACCAACGGCCAGACCCAGGAATATGGTCACAATGTTGATCAGCGACGTCTGAGCAGTATCAGACAGTCGATTCACTACGCCACACTCTTTCATCAGGTTGCCGAAGCAGAACATTCCGAGCAGCGGCGCCGCCGAAGGCAACAGCAGCGCCACCAGCAGCAGCAGCAACAGCGGAAACAGAATTCGTTCCGTTTTCGACACCTCCCGCAGCTGGACCATGACGATTCGGCGCTCTTCGATGGTGGTCAGCGCTCTCATGATGGGCGGCTGAATAAGCGGCACCAAAGCCATATAGGAGTAAGCGGCTACCGCAATCGCACCCAGGAGATTGGGCGCCAGTTGGCCGGCGACATAAATTGCAGTCGGACCATCCGCCCCACCGATGATGCCGATGGCGGCCGCTTCCCGCACGGAGAAATCCATCACACCCAGACTGGTCAGCGCCAGCGCACCCAGCAGAGTCGCAAAAATTCCAAACTGGGCCGCCGCACCCAGAAACAACGTTTTCGGATTTGCCAGCAGCGGACCGAAGTCAGTCAGCGCACCTACACCCATAAATATGATCAGTGGAAACGCACCGGTTTCAATGCCTACCATATATACGAGGTGAAGCAGACCGTCTCCAGTGGCAATTTCAACGCCGGGAATGTTGCTGAGAATGCCGCCAAATCCGATGGTGACCAGCAGTAGCGGCTCAAATTTTTTGACGATCGCCAGATACAGCAGCAACAGGCACACGACAATCATTGCGAATTGCCCGAGTGACAGCTGATAGAGGCCGGAGCCGAGCCAGATCTGGTTGATGAGGTCCATTGCTGCGGATCAGTCCAATGTCACCAGAGCATCACCAACTGCAACCACATCACCGGCGGAGACGTGCACAGCGCTGACGGTACCTTCGCGAGGCGCGCTGACATCCGTCTCCATCTTCATCGCTTCCACCACCATGATGGTCTGGCCGACGCTGACCTGATCACCGGGCTGGACGAGTACCTTGAAAACATTTCCAGCTAACGCTGCTTTAACCGACTCGCCACCGCTTGTTGACGCAGAGACCGGTGCTGCAGATCCAGCCGCAGGTTCAACGCTGGCCAGTTCCCCGCCCTCAGCCACCTCCACAGTGAAGGCTTTACCGTTGACGCGCACCGAATACACAGCCGGCGCTCCAGCAGCGGGAACCGATGATGGGGCCGCCAACTCAGGGATCTGATCCGGTGCGGGCTCAAATTGACTGGGATCGCCCCGATTTTCGAGAAACTTCAGCCCAACCTGAGGGAACAGCGCATAGGTCAACACATCGTCAATCTGCGCGTCGGCCAGAGTGATGCCCTTCTCTGCCACGAGCTTGTTCAGTTCGTCAGTCAGAGAGTCCAGTTCCGGTTCAATCAGATCAGCCGGACGACAGGTGATCGCCTGCGCCCCATTGAGCACCCGGGCCTGCAGCTCGCCGTTCAGCGGCGCGGGTGTTGCGCCGTATTCACCCTTTAAAACCCCGGCCGTTTCTTTAGTGATGTTCTTATAGCGCTCACCCATCAACACATTGATCACCGATTGCGAACCAACGATCTGCGATGTGGGCGTCACCAGCGGAATCATGCCGAGGTCTTCCCTGACTCTGGGAATTTCTTCGAGCACCGCATCCAGCTTGTCGGTGGCATTCTGTTCGCGCAGCTGATTTTCCAGGTTGGTCAGCATACCGCCAGGCACCTGGGCAATCAGAATGCGCGAATCAATCCCTCTCAAGGCGCCTTCGAAGCGAGCGTACTTCTTGCGGACTTCCCGGAAATACGCTGCGATCTCTTCGAGCAGGTGGATATTCAGAGCCGTGTCCCGCTCGGTGCCCTGAAGTATTGCCACCAGTGATTCGGTTGGCGAATGCCCATAGGTCATGCTCATGGAGCTGATAGAAGTATCGACGTTATCGATCCGTGCCTCTATTGCCTTCAAGTAGGTGGCCGTCGACATACCCGTCGTTGCATGGCACTGCATATGAATGGGAATCGAAACCGTCTGTTTGAGACGAGTGACCAGTTCAAATGCGGTATACGGCCTCAGCAGTCCGGCCATGTCTTTGATGCAGATCGAATGAGCGCCCATGTCTTCAATCTGGCGCGCCAGATCCAGCCACAGTTCGATGGTATGAACCGGACTCACCGTATAGGAAATGGTGCCCTGGGCATGTTTGCCGACATCCAGCGTTGCCTTAACTGCAGTTTGCAGATTACGCATATCATTCATCGCATCGAAGATGCGGAACACATCCACGCCGTTTACCGCGGCTCGCTCGACAAATTTATGCACAACGTCATCTGCATAGTGGCGATAGCCGAGAATGTTCTGACCGCGAAACAGCATCTGCTGAGGCGTGTTGGGCATTGCCGCTTTCAGCAGCCGGATCCGCTCCCAGGGATCTTCGCCCAGGTAGCGGATGCAGGCATCAAAGGTCGCCCCACCCCAGGATTCCAGCGACCAGAAACCCACCTGATCGAGCTTTCCGGCAATCGGCAGCATGTCTTCAATGCGCATGCGTGTCGCCAGCAGACTCTGATGCGCATCGCGCAGAATGACGTCTGTGATACCAAGACGGCCAGGGTCAGTCATAGTGCTTTATCCCTTCTAAGCATTTTCGGTTAACGGGTTACGCTCAATGGCGTTGCCGATGTCTGGCAATAGCTGCGGTGATTGCAGCGACTTCTTCTGCTGAGACGCCCTTTACCACCACAGGCACTTCTTCAGGCGGGAAAAAGCGGGTGACCAGCCTGGACATAGCCGTGGTCGCGAACACCAGTACCGTCAGAAACACGAAGACAGTACCCATGCCGACCAGCATGAGTTCAAAACCTTGGGCAATCAGATCTGATGGCATGGGTGGAGTGCGTTCCCTGGGGTCAGTCGGTCCAGTTTATACGATTCACGGACGCGGGGGATGTGGAGACAGTGTGGAGTAGGACTCCGGTAGGATTGATCTCTACGGCGTTAACGCCGTGGATCCTCTGTGGCGGACCCCGTCGTCAATTGCCGGCGCCATTGATCAAACCGGCAGGCTCGGCACAACACCCGATACCACAAACAAAAAGAGGCCCGTTGGGCCTCGTTTTGTTTGGCGCACCCGGTAGGATTCGAACCTACGACCCCCGGTTTCGTAGACCGGTGCTCTAATCCAACTGAGCTACGGGTGCTTTGATCTTTACTGTACTGGACTCGACCCCGGGATAAAGGACGGTCCTGAACAGGGCGCGTATTATCTGGATCGTTCCTCGGCGCGTCAAGGAACGCGCACCAGTCACTTCAAATCTTTATAATCGCCGCTATGAACAACGATCCTCTACCTGAGCTTCAGCAATCCAGAACAGACTCCGAAGAGCCGGAAAAGCGCTTTCACGGTTGGCGACTGATCGGTTTCATCATGTGCGTCATAGTGGTCATCGCAATCGTCAGCGCGCTGGTCGACTGGGCCGTAATCGGGCCGCTGGAAGGCCGCGCTTACTGATTGCCGATCCCGCTGGGATGTCTATGACTATTCAGCCGGCAGTGCTACCGCCACCAATCTGGCCTGGTCGGCATATCCAGTCGCGAGCACCACGAACTGCCGGCCATCCTGAACATAAGTCATGGGTGTGCCTGTAGGCGGACCCGGCAGCGGCAATTCCCCGACAACAGCGCCCGTGTCCTTATCGTAGGCTCGCAGCAGAGGCGTTTCGGACCGTCCGCCCTCCCCGATCATCAGCAGCGTCCGAGTCAGCAGCGGCCCACTGGGGCGCACCCCGCCGACCGGACCTGGATCTTTGACACCTGCGGCAATCACCTTCTGTCTCAGCCCATCACCGAACGGCACCATCCACAGGTGATCGCCGGTGTTCAGATCAATAGCTGTCACCCGGGAGTACGGCGGTTTCACCAGCGGCAGTCCGGCAGGACCGTTCAGGGCATTAACCGCTCGGCTTCGAACATAGTCGAACTCGGTTTTCTTCGGGTTGCCCTTGTCCAGTTTCACCACCATAGGTGACGATACTGACGGTATATAGATCACCCCGGTGTCGGGATCTACTGCGGCGCCGGTCCAGTTAGCGCCACCACCCCAACCCGGAAGGTTGACGGTTCCACGCAATGACGGCGGCGTGAACAGCGGGCCGTGGTCATATTGCGCGACGATTTCCAGAGCCGCTTTACGCAATTCCGGTGTGTAGTCAATCAGCGTGTCATCGGAGATGCCCTGTTGCTCAAATGGTGCTGGCCGCATTGGATGGGGCTGCGTGGCTGATGTTCGCTCACCGGGTACCGTGCTTTGGGGCACAGGTTGTTCCTCAATCGGCCAGACAGGCTCACCGCTGATCCGGTCGAATACATACACATAGCCCTGTTTCGATACCTGGGCGACTGCTTTGATGGCTTTGCCGTCAACTACGATATCCACCAGATTGGGTGCCGCCGGCAGATCGTAGTCCCAAAGTCCATGATGAACCATCTGAAAATGCCACACCCGTTCACCAGTCGCAGCGTCGATGCACACCAGACTCTCCGCATACAGGTTGTCACCTTTACGATGCCCCCCGTACCAATCGTTGGTCGGCGTGCCGATGGGTAGATAGACATAACCAGTTTCAGGATCAGCGCTCATCAGGGTCCACACGTTGGTGTTGCCCGTATAAGCCCAGGAGTTGTCCTCCCACGTCTCTACACCGGCCTCACCCTTCTGCGCGATGGTGTGAAACATCCAGCGTTGTTCGCCGCTGCGAATGTCAAAGCCACGCACGTGCCCGGGTGGCATCTCCTTGCGACGCGGTCCATCCATGATCGACGACCCGACAATCACCGTGTCATTGACTACTGTCGGAGCGGAAATCACAGAATAATCTTTGCGATCAATTTCCCGACCCAATCCCTGCGCCAGATCGACGACTCCATTTTCGCCAAAAGCCGGATCAGGTTCACCGGTACGAGCATCCAGTGACCACAACCGCGCATCGTTGGTTGGCATCAACACCCGTTTAGCGCCTTCATGAGTCCAAAGTGCCACGCCGCGATGGTTGAAGCCGAGATTGGTCGGACGCCCGGCTTTCCAGGATTCACTGTCGAACTGCCAGATCTGTTGGCCGGTTGAGGCATCAATGGCAACCACCTGACCCAGCGAAGTACTGACGTAGAGCACCCCATCGACTATCACCGGAGTGATCTTGTAGCCGATAGGTGTCAGTTTACGATCAGAGCGCACCATCGCATTGTCAGGTGACTCCCAGACCCAGGCGATCTTCAGGTCAGCAAAATTATCGGCATCGATTTGCGACAGGTTGGAATATTTACTGGATTTCAGATCACCGCCATAGCTTGACCACTCGGTTGCGTTGGCCGTAGAGGTGGCCCATAGGCATCCGATCAACACCAACCTGGTAAAGGCGTCTGTCCGCAACAGGCGTATGCCCATCTTGTCTTCCCTCTCTGTTAAGGGAAGAAACTACCACAGCAACAGGATCAGCGGAAAAGCTGTTGTCAGACCGTGACGGTCAGGCGACAGCTTCCAGCAGCTGGGTGAACTGCGCTTCGTTCAGCGGTGCGCTCAAATAGAAACCCTGGCCGACATCACAACCAGCAGCCGCGAGATAACTGAAGGTTTCAGCATCTTCGACACCATCAGCAACCACCGTCTTCGAAAAGCGGTGCGCGAGTTCAATGATGGTTTCAGTGATGCGTTGATCGTCAGGGTTATCGACAACGTTGGTCACAAACGACCGGTCAATCTTGATCTCATCAGCCGGCAGATTACGGAATTCTTCAAGCGAAGCGTTACCTGTGCCGAAATTATCAAAGACAACCGGCATGCCAGTAGAACGAACGTCATTCAACAGGTTGATCAGATCGCCACGACCCTGAAGCATGTTTGCCTGGTCGACTTCCAGCGCAAGCCTCGAAGGGTCCAGATTCCAGATATTCAACTCGCTCTGCAGAGCGCCGAAAAAAGCGGGATCCAGCAACACCGAAGCATCCACATTTACCGCAATCGGCACTTCCATTGAGCACTCGATCATTTCCCGGATCACCCTGCGAATCGAATAAATAGTCAGATCCCACAGCTGAGTGCTACTCAGTGCCGGAAGGAATTCGCTGGGCGGTACAATCAGTCCACCGCGACGCCAGCGCACAATCGCTTCGGCGCCAACCAGTTCCCCGTCAGCTAGTCGATACTTTGGCTGATAGTCTAGGGTCAGCTCGTGCTGTTCAAGCGCGGTCTGCATTGCCGCGTTGACTTCCCAGTCACGCTGCATCTTGGTAAAGACTTCCTCTGTAGAAATCTCAAAGCCGACTTTGCTTCGAGCTGCGTGTTCTCTGGCTGATTCGGCAAAACGGTAAAGATCTTCCGCCGTCAGGCCGCGCAGCTGTTCCTGTTTGCCGAAATACACATGGCCGGCGCGAACCTCGAGCTTCACCGACTGACCTTCGTGCACAAACGGTTCTTCGAATGCCCGCTCCACCTTCAGTGCCGCAAGCAGCACATGGTTATCATCAAGCAGCTCATCGAACACCAGACAGACCCGATCATCCGACAACACCAGCATCTGATCAGAGGGTCGCAACAACTCACTGAGTCGCCGATGGTACTCAGCCAACGCTGCACCACTGGCGGCCAGCCCTCGTGTACCCGATACATGACCAACATTTTCCAACGTCAACACTGCAATCGCTGCGTTACCCTGGGTTCGAGCCGCTAAAGCATTCAGCTCCTGAACGCGTTTGTTAAAACCAGACATCTTCTTCGTTTTTTCCCAGTTGTACGACTTCGATCGAAAGAAATGATCAGTAAAAGGTTTTGACTAAAGGAAGTATTTCGCTGGATCAATGCCGTAAGCGTTCTTCGGCAGCTCACGAGTGATCCACCACGACAGTGTTGTGACTACCCCTCGATCCTGGGCCGCGAGATCCACGATCACCAGCTGATTGCGGGGTTTCTTGTCAGCTTCCAGAATCAGCACAACCTTGGGTTTCAGACGTTTGCTGGCGTCCTGGCTGACAACAACACCAACTTCTCCGGTATTAAGCTCAACAATCGCACCAACCGGGAAAACGCCGATCGCCTGAATGAACTGCTCTACCAGTTCTTTCTGATACAGAACTCCCGCCTGCTTCTGCATTTCCTGCACAGCTGCGTAAGAAGACCGCGCCGTGGCGTAGGGTCGTTCGGAGATCATCGCATCGTAGCTATCAACAATGCCGGCTATGCGGCCATAAAGAGGTATTTCATTGCCTGAAATGCCTTTCGGGTAGCCTGAACCATCAAATCTCTCGTGGTGGGCTTCCAGCGTCATCACCACCTTGCGGTTTACAACGCCATTCTCCTCGAGCAGCTTCAGGCCGCATTCGACGTGGCTTTTCAACAGCAGCCACTGTTCGTCGCTCGGCGCTTCGGGTTGCGCAAGCAGGTCAACCGGAAGGCTCGACTTACCAATATCAATCAGGGAACAGGACAGCGCTATCTGGTCAATGTCTTTTGGCGGAAAGCCCAGCTGCCGGGCGAGGATAGCACCCCATACCGCCATCGCAATTGCATGTGAAAAGGTATAGTCGTCTACCGCGCGCATCCGCAACAAAGCCGCCATAGCGGACTTGTTACGCATCACACTGGCCACCAGGGGATTGATTGCGCGTTCGATTTCGTCAATATCAAAGCCGCCGGTTGATTGCAGCTTGTGAACGCAGCCGCGCATGATATCCACCGCATCTTCTAATGACGTTCGAGCAGGTTCCAGCTCATTGCCGAGCTCAACGGTATCCTGATACTCCTGAGGTTGTTTTGGTCGGATCCGGTCGGTGATCTCCGGAGGTTCGGCAGCTTCTGAGTCATCACGGACCATCACTACACCGAGCTTCACATCAGTGAGACTCGAGTCATAGCGACGGGGATCCACATAGACGAACTCACAGGTCTTTTTAACCCGCTCTATGCCAGGTTCGGAGCGGATGTAGAAGCCCTGAACCAGAAAGTCAGATTCGATCCATGGTCGATCCAACTCGGCGACATACATCCCGATTGTGAGGTTTTCGACGGCGACTTTCTTCAGTCCCGCGAGATTAGTTTGGGCTTCCATGCACGGACAATCCGGTTCCCGACTATCCCCAAAGTGTAGTGGTCACAGCCGGTTATGGATGTTAAGTACTTCCCAGGCAGGGCCTTCAGACGCCTGCCTTTCAGCTATATAAGCAGCATATTTGTCATATAAGTGAACCCGGGTGACCGGACTCCGCACCTGAAGCGATCCGTGAAATAATCGCTCCAGCACCAGGAGACACCAGTTATGTCAGACCAAAATACTCCGTTTGCAGCCCCGGCATCAGCAGCAACCGTCCGCGGCAGCCTGCTCAGCGGTGCGCTGATCACATTAGCCGTGATTGTTGCGCTTGGTCTGATCGTCTGGGTGGGCGTCTGCCCTTGCGAGCGGACTCCAGGCAGTTACCTGGTTGGGCCGGAAGTGCAGGCACCTGTCGACGACTGGTCTTTCGTCAACAGCGATGTCGGTTTGTGTCAGATTGAAGTACGCCGGGGGCTGCTGCCACACTCCATCAACCTCAACTGCATGGCCAGTGAGGGCGAGCTGTTCTTGAGCTGTGCCCGATGCGAGGGCAAAGCCTGGTCAACGGCAGCCCTCGCCAACCCTAATGCGCGAGTTCGAATGAACGGTGTGGTCTATCCGGTGACGGTTCAGCGGGTAGTAGACACAATAACGCTCGACCGCGCCTGGAGAGCCCGCGAAGGTAAACTGGGCCGGGCCACAGATGTACCCCGCCAGGAAGGCTGGTGGTCTTTTCAGGTCCGCTCACGAACCTGATCGAACCCTCCCTGCTAGCCCGGGGGTTTCGGGATCAGCACTGGTGTGGAACTTTTGTAGTTCTGATACAGCGGATCTTCGCTCCAGCGCTTGTCAGCACGACGCTCCAGCATGGGAATGCCACTTATTCTGGTCAGCAACACAATCACGAAGATCGGCGAGATCAGCGTCAGGTATTGCCAGCCTGACAGAACCGGCAACGCAATCAGCGCAATGCCAAACCACAGCAGAATCTCGCCAAAGTAATTTGGATGCCTAGACCATGCCCACAATCCACTGGTGATGAACTCCGTCTCCCTATCAGCCTGCAGGCGGAACTGGCGCTTCTGGCGGTCTGCAACCACCTCTATCGAGAATCCAACAATCCACAGCAGACTACCGAATAACGCCAGCCAGCCTAGTGGTTGCAACGTTGAGGAAGTGATTGCCGCAAGACCGGCAGCAAAGGTCACCAGTACCCAGGCGCCCTGCAGTGTCCAGGTCATCAGAAAACGCAGGAAATCCGGCTTAATGGATCGAAATCGTGTGTCTGAGCCATCTTGCCTCACCCGTCGGAACAGGAAACTTCCAAGTCTTACGGCCCAGATCAGTACCAGGCCCGCAATCAACAGACTGCGCGCATCTGTACCAGCGAGCAGCAGACCCAGCAGCAGCAGCGAGATATAGGTGATGCTGCCAGTCAGATCGAAATAGTGTTCTGTCTGATTACGATAAGCTGGAACAAATGCAATCCACTGAATCAGCAACGCCACAATCGCGCAGCTAACAAAAACAGGGATACCTCCTACCTGAGCGCTACCTGCCCCACCAGCAGCCGCCACCAGCGCCACCAGCGCCACCGCACCTGCAATTCCCAGGACGGACACCCCATCTTCGCCTGTCATAGCCACTCTCCACCTGTTCTCATCCTGTCTCATTCAGCGGGTTAATTCGCCAACAGGATACTTAATTGCTGTTTTGCCACTCGTCTCGTGAAAACTCCGTGAGCCGGCATGTCGCGATTCTCACACCTGTCGAACAGCAGAACTAGATTAACGTTCCTAAGCGCCCACTGCAGCCGGAAATCTTGCAACTTACAGTTGCTCTTGATATCAGTTGGTAAATTTTTCGGCAATTCTTATGTCCACCGAGCGACTGCAACACCGAATCAACGAGCTGGAGAGCCGCCTGGCTTTTCAGGATGACACGCTCTCCAGTCTCAATGACGCACTGGCTGCGCAACAGCGGAGCATCCTGCAGCTTGAACGCAGTATCGAAAAACTGATTGAACAGATCGAAGAAGGCGGGTATCCAAGCGCTGAAGCAGGTGATGAGCCCCCGCCTCACTACTGAGCTAGTAATTCAAAGATCAGCAGGAAGTTGTTCGCAGGCATCGCGACCTGGTTACCAGCACGGAATCCCGCCTCGATCGCAGCCGTTGCAACTGCTTCCAGATCCCGTATCCCCCACTGGGGGTTCTGGGCACGCAGCGATTGATCAAACTCCTCGTTGCTTGGAGATATGTGCTCGCCCTGGCGCTTGAATGGCCCGTAAATCAGCAGCCGCCCGCCTGAATCAAGCACACTGGCCGCTCCGAAGATCAGTCCGCGCAGCGCTTCCGGCTGCGATATGTGCAGCAGATTTGCCGTGTACACGGCATCAACATTGAGGTCTGGCCAGTCTCCGACAACATCAAGCGCCAGCGGCGGCGCCAAATTTGTCAGCCCGGATGCCACAATTGCTGCCTCGATGGAGCGCCGACGCTGCGGATCAGGGTCGGAGGGTTGCCAGCACAATCCCGGCATCGCAGCGGCGAAATGCACCGCGTGCTGACCAGTGCCGCTCGCCACTTCCAGCACTCTGGCAGCAGCAGGCAGCACAGCGTGCAACTCGGCAAGAATCGGATCTTTATTTCGATCGGCGGCTGGCGAAAACTGGATGTCGGTCATCGGCTGAAGGATACAGCGCTTACAGCAGCGCCCGCAAAGAGCTACGCGCAACCCCGGGGACAGGCTCAGGCGTAGAGCGTGACCGGCTGCCAGCTGCCATCGAATGCCTGGGTATCCGCCCAGATGCGTCTGGAGTCGCTGGCAAGCTGATGTTCACAGACTCGATTCGGGCGGCCGGTATCCGCAACCTCAAACGCGCTGATCTGCGCAGTTTCGAAGTCGATGACCGTGATACCGCCAAATTCGCCTTTGAGCGTGCCGGCATTGATCAGCAGCAGCTCTGGAAAATCAATCAGAACTCGAAAGTGCATATGGCCATTGATCAGAAACCGGTAATCGGCGTCAGCGATGAGCACATCGAGTTCGTTGCTGCGTCGGACCGCCGAGCGCGCAGTGCCCGGCCAGGCCTTCGCCAGATCGTTGTCAGCTATGCCATGACACAGCAGCAACGCTCCTTCGATTGTCTCGAGGGCTCGCTGCTGTGGCAGCGAAGCCAGGTATTCCCTACTGCTTTCGCTAAGTTCCTCGGGCATATGGGCATCGTCAAGGTGCCGGACCCTGTCCTGCAACAGCCAGCGGTCGTGATTTCCTGCCACCGTTGCCACTCCGGCAGCGGCCAGCAGCTCGCAGCTGCGATTGATGCAGCCACGCCCGTCCGCCACATCCCCGGTGCACACGATGGCATCGAGAGATTGTCCGTGCAGCCATTCCAGAGCATTGTCCAGCCGCTGATCTTCACCATGCAGATCACCGATGACGCCCAGACGCTTAATCATTTAGCCGTGCACCCCTCTTTGCATCCGATACTTCATCTGGACCCTACCTCGATCGTCGTCAAGCCCTTGTGAATTAACCGCTGCCAACCAGCCATCCGCGGCTGCGCCTGCTAAACTCGACAACCCCGAAGCGACAGGGAAAATGTCAGTGAGCAAGCTGGATCCGGCGATCCGTCGCCAGTATGAAGCATTCCGCGATCAGGGTTACGTTCTGATAGACAACGCACTGGAAGGGTTTGATCTGAACGAGGTGCGGGGTGCCTTTGAACAGGCGCGAACGGCGACGCAACCCGCCTGGAAAGACATGGTGGCCAGCGGCGTCTTCAAAGGCGGTTACGGGCACGGGCCTGATGCCCACAGCATCGAGGATCCGTATCTGTTTCATCGTTGTTTTCTGGACATCGCCGACAATCCTTCGACCCGTGATCTTATGCGAGCCATCATCGGCCCCGGCATGCAGATGACCGAAACTTTTGCCCATATCCATCACGCCCACAGCAACCCTCACACCGGCTGGCATCGCGACTGGCCCACTTACCGACACCCGAGATATGCGCTGAAAGCAAAAGCTTTCTATTACCTGGACGATCAGACCCCGGACATGGGGTGTTTTGCCCTGGTACCCGGCAGCCACCTCAACGACGACTTTCCACCACACAAAGACTATGTCGGCGAGCAACTGGAAGCGATGCCTGGGATGATCAAAATTGTGCCCAAGGCTGGAACAGCACTGATCTGGGACGTCACGCTCTGGCACTCTGCGACTGCCAACACCAGTGATCAGGATCGCCGGATACTGATTTACGGCTATCAGCCGTTCTGGGTGAAAAACTGGGAGAGCAAGACACCGCCCGTACAGGCCATTGACTGGGCTGATACGCCGGAGCGACGTCAGCTGATGGGTATTCATGCCGTGGATGGCCGTGCAGCCTGGGATCGACAGGATGTCGCCTATCTTCCCGAACATGAAGCATTGGCCAAAGCCAAGGTGATCTGAGATCTAAACAAACCGGTTGCGGTGTGACCTCAGCCGGTCATTGAATTTGCGGATCGACTACTTCAGATTTCTTGCAATGAGGGCTTTCGCATCTGCGGCATCAATCCACCGCTCGACTTCTACCCACTTGTTGGTTTCCAGATCTTTGTAGTGAGCAAAGAAGTGCTCGATCTGCTCAATGGTGATCCTGGGCAGGTCGGAGGCATTCTCAACACTCTCGTAGCGACGGGTCAGTTTCGTGCTCGGCACCGCAATGATCTTCTCATCGCCCCCGGCCTCGTCCTTCATGATGAGTGCGCCTATCGGGCGGCAATTGACCACCGCTCCGGGAGTGATGGCGCGGGTGCTGGCGATCAGGACGTCGATAGGGTCACCGTCATCTGACAGGGTGTGGGGTATGAAGCCGTAGTTGCCGGGATACCGCATCGACGTGTACAGGTATCGATCCACCACCAGCGCACCTGAGGCTTTGTCCATCTCATATTTGATCGGCTCACCGCCCACCGGCACCTCAATGATCACATTGACGTCCTCAGGTGGGTTTTCTCCGACAGGAATAGCCTCGATACGCACCTGCAGCGTCTCCTAAAGTTAACAACGGCGCGGATTCTACCCGACTGGGGCGCCGGTGTAGTTCAAATTTGTCTGAGTAACATTTCAAGTTACCAGTTACCGAAAATCAGGGCGCGTTCACCGCGAAGCTCAGAACCGGATGCCTGCCTGGCGCGATCAAGGCGTTGCGCACCTCAAAGGCGAGCTTCAACTGGCTGCGGCGAAGCCCGGGCTTGAAGCTGACGGTCAGATCCTTGTGTGCGGGCACGGAGATTTGGCCTGCGTGTTCTATCGTGGAAATCCCGGTCAGATTCTCCAGCTCAAACACCGCATCTGAGTGATTACGGAAAACGACTTCAAGGACGTCGGTGTCAGCAGCATAGCGCGCTGATTCGATGGTCAACGAGGCTTCAAGCAGCGGCACCAGCACCGCTTCCCGTCCAACCAGCAGGTTCTTGAACCAGACTACGGTCTGCTTATCAAACAGCGCCTGACGGATACCTGCCGAGCTGGCGTCAGCAGAAAACACCAGGGTGACCGGTCGATGAGCGCCCTGCTCAGGCGGATCGTCCCAGTCGATCAGATCATGGACGTCAGAAACACCCAGCAGGGTCAGATCGGCCTCCAGCGCTATCGCGAAGGCTTCGGCTGAAAAGCTGGCGCCATTTGCGATCTCTACTCCATGCAGCTGTCCCTCCGCAATCAGCTGCTCATGGAGTTCGGTGAGTTCAGCAAGGCCATTGGGGCGTTGATCGGGCCAGTCAGGGTGATTGATGAACACAAATGCCCCCTGGGCGTTCGCTGCGGCTACTGCTTCTGCCGCCGGCCAGGCGTGCGCAGCCCTGTAATAGTCAACGGTTGCTGCCGGATCCTCCGGGGACTCACCCGGCCTGAACAGCTCGTTGGCATTGGTAATAAAGACCGCATTGATGTGGCCGGCCGGTTGCTCGCGAGTGATCTCCGAGCCAGCAATTACAATGAGATCGCTGCCTTCGGCAGCTGCAACAGCTTGTTCGTAAGCACGGTTTCTATCCGGATGTGGAATATCCGCCAGATGCGGCTGCCATTCGAGATGTTCGGTCACCGCAAACGCATCCAGGCCATCGCGAATCGCTTCTTCTATGCGGATCTTCGGCCAAACGTGCCCATCGGAGAAAACACTGTGGCTGTGCAGATCGACCACCAGAGTCTTAGCCCCCGGCACATCGGGAAATTCGATAAGTCGCGGGTTATCCGGATCATCAGGCACACCGGCGGTACCGTGTCCCCAGCACAGCACTGGCACCAGCATGGTGATCAAACCTGCAACAACTTTCAGTCCAGACATGTCTTTCATCCTCTGTTTCGGTCTTTTTGCGGACCGTGGGTCAATATGTTAACGGTGGCGTTTGGGCTATAGTCCGACGTGCGTTGCCTGACCGGCAACCACATACCAGGTTACCAGCAGACCACAGATCATTGCTCCGGTCAGCGGGCTGCCCGTGCGCCGCCAGGTGTAAACTGAGATAACGGAGGTCACAGCAAGTATCGGCACAAACTGTATCGCGACTATGCTGAACAGTGGATCCACGCCCGGCAGCCGCCCGGCGATGAACAGGTAGCCGTATATGACCATCAGCATGATCAGCAGTCCGCCTGCATTGGCAGCAATCGCAGCGCCATACTGGCTTATCGCACTGCCGCGTAATGACATAGTCCGCAGCCAGCCTGCCTGGCTCAGATAGAAGAAAACGGTGAATGGCAGCAGGTAGGCGAGAAAGCTCGTCAGATGATGGGGTGCCAGCAGTTTCAACGCGACGACCCAGAATCTGAAATCCGTTGTGAACAACACATCGGAAAGCAGCAAAGCCAGGTAGACGAAACCCACCACCAGCACAGAAAGCAGTAACGAACGCAGCACGTAGCTTATCGAGCGTTTCGGCGCGGTTTGCGCAGGGTCTTCAGGCGTCAGCAGCTTCGCGATGAGCAGACCGATCACCCCGTTGCCGAGCGCCCAGACCATAATCTGATTGGTCACTCCCTGAGGAAACAGGGCGTTGGGGCTAAGAGCCACACCCAGCGCGGTCAGCGGAAAAAAGCTCAGCGCCGGCACTGCGCTGATCAGCACCAGAGTCATCCACCAGCGGCGATCGCGGTTACTGACTAGCCCCCGCGCGGATCCTGCCAGCGCCGCGAAGGCACTGCTGCCCAGCAGCACGGAAAAAGTACCGAGCAACACGCAGATCCCACCAATGAACGCCACCAGTGTCGCCAGTTCTTTCCAGTACCAGATCTGATCCGACACGTCTGTGCTTGTGCCGCCCTGCAGAGTAAGCGCCATCCAGCTCAAGGCGTCACCAATTGCTTCATTTGAAAGATGATCACCGGGATGGGTTGTGACCGGCATACTCAACCAGCGTGCCGTACCCGCCTCGATGGAACCATAGAGCTGCTGCGATTCAATCGTCTGATCGACACCAAAGACTGACTGCAGTTTTCTGCTGTCCGCCACATCAAGTGCACGATCCACACCCCACATCAGCTCGGCAAACTCATCGTAGCGACTGAAAATGACTGCGAGATTGCGTGGAAACTGTGGCGTTCCTTCCAGCGCAAATGGGGCACCCGTTGACGAGCCGACCAGCGCAATCGATTGATAGCCATCGGGTTGATCTGCCGCAGCCGCCAGACTGGTCCAGCCACCCATACTGTGGCCTTCAAGCCCGATGTTGTCCGGATCGACAAATGGCAGACCGCGCAGATAGCGTAACGCTGCCGGGCCACCGAATCCGGCGCTGAAAGCCACGCCGTCACTGAAACCATGACCAGTCTGATCGATCGCGAGCACAACATGGCCACGACGGGCAAACTCAATCGCGAAGCCGCTCTGGGTCTCCCTGGAGTTGATATAGCCATGGACGGCGAGAATGCCGGGTGCGGGATGCTGTTCGGTGGCGCTGGCAGGTCGGTAGAGGAGCGCTGACAGTTCCCGGCCAGGCTCGAACTCGAAGCGAACGTCGGAAACTTGAGCGCCGCCGGAGGTTTGAACCAGATGCGCCGCGTAGCCACCGCCACACACCAGCAGCCAACCGATGAAGGTCAGCAGGATTTTTGAATTCATAGCCCTCCCCCGAGTCGCGACATCATACATGGCGAGGGGTACGCGAGGATCCGTTAGTCGAGCAGATTGTCACCGCCGTCTGCCAGGACCTCGGGCCGTCGCCAGTACGAAAACTGTGGCGTCCAGTCGGTTTCAGTCAGACCGGCCAGTCCCAGCAGACTCCACATCGAGCAGTAGCCGTCGCCGGGTCCGAATACCGCTGAACTTCTGCGTAATATCCGCTCACCCTGACGCTCGTAAACGACCGCCCCGGGCATGTTGTTCTGTTCGGCCATCACCGTCTGTTCAACGATATAGCTGCCGCCACCGTGTGAAGCGAGGCGGAATCGCCAGCCTCTGGAGTTGGCAAAGGTTCTCTGCAGCTCGGGCGCATCGGGGGATAACAGAACTACCGACATCGCAGATTCCAGGTGTGGCAGGAAACCGTTGAAACCATCCGCCCAGAGGGTGCAGTACCGGCAGCTCTGACCCATGTTGTGTATTGCCAGCAGCCTGTCCTGCCCGCCGAAGAGGTCTGCCAGTCTGATGCCACCCGACAGCGTCTCCAGTTCATAGTTGGGCACCTCGACGCCTTGCTCCGCCTTCCTCAGTTCGGTGAGCTTGCCGTTGAGTTCAAAAATCTGTTGTTCAAGAGCCTGAATTTCTGACTGACTCATATTGCCTCTCCCAGCTACGCGCCCAGGATAGCGCGGTAAAAAAATCGGCTGGTTGTCGCTATCGAAGCCTTAGGGCAGATCGCTCTAACCAGGCACTCACCCACCCTGAATTCTGGGCAGCAGAAACACTTCAGCGCCGTCCGGAAAACTCAGATCCCGATTGTCGCGATAGATCTCACCGTTGACGGAAACGGCTATGCCTTCGTCCAGGTGGCTCTGCAGACGCGGATAGCGTTCGACGAGTTTGCGCAGCAGCTCGCGAATGGTCTGCGCGTCGATCTGCACCGACTCGCAACCATTCGCCGCATCCCGGAGTGATCCGGTCAGGCTGACTGTGAGCATCAGCCCTGCGCTTGTTCCTTGATCGCCTTGAGAATGCGCGGCGGCGACATCGGCACATGATTCAAGCGAACACCAGCAGCGTTCGAAACCGCATTACCAATCGCAGCCAGCGGCGGCACGATGGAAGTTTCCCCGACCCCTCTAATTCCGTAGGGATGGTTGGGATTAGGAATTTCCAGTATCTCGGTATCGATGAACGGCAGATCGGAACACACCGGAATCCGATAATCGAGGAAACCTGGATTCTTCAGGCACCCGTCTTCACCATAAACATATTCTTCGTTCAGTGCCCAACCGATGCCCTGCGCCGCGCCACCCTGAAACTGACCTTCGACATAGTCCGGATGGATGGCCTTACCAGCGTCCTGAATTACCGTGTAGCGCAGCACCTTGGTGGCACCAGTCTCCGGATCCACTTCCACATCGCAGATGTGACTTGCAAACGACACACCCGCACCGTCTGCAACCGATTCGTTGTGACCAGCGATGGGCCCGCCGGTGGTTGGCGACTTGGCGGCAATTTCCTGCAGCGACAATGGTGCGAGGTTGCTGTGGGCAACGCCTACCGCGTGGGCTGCCCCGTCACGCCATTCAACGTCGGCGACATCAATTTCCCAGGCTTTAGCGGCACGCTGCTTCATCACTTCGATTGCGTCACGGGCTGCATAGATGGTCGCCATGCCCGAAGAAAAAGTGCCCCGACTGCCTTCAGTTGTATCGTTGTGCCCCAAAGAAGCGGTATCACCGATATTGCACTTAATCCGGTCATAGGGAATACCGAGCTCTTCCGCTGCAATCAGCGACATGGACGCCCGGGCTCCGCCGACATCAACGGTACCTACAATCAGATTCACGGTGCCGTCGACTCCGATATTCAGATCAACACAGGTCTGTCCGCCGAAGTTGAACCAGAATCCGCAGGCCATACCCCGGCCCTGGTTTTTGCCCAGCCTGGCGCGCATGTGCGGGTGCTTTTTCACGGCTTCCAGGGTCGGACCGATACCGATAGGTCCATAGGTGGGGCCATATGAAGCTTTAGAACCCTCACTTGCCGCGTTTTTGATACGAAAGTCGACTGGATCCATACCGATTTCAGCCGCCACCATGTCCATGGTGCTTTCTACCGCAAAAGCTGCCATCGGCGCTGAAGGTGCGCGATAGGCCGCAACCTTGGGGCGATTGACCAGTACGTCGTAGGCCACTGATTTGACGTTGGCAATGTCATAACAGGCCCATGACGTCATCGCCCCGAGCATGCCCCAGGGACCCGGAAACGGTCCATCCTGATAGCGCAACGTTGCGCTGGCGGCGGTGACCGTGCCGTCTTTGGTCGCACCAATTTTTACATCAATGGATGTCGAGCAGGTTGGCCCGCTGGCTTTGAACACTTCATCGCGATTCATCACCAGTTTGACCGGTCGATTGGCTTTCCGGGACAGCGCCAGAGCTACTGGTTCCATCCAGACATGAGTTTTGCCGCCAAAGCCGCCACCAATTTCGGACGAGGTGACTTTCAGCTTGGCAATGTCCATTCCGAGCAGCGTCGCGCAGACAGTTCGAAACGTGAAGTGTCCCTGTGTGGTGACCCATAACTCCCCCTGACCGTCCGGTCCGACACTGGCCAGACAGGCGTGGGGCTCGATATAGCCCTGATGGGTCTGTTCGGTCTTGTAACTTTTTTCAATAACGACATCGGCCTGGGCAAAACCGGCTTCGATATCACCGTGGCCAAATTCAGAGATATTGGCAATGTTTGACGGCTTGTTGTTCTGCGCAATGTGCGGCTGCACGATCGGGGCGTCATCCGCCATGGCTTTGTCGACATCGGTGACATGCGGCAAAATTTTATAGTCAACCTTGATCAGCTTGAGCGCTTTTCTGGCGGTCACTTCATCCACTGCCGCAACCGCAGCGACCGCGTGGCCATCATAGAGGGCTCGATCCCGGGCCATACAGTTTTCGAGAATATCAAAGTTACCGCGATTGCCGTTGGTCAGGTCCGGCAAGTCTTTACTGGTAAGAACCGCCTTCACACCTTTGAGCTTTTCCGCTTTCGAGGTATCAATTTTGCGAATGACCGCATGCGCATGCGGGGATCGTAGAATCCGCGCTACCAGCTGACCGGGAGCGGACGCATCTGCACCATAGCGCGCCCGACCGGTGACTTTATCCACACCATCCGGTCGCGGCGGGCGGGATCCAACAACTTTGAATTCCTGATCGGTAAATTTCTGATCGAATGACATCGACTGTCTCCTGAATCTCTGTGCTTGTTCGGTATGCCGGGTGAACGCGTACCGACGCTATTTACGCTTCGCTTTAACGCGTGCCTTCTGCTTTTTCACATCTTTAGCAGCCGCATCGACAGCGCGGACAATCTTGTCGTAGCCGGTGCAGCGACACAGATTTCCTGCGAGCGCAAAACGAATTTCTTCTTCAGTTGGACTGGGGTTCTCATCAAGCAGGGCTTTTGCCGCGACCAGAAACCCCGGAGTGCAGATACCACACTGCAGCGCGGCTTTGTCGATGAACTGCTGTTGCAGCGGGTGGAGTTTGTCGCCATCCGCCAGACCTTCAACAGTGGTGATTTTTCGGCCTTCTGCTTCCGCGCCAAGCACCAGGCAGGAACACACTAGCTGACCATCCAGCGTCACGCTGCAGGCTCCGCAGTCGCCTGTGCCGCAGCCTTCTTTTGCCCCAGTCAGGCCAAGTCGATCGCGCAGCACGTCCAGCAGGCTTTCACCCGGGTGACAGACAAACTCGGCATCATCGCCGTTGACAGTAGTTGAAACATGGACTCCAGACATTATTTACCTCCTGCGCGCTGATACGCGATTCCAGCCGCCCGCCTCGCCAGCACCCCGGCGACATCTGTTCTGAATTCGATAGTGCCACGCATGTCATCAATAGGCTTACAGGCTTTTTCACACGCGTGGGCCATGGCGGCCAGTGCTTCATCATCCAGACTGGTACCGATAATGGCTGCAGCTGCCTCAGGGACCACCACCACGGTAGGCGCTACCGCACCAAGCACAACACGCGCTTTGGTCACTTTGCCTTTGCCGTTAAGCGTAAGACAAACACCGGCGCTCACCACTGCAATATCCATTTCGCTGCGGGGGATGAATCGTAGATAAGCATCGCCGGTTTTTGCCGGTCGTTTCGGCAGGGTAATCGCTTCAATGATTTCCCCTTTTGCCAGCGAGGTTTTTCCCGGTCCGGTTGGAATCTTCTCAACAGCGACCGTACGACGGCCCTTGGGTCCGACCACAACCGCTTTGGCTCCGGCCGCGACTAAAGCAGGGACGCTATCTGCGGCAGGTGAGGCGTTGCACAGATTACCGACGATCGTGCAGCGACCCTGAATCTGATCAGATCCGATCAGATTGGCCGCCTCGACCACACCGGGCCATGATTTCTTCAGCGCTGAAGACTTCCCCATGGCGACCCCAGGGACCGCGGCACCGATTCGAAAACCATTCGCCGTCTTCTTGATCGACTGAGTCGCCTCAATCCGTTTGATGTCGACAATGAGATCAGGTTCGACTGCCCCGCTCTTCAATTTCACCAGCAGATCTGTGCCACCGGCGAGCACAAAGGACTTGCCTTTGGCTTTTGCGATCAGGGAGACCGCTTCCTTGGTAGTGGTTGGTGCTTCGTATCTCATAAACAGATTGCCTCCCCTAAGGTGTATGCGTCTAACGGGTAAGATCCTAACCGTCTCATCTACCCGGTCTCAATCTTTTTCTCTCTCGCATCCAGGCACAGTGGCACAGACGCACCTCAGACAGTAGCGCGTTGTGCAGACATGGTGCAGGCTTAACTCTGGCAGCAGAGAGGCCGTCCAGTTGGCTGGTGAAGACAAAGTCAGAGACCTGAAACAGATTCGCTTGCGACTGATGTGGCTGGCATTCGGGGTTGGACTCATTGGCCTGGCCGCATCGTGGCTGGCAGATCCCGAAGCGTTCAGCCTGTTTCGGGGCGATCTGCGCATCAGCACAACGCCACAGAACGCCGAGGTTTATCTGGACGGTGACCTGGTGGGCACCACACCCCTACTCATCTCCAGTGTGCCTGAAGGCGACAAAGTCATTCGTCTGACCCATGCCTACCATAGTGACCTGGTCGAGACGGTATCGGTGCTCAGGGGCGAAGAACAGCTGATCGACCGAGTTTTCCCGCCCGCACAGGGAAACCTTGAGGTGCTGAGCAACCCTACCGGTGGCCAGGTAGTGCTGAACGGTAACCCGCTCGACCAGTTGACGCCGGCCACCTTGACGGAGATGCCAACTGGCACCCATCAGGTTACGGTGAGCTTCAAACACCATCGGGACGTCACCAGAACTGTCGATGTTTATCCCGACAAAACAGCCAGTGCAGTCTTCGAACTGCCGATGGCGCCCTGGGGCACGCTGACCATCAATGCTAGTCCGTCAGGCTCGCGCATCCGGCTGACCAATCCTGATGCAGTCTATGCTGATGGCATGGAACTGGCGGCTGGTGAATACACGGTTGAACTGTCTAAACCTGGATTTCCAACCCTGAACGAACGGGTCAAAGTCGGCCCTGGTGCTAACAGATACTCATTCGAACTCAAGCGGGTTGAAGTAGCGGTGCTGGTTACTGTGACGCCCGCAAATGCCGAAATCACCCTCGAGTACCAGCTCGACGGACTGACCAGAGAGCGCCCTTACAGCGCTTATACCCGCGTACCCGCAGGCAGAGTTAACGTGATCGCCCGAGCATCCGGATACCGGACTCTGCGTCGCAGCATCACCGCAGGCAACGACGGCGCCCGGCTCAACCTGGTTCTCGAGCGTTTCACCGTCACCGCTGGCGAACACTTCCAGGATTCGCTGAAAGGCGGCAGCAAGGGTCCGGAACTTGTGGTCGTGAGTTCCGGGCGCTACCAGATGGGTGACGCCACCGGCAAAGGTGCCGCAGACGAACGGCCCGTGCACGAAGTTCTACTCACCCAGCCTTTCGCGATTGGCATCTACGAAGTCACCCAGGCAGAGTTCGACAGCTACCTGCAGGCCACCGGCCAACCAACGGCTCAGATCGCACCGGAAACGCAGAACCTGCCCGTTGTTGATGTCGATTTCGCAGCAGCCAACGCCTACCTGCACTGGCTGTCCGAGCAGAGCGGCTATCAGTATCGGCTGCCCAGCGAAGCGGAGTGGGAATACGCGGCCAGAGCCGGCAGCACAGGTTCCTTCTCCCATGGCAACGATCTGGCGAGCCTGTGTGAGTTTGCCAATATCGCGGATCAGAGCACTAAAACCCGATACAGAACCTGGGACGTTGCTGACTGCACCGATGGATTCGCCAAAATAGCGCCTGTGGGAAGACTCAAACCTAACGCTTTCGGACTGTATGACGTTGCCGGCAATGTCTCCGAGTGGGTTGCCGACTGCTGGTCGAGAAACTACAGCCGCGCTCGCAGCGATGAACAGCCGTTCGAAGACCGGCGCGGCTGTCAGCGGGTATTCCGGGGAGGTTCGTGGGACTCGCAACCGGAAACCGTACGTGTTTCGTATAGAGAATCTTCCGACCGCAGCAATGATGATCGGGGCTTTCGAGTACTCAGAGAACTTTAGCTGGACTGTTTGGACTCAACGCTTAGCGTGCGAGGAATCTTCTCGGCTGACTGGAGTCCAAACTGAGTGGAAATTAGAACTGCCAGAGGCGTAACGATGTCAATCCACCGAAATCCAGGGTTCCAGCGCACCCGGCGCAGGCTGCTTGTTGGACTTGCCGCAGCCCCGGTCGCGTTGGCTGCCATTCCAGCGTTAACCCAAGCAAATCAGATAACTGGAGCGAAGATAGTGAAGCTGGAGAAATCTAAAGAGCAGTGGCAGGCGTTACTGGAACCAGACGCTTACCGGGTACTGTTCAAAGAGGCTACTGAGCGACCGTTCACCAGTTCGTTAGACGACGAAAAGCGTGACGGAGTTTACATCTGTGCCGCCTGTTATCTACCCCTGTTCGAAAGCACTGCCAAATTCGACAGTGGCACCGGTTGGCCGAGTTTTTTCCAGCCGATTGATGGCGCAATCGCTACCAAACGTGACTTCAAAATGATCATTCCCCGAACCGAATACCACTGTATTCGCTGCGGCGGACATCAGGGCCACGTTTTTAACGACGGACCCAGACCAACCGGCCAGCGCTGGTGCAACAATGGCATTGCCCTGGAGTTTGTGCCTGCTGATGAACCTCTGCCGGAACTGCGTACCTGAAGGAAAACTGCCTCGTCGCCGTGACACTGATGCAGCCGTGGCCGACAATGAGCCAGTTGGCTGGTGATCGCCAGCCACCCACTCAGCGGACACGGAGACGTAGATGGCCTGGCTGACCCACAGACCCATTGGTCTGACTTATCAAAGTGACGAAGCCTTCCCCGGCTACACCCTGTTCTGCTCTGTCAGCGGTCACCATGCAACCCTGGTGGACCTAGCCGGCCAGGTGGTCCATCAGTGGCACCATCCCGAAGGAATTCAACATCTCAAACTCCTGGACACGGGCAATCTGCTGATTCAGACCTGCCCCCTCAAAGATGCCGGCGGCAGAGAAAAATCCGGCGGCTCAGCCGGTGCGATGATCGAGCTGTCTCCCGACGGTGAGACGGTCTGGGAACACCGCGATATTGCCCAGCATCATGACTACGTCCGACTCGATAACGGCAACACCGTCTACCTGGCCTGGGAGCCTGTCCCCACGGACATTACCAGCAACATTCGCGGTGGCCATCACCATGAGGAAGATCCTGATTTCATGTGGGGTGATGTAGTTCGTGAGGTCACTCCAGCAGGTGACCTGGTCCGAGAATGGTGCTCCTGGGAGCACCTGGACATTGAACAGGACGTGATCTGCCCGCTTGAGAGTCACAAGGAATGGACCCACGCCAACTCGCTGGAAGTTCTGGACAACGGCGACTGGCTGATTTCGTTCCGGCTGACCAGCACCGTGGTCATCGTCGATCACAACACTGGAGATATTGTCTGGCGCTGGGGACCCAATCAGGTAGCCGAGGCCCATGACCCCAAAATCTGGGGACCTGGAGAGCTGTCACACCAGCACAACGCTCAGATGCTACCCAACGGCAACATCCTCGTTTTCGACAACGGCTGCCATAGAAAACGCGGACCGGCTTTCTCGCGTATCGTGGAAATCAACAAAGACAGCCGGGAGTTTGTCTGGAGCTATGTTGCCCCGGTGATCCTGGCGTTCAACAGTTTCATGATCAGCGGCTGCCAGCGCCTGGACAACGGCAACACGCTGATCACCGAGGGTGCGTCCGGACGCCTGTTTGAAGTCACCAACGGGCACAAGGTCGTCTGGGAATACGTGAGCCCCTGGTCATTGCCAGGAAAGTTCGGCTCATCGCCCGCGGTGTTCCGCTCATACCGCATCGGCCTTGATGACCCCAGATTGAAAAACTTTGACCTTTCCGCACAGCGATATACCGACCTGAACGAAGCAATCGGCAATGGCCAGGTGCAGGTTGAACCCGAGTACGAACACAACACCGGCTAGCGGTCGCCACCCGCCGTTAACGATTGTTCGGCAGAGTCAATTCAAGGACTCAAGGCTGGCTTTGGGGTGTGGTCGCAACTCAATATGCCGCAGCCTGCCTTCTTCGAACGTCAACACTCGCCGAAATCTGTTCGGGCCCTGCTCGTAGACCCACTCGGTGACCCGGGCTGCCACGCCCGGGACATAGTTCTGGTCCCAGGCATATTCCAGATCAGGTTTGCCACAGCGCTCGAGCACTTCAAAAAACGTATAGCCGCGCTCAATCAGATACTCACCACAGCGCATATTGCTGGTAAGACCCGCCGACGGCTGGAGCAGCGCTGCAAGTAAAACCACAACGCCAGCGGGCAGCCGTCGGAACAATGCACAATGAGATGTCATGAGCCTATTACCTCGAGATGCGCCAAAGCTGCCAGGTCGCAGCAAAAGCGTCGAACGAACCGAAGGTTGCCACAGAAAAACGCGACTTGTCTGGACTGTAGCTAAAGACGCAATCTGACCCTGCCAACATAGCTTAACAGCGGAGGATTTCTACTATGAACGTTACAGTTGAAACCCATCATTTGTCACTGCCCCGGCACGGTAATCAGAGCATCGCCAAACGGGCACAGGCCGTTTTTTCCCGTCTCTCAACGCGCATTTCCCATCTGAACGTTACTCTGAAGGACGTTAACGGCCCACGCGGCGGTAAAGACAAGATCTGCATTGTCCGCGCCCAGCTGGCTGACGGTGGACAGATACTTGTGGTCGATCGCAGTACCCGTCTGCGCAATGCCGTTGGCGGCTGTTTCAAGCGGGCCAAGCTGCTGGTCAGCAAAGAGGTCAAACGTCGCCAACGGCAAAGGCTCCGGCAGCGACCCGACAGCCTCGACGAATTCGACCTGCAGCCATCGGCAATATGAAGTTGTTCAAACATTCTGCGCTGACTGCAGTGCTGCTTGTATTGAGCGGGACCAGTTACGCAGTGGACACCCTCAACGTTAAACAACTGCAGCGTCTCTGTGCAGACCCGAGCAGTGATGAAGCCTGTTCGTTCTATCTGCGTGGATTTCTCGATGGCGCTATTGCGACAGCTATGCCTGTCCGAGTACCTGACCTGTTGGAACCGGGGACCCGCGGCCACAAAACAAGGTAGACTAGCGCGCTGTCAAATTCGGGAAGCACGCATGAGCAAAGAGGTCCGCGCAGGCGAATCGGCGGAGTTTACGGTTTTCGGCCGGAAAATGGCCGCCAAGCTGTGGGGTGTTCCCGACGGCAAACCGACCTTCGCGCTGCATGGCTGGCTCGACAATGCCAATACTTTCGACCGCCTGGCCCCGCTGCTCCCGGAACTTAACCTGGTTGCCCTGGACTTCGCCGGCCATGGGCTGTCGGAACATCGACCACCAGGTGTGCACTACCACTCGTTCACCGACATCCAGGACGTGATGGCGATTGCCAGGCAGCTGAACTGGGAAAAGTTCTATCTGCTCGGCCACTCGATGGGCGCCAGCATCTCCAGCGAACTGGCAGCCACCTTCCCGGAGCGGGTCGAGGGCTCGGTTCTGATCGACGGGTTCATCGCCACCGGTGGAGTAACCATGGAAGAACGGATCGGCCAGAATCGCGAAGCGATAGAGAAAATGCTCACCGCTCATGAGAAAGCCCCGCGGATCTATCCAGATGCGGCAACCATGGCAGAACGTGTGACTCAGGCGACGGATCAGACCCTCGCAGCCGCCAGTGTGCTGGTGGAAAGAGGCCACAAAGCGGTTGAAGGCGGCGTCACCTGGCGGACCGACCCGAGAATTCGTTTCTCCACACCGCTGCGGCACACCCGGGAAACCATCAACTGCCTGCTGGAGGACAGCCTCGCTCCAGCGCTGCTGATCGTCGCTGAACAGGGCGATCGGTGGTACCAGGGAGAAATCCCTGAAGCTCAGGCACACCATCCGAATCTGACTATTCGCACCATGCCGGGACCTCATCACATTCATCTCGAAGCGGACTATGTTGAACAGGTCGCAACTTTGAGCCGTGAGTTCTTAGATCTCGATAACGACGACGACGAAATCGCCGCTTAGCTGATAGGCGGCCAACTGTGCCTATCGCCAGGATTCATGGACTTGTGTCTACGCAGGGTGCTAAAACCCTGCTAGCCGTCAGTTTGTGAGCAAAGCAATGCCCCAATCCAGCAATCGAATCCCCTGCCTGAATGAAGACGATGTGGCTCGGGCGGAGCTGCCGTTGGAACAGGCCTACACCTTGCCTGCCGACGCCTATACCAGCGATGAGATCTATCGACAGGAAGTTGAGCAGATTTTCCGACGCAGCTGGCTACCCGTAGCCCGGACCGATCAGCTGCCGGAGCCCGGCTGCTATCTGACCATGGAGTTGTTCGGCCAGCCGATCATGGTTGTTCATGGCAGCGACGGTGAGTTCCGGGTAATGCCCAATGTCTGTCTGCATCGGGCTTCACCAATTCTTGAAGGATCCGGTAAACGTCATCTGTTCACCTGCCCGTATCACGCCTGGAGCTATGACACCCAGGGCCAGCTGATGGCAGCTCCGCTGATGGAAGAAGCCACCGGCTTCAGCGAGAAAGACTGCCGTCTGACCCAGATCCGCTCGGAAATCTGGGAAGGCTTCATCTTCGCGAACTTTGATCCCGACGCCGAACCCCTGGCCCCTCAGATTGAAGGCTTCACACAATACTTCGAGAAATTCAAACTGGCCGATCTGGTCGTGGTCGATACCCTGGAATACGACAGCCGCTGGAACTGGAAGGTTCTTGTAGAAAATTTCATGGAGGCTTATCACCACATAGCCGTACACAGCGAGACCTTCGAGCCTGTGTATCACGCCAGAGACTCCAGAATACCGGACAACACCGGTCCCTGGTCCATTCTGCATATGCCTTCTGTAGCCGAGGCGCCAGATTCCGGATTACCCGCCGTTGACGGACTCGAAGACTGGCAGGCGCGCGATCTGTTTGCGAACGCGGTCTTCCCGTTTTTCCTGCTCGGGATACAGGGCAATGGCGGCGCCTGGTACCAGCTGCTTCCGGGTGGACCGGATCGGCTATTGCTGAAGATTCACGTTCTTGTGCCCCGCTCCACCACTGCCCTCGAAGGCTTTGACGAGATGGCCAGAGAACTCTCTGAAGCAATCGCGTACATCCACCAGGAAGACATCGGCGTCAACGACAAAGTCTGGGCGGGTCTGAATGCACCTTTGACAGAACAGGGGCGCCTGTCTCCGTTCGAAAAATCAATCTGGCAGATGAATCAGTGGTGGCTGCAACAGATGTCAGCAAAACCATAGTTTTCACTCGTCAGCCTTCCAAGCGGAGCAGTCGCAATCGGGTTACTACACCGATCCGGTGACGATATGCGCTAAGCTTTCGCTCGGACACTTCAGGGGGCAAGCAATGGTTCAGTGGCGAGGACGACGACAGAGCAGCAACGTCGAGGACCGGCGCGGTCGTCCGGCAGCAAAGCGCGGTGTACGGCTGCCAGGCAAGCTCAGCGGTGTCGGAATTGTAATCATTGTCGGGATCATCCTGCTGGGCGGCGACCCCTCCCAATTCCTCGGATTGCTGCTCGGCGGACCTGAGTCTGCGTCTTTGCCTCGCAGTCAGCCGACGAGCCAGCCCGCTGCTATTCCCGCCGGTGACGAAGCCGCACAATTCGTCAGCGTCGTTCTCGCCGACACCGAAGACACCTGGCGGGCACTGTTTGCCGAATCAGGCATGACCTATCGCGAACCTCAACTGGTATTGTTTTCTGACTCAGTGCAATCGGCTTGCGGTTTCAACACCGCCGCAACCGGACCGTTCTACTGTCCACCCGATCAGAAGGTCTATCTCGACCTCGGCTTCTTCGATGAACTCAGAAAACTCGGCGCGCCCGGGGATTTTGCCCAGGCATACGTGATTGGTCACGAAGTGGCACACCATGTTCAGAACCTGCAGGGTCGCTTTGCATCGCTGCGCAAGGCTCAGGCCCGCGCATCGAAAGCTGATGGCAATGCGCTGCAGGTCCTCGCCGAACTACAGGCTGACTGCTATGCCGGGGTATGGGCGCACCATGCGGAAGCACAACGAGATCTACTGGAATCCGGAGACGTCGAGGAAGGACTTCGCGCAGCAGCTTCAATTGGTGACGACCGCCTGCAGCAGCGCGCCGGAAGACAGATACAGCCTGAGAGTTTTACTCACGGCTCTTCAGCGCAGCGGGTTGAATGGTTCAAAACAGGTTTGACCACCGGCGATCCTGGCGCCTGCAACACCTTCGACGCAGCAGGCGCTGGAGCTCACTGATCGAACGCGGGAACCCGCGCCCGAGTGATCAGATGTTATTCGACTTCGACAACTTCCGCGTCAGGTGCGTTATTGCCAACCGATTCGATACCTGACTGGCAGGCAGCAGCGGATTCATACATCTGGCTCTGGCCAATCACCTGATGATTCGCCGCCTTCAGGACAAAGTACGGTTTGCCACTGGAAGACTCTTTGACTTCGAAGCGATCAGCTTCAGCTGCATTGGTCTTCACCGACTCTATGCCAGCCAGCGCCCCCGCTTTACTGCTGTAAGCCTGTCCGCTGAAGATATTCTGTCCATTGGCCGCTTTGAGACGAAACCGGAATTCGCCAGCGTTGTCTTTATAAACTTCAAATTTTCCAGCCATGTGTCAGCTCCCTGCCTAAATGTACGTCGCGTACTATTCAGCCAGCAACCCAGCCCGGACACAAGTCAAACTTGAGCAACAGCGATTGACGGCAGCTTCACAGCCGGCCTGTTGCAATGCCAGCACATTGATCCACCGAGAATCGCAAATGCCGCTGTTCAAGAGAGACCCTGCAAAAAAGCTGAAGAAAGCCTATGCGCAGAAGCAGGAAGCCGCCATGCACGCAATGCGCAATGGCGATATCAGGCAGAACGCGAAGCTGGTTGCAGAAGCGGAAAAATTAAAAGAGGAGATTGAACTCCACGAACGCAGTTAGTAGCGACAACAGCACAACGACCCTGCCTGCAATTCTGCACTGACCTTGAGCGGCCGCTGTGGCCTCGTCCTGCCAAAAACTAATAAACGCTACGCCGCTTCGATTTTGACCCTGAGACTGCTCGGTCCACCCAGTTCACCCGCCACCGTTGATTCACCATCGGCATAACAGATACTTTTCAGGTGTCGGGTCATCGAAGCCACGGCAATCTGGCCCTCAAGCCGCGCCAGGTGGGCGCCAAGGCAGTTGTGGATGCCGAAACCAAGGGCGATGTGGGGATTCGGGTTCCTGTCGATCACGAACTGATCGGCATTTTCGAAAACCGATTCGTCTCTATTGGCCGAAGCAATCAGCGGCAGGACAAGCGCGCCCTTGGGGATGTTCGTTCCCGCAATCGATGTATCTCGTGTAGTGCGTCGGATGGTGGCCGAAAAGGGTGAGTAATACCTCAAGGTCTCCTCGACAAACGTTGGGATCAGATCGGGACTGACCTTCAGCTGCTCAAAGGTCTCGGGCAACTCGTGAAAGACCCGGGCACTTGCGGTAATCAGCCCTGTGGTCGTTTCGTTGCCGGCGATCAGCAGCAATCCGCAGAAACTCAGGACTTCCTGGTCCGTCAGTTTGCCATCCTCTGTTTCCGTTTCAACCAGGCGACCCAGCAGATTGTCTTCAGGCTGCCTGCGCAACTGAGCAATCCGATCCAGAAAGTAGCTGTCCATCTCCTCTTGCGCCTTCTGGACATCTGCATCCGGCTGGGCAAACAGAATCTCACCGATGTTGCTGAAAATTTTGTCAGACCAGGCCTTAAACTGCTTCTGATCGCCACCAACAACACCCAGCATGTGCGCGATGATGGTTACCGGCAGCGGCGCTGCCAGGGCTTCCACCAGGTCGAGCTCGCGGTACTGACTCAAGTCTCCTACCAGTTCTTCACAGCGCGCTTCGATCAGCGGTCTCTGGTTCTCCACGAAAGCCCGCTTGAAAGCATAGCTGACGAGCTTTCTCAGCCGGTTATGAACCGGGGGATCACTGAACAGCATCGACGGTCTGATCTTTTTTTCCTCTTCGGAGCGCAGCGACACATCAGAAGAAAAGGTTTCGTTGTCTTTGAGAATGGTCAGCACATCCTCATAACGTGCAACTGCATACGGCGCATCTGCTTCTTCCTGCAGAACCGGATAGCTCTCCCGCAGCACGGACCATCTTTCGTAGGGACTCTCAGGCAGATCGGGTTTTACTTCACTCATGTCATACACCAGCTGTCGGATCTAAATTGCTAACCTAGAGTTTAAGAGGAATCAGCGGCACTTCGTAGTACTCATCGCGAAGGTGCTGACAGGTAAACCGGCCTGATGTCCCGTTGTCTTATGGCGGAGAGGGAGGGATTCTTCCCTAACAGTCCGATTCTCTCAACCATTTCATTTCGAAGGACTGAAACCAACGGTTTTGTTCAGATGGTGGGGAGAGTCGATCAAACCCCTCTATCAGAGTAAACGGTTGCCCAAGTGACACCGTTTTAGTGAACCGTTCGTTTGTAACTCTATGCGGGACATGATGACCCCTGAACCACCCTGCCTCCTTGGGAATGGCGTATACGGACCCGGTAAAGTGGTAGTGGCGTCGGGATGAATCACCCAGTCAATCACAACCATTGTAATCCCTGACCGGTCACCTTCCATCTGGTAGTATTTAAAGGCTTAAGGCAACCAGGTGAAAGAACAGCAATTATGCTGATGACCACCGCCCCAGACCATAACAGCTAGCTACACGAAGTGGTTGCAAACCTTAACAATCTCGAGACAGAGATTGCCTGCAAAACCTGGATAATCTAACTATGCTGAAAAAGTCACTCATAACATTTTCAATACTAATAGCGTTCGGTTATGGGGTGGCAGTCGGGAATTACAAAGTTTTTCCGTACGACCTTCTGCAACGTGCGACGTCCTCTTTTGTCGATACGACACGCCATTATCGCGATACATCCAACAAGCACGAAGTGCCATGTGAAAGCATTGACTTATCGAACACAATGGTAGCTTTAGCTTTTGGTCAATCCAATTCTGCGAACTCTGCTGAAACTCGTTACTCCCCAAAACATTCTGTCTACAACTTCTATAACGGCAAATGCTATGAAGCCGGAGACCCCTTATTGGGTGCAACCGGTGAGAAGGGTTCTGTTTGGTCAAGACTTGGCGACATGATTATAGAAGACGATATGTTCTCAAATGTAATTCTCGTTACAGTAGGCGTAGAGGGAACTCCTATATCTCGCTGGACTGTTGATGGTGATTTATTTCAACGCATCAGAAACGCAAAAACTGAACTTGACGCACAGAATATTGCCCTAACGCATCTTTTTTGGCATCAAGGAGAAACTGACGGAAAGTTGGGGACTTCAAAAAACGAATACAAAACCATGTTCACCGATATGCTGAATGGGATAAGACAATTGAATATTGATGCTCCACTTTATTTGGCTGTTGCGACAAGGTGTAGAGGGCCCATCGTTCAGGAAGTTCATGACGCACAATTGGAACTGATACAGGACAGAAACGATGTTTTCATGGGAGCAAATACAGACACGATAAGCGACATGGATGACCGTTATAATTGCTGCCACTTCTCTGAGTCGGGGATAAAAAAACATACCGATTTGTGGATGCAAGCCATTCAATAAATGATCATGTTGACTGAACAGCAAAATCACTCATAACGCTCCGGGATACGCGTTGCACTGCAGTAGTGTTCTCACTCAATCCAACACATCAGCCGGGTACAGTATCTTGACTGATTGTGGATCTATCGCGTGCTGCTTGGTCCTCCCGAGCGTATGTTTCCTGTTCCACTTGAAGCCATATCTACGGTCCTTGTTATCAGACCAATGGCTTCAATCCTGAAAACGTGCATCTCTAACCCGTTGTTTTGTACCGTCAGCATTGACGTAAATGGCGGAGAGAGAGGGATTATTCGTCCGCGTGCTTAAGCTCGCGCCCTTACCCCTTCGGGGCCGCTGTTGCCCTGCACCAACGTTCTGTCGCAGTTGCTCTCGCAACCGCTCCAGTTGAAGCGCAGGTTTCTCCTCGCACCCTACCGCATCGCCATAAAAAAACGGGCCTGACGGCCCGTTGTTTTATGGCGGAGAGGGAGTCCGCTATCGTCCTGTTTCATGCTGTAGCATGATGTAGCCATAACCCCGTATATTCATTGATATAATGGTATTTTG
>CAKZWF010000030.1 GCA_937921865.1 uncultured Pseudomonadales bacterium | reverse complement strand
TGTCACCGTCGATAGCGTTGGCAATCGATGGTCCGAGCAGATCATCAGCCTGCTCCAGATCGCTGAACAGATCCGCGTTATTGGTGGCATATACCCCGAACACCACCAGCAGAGCACCCACCTGCCGGAGCCAGCCGACTTTGAAATCAACACCGTGCAGAATGCCGAGGATAGTGCGCAAGGGGGGGAAAATTGACCGAATGCCGTAGACGATCGCGACAATGATCACAACGGCATAAATAGCCAGGGTCGGGATGTCGAAATCAGCTAATGAAGCCCCCTGCTGGGCTGCGGTCGCCACGGTAAGAGCGATGCTGTTACCGAAAAACACCGCCCAGTTGAACATCAGTACGCCAACGCCGGTGAATGGGCGCCAGGGATCTGCATTGGCCTGATCAAATACATGCAGGATCGGCGGATTGAGATGGAAAATCTCGTGCACCATGTCCCGCGGCAGTCGGGTGGTGCCCAGGACAAAAGCCAGCATATTCAATCGGTTAGCAGTCATCCAAAAGGTGAACAGCGCAAACGCCAGGCTGGCCAGGGGCAGAATCGATCGGGGCACCTGGTACTCGCCGAGATAGATGTAGTCGGTGGTGGCGTTGGTATCGAGCTGGCTGAGACCGGCAAAAAAGATGGTCAGGAAGGTGCCACCCAGGGAAATCCAGAATATGTTCGACAGGCCTTCGATTGAGCGCACCAGCGACGCCGCCTGAATCGATAGCGGGCTGAGCTGTGCGGGTGGTGGTTGTGCGCCGCCGCCACTGCTGCTGTTGTCCTTGTCTCCCAGCGTGCCGGGTAAATTCGTTTCACTCATCTGGAGCAGATTAGGCGGCGTGTTATCTACCGGCAAGCTCTGACTGTCGCCGCTTCGCGGTATTTGCTATTTTGCCGGACCAGTTTTAATCACGACACAAACTTTTCAATCCCGTCGTCCTGCTGATGCATCGCTGGTCAGGCATCTGACCCGCAACCCGGTGACGGAGAGAAAAATCACTCAAAGGGGAAGACTATGAAACTTGGACTGCTGAGCGGCTATTCCGGAAGCAAGATGAGCATTCCGATCGACAGCATCAAACATGCGGAAAATCTCGGCTACGAGTCCATCTGGACGGCTGAAGCTTATGGTTCTGATGCGGTGACCCCTGCGGCCTGGATCCTGGCCCAGACCACTAAAATAAAAGCCGGAACGGCCATCATGCAGATGCCGGCTCGAACTCCGGCGATGGCAGCGATGACTGCGATGACGCTGTCAGAACTTTCCGGCGGTCGTTTTATCTGTGGCCTGGGCGCTTCAGGTCCTCAGGTGGTGGAAGGCTGGCACGGCGTGCCCTATGGCAAGCCGGTTACGCGGCTGCGTGAATACATCACCATCATGAAGCAGATCTTTGCGCGCAAAGAAAAAGCCACCTTCGATGGCGACATGTATCAAATGCCCTACACAGGACCAGGTGCTACTGGTCTGGGCAAACCGCTGAAGAGCATTCTGCACAGCTCGGAAGAAATTCCGATATTTGCAGCCACCATCACCCCACGTGGCGTTGAGGCGGCAGCGGAAGTGGCGGATGGCTTCTTCCCGGTCTGGATGGATCCTGAGCAGTATCACGTCTTCGAAGACCCGATTCAGAAAGGTTTTGCCAAAGCCGGTGGTGGCAAAGACCTGACCCAGTTCGACATTGCCCCCTTTGTGACGCTGATCATGGGCGATGATGTGGAAGCCTGCATGCAGCCGATCCGCGGCAGCATGGCGCTGTACATCGGCGGCATGGGCGCTCGGGAGAAGAACTTCTATAACGACTACGCCAAGCGTCTGGGCTTCGAAGAGGCTGCAGTGAAGATTCAGGATCTGTATCTGGCCGGGCGTAAAGACGAAGCGATGGCTGCAGTTCCCGCAGAACTCATCGACGCCTGCCATCTGGTGGGTCCGGCGGATCGTATCAGGGAGCGGCTGCAGCGCTGGCAGGCGGCATCCAAGCAGGGGCATGTGTCCTCAATGCTGATTGGTTCGCAGCAGAAAGAAGCGTTGGAGCTGGTGGCTGAAACGGTTCTCTAGCACCTCGCTCGAAACCGGCGCTGGATTAACGCCAGGCGCCGGATTCAGACAGGGTCCATAGCGATAAGGCGCGGGCCCTGGCTGAATGAGTCCGCTGAGTCTGTTCAGCTGAGAGATTCCACCAGCTTCCAGGCCCGCTCTGATCGCAGGCGGGCTACTTCTTTGTACTCCAGGGCTTTTTCGGAACTGGCGTTGCCGTCCAGGCCGCGTTTGTAGACCCCCTGAATGATCCCCGCCGAACGGAACATGTTGTAGATCACATAGAACAACCAGTGATCGATCTGATCCATTCCTGCGTGTTTGCAGTACTCGGCGACAAACTCGGATTCGGTGGGAATACCGAGTTCTTCGAGGTTGGCGCTGGACAGCCCTTCGCTGAAATAGGCATCGGCGTGGTAGTCCTGGCACAGATAACCGAGATCGGCGAGGCCGTCTCCCAGGGTCGACAGTTCCCAGTCGAGCACCGCAACGATACGGGGTTCAGTGGGGTGAATCAGGGTATTGCCGAGCCGGAAATCGCCGTGCACGATTACGGTCTTTTTCTGCTCCGGAATGTTGGCCGGCAACCACTCCATCAGGTTGTCCATCGCGTCGATCTGTTCGGTCTTGGAGGCCTGGTACTGTTTGCTCCAGCGGCCAATCTGGCGCTCGTAGTAATTGCCGGGACGGCCGAACTCGCTCAAGCCCACTTCAGCCACGTCAACGTCGTGCAGCTTTGCCATGACCCGGGCCAGGTCAAGGTAAATGGCTTTGCGCTCCGCTGGAGTCAGTGCGGGCAACAGGGCTTCGGTGAAAAGTCGACCCTCTACCATTTCCATCACGTAGAACTTGGTGCCAATGATGCTGGCGTCGTCGCACAGGCAGTACATGACCGGAACCGGTACATCGGTATCCTGCAGCGCTTTCATGACCCGATATTCCCGATCCACCTGGTGCGCCGATGGCAGCAACTCACCCGGCGGCTGTTTGCGCAGCACATATCTGCGGTTGGCGGTCTGCAGCAGGAAGGTCGGATTGGACTGGCCACCCTCAAACTGGCTGACCTCCAGGGGACCCTGGTAGTCGGCAATGTTTGCTGCCATATACCCGGCCAGTACGGCTTCATCGAATTGGTGGGCCTCGCGCACCGGGGTCAGTTGGACGTCACTCATCAGTGTCTGCTTGTGATCTGAGAATAATCCGCAAGCATACGGCTTGATCTTCCGCCTCGCAAAATGCGACGCTTGCGGGCTTGGAGAAAATAATGGGGATTTCGCTTTGACACTCAGCAAACGGGTTGCAGTCACGCTGCCGGCAGGACCGAAACTGGAACAAACCATCGATCGCCTGAAGTGGGCGGAAGATCAGGGCTACAGCGACGCCTGGTTCAGCGACGCAGGCGCGCCGGATACCCTGACACAGGTTGCCGCGGTTGCCCACCACACCTCGACGATCCGCATAGGCATTGCGGTGACACCCGTCTATACCCGTACCCCGGCGGTTATCGCCGCGTCGATGAATGTGATCGGCCAGCTGTTACCGGGCCGGTTCGTGATGGGCATTGGTTCTTCGAGTCAAACCATCATGGGCCAGTGGAATGGTATTCCGCTGGATAAACCGCTGACCCGGGTGAAAGAAACCGCAATCATGGTCCGCTCGATGCTCGCCGGTGAGAAGTCGGACTTTCAGGGAGAAACTCTGTCCAGCCGAGGCTATCGGCAAGCGCCGTTAGACAATCCGCCGCCTGTGTATATCGGGGCGCTGCGGCCCAAGATGATCGAGATGGCCGCCGAATTTGGTCAGGGTGTGATCTTCAATCTCTGGCCGAAGAGCGTGCTGCCGAAAATGATGGAACACGTGAAAATCGGCGCTGAGCGTGCTGGCAGGAACTGGCAGGACGTGGAAATCGTCAATCGCGCGATGGTACTCGCAACTGATGACAAAGCGCGTGGCCGGGATCTGTTCCGTGCAGCGTTTGGCCCGTATTACGCGACCCCGGTCTACAATAAGTTTCTGGCCTGGGCTGGTTACTCCGATGCTGCCGGTACGATCACCGAAGGCTGGGCGGCCAAAGACCGCACCAAGACCGCGGCGGCAATGAGTGACGAAATGATCGATGAGATTGCGATCATCGGCACTGAAGACGAAATCAGAGAACGGATCCAGGCCGATGCTGATGGCGGTGTGCACACCAGCATCATCGCACCGCTGGCAGCTACACCCGAGGACGTTCAGCGGACCTTCGACGCGTTTACCGCTGACAAGTTTCAACTGCGCTAGCAGATCAGCTCGCCGGTAGCCGTTTATTCAGAGTGAAAAGCGGCAGGGGAGCCTCGGGGAGATAATTGTGAAAGTGCTGTATCTGATCAGGCACGGTCAGACCCAATGGAACGTCCAGCGGCGCATGCAGGGTCGCCTGGACTCGCCGTTGACCGAGGCTGGAATCGCCCAGGCACATACTCACGGTCGCCTGCTTAAGTCGGCTGCGGCGATCTCTTCAATGTTTGTGTCCCCCTCCGGCCGCACCCGGGAAACTGCCTATATCGTCAACTCCTACGTACATGGTTATGTTGACTATGCGCAGGAGCTGCTTGAGCGTGACATGGGTGAGTGGTCGGGTATGACCATGGACGAAGTCAGCGAAGCGTTTCCTGCCGCTTTCCGCAAACGTCAGGAGGATCCCTACCACTTTACGCCGCCGGCGGGAGAAAACCTCGCGGACATGAGCGAGCGCGTATCGGGTTTTCTGGACGATCTGCTGGCCAGCGAGATAGACGAGGTGGCGCTGGTGACCCATCAGGTGATGTCCCGGGTGATCCTGTCGAGAATCCTCAAGTTGAATGAAATTGAAACCAATCGGCTGGTGCACCCCAACGATGTTGTCTATCGAATAGACGTGACTTCCGGCGCGCCCGAAATCAGTCATTATCTGCTGGGCGATGGCCCACGTGATGGTTTGCTTCAGCATTCTGACGGTGAAACAATTGCCCGACTGGACACCCGCGATACCGACCATCGCAGTTGATACTGGCCAGTCAGAACATACAGCAGAAAAGACATCATAATCAGCGCAAAGCAGGACGATCCGGCAACTTGAAGGCTTGAACCTGCGAGTCAGATATCCACGAAGGGGGACAGATGAAAGTAGACGGTGGCATTGGCTGGGAACTGGATAAGGTGGGCGCCCAGGCTCAGGAACTCGAGGAAATGGGTTATTCGGGCATCCTCTCCGCAGAAACATCACACGATCCGTTTTTTCCGCTGCTGGTCGCAGCTCAGAACACCGCCAAGGTGGATCTGATGACGTCGATTGCGGTGGCGTTTGCCCGCTCGCCGATGACGCTGGCCAATGTCGGCCACGACCTGAATGCAGTCTCCAAGGGCAGATTTATTCTGGGCCTCGGCTCACAGATCAAACCCCACATCGCCAAACGGTTCAGCATGCCGTGGTCATCACCGGCTGCGCGTATGCGCGAGTTTATTCTGGCCATGCGGGCAATCTGGGCCAACTGGTACTCGGGTGAAGACCTCGCGTTCACCGGCAAGTTTTATACCCATACTCTGATGACGCCGTTTTTCACCCCGACGGACATTGAGTTTGGTGCCCCCCGGGTGTTTCTGGCAGCCGTCGGCCCGATGATGACTGAAGTGGCGGGTGAGGTTGCCGATGGCGTGATTATTCATGCGTTCACCACTGAAAAATATCTGCGTGAGACAACGCTGCCCGCGCTGGAGCGTGGATTCGTTAAAGCCGGAAAGACCCGCGAAGATTTCGAAATTACCTATCCGGTGTTTGTTGTCACCGGGACCAGTGAAGAAGAACTTAATGAAGCCAAGCGTGCGACCCGCCAGCAGATTGCCTTCTATGGCTCCACTCCAGCCTACAAGCCCGTCCTGGACAGTCTTGGTGCTGGTGAGCTGCAGGGTGAGTTGAACGCGATGTCGAAACAGGGGCGCTGGGTGGAGATGGCGGATCTGATAGATGAGGGCATGCTGAACGAGTTTGCCGTGGTCGGGGAGCCCGGCAGCATCGCCGGTCAGATTATCACTCGCTACGGTGATGTCATCGACCGCACCTCAGCCGCCTATGCAAACATTCCGAAAGAAGACCGGCTCAAGATTATCAGCGAACTCAGCGCTGCATGATCGCGACGTTTTTAAAGAGAGGATTTCAATGAAAGTAGATACGGGTATCAGCAATCAACTCGAGCGTGTTCCAGAACAGGTGAAAGCGGCGGAAGGCATGGGCTACGATGGTGTGCGGACCGCCGAAATGAATCACGATCCGTTCTTCCCGCTGCTGCTGGCGGCAGAACACAGCGACAAAATCGAGATAGCGACCTCGATTGCGGTGGCATTTGCCCGCAGCCCGATGAATCTGGCGAACATCGGCCACGACCTCAATGCCTATTCCAAAGGCCGGTTCACGCTGGGCCTCGGCTCACAGATCCGCCCGCATATCACTAAGCGCTTCAGCATGCAGTGGGGTGCACCGGCAGCTCAGATGCGTGAACTGGTGCTGGCGATGCGTGCAATATGGGCCAACTGGTATGACAAAGAGCCGCTGGAATTCGTCGGAAAATACTACACACACACTTTGATGACGCCGGCTTTCACCCCCGAAAACACGCAATACGGTGCGCCGAAGGTGATTCTGGCGGCGGTGGGGCCACGGATGACCGAGGTCGCAGGAGAAGTTGCAGACGGGATGATTATTCACCCATTCAGCACCCGCCCCTATATTGAGTCAGTGACACTTCCTGCCATTGATGCAGGGCTTGCGAAAGCTGGACGCAGCCGGGACGATTTCGAGATCTCTTACTCGAACATGGTTGTCACCGGGCGCAACGAAGAAGAGTTTGACGCGGCGAAAAAAGCAATCAGGGAACGGATTGCCTTCTATGGTTCGACCCCAGCCTACAAAGGGGTGCTTGAGGCGATTGGCGTTGGTGAACTTCAGAGTGAGCTCAATGCCATGTCGAAACAGGGTCGCTGGCAGGAAATGGGCACTCTTGTAACGGACGATATTCTCAATGAGTTCGCCGTAGTGGGTGAACCCGGAGAGATTGCTCCGGAAATACTCAGTCGTTATGGCGCCTACACAGATCGCACTTCTGCTTCGTTTCCGGTGAGTGACGATGCTCAACGACGGGACATTATCGCCGCCCTGCGTGCAGCCTGATCGGTAAGCTGATTCGCACTGGCCTCCAGGGCGAGCTGGAATCGCTCGTTCCTGGGATCGCAGCGTTACTTTTCTTCCCATGAATTAGAACGTTTCGGTATATGAGCACGCTTGATGTCCGGTTTACGTCGACATTTCCAAAGAAGTATGTAATCTAGCGGGTGAGTGTTTACTAACTCGATCGAATGTTACATTCAAGTAACACCTTCGGGGCACACCGTGACCGATTTGCGGTTTATTGTGTGACGCAGCATAAGTAGAATGCGCGCCGCAGGGTGTTTGGAGAGAGGCTGGCCGGATCCAGACAATGGCTGATTGTTCAGCTGTCAGTCAGATGGCCGGTGACATCCTCATCGTTCGATACCCGGCACCGTGACAATGTTTCGTACAGAGATGACAGGGAACGTGGAAAGCAACAGCAAACAACAGCAGCGTTGGCTGACAGCCTGGCGGTCAGCACCTCGAGCGGTGCGGATGCTGGTCCGTTTGCAGTTTGCTCTGGTCGCCGGCCTGTTTACCGTTTCTGTGGTGGTGAGCGAACTGGGCGTGGATAAGGGGATGGAAACCATCGCCTTTGCATTGCCTGCAACCCAGTCCGAATCCATGTCCTGGCAGACTGAAGTCGACGCGTTTGGCCACAAGGTGAGTCAGGCATTTGGTGTTCATCGTCAGACGGCAACAGAGTTCGCCGGCTGGATCCTCGAAGCATCCGAACGACAGGACCTTGATCCGGAACTGCTTGCCAGCCTGGTGCTGACTGAGAGCTCTTTCCGGAAAAATGCAGTTTCACACGTAGGTGCCATCGGACCCGCTCAGGTTCGACCCGATTACTGGAGTGGATTCTGTGGCAGCAACAATCTCCACGAACCAGCGGAGAACATCTACTGTGGCGCTCAGGTATTGTCTCACCTGCAGGAGCGCTGTGGCGACGAGGTCTGCGCTGTGAAAGCCTACAACGTCGGCATTCACTCCGGTGAACATGATGCCGCGGCGCGCTATGCATCGAAGATCGATCGCTACCGCGTACAGCTCCGCGACTACCCTCTCTAGCTGACTTAGTTCTAGCTGTTTCTGCTGCCAGCCTGCACGCGTTGTGTCCGGGCTGCAGACTCCGTTGCGTTCTGCCGACTCCTCTCCGTCGGCGTTGCTCGAGCAGCGCAACAACCGGTAGGCTAGAGCCACACCGGGAGACAGAATTGAACAGAACCATCAACGCCTTCGACCCTGCGGTCATCCATGCCGGCAACCGCGGACTCGATATCGATCACGACTCTGTGGCTGCACAGGTGCAGAAACTGCTGGCAAACATGTCCCTGGAACAGCAGATCTTCGAAATCCATGGCTGGCAGGCTGCGCCGATTGATGGCCTGTTCTATGCCGGGGGAAATGATGAACTCGGTATTCCCAGCTATCGAATGGTGGATGGTCCACGTGGTGCCCGAGTTGGTAAAGCTACCGCTTTTCCGGTAGCCATTGCCCGAGCCGCTACTTTTGATGTTGAACTCGAAAGGCGGGTTGGCTTGGCCATTGGCCTTGAAGTTGCGGCGAACGGCGGCAATGTGCTGCTGGCGCCAACGCTGAATCTGCTGCGACATCCCGGCTGGGGTAGAGCACAGGAAACCTATTCTGAAGACAGTTTCCACACAGGCGCTATGGCTGTGGCGTTTGTCAGCGGAGCACAGAATCATGTGCTGACCAGTCCGAAACACTTCGCTGCTAATAACCTCGAAAATACCCGTTTTGACATGAGTGCCAACGCAGATCAGCGAACTCTGCATGAGCTGTATCTGCCGCACTTCAGACGGGTAATTCAGGAAGCTGCTGCCGCTTCGGTGATGAGCTCTTACAACAAGATCAACGGTGTTTACTGCAGCGAAGACCCGCTGTTGCTGACTGATATTCTCCGTAACCAGTGGGGCTTCAAAGGATTTGTTGAGTCAGACTGGTATTTAGGCACGCGCTCTACAGCAGCCGCGCTTAAAGCCGGCTTGGATATTGAGATGCCGGCAGCCTATCGTCGCAGCCCTGAAAATCTCAACGCAGCGCTCGAAAGCGGAGAAATCAGCGAACAGGATATTCGAACTGCGGCCAGTCGGGCCCTGTACCAGAAACTGGCCTGGAATCTGGCGGACCTGCCGGTGCCCGGGCGTAGCGTGATTGAGTGCGCAGAGCATGTGAGCCTGGCGCGCGAAGCGGCAGAAAAATCAATTGTACTGCTTAAAAATGAGCAGCAGATCCTGCCACTGAGTGATCAGTCAGATATTCGTATAGCGGTGGTTGGCGATATGGCGGAACTGGTTAATCTCGGGGACCGTGGCAGTTCTCTGGTGGTGCCCTCGTCGTCTACGTCTCCCCTCGATGGTCTGCGCAGCCGTGCAGAGCATGCTGAGATCTGCTATTTCTCGAGTGATGCTGACTTCAGCAATCTTGCTGAGTTTTCCGTGGCCGTAATTGTCAGTGGACTCACCTACAAAGACGAAGGCGAGTTCATTCCGACCGCGCAAATCGAAGCCGAGGAAAGTCAGTTGGCCCGAGGTGGTGATCGCGCTGATCTCAAACTGCCCGCGGCGCAACTCGATCTCATTGCCCGGGTGACTTCCATAGCACCCCGTACGGTATTGGTTTTAGAAGGCGGCAGCGCAATTCAGACAGACGAATGGCTGGATACGGTGGATGGTCTTGTCATGGCCTGGTATCCGGGTCGGGAGGGTGGTCATGCAATTGCGCGGGTTCTGTTTGGTGACGTGAACCCTTCCGGGCGATTACCGGTGTCATTTCCAAAGTCGACGAAGCAGCTTATGGATTGGGACACGACCGCTTTGGATGTTGCTCACGATCTGCTGCACGGCTACCGCTACCTGGACTTCCATCAGCTTGAGCCGCGTTTTCCGTTCGGTTTCGGATTGAGTTATTCGACGTTTACGATTGATGATCTGCAGCTGCTGCGCCACGATGCCGGGTTCAGAATTTCCGTCGAGGTTGGCAATGTCGGCTCGGTCGATGGCGCCACGGTCGTTCAGGTGTATGTCAGCGCCAATGGTTCGGCAGTGTTCAGAGTGCCAAGAGAACTCAAACACTTTGCCAGAGTCGATCTGGCATCTGGCGAGCGAGCTCGGGTGGAGTTTGATATCGGCGACCCGGACCTTTGTTTTTACAACGCTGATGCTCAGGCGTTTGAGCTTGAAGCCTGTGGCTATCAGTTCCAGGTTGGTTTTTCTTCCCGGGACCTGCCGCTGATTTCTGACTGGAAGTTTGGCGGCGATACCTGGCAGCAGGCCTGATGTCCCGGGTCCTGGCGCAGCTTGTTTCGCTGTTGCTGGCTGCGTGCCAAACGTCGTCAGATGTAGGCCAGGTAGAAACTGACCTGGCGTCAGCGACCTACGCGGGAATCTACGATCAACCAGTGACCCTTGATCAAGGTGTCTATAAGGGAAAGCCTTTTGTTACTGGCGGTGCGTCCCGGCCGGTTGTGACCCTGCTGGCGCAGCCGCGCTGGCGGGTAGACGTCGACTCGGACGGTGCTGAAGAAACCCTGGTGCTGCTGAGCGAATCTTCCGGCGGTAGCGGTACGTTTGTTTATCTTGCGTTGATGTCCCCAACCTCCTCGGGTTATCGGAATCTCGCCACCGTGCTGCTCGGGGATCGCGTCCGGGTTGGTGAGCTGAATGTGCTGGGTGGCTTGTTTACTGTGCAGATTATTGCCAGGAGCACGATTGATTCGGCGAACCCGGAGATTGCGGAGCACACGGTCCGCTGGTGGCAGTATGTTGATGGCGATCTCGTTGAACTGATCGAAATCGCAGGTCGACTGACCTTAGGTCATGAAGTCCGTGAATTCGCTCCGTGTGATGAAGCCCGGGCACCGCTGTGGGTTTCAGACGCGACTGGCGGGGTTCTTACCGAGACCGTGGCTGATCTGGGAATGACTTCTTTTGCGCCGCTGAGAGCTCCGAACTCTCTGAAGGCTCCCAATGATCCGCTGAAGGCTCCTGATCCGCTGAGGGCTCCTGATCCGCTGAGGGCTCTTGATCCGCTGAAGGCTCCTTACCAGCCACTGTTCGTGACCTTGCTGGGTCAGCTTGGTGATGCTCCCGATGCTGGATTTGCTGAGACTTTCGATGAGCAGATCACTGTGGTTGAGTTGCTGCGAGCCGAACGAGAGGGACCTGGCTGCGGCCTTGATCTGGCAGGTGCCAGCTACCGGGCGCTGGGGGTTGAGCCGTTCTGGGCGCTCGATGTATTTGCCGATCGACTGGTACTGCGCTCACCTTCGGTAGCTGCTGAGACTTTTATGGTGGACGGTCATTCCGGCCACGCTAGCCTGGAAGGTATGGACATTGCTGCCGTCGATACAACGGGTGCCGAAGTACGGCTGCAGCTACGTCGCCAGCCCTGTCGTGACAGCATGGCTGGTAGCCGTTATGTCTGGCAGGCGGAGCTTACCCTGGCGGATCGACAGCTGTCCGGTTGTGCGCTTACTCCGTTGCCTGATCAATGAACAGCAGCGCCGGCTCTTCCAGGTAGTCTTTGAGCAGCTGGATCAGCGAGGCGCCAATAAAGCCGTCGATAAAACGATGGTCGAAAGAAGATGACAGATTCATCATCAAGCGCACGGTGACCGCTGCGTCTACTACCATCGGTCGCTGTACCGCCTTGTTGACGCCAATAATCGCCACTTCCGGGGCATTAATGACCGGCGTTGAGGTAATCCCGCCCAGGCGGCCAAGGCTCGTCAGGGTAACTGTAGAGCCACTGAGTTCCTGGCGGGTTGCACTGCCGGTGCGGGCAGCCTCTGCAACACGGGATATTTCACTCGCCAGATTCCACAGCGTTCGGCTGCAGGCGTTGTGGACCACGGGCACTTTCAATCCATCCGGCGTCTGAGTAGCCACGCCTAGATGTATCCGTTCGAATTGTCTCAACACCCCTGACTCGCTGTCGAAAAGTGAGTTCACTTCGGGGAACTGCTTAAGCGCTTTGATTAAACCCAGCCCGATAAAGGGCAGGTAGGTAAGACTCGGCTGCTGATCGGCGCGACGGGCATTGAGGCTCTGGCGCAGCGATTCAAGGGCCGTGACGTCAACTTCTTCGACATAGGCAAAGTGCGGGATCTCGCGCTTGCTGGCCTGAAGTCGGTTGGCGATGAGCCGGCGCACGCCGATGACCTTTATTTCTTCCACGGGACCAATGCCGCTTACTACGGCAGGGGCTTCAAGCTGCTGGGTGAGGGCAGCATCGAGGTCTGAGCGCAGAATACGTCCTCGTGGACCGCTACCGGCAACGGTAGTCAGATCGAGGCCAGCCTCTTTGGCCCGCTTACGAATAGCAGGGGAGGTGATCACCTTGCCCGAGGTCACCGGCATTTTGCGCTGCGCTGCGATCTGCTGACTCTGCTGTGGTGGCGGCTCGCTGACCCGGTCGGCGCTCGGAGCCTCAATTGCCGCCTGTGGTGCCGACTCGGCTTTCTGCGCTGGCTCAGCGTCCTGCTCAACCGCGGGATTGGATTCTCTCGCAGCGACGCCTGCGCCGGCTTCGGTTTCGAACGCAGCCAGTTCTGCGCCGACGGCCACCAGATCACCTGGCGCGCCGCTGGTGCGCAGCACCGTACCGCTCACGGGCGCAGGAACTTCGACGTTGGCTTTGTCGGTCATCACATCGGCGATGATGTCACCTTCAGTGACGCTGTCGCCGGGTTGAACATGCCACTCGACAATTTCCGCTTCGACCGTGCCTTCGCCTAGATCGGGCAGCTTGAATATATATTCGCTCATGCGGCCTCCAGGACTTTCTCGAAAGCGGCAATCAGTCGCGCCTGACCGGGAAAGTATTCCCACTCAAACGCATGCGGGTAGGGGGTATCCCAGCCGGTAACTCTCAGGATGGGCGCTTCCAGACTGTAAAAACACTCTTCCTGAACGGTTGCCGCCAGCTCTGCGCCAAAACCGCTGAAACGAGTGGCTTCGTGCGCAATCACACAGCGTCCGGTTTTCTCAACCGAACTGCGGATGGTGTCGACGTCCAGAGGCACCATGCTGCGCAAGTCGACGATCTCTGCGTCGACTTCGGCCGCCTTTGCGGCGGCTTCGCAGACGTGAACCATGGTGCCATAACAGAGCACTGTGAGATCGCTGCCTTCCCGGGTGATCTCTGCGCGACCGAGTGGGATGGTGTAATACTCCTCGGGAACTTCACCTTTTGGATGACTGCTCCAGGGTACGGCGGGTTTATCGGGGTCGCCGTCGAAGGGGCCGTTGTAGATCCGTTTGGGTTCGAAAAATATCACCGGATCATCGTCTTCGATTGCGGTGATCAACATACCTTTAGCGTCGTAGGGGTTGGACGGCATCACGACCTTCAGCCCGGCAACATGAGTGAAGATACCTTCGGGGCTCTGTGAATGGGTCTGGCCGCCTCGAATACCGCCGCCGCAGGGCGTGCGAATAGTCAGCGGTGAAAAGAAGTCGCCCGCAGTCCGGTAGCGTAATTTGGCCAGTTCCGACGCCAGCTGGTCGTAGCCGGGATAGATATAGTCGGCGAACTGAATCTCCACAATCGGGCGCAGACCGTTCACACCCATGCCTATGGCGCTGCCGACGATGCCACCTTCCGCGATGGGCGCATCGATCACACGGTGTTCGCCGTATTGTCGCTGCAGACCGTCGGTGGCTCGGAACACGCCACCAAAGTAACCGACGTCCTGACCGATGATGATCACGTCCGGATCACGCGCCATCATCAGATTCATCGCGGAATTGAGCGCCTGGATCATGTTCATCTGAGCCATCAGTCGTCCTCCAGAGCACGCAGCTGCTCGCGCTGATCGATCAGATGACGAGGCATGTCTTTGAACACATCTTCGAACAGCTCGTTTTTGTCCAGCTGTGGGCCGTCGGTCATCGTGCCGTAGGTCAGAGCTTCTTCCCAGCATTCACTGACATGCTCGATCAGCTCGGCAATCAGCGCCTCGTGCTCAGCTTCACTCCAGTAACCTTCAGCGATCATATGATTTTTCAGCCGTTCAACCGGATCACCCAGTGGCCAGGCTTTCCACTCTTCCTTGGGTCGGTAGCGCGATGGGTCATCAGAGGTTGAATGGGCGTCGGCACGATAGGTGACGTGCTCGATCAGCGTCGCGCCCACGCCGCGACGGGCTCGCTCTGCAGCCCAGCGGGTGACTGCGTAGACGGCAAGGAAGTCGTTGCCATCCACTCTGACCCCGGGAAATCCATAGCCGGGACCGCGGGCTGCAAAGGGTCTGTTCTCGCCTCCGGCGAAACCCTGGAATGTAGAGATAGCCCACTGGTTGTTGACTATGTTGAGAATGACCGGAGGCTTGTAAACAGAGGCAAAGGTCATCGCATGATGAAAATCTGCTTCAGCGCTCGCTCCTTCGCCGATCCAGGCGCTGGCGATGTCGTCCTCTCCTTTGATTGCGGCAGCCATTGCCCAGCCTACGGCCTGGGGAAACTGGGTGGTCAGATTGCCGGAAATCGAAAATATATTGCCTCGTGCCCAGTGGTACATGATCGGCATCTGTCGGCCTTTACACATGTCGGCGCTGTTGGACAGGCACTGGCACATCAGATCGACCAGATTGCGCCCCCGGGTAATCTGGAGACCCTGATTGCGATAGGAGGGAAACAGCATGTCGCTGGGTTCCAGCGCCATACATTGAGCAACCGATACGGCTTCTTCTCCGAGTGACTTCATATAGAAGGAAATCCGGCCCTGTCGTTGCATGCGCTGCATGCGTTCATCAAACAGCCGGGTGGTGAGCATGTGGCGCAGGCCTATCTGCAGATCTGCCGGGTCGAGAAGAGGGTCCCAGGGCCCGGTGGCCACGTTGTTGTCATCCAGCACCCGAATCATTTCAAAGGCGAGACTGCGCTCGATATCCCGTAACCGGGCGGTTGGATCCGGCCGGGCGACACTGCCGGCAGGGGAAATTTCAACATAGCTGAAGTCGGGATCTTCGCCCGGTCGCGCGGGCGGGTGGGGAATATGCAGACGGGGTCGGCGTGACATGAGCAATTCCGCTTAAGCTGATTTGTTGGCAAGTTTGGACCAACCGGCGGCCCCTCGCCAGCATGGTCCTGTCCCGCAGTTATGCAGTGGATGGTGTAAACGAAGTGGTTGGTTGTGATCCGAGCTTCTGCGAGGATTAGGGTTGGTGGGTAAAGCCCGGGGAGGCTGACGATGACGGATTTTGGCTTGCTGATGTTTCCTACTGATTATTCCGTGCAACCGGCCGAACTGGCGCGTGCAGCGGAACAGCGCGGTTTCGAATCACTGTTTTTTCCTGAGCACACCCACATTCCCACCAGCCGTCTCTCTCCCTGGCCGGGAGGTGCCGAGCTGCCGCGGGAGTATTCGCACACCCATGACCCCTACGTGGCCCTGAGCGTGGCTGCCGCGGTGACCAGCACGCTGAAAGTGGGTACAGGGATTACCCTGATTACCGAGCGAGATCCGATTACGCTGGCCAAACAGGCAGCTTCGCTGGACTTCGTTTCGGACGGCCGGCTCCTGCTCGGTATTGGCGCGGGTTGGAATGTTGAAGAAATGGCCAATCACGGTGTCGCGTTCAAAGACCGATGGGCTGTGCTCCGGGAGCGGATGCTGGCGATGCGCGCGATCTGGTCAGAAGAAGCGGCAGAATTTCATGGCCGCTTCGTGGACTTCGAGCCGCTGTGGTCCTATCCGAAACCGGTTCAGGCGGGCGGTCCAAAGGTGCTCATGGGAGCCTCATCGAAGTGGACCTGGGACAGGATCGCGGAATATGCCGATGGCTGGATGCCGATTCATCAGAATCCCGCACGGGCGAGTGCGCAGGGGGCTGTTGATTATGCCGCTGGTATTGAAGCGACCCGCAGCGCCTGGTCGCAGGCTGGACGTTCGGGTGATCCGGATTTCAGCATCTTCGGCGTGGGTCCGGATGCCGCCCGGGTCAGTCAGCTGGCTGAAATGGGCTTTAACCGGGTGATCTTTGGTCTGCCGTCCGCAGATGCCGATACGATCATGCCGCTGCTCGACCGGCTCGCTGACATCGGCTTTCAGCACAACAGCTGATCGGGCGAAACTGCCTGCCGGCCTCAACGGCCAAGGTGCTGGAGTAAAGCCATTCCTCGCGGTGAAAGCCGGTACCCGGTTTCCAGGCTGATTGTCAGACCCAGGACCTTCAGCTTCCGCACCTGGGTTTTGCATCTGGGTGTGTCCCAGCCGAATGCCGGGGCCAGATCCGCTGCTCTTTTGCCAGGTGTTTCACGCAGCTGCTCAAGCAGTGCAACTGTCCATGGCTGATTGCTGCGTCTATCTGTTGCTTTCAGGCGTCTGGCGAGAGACTCGAGCTCGGCGGCTTGGGGGGTCGAGGTGTCAGTCTGATTGACCAGGTCAGGGCCAAGATAGCGGAAATCCACCTGATAGAGACG
>CAKZWF010000029.1 GCA_937921865.1 uncultured Pseudomonadales bacterium | reverse complement strand
CAGCGCCATGCCCAACTCCTGCTGCAGGTCTCTCAACAGCTCCAGAATTCGAGCCTGGATGGTGACATCCAGGGCCGTCGTCGGTTCATCAGCAATCAGCAGCTCGGGTTTGTTGGCCAGGGCCATGGCAATCATCACCCGCTGACGCTGACCGCCGGACAGCTCGTGGGGGTATGCGCCCAGGCGGTTTGCGGCATCAGGCATCCGAACCAGATCCAGCAGCTCCAGCGTGCGAGCGCGGGCGGCTTTTCGAGTGAGGCCACCGTGCACGATCAAGGTTTCTCCGATCTGGCGCTCGATCGTATGCAGGGGATTCAGAGAAGTCATCGGCTCCTGAAATATCATGCTCACGAGCGCGCCGCGCAGGCTGTGCAGTCGAGCAGCAGAAGCGCCGATCACCTCTTCACCGTTTACCTTGATCGAGCCTGAAGGATGACTGGCAGCGTTCGGTAGCAGCTGCAGTACCGACAGTGCGGTGACGGACTTACCTGAGCCGGACTCGCCCACCAGTGCCAGGGTTTCGCCTGGCTGCATCGAAAATGACACCCCTTTAACTGCGTCCAAAGTACCTGGCTGCGCAGCTGCGGCGACAGTGGGGCCGGCGAAACGTACCCGCAAATCGGTGACTTCTAGAATTGGCGCAGCCATGGTTCAAATCTAGCACGATTGTGATCCGGACGGCGCTGGTGCTGTGATCTCTGCCACGGAAAAGGCGGTGGGGCGGGCGTTTACTGAAGAGCCAAAGCTTCGATCGTGACGCCTATGGACACCTTTGATCTGAAATGGCCGCAGAGTGACGCAACCTTTTTCACCGACGGCTGGCGCTGTCGCATCGTCTGGCGGGAAAGACGGGGCGGTCTTGGTGGCACAATCGATAACAACGATCAGGCGAAACGTCGCGTCGTCGCGAGTCTGTCCAACGTGCCGTATCTGTTGAATGCGCTGCGGGCCCGTGGCCATGGGGTGCTGGCGGAAGAACTGCAATCCCTTTGTGACGTTGAGCTCGACTCTGGTGAAGCTGCCTGTGAAAAGCCTATGCCGCAGGCCCGGCCCGCTGCGGAGAAAACCGCGTCGAAGCGCCAAACGGCCGCTACTCCTGCACAGCAGGTCGCAGCATGGCTTGCCAGTCTTGAAGGTGGGTCTGGCTGGGAAGTTACCGGGGTTCGTCGTGCCAAAGTCTGGCAGCCCTGTGGTGAAGATGCTGATGGAGCACTGTTTCTGAAAGCGCCCGCGGCAGGTAAGTCAGAATGGGTACTCAAACGAACCTATAAAAGCAGCAAACAGAAGACCGAATATCTGGCCGCTCCAGCGCTGAAGGGCATCTGCGAATACCTGCATCAGCAGGGTTTTTTTACCGGCGGTGCTGCGCCGGAAACCTGGCTTTCGAGTTTGGAAACACTCGCGCACCCTGACCTGGCAAGAGCGGCATCTGCGTGGCGGGCGTCAACCACCTCGACCACCCACTGACGAATCCATCGGTTGGCCTTTGCCCACCGATCACTCCTCCGCAAGATTTCATTCGTTTCCCTGGGAGCCCTGTCTGCCGCTGTGCCGTAACGTCATGATAGGCTTTGCCGCAGATCCGAGCTGTCGGGGTATCTCGATGTGCTGATTGTGCGGATCATGTTGGGTGGTTCAGGAGACAGAACATCATCAAAGCACAGCGTCGATTCTGGAAACTGTATTTGGCCGCGCTGCTTGGCAGCGTGGTCAGTTTGATGAACCCGGCGCAGGCTGATCCTGCCGACGCCATCAGCGTACGGATGACCAGCGATGCCGGTGTGATCGAGCTGGATCTCTACCCCGACCGGGCGCCGATCACGGTCGCCAATTTCTTAAGCTACGTGGATGCCGGTTACTACACCGACAGTCAGTTTTATCGGGTGGTGCGGATGGACAATCAGCCCCAGAGCCCGGTGAAAATTGAAGTCATTCAGGGTGGGCTCGGTATCACTAGCTATGAAGACGATCGCCAACCTGAGTTCCCGCCGATTGCTCATGAAACCACTGAGATGTCAGGGCTCAAGCACACAGATGGCGCGCTATCGATGGCGCGGCTTGCGCCAGGCTCTGCAGCTTCCGAATTTTTCATCTGTATTGGCGATCAGCCGTCACTGGATTTTGGTGGCGCTCGAAACCCGGATGGACAGGGGTTTGCGGTGTTTGGTCGAGTCACTTCCGGAATGGCGGTGGTTCGTGCAATTCAGCAGGGCGGATCGGACGCGCAGGTTCCCGCGGAGCGTGGTGCGGTGACCGGTCAGCTGCTCGACGAGCCGGTGGTCATCCGGCTCGTCGAACGGATCTGAGTCAGTCTTTCGGCCAGAGTACGCCCTGGTCGGCTTTGGTGACCGGCCCCATGCCTTTATAAAGGAACTTCTGCACCCGCTTACCTTCGTAGGTTTCCGTGGTGTAGATGTTGCCTGCCGAATCGGTCGCAATGCTGTGCACCGCGAAGAACTGGCCTGGCTGACGTCCGCCGTCACCGAAGCTGGTCAGCACGTCGAGGGTTTCCCGCAGGATGATGTAGACCTTCATATTTTTACCATCTGCCAGATAGATGAACTTCTGTTGCGGATCTTTTGAGAAGGCGATATCCCAGGTGGAACCATCACCGAGAGTTTTTGGCGCAATGCGCTTCTCGGTGACGAAGCTGCCATCGCTTTTGAATACCTGTATACGGTCATTGGGGCGATCACAGACATAGACCAGGCCGTCGTTAGAGGGTTCTGCACAATGCACCGGATTGCGGAACTGTTGAGCCAGCGGCGCGTCCGGGTCGTAGGGGCCCAGGTCTGCGTCGTCAGGCTTGTTTCCGTAGGCGCCCCAGAATCGCTTCAGCTCACCGCTGTCCGCATCGAGGACCGCTACGCGTTTGTTGGCGTAGCCGTCTGCAACATAGGCTTCGTTGGCTTTCGCATCAAACGAGATCTTGGCCACCCGCCCGAAATGTTCGCTGCTGGCACTGTTGGCTTCCTGCCCGGGTTTGCCGTACTGGGCGAGGAATTTACCTTCCCGGGAGAACTTCAGAATGTGCGAATCACCTCGGCCGTTGCCGCCAATCCAGACGTTGTCTTTGTGGTCCACGGTCAGGCCGTGGTTGGAAGATGGCCAGTCGTAGTCGTCTGACGGTCCGCCCCAGTGACCCACCAGATTCCCGGCTGGATCAAATTCCAGAATGTTTGGTGCCGGCACGCAGCACTCGCTGGTGGGTGGTTCGGTGGCAGCGCCAATCTCCGTGCGCGGATTGAAAGACTGACGACGATGGATCACAAAAATGTGATCACGGCTGTCTACACCTACACCGACCGCGTTGCCTAGCAGCCAGTGATTTGGCAGTGGTTTCGGCCACAGCGGGTCTACTTCGAACATTGGCGCCTGCTCTGCAGCAGCATCCGCGGTCTGTTCCAGCAGCCCCTGGGTAAAACCCAGCGCTACGATAGCGGTCAGCAGGCCGCAGCCCACCAGGATATTGGGTAACTTCATTCGGGTCTCCCCATGTGCTTTTTCTCTCCCCTCTTCGCGCCTGCTCAAACATGCCTTGATAACGCCTGCGGCTAACTGAAGTGCCGCCAGCGCTGCGTACAGACTTAGTATACTCACACGCAACTTTTGACTTGTAGCCTCATTTGTTCCAATCAGGATTTCACTCGTCTGGTGCCCGCCGGCTGAGCGCGGTGTGCTGTTGCCGGTGGCTGTGGGCCGTCGTGGTTGTGCTTTGCTCCGGGAGCAGCCTGGCTCATGAGATCCCGGAGAACGTCCGCGTGCAGATGTATGTGCAGGAAGTACACACTGATCTGAACGTGCTGCTGCGAGTGCCACTCGGCGCCATGCGCGACATCAGCTTCGCGCAGCGAGGTCCAGGCTATCTGGATGTTGAGGCGGCGCGCGCTCAACTCAGTGACGCGGTAACCCTGTGGATTGCCGGCAACCTGAACTTCGATCTGGATGGCCAGGCACTTGGCCTGCCGGAACTGATAGATGTCAGGCTGGCGCTGCCCAGTGATCGTAGTTTTGTCGATCTCGAAACAGCCCGCGGAGTGTTTGCTGCACCCCGGTTGAGCGCGGACACGGAGCTCTACTGGGAACAGGCGCTGCTGGATGTCTCGCTGCAGTTTGCACTGCCTGGTGCTGGCGAGCTGTTTTTCTCTCCAGGTTTTGCTCGCCTTGGTCTGCGCACGCTGCTGGAGGTGCAATATCTGCCCGAGGCAGACGACGTTCGAAACCTGGTCTTGATAGGTGATCCTGGCAGGGTCAGCCTGTCACCCGGGGTAAGCTCGGTATTCGCCAGTTTCGCGGCCGCGGGTTTCGAGCATGTTCTGTCGGGGATTGATCATCTGCTGTTTCTGGTGGCGCTGCTGTTGCCGATCCGCCGGCTGCAGCCGTTGGTGGTGATTGTCACAGCATTCACCCTGGCCCACTCGCTGACGTTGTCCGCGGCGGTCTTCAATCTGGTGCCAGGCGCATTGTGGTTCGTGCCGGTGGTTGAGCTGCTGGTAGCGGCGTCGATTGTGTTCATGGCCTTCGAGAACATCATCCTGCCCGGCCTCGACCGACGCTGGCTGATTGCCTACGGTTTTGGCTTGATCCATGGTTTTGCATTTTCGTTCAGCCTGGGTGAGACCCTGCAGTTCGCCGGTGTGCACATCCCTGCAGCGTTGCTGGCCTTCAATCTGGGTATTGAAGCCGCTCAGCTGCTGGTGTTGCTGCTGGCTCTGCTGGTGCTGCGCTGGCTGTTGCGGTTTCTGCCAGAGAAACCCACCGTCATCGTTCTGTCAGCACTGATTGCACACAGCGGCTGGCACTGGCTGACCGAACGCTTCGCAATTCTGCAGCAGTATCATTTTAGCTGGCCGGTATTCGATGCAGCCCTGCTGGCGCTGGCGACCCGCTGGCTGATCCTGGTGCTGGTGGCAATTTTCATCATCTGGCTGGCCAGAACGCTGGCAGCGTATTTCAATATCCGACTGGATGGCAGGGCAGCAAAGTGACCGGTCGGGGTATCCAGCCGCTCTGAGATTCCGGCCGACGCGGCTGGCGTTGCTGGTGCCCGGCGAGTCTCATTGTAGTTCCTGCTGACGATCACCCACGGGCGCGCTGCGGGCATCGGCCGCCAGCGCATCAACGTTGTCGGATGTCAGTGAATGCAGGAATTCCAGCAGTGCCTGCTGATCAAGCTTGGTCAGGTTCAGGGGTTTGATACGTTCGTCCGCGCCTGGGTCACCGCTGCCGCCGCGGTTGTAAAACGCTAAAACTGCTTCGAGCGAATTCAAACTGCCGTCGTGCATATAGGGGCCGGTGAGCGCAACATTTCTCAGCGAAGGTGTGCGAAAGCGCCATTTGTCGCCCGCGTTGCCGGTGATCGTCTGACGTCCGTAGTCGTGTCGATCGGGTAAATCGATTTCAGCGTTGAATGGCACAAATACGCCGGGCGCCAGCTGGATGGTCTCGGGTTGCCGCCGATCACGGAGTTCGGAAGCAAAGCCGATGCCGGTGTTGTGAAATTCATCGTCTGTGAACTGTGCGCTATGGCGTTCAAAGTGATGACAAGCTGCGCAGCCATGCTGGTCGAACAGACGAAAGCCGCGTTTCGCGGCTGCACTCAGCGCAGCCATCTCGCCGCCGTAGTACCAGCGGTCGAATGCTGAGTTTGCTGACAGCAGCGCTCGCTGGTAGGCGGCCAGGGCTGCGCCTAGAGTCGCTGCGGTTAATCCTTCGGTAAAGGCACCGTTGAAGGCCTGTGAATAGCCGTCAATGGCGGTGACTTTTTCCAGTACCCGTTCCCGACTGGAGTTACCCATCTCGTTTGCTGCCAGCAACGGAGCCCAGACCTGCTCTTCGAGGCTGGTCTCCCGGCCGTCGTGGAACAGAGTTTTGCGATAGGCAACGTTGTAGAGGCTTGGCGCGTTGCGCAACACCAGTGAGCCTTCTATGCCTACTGGTGTGGCGAGTTCATTCTGTGTAAATGCCTGCTCTGGTATATGACACATACCGCAGGACAGTGTGTCGTTGGCAGACAGTCGACGTTCAAAAAACAACCGCCGACCCAGATCTATCAGCTTGTCAGAAGGTGGCTGGTGAACGCTTGTCAGACCGAGCGGTGGACTGCGGATAAGTGCAGACAAATTCGCGCTGCCGGTGGCTCGTTCTGTCAGGCTTTGAGTTTGCGTTACAAAACTTGTCTTTTCATAACCGTCGCGTATGTCGTGGCGACCAATCTGTACGTCAGCATGCGCTGTCGGCTTTGTTGCCTTATCCGGCTCGTCTGTGGCCGGCGCAGGTTCGCTGCCGTTGATCGACAGTCCGACCAGAACACCGATAAGGACTAGAGTTTGGCGTAGACCGTTATAGCCCGGCAAAATGATTGATCCGCATCAAGGCGAGGGGTGCTAGCATACTGATCCTCGGAGATTGGGAGAACTCACGATGCGAAGAATTTACCTTGCGCTACTGTTTGGCTGTGCGGCCTTTATACCCTACGCGTTCGCCGACGAAACCTGTCTGTCGCCGTACATGGCGAAAATTGTTGGTCAGGAGGACTTTGTTTACGTCTGGACGCTCGGCGTCGAAGGCGTTGGCGACGGTGAGGATAAACTCGTCACCATCGATGTGAATCCGGATTCGCCCGACTATGGCAATCCAGTCAGCAGCGTATCGGTTGGTGGCCGCAACGAAGCACACCACTCTGGTCTGACTGACGACCGGCGTTTCCTCTGGGCGAGTGGCCTGGATACCAGTAAGATCTTCATTTTTGATATTGCCACCAACCCGGCAGCACCGCAGCTGGTGAAGACCATTGATGACTTTGTCGCCCGCTCAGGCGGCGTGGTCGGGCCCCATACCAACTATGCGCTGCCAGGGCGGATGATGCTCACTGGGCTGTCTAACAACACTGACCACGGCGGTAGAACCGCGTTGGTGGAATACACCAATGCCGGAGAATACATTGCCACCCACTGGATGCCCACGGACGACGCTCTGCAGGGTGCCATCAAGTCCGGACAGTTTGCAGATGGCTACGGTTATGATCTGCGGGTAGTGCCGCGTCGTAACGTGATGGTCACGTCGTCGTTCACCGGCTGGAACAACTACATGATGAATCTCGGCGCGATGATGGCGGATCCGGAAGCCATGAAACGTTTTGGCAACACGGTGGTGATCTGGGATCTCCACGCCCGTACCCCCAAGAAAATTCTGGATGTGCCCGGGGCGCCGCTGGAAATTCGCTGTGCCTGGGGTTCCGGGAAGAATTACTGCTTCACCAGTACGGCGTTGACGTCGAAGATCTGGCTGATTTACGAAGACGATGCCGGTGAGTGGCAGGCGAAGGAAGTCGCTGACATCGGTGATGCGTCGAAGATTCCGCTACCGGTTGATATCTCTATCGCGGCTGACGACAACCTGCTCTGGGTAAACACCTGGAACGATGGTCTGGTGCGCTTGTTTGATATCAGCGATCCGCATGCGCCCGCGGAGGTATTCCAACAGCAGATTGGCGAACAGGTGAATATGGTGTCCCAGAGCTGGGATGGTGAACGGGTGTACTTCACTTCATCGTTGCTCGCCAACTGGGATAAACAGGAAACCACCGGTGGTGACCTGCAGTACTTCAAACTCTACAGCTGGGACGGCGAATCCCTGAAGCCAGACTTTCACATCGACTTTATTGAGGCTGGTCTGGGCGCACCGCATCAGATGCGCTTTGGTGCCTATGCGCTGTACGGTAAGAAACGACCGCAGCAGGTGAGTCAGCTGCAATGAACCGAATATCCCGGTCTGCAGTGTTTGCGGCCGGGCTGTTGCTGATGGCCGTTGACGCTCTGTCGGCGGCGCAACATCAGCATGAAGCGCCTCAGGTGCTGGCTCCGGGCTATGCGGATCTGGAATTTGTGCCGCCGCCCGTCGGCAGCTATCGACTGCCGCCGTTTGCAGATGCCCCGGATGCCCGAGTGCTGAATCGTTATGGCAAACGGGTTTCCCTGCATGAGCTTTACCAGGACAAACTGGTGCTGCTCAGTTTCATTTATACCCGCTGCAGCGACGTCAACGGCTGCCCGCTGGCGACCCATGTGCTTGCAAAGCTGCAACGCCAGCTGGCATCGAACAAAGACCTGGACGGGCAGCTGAGGCTGATCAGCCTCAGCTTTGACCCGAGCTATGACACTCCCGAGGTGATGGGCAGCTACGCGGATGCGTTTGCCGGTGAAGGGGTGGACTGGCAGTTTCTGACTGCCGCTTCGGAACTAGAGCTGGCGCCGATACTGGAAGATTACAATCAGTGGGTGGTACGAGACTACGATGCCCGGGGCAACTATCTCGGCAGTATTTCCCACCTGCTGCGGGTGTATCTGATTGATCGCGAGCAGCAGGTTCGCAACATTTACAGCGTGTCGTTTCTGCATGCCGACACTGTGGCAAATGATGTCAGGACGCTGATTATGGAAGAAGGGCAGTTGGCTGGAAGAGGTGCGGATCCGGAACAGTGAGCTCCGGATCCGCGATGGGTGAGATGGATTACTCCTGTTCTACCCAGTTGATGCCGCGAATGACATTGAGGTAAGTGCCGGAGCCGAGCACTGCGATGGCCGCATGGCTTCAAGTCACGTTGCCGTTTTTGTTGAAAAACCTTTCACGCTGCTTGGTCTCGGTAAAGCGGTGCGCTCGGTTCTGCCCGAAACTTCGCAGTTAGTGATCTGCGCTAACTGTTTTCGCGCAGGCGATCGAGATGGCTGCGAATATCCTGGAGCAGCGGCAGTAGTTCGGTAATCTGGTTTTGATCGAAGCGGTCGAGAAAGTCTTCGAGCAATGGATGGCTTGCAGCAATCGCTGCTTTGCGGGCGTTGGCACCAGCTGGCGTCATACGCACGATCTTGCTGCGGCCGCTGTCCGGATCCTCCTCGATGGTGATGAATTCTTTATCGCTGAGTTTGTGCAGGGTGTTGGTCATTGCTCCTTTGCTGACCTGGAAAGCGCGCGCCAGGCGCCCCGGACTGGCCTTGGCGTCTACACGGCTGAACCAGTTCAACACTGAAAACTGCGAGAGCGTCAGATTGTGCGGCAGGGTGCGCTGCATCTGATTAGCGGAGAGTTGCGCAATGATGCCGATTTCATTGAAGAAGCGATAAGCGTCCTCCAGTTCAGATGCATTGTGGGATTTCGACATTCGATGAGTTCAGCAGTCTGGCGGGTCTGCAGTTTAGGACCTGACGGTTCCGATTGAACAGTTTAAAGTTGAACTGAAAGTTCAGGTGGGAGTTTGAGTCCTACTGTCAGATTTTCAGCATTGCCTCCGGCTGGGGATGCTGGCATTGACAATCATCAGGCTGCCGTATGGAGTAGCCGGGGATGAAACAGGCAGATTTATTCGGCTCAACAGACCCGGCTCGGGAGGTCTGGGCGTTAACCAGCTACCGGGCGGGTGAAACCTCACAGATTCTGGCTCTGGCGGGTGCGCTGGCCGATTCTCTTCAGACGAGTTGGCAGAGAGTCGATATCGACTATCAGCCCTGGTCAAGTCTTGCCGGGGTGTTGCGGCTGCGGACGCCGGTCGGGGCTGCGAAGAAACCCGTCGGACCCTGGCCGCGCTTTGTGATTTCGGCCGGACTGCGCAACGAACCAATCTGCCGTTGGATCCATAACGCCAGTGGTGGTCATACCCGGGTAATCTTTCTCGGCCGGACCTGGGCTGCGGTGCGACATTTTGATCTTGTGGTCGCCACTCCTCAGTACCGGCTTGACCCCGCAGTCAATGTGCTCGAAAACCCTCTGACGCTGCATCGAGTGACTGCCGCGGCGCTGCAGCAGGCGAGGCAGGACTTCTCGTCGAGATATGGGAGCACGAGCGGATTCAAAGTCGGCGTGCTGCTTGGTGGCAACAGCGGCCCCTATCGCTTTGATCAGGCCTATGCGCGACGACTGGCCCGGGAACTCAGCGCATTTGCGGCAGGGGACGAGGCGTGTTTTCTGATCTCGAGCAGTTCGCGGACACCGCAGACATTTCTCGCTCAGCTTAAATCCCATCTGCGCGGGCAACACGACATCCACGATTGGCGCGACGGCGGTGAAAACCCCTACTCAGGCATCCTTGCCTGGTCACAAGCCCTGGTGGTCAGTGCCGACAGCATCGCGATGATCAGCGAGGCGGTCGCTACCGGGAAGCGGGTGCTGCTCAGCGAGCCCAGCCTCGCCGGTAGTATCGGCTCAAAGCTCTACCACAGTGCGATCAGCTGGGGCCACAAGCGTTGGACGCGAGATGTTTCGCTCGTGCACGCAGCGCTGTTGCGGCTGGGTCTGGTCGAATGGTTGAGCGAAGCCCGCGCGGACGCGCTTGCCTGCGACCTGTCAGTGCCTTCCGGAGCGATAAGTCCTGACAGCGGAGAGGCCAGTCTGGATGCCACGGCCAAACCAGCAGATGGTTTGGTCAATAAAGGGTCGTATCTCATGAGCACTGTGGAGCATATCCGTCGCTTTATGCCCTGATTCGGGTGGATAAACGGGATATTTGTCTGGCAATTGTTAACCTGGCGACTGATGCCCTTGCAAAAACTGGATGGATAGCCCATATTTGCTTCACTTTCTCTCCACTTTTTGGGTTTGCCGTGTCGTTTCGTCGATCTGCAGTCACCAGCCTTACAGTATGCGCCCTGGTCCTGGCCGGACCTGGCGCTAATGGCATGTTGCTTGACTATTCGGCGTATATGGGTGAGACCAAGGTCGGAGAAGCCCAGGTCTCCATCGATCTCCAGGAATCCGGCTACCGGATCAGCGGCGAAGCCCAGAGCACCGGCCTGCTGGGATTGTTCAGCAAATGGCGCAGCCTGTTCAACATTCGCGGTCTGTTTTCCTTCGGCGGTAAACCTATCGCCAGCGAGTACCAGCTCACCGAGCAGTCGGGCAGCAAGAACAAACACATCGTTTATCAAGGCGATCAGGTCCACGTCACCAGAAACGGCGAAGAGCGTAATCCAAGACCGCTGCCGGCAGGCACCGATTTCTGGTCGCTGCTGTTTCTCTCTGACAATTGTGACGACGCTCGTCTGGTCCACGATGGTAAAGACCTCTGGGAGGTCACCCCGAAGCACAGCGAACGCCTCGCCGATGGCCGCAGCTACTGTGAATTCGAACTGGTCGACGAAGACCAGGAGCTTTCAACCGCAGCGGTATGGCTTAAAGACATTGGCGATCTGACAGTACCGGTTCAGGTGGAACTTCAGGGCGCAATGCGCGGCACCTTCAAGCTGACCGATCACGCACTCGACTGACGAATCGACGCCGCCGTTTCTTTCAGCTGACCTCGTTCCAGACGTAACGTCTTATCAGCAATAGTGGCCAGCGCTGACTGGTGTGACACCGCCAGAATAGTAATTTCCCGCTTCAGCACATTCAGTGTTTCACAGATCGATGCTTCACTTGCCGGATCGAGGGCACTGGTTGATTCATCGAGAATCAGCAGCTTCGGTTTGTGAGCCAGCGCGCGTGCGATCATGATGCGCTGACGCTGACCTCCGGACAGGCGACCGCCCCTTTCGCCGGCAACGCTGTGTACCCCGTCCGGCATTCGACTCACAAAGTCCCAAGCTTCTGCCGCTCTCAGCGCGGCTTCCACATCACTTTCGCTGATGGCTTCATCACCGAGCGTGACGTTGTGAAAAATGGTGTCGTGCAACAGCAGGTTTTCCTGCGGCACATAGCCGATCATCCGCCGCCAGCGCATCATTTCCAGATCCCCCAGTGGTACGCCGTCGATTCGAACTTCGCCTTCATCCGGATCCATGAGCCCGGTCACCAGGTCTGCGATGGTGGTTTTCCCCGATCCCGATTCACCAATCAGGCAAACCATCTGACGTGCTGGAATCACCAGAGAGACGCCATCTAAGACGACATGATCGCCATACCCGTAGCTGACATTCTGCAGGGAGATCTGTTGTTCGAAAACCGGCAGACGAGTGCCGCGACTCACTTCCGCCGCGCGCAGTGCTTCCGAGATCGTATCGTCCAGCGCCCAGTAAGCGCTCTCACAAACGCTCATGCGCTGATACTGCTTCTGGACTTTGCCGAACTGACGCAACAGCTTGGCGAGGATCAGTGCCAGGAACAGCACCGTGGAAATTTCCATCTCGAAACGTTCCAGTGCGAAGTAGACACCGATGAGGACTACCAGCATATACATCGGCTCCTGGGATGCAGTGAGCGCGGCATCGCCTAAAACCTCGCGTTTCAATGCCCGCTTCAGATGTTTGGTTTCCACGCTGAGTGCATCCGCAGCAGCTTCGTCCCGGCCCATGGCTTTGAAAGTTTTCACTGAGCCGAGGAGATCGGTGAGCGTTCCCAGCAGCGAGCGATACCACTGCGTCTGGCCGCTTCCCGCCAGTTTGGAAATTCGCACAAATACCTGAGATACCATCAGGATCACCAGGCTGGCGGCAAGACAGACCAGGGTTGCCTGCCAGGAAACCAGTAGTGCCAGCACTGTATAAACCATAGTTTCGAGAATCAGCGCCAGGACCCGGACTGCGTGGGTGTATGCCAGTGATGCCCGCCAGGCTTCGGTGGCCATGGAGTTCGCCAGACTGCCCGCAGACTGGCCGGTGAAGTAGCGCCACTGCGAAGAGGTGATCGCCCGGAGCAGGCGCATGCGCAGTTCGGTGGTGATGTTCGCGGCAATGTAGCCGGTGCGCTGTTCGGTAAAAAACAGGAACACGTTCTTCACCACGATGCCGGTGATGATGACCAACAGCATGACCACCAGGGTAGGCTCCATGCCCAGATATTCGAAGGCTTCGCGGAAGTTGCGGCTGAGAGCGTCTTCGCTGCCGGAGCCTGAGCTCTGCATGGTCAGATTCAACAGCGGCAGCAATGCCGACAGACCGATACCGTCGGCCGCTCCGGCGAGGATCAGCAGGATGATCAGCAGCAGACTCTGCCACGGGTAGCGGGCAATGAAACGTTGGATCAGGCGCATGCGTTGTCAGTCACAGTTATTGCGTTCACACTGCCGCCACGATAACGCATGGGTAAGGGAAACTGGCGGCAATCTGGCTCCTTTTTGGCGGTAAAGCTGGCGATAACGCGCAGGTTCAGGCTCTCGGAGCAGGTGTCGCCGCGCAGACGGACTGGGATTATACGGTCAAGCAGGTTCAGCACCACCGCGGTGAACTGCTGCTGCATCTGTGCTCGCGCCCGACGCTTCTTGGTATCAGCCCCGGCGATCGTCCGCAGTTGACGGCGCCCTGGCCGAAACTGGTGATCAGTGCTGGCCGACGCAACGAGTTGGTGGCGCTGTGGATCAAACGGCGCTCGCCGTCTACCCGGGTGGTTCATATCGGTCGCCCCTGGTGCAATCCGCAGCGTTTTGATCTGATCATCGCCACCACTCAATATCAGCTGGAAGGGTTCAGCAACGTCCTGGTCAACGATCTGCCGCTGCATAAGATTGATCCACCGACTCTGGCTGCGGCGCGAATCCGTTGGCAATCGACATTCGGGCTCCTGGCACAACCGCGTACCGTACTGTTGCTTGGTGGCAACAGCGGTGGCTATGTGCTTGATGGCACTCAGGCCACAAGAATGGCCAAGGCTCTCGAGCGGTTTTCCGACGGCAGCCTGGTGATTTCCAGCAGCCGCCGCACACCAAAAGCTTTTCTCGACACTCTGCTGGCTCACATTCGCACGCCGGATCTGATTTACCGCTGGGGTGAAGAAGGCGACAACCCCTATCTCGGACTGCTGGCCTGGGCTGATCGAATCGTGGTGACTGAAGACAGTGCATCAATGACCGCGGAAGCGATTGCCGCTGGGGCGCAGGTGTTCATTGCCGACATTGATTCTGCTGCCCCGGAAGACGGCACGGCCTGGTGGCAACACCTGAGCAATTTTGCCTGGAAACCCTTGAGCCACCGTCTGGCGATGAAGTTTGCGCCACAGCGCTTCCATCGCAGCGTGCGCAGATTCCATCACAATCTGGCGGCCGCGGATCGGGTGCAATGGCTGGCGGAAAACACTCGCAATCCAACCGTGCCGGCCGGTTCCGGGCGGGCTGCAGATGGGCGGCGAAGTCATGGGTTATCTGGTGAGGCCGCACCGGGCCACGGCGATCTGGAACGCAGCGTCATCGCCGTGCAGCAGTTGTTGCGTTAGCGCAGCAGGGTCAGTGTCCGAGTGCGAAGCTCAGCGCGGGTTGCTTTTCTAACGGCGCAGACTGGTCAAGTTTCTCCAGCAGATCGGTTCGCACATGCTGGTTGGCCATCTCGTCGCGCAGCATGTCTTCGCTGATCAGACCTTTGTCGACACATTCCTTTAAAAGACCCAGAAACAGGTTTTCCTGATTCTGGTCAGGATGCTGTTTGTAGTGGCCGAGGAACGCATATTCGCCAAACACTTTGCGTCTCGCCTTCATCAACCAGCCCAGTGGCGGAAACAGGCGGAATCTCTCGGCCGGCCGCCAGTCGACCCGCAGCCCGGTTTTCCAGGGCTGAGTCTTGCGGCGGGTGGTGTGCAGCATTTTTGTGGCCGGCGTCAGGCGATCAAAATCATTCCACTCATTTTCGAAGAAGCCGATGGTGCTGCGGTCTTCTGATTTCAGACAGATGAGATCGTGGTAATCGAGTTCGAAGCGGAACATCGCTTCGAAATGCTCTTTGGTCTGCCAGTGGCGCAGGCGTGAACATTCCAGCAGCATGACGCTGGATGCGTAGCATTTGTCGACAGCGCCTTTGGGACCGGAGCGGCGCCGACACATGATCGCGTGACCTTCCATATCTCTGGAGAGCAGATCGTAGATATCCGCCACTGCGAATATATCCGGATCCATGATCACCGCGCGGCCTTCGTAACCCATCAGTTCAGGCGGCATGAAGCGCAGCGGCGTGAAGGACTGCAGATCCTCTTTCAACCAGATCCGCCGTGCACCGTCACGCAGGTACTCGCGCTGGTCATATTCACTGATGAACGGATAGTCATCGGTGTTGATGACGCGAATGTCGAACTTGTCGTTGTTGCTGGAAAATCTTCGCAGCGCGTATTCGGCCACACGGGCGCCGACAATCTGTTTCGGATTGGTATGAATGAATACGCAGTTTTTTTCTGGCTGCATATGGTCTGTGCTCTGACTGATGTCCATAATTGGTGCAATTTTCCGACAATTGGGCTGACAATTGACTAAAATCTCGGCGCGCTGGCTGTGGAGAGCGAATTGCGCGAGAATCGCGGCGATTATACGCCTTCAGCCCCAGCAGACTACCGCTGTCGGGCAGGCTCCCAGACTGAGACGCCTTGAGCTAGAATCTGCCTCAGGAATCGGCGCTAGCGCCATCATAAAGTTGAGTTTCGCGAGCTGCAGCGTTACGCGCAGCCCTGATGCAACGCACAGCCGGACTTGCGTCCAGAACGGTTGGTGAATGCACAGAAGAAAGCACAGTTGAACAAGGACTATCTGTGACCCGGAAAGACGCAGTTTCCACGACGGCCAAGACTTCCTGGCGCCCAGGCGACTTCCCGTCTCTCAAAGACAGCCTCGATTACGCAGCCGTGAACTCCAGCAATGGTATGACCTTCTACAGCGGTCGTGGTGTTGAAGAGGAATCGTTCAGCTATGCCGAATTGCGTTCGCGTGCCCGCGATACTGCCAGACGCCTGCTCGGGCTCGGTCTGGTTCCCGGTGAACGTGTTGCCGTACTCGCGGAAACCCGCAGTGAATTCATCGTGGTGTTTTATGCCTGTCAGTATGCGGGCCTCACCCCGGTGCCAGTCCCTGCCGTTGTTAATCTTGGCGGCCGCGAAGCGTATCTGCGGCAGCTGAAATTTTTTCTGAGTAGTTGCGGTGCCCGGGTGGCGTTTGCCACAGACGATTTTCTGAGTTTTCTCGAAGAAGCTGCCGAAGGACGGGATCTGCTTTTTCATGGCCGCCTGCAGGAACTTGCAGACACGCCAATGGTTGCCGAAGCAGCGCTGCCTGCTGAGCACCCGCAGCAGATTGCCTACATCCAGTACACCAGCGGCAGCACCCAGGTGGCTCGCGGTGCAGTGATCAAACAGAACGCGGTGATGTGCAACCTCGAAGGCATCATCCGCCACGGCTTGAAGGTAGTTCCCACCGACCGGGTTTTTTCCTGGCTGCCGCTTTATCACGACATGGGCCTGGTCGGCACGATGCTCGCTCCGGTTGCCGCGCAACTGGCGGTCAGCTATCTGGGCACGCGGGATTTCGCACTGCGACCCCGGCTGTGGCTGAAGTTGATGGCACAAACCCGTTCAACCGTGGCGTTCAGTCCACCGTTTGGTTACAAACTGGCTGCCAGAAGATTGCGGGAAGGTGAAGGTGCCAGTTTTGATCTGTCCCCCTGGCGGGTGGCTGGGGTCGGTGCAGAAATGATTCGCCCGGAAGCGCTGCAACAGTTTGTTGAGGCGACCGCGGGCAGCGGCTTTGACGCCAAGGCATTCCTGCCCTGTTACGGCATGGCGGAAGTCGCGCTGGCCGTCAGCTTTTCCGAACTCGACGAAAACTTCGGTGTCGATCACGTTGATCGCGAAGACTGCACGGTCCGCAAACGAGCCACCCCCGTTGATCCGCGTGTTACAGACGCCTGCAGCGACTTCGTCAACTGCGGCAAACCGTTGCCGGGAGTGGTTGTAGAAGTGCGCGGTCCGGATGGCGGTGTTCTTGAAGATCGACGCATCGGTGTGGTCTGGGTGCGTTCCGACAGTGCGATGACTGAGTATCTGAACAATCCTGAAGCAACCCGTGAAGTGTTGTTCGGCGATTGGGTAAACACCGGTGACCTTGGCTATCAGGTGGACGGCAGTCTTTATATCACCGGTCGCAGTAAAGACATGATTATCGTCAATGGTCGCAACATCTGGCCGCAGGATCTGGAAGCGGTTGCCGAAGCACAGGCCGGTGTTCGACCCGGTGACGCGATGGCGTTTTCACTGCAGCATAATGTCGCTGGGGAAGCTGTCGTGATGCTGGTGCAGTATCGGATGCTCGATGATGAAGTCCGGCGTGAATTTGCTGACAGACTTGCTGCTCGAATTCGCAGTGAGTTCGGCGTCGATTGTAAAATTGAACTGGTCGGCGCCCACGCGCTGCCGCGCACATCCTCCGGTAAACCCTCGCGCGCCCAGGCTCGCGCCAACTATCTCGCTGAATCCGGCCGCTGAAGGCCCCTGATGGCCACGCTCAGGTGAACGTGGCATGAACCGCATTGATCGTTATTTTCTGCGCTATCTGCTGACACCCGTGGCGATGTTCCTGTTCGGCTTGCTGCTGCTGTACGGTGCTTTCACCACCAGTGTGGCGATGGCGGCGGTGCTGGTTGGCGAACTACCGGGCGATCAATTCTGGCTCTATGTGGTTGCACGTAACCTGATTGCGTTGGAAGTTCTGTTACCAACGGCGTGTTTTCTGGGCATGGTCATGGCTGTGTCGCAGTTTCATCGTGATCGCGAAGCATTTGCGCTCTATGCCAGCGGCGTATCACCCCAACGGCTGGCGCGGCCAGTCTGGCTGATCGCCATCGTCCTCTCCCTGCTGGTTGCTGTGCTGGCAATCTACGGTCGACCCTGGTCATACCGGATTAACGACGAACTGGTGCGCCAGGCCTCAATAGACAGAGCGACGCCAGGAGAGTTTCACGAAGTATCGGACGACATGGTTGTCTATGCCCGTCGTGCGCTTGAGGACGGTGGGCTGCGGGATGTGTTTGCCTGGCGGGATGGAGAAGACGGCCGGGAGATTGTTCGGGCGGCCAGCGCTCGATTGCATCAGGATGAAGATGGTCAATTCTGGCTGCAGCTTGAGCAGGGCGAAGAGTACCGGCTCGGCAGCGCAACTCGACGGGTCGCATTCAATGAACTCTGGCATCGGCTGGAACCACGGGAGGATACCGCCGAATTGCGCCGTAAGGCCCGCTCTACGGCGGCGCTGCTGGCCGCAACTTCAGTGAAAGAGATTGCTGAGTGGCAGTGGCGCCTGGCCCTGCCGCTGATTGCGTTCTTCCTGCCGCTTCTGGCGCTGCGTCTTGGTTTTCAGAAGCCGGGTCAATCCGGCTATACGCGAATCTGGCTCGCGCTCGGTGTTTACCTCGCAATTTTTCTGCTGACTTCAGGGTTACGCACTGCTGTTGAGAATGATCAGCTGGCACCAAATCCTGGCATGTTTCTGATGCCTCCTCTGCTTCTTGCCGCCTATGTCGCGACTCTGCGTTGGGCTGCAAGATGACCCTGTGGCGTTACTACCTGGTCGGAATGGGCAAAGGCTATGCGGCGGCTTCAGCGACGGTACTGGCGTTGTTTTTTCTGTTTGATCTGATATCGGAAGCGGATTCTGTTGGTGCTGGGGGATATTCGTTTGTCGACGTTACTGCCGTTGTGCTGATGCGGCTGCCGGTGCGTTTTGTGGAATTGTCGCCCGTTATCACGATGCTTGGAATCACCTATGCGCTGGGTGTATTCGGTCGCAACGTAGAGCTGGTGGCGATGCGGACCACGGGTATTTCTCCGGCTCGTCTGGCGTTTATCGCGGTGTTTTCTGCGCTGCTTTTCTATCTGGTTGTGCTGGCGTCGGAGCTGGTAGGCAGGCCGCTGCATCAGACGGCTCTGTCGTTTCGTATGTTGCAGGTGGCTGAACAGGGCCAGCCGGTCAGGGGTGACCTCTGGATAGCCGACCCTGCGGGTATTGTACGCATCACCGACTGGGATGAGGGTCTGCAGCCGGGTAATGTTGAGCTGTTTGTTTTTTCGGCGGACGATCAGCTGGAACGTTTTCTGCGTTCGGATCAGGTTGAAGTTGATGCTGCCGGAGTCTGGCACTTTCACAATGCTGTGGTGACGGATCTCCGCTCCGATCTGGTCAGGCCCGAGAAGGTAGCTGACCTCAGCTGGCAGCCTCAGGTCTATCGCAATCTGAGTCTTTTTGACTTGCCGGTGCAGGGCTTGTCCATGGTGGAACTGAATGACGAAATAGATCGACGCCGGGAGAACGGTGAAGACGAATCCGCCGCCCTGCTGGAATGGTTCAAGCGCTGGATGCTGCCGTTGTCAGGTGCAGTGTTTGCGTTGTTTGCTGCGGCAATTGGCCTGCATGAAGGAGAGCGAGGCGGGCTGGGGCAGCGTTTGGCTATTGGGGTGTTGTCTGCGCTGGTGCTCTATCTCGGGCAACAGATTGCACTGAATGCATCTTTAGTTGCTGGATTGGGTCCGGTTCTGGCGACCACCCTCCCCGTTGCGGTGGTGGGCCTGATTGCGCTGGTGTTATTGCGCCGGGCTACCTGAAGCGGCAATAGGCTCTGGAGGTTTTGGTGCTTTTCCCGTGTTGAGGGCGATGACATCGTTTTCCAGAGACTCTATGCGGAAGTCTCGATCAGCAATCATACTCTTGAAGACATTGGTGGCCTGCAGCTGCTCTTCGAGTGCAGCCTCCGCCTGTTCCACCTTCGAGCGATTAGCCACCAGCTCAGTTTCGAGTTCGTGCTTACGCGACTCAAGGTCCTGACGGGTCTCGTCCATCGCTTTGAGCTGTTGGTTCGCACCGTCCAGCTGAGCCATCAGTTGATCAGCCCGGTCCTGTTGTTCTGTGACCCTGACCTCCCGGTCGCTGAGTGAGTCTTTGAGCTTGCTCATCCATTGGTCGCGTTGTTCCAGCTGTGACTGCAGATCGTCGATCTCCCGCTTGAGCGTTGCAACCTGCTGCTGGGCATCACCTACTTCCGCGGCAACCACTGCGTGGCGCTTGTCGCTGAGCTCAAGGGTTTCGTCGGCGCTGTTCTGGGCGGAGGATAGCGACGATGTAAGATCCCGCACTTCTGTTTCCAATGTCTCGATCTTGAATTCGCGATCGCGAATAGCATTCTTCAATGATGCGGCCGCCTGTTCCTGCTCGCGCAATGCGGTTTGCGATTCGGCGATTTCTGCTTCCTGTTCACTGATATGTTCGCGCGCTGCATCCAGCTCGCCTTTGCGGTCGGAGACGTTCTTGGTTGCGAGCGTCAGTTCTGCATCGAGACTGCTGATCTGATCTTCGCGGTTGGCGAGGCGCTCTTCGATTTCTGTCAGTTTCGGTTGCATGGCCTGCAGTTCTTCGCGGGCAGCGGCAACCTGGCTTTCTGCGCTCTGCAGCTGGGTTTCCCGTTCAGCCAGACTCTTGCGGGTCGTTTCCAGGTCGTCGAGCAGGCGTTTGATCGAGGCTTCACGATCCGCAATTATCTCTTCGCGCTCAGTAATAGACGCTTCGAGCCCGGGGATTCTGGCTTCTGCTTCTGCGCTGGAGTTCTTTAAGGCCCGATTCGATTTGCTGCGTCGGCTGGCCAGCTCTTCGAGCATGACCTTTTCTTTATTCAGGTCAGATACCTGGTTCTGTAGATCTGCCACCAGTGCGAGCTGGTCATCCAGACGACGTTGCAGTTGCTGGGATTCATCGTCGAGGTGTTCCTGGGCATGTTCAACGACCGTCGAGGTGCTTTCGTCCGGTTCGCTGGTGTCCGCCAGTTCAGCCTCCAGGTGATCGATGCGCTCATCGCGGGCGATCAATGCACCTTTGAGCTTTTCGTAGAGTGCTTCGGTTTTCTTGAGCTGGCTCTCCAGTGGCGAGCTGCCTTCGCTTTCACTGACGGTATCGTCTTCGAAACCATCCATGATCACATTGTTGCCGTCAGAGCCCTTGTGGCCACGGATAGCGGCGAGTTCGGAGCTGAGGTTTTTGACTTCACGGGCTGCCCCGCGCAACTCTCGTTCTTTGCCGTCGTTCGCGCGCATCAATTCAGCTGCGCGGTCGCTGGTTTCCTGGAGGTCACTCTGCAGCCGGGAGATCTGGGTATCACGATTGCGCACGGAAGATTCGAGCTGAGGGATGGAGCCTTTGGCTTCCAGGATTTCCCGTCTCAACTCGGTCTCGCGCCGATTGGCGCCGCTGCCTTTGGCCATCCAGCCGATAAAGAAACACACCACTGCGATACCGACACCGGCAGCGATGAGGATGGGCGACAACGTCATGTTCGTCAGCAACTCTTCGGGCACTGTTCTAGCCGGGGCCAATTCAATTAAGCAGGTTGACGATACTCTCAGACTGATCAGCGTAATCAGTTAAGTTGTTCTCATCGCGTGAGATTCAGAGGTTGTGATTCGGTCTACGGGTGCAAACTGCGAACCGGATCACGTGATTGCAGGTACTTTCGATGGCTAGTCACGTCGTGTCGTCTGAATTAGACTCTGTGCGTGAGGCGAGGGAACGATACCAATCTGGTGTTCCGGGCCCTGATCATGTCGGGCCTGGTTGCGTTCGGCTTTTTTCTGGCTTTTCACTACGGTCTGGTGTCGCTGGCCCTGGATTCGGACAAGAGCTATATCTCCTACGTCATTCTGATTGTCTATCTGCTGGCCAGCGCTCGCTGGCTGTGGCTTGCGCATCTGCTGACCAATGAAAGAAGCGCCTTTTTCCGGCTGGCGAACGGCGATGACGACCTTGTGCAATCTGAACGCGCGAGCTTGCTCAGCGAGTTTCTCAATAATCTTCAGGGTAAACGCCAGGCGGATCCAGATGCTGACGCGGCGGTGCTGGTCACAGCGTTTGGCGACGAGCTGGCGAATCGTCATGCGCTGGGTCACTTCACCAGCGATCTGCTGTTGAAGCTCGGCCTGCTGGGGACCGTGGTCGGCTTCATCTTCATGCTGCTGCCGATTGGCGATATTGACGAATTCGATCCATCTGTTATGCGTGAACTGCTGGCAGCGATGAGCAGCGGCATGGCCGTGGCGCTGTATACGACTCTCGCTGGTCTGGTCACGAGTACCCTGCTGAAGCTGCAGTACCATGTGCTGGATGCCTCAGCCGCAGATCTGGCTACCCGACTGTCCGTGCTGGTAGACGTGCGCCTGAACAACGATGCGTCATGACATCTATCGCCAGGGCGACTCCCAGGACGCATTCACCGATCTGCTGTTCAATGCGCTGCTCGGTTTTGCTTTCATGTTTGTTGCTGCGTTTGCGCTCATCAGCGATCCGGAGAAGACCGGAGCGATAGAAAGCAAAGCGGAAGTGCTGATCACAGTGCGCTGGCCGGACAGTCATCCAGATGATGTCGACACGCTGGTGGAAGATCCCGCCGGCAATCTGCTGTGGTACAACAATCGCGACACCGGTCTTATGCATCTGGATCGTGATGATCGAGGCATTATGCAGGACCGCTTGCTGGTGGATGGAAAGTCTGTGGACAATCCTCTTAATCAGGAGACAGTGACGTTGCGGGCGTTGCAGCCTGGTGAGTATGTAGTCAATCTGCTGCATTATCAGGCTAACTACGCCGCGCCGCTGCCGGTGACCGTAAAAGTCGAGAAGTTGAACCCGGAAGTGACCGTGGTCTTTTATGGTTCACGCGATCTGAGCGGAGCGGGAGATGAACAGACGGCCATTCGTTTTACCATTGATGCTGATGGCAATGTCAGCAATACCTCCGAGCGGACCAAACCGCTGTTGCGTAACGTGCTGACGAACAAATCATGACTCTGTCGGTGCTGTTGCTGACGCTTGCGTTTGTGGCGGTGGCCGCGCTGCTGCTGAATCTCAATCTGGCGACCCGGCATTCCGGGAAAGTAAAATCGGCTGCCATCCTGCTGGTGACGGCCCTGTATGGGGTGGCCTGGTTTGGTTATCGAGGTATCACCGGATGGGCAACGCCGGAGCCGCTGCCGGAAGATTTCCGCGTGTACTGGCTGATGGTTGAAGATCCTGACAAGGTCAGCAGTAAACCTGGCGCCATCTATTTCTGGGTCAGGGAGCTTGATGAAGCGGGTTTTCCAGTTGGACCGCCACGCGCCCATCGGGTGGCCTGGAGCGAAAGCGCCGCCCGGGCTGCAGAAGCTGCCCGGGCGAGCATGGAAGCAGGGGAGTTGCTCAATGGTCGGTTAAGCCGCAACGCGATGGCGCCAGAGGACAGCGACCAGCCGATTTCAGAGTTTGCCGGTGATGGCGGCGCACCAGGCAGTCCGCAGCCGGGATTTGAATTCTCCCGGGTGCCACCGCCGGCGCTGCCGCCGAAGAGCTCAGCTGATCTGGGTGGGGATTAGTTCAGCCAGGTCAGCGTTGCTTCCTCCTTTTCACCTGCTGCGACCAGCCGGTCGTCTTCGGCCCTGGCACGGACGTAGTCATGAATGTTCTGGGTTTCTTCAGCGTTGAGCACATCGCTGAACGAAGCCATGCCATTGGCCGATAACAGACCCTCCAACACAATCTGCTCAAAAGCTTCGTGCGAGCCTTCACTCATTCTGCGCAGATCAGGTATCGAGCCTCCAGAGCGGACCACGAGACCATGGCAGAACGCACAGTAGGTATTGTAGGAACGCTCACCGCGGGCGATATCTTCTTTGCTGACCTGCGCCAGCGTCTGCTCAGGAATTGATTTATCCCGCGCTGTTGGGATCGGTAGTGTCTCGGTTCCCTGCAAAGAGAACACCAGCATGCGACCGTAGTTGCCGTAATCCAGACTCGCAGTCATCGCTACCGGGTCCATGGGCTCCCCGGAGAACAGGTCACCACCGCCGCTGCCGGTCAGGATTGACACGTATTGCACCCCATCGATCTGAAAGGTGATTGGTGGTGCCAGCATCGACGTGTAGGTGTTGAACTGCCAGAGGGCTTCGCCGGTGTCCTTATCATAGGCAGAGAGCATGCCCAGCGCATCACCCTGGAATACCAGGCCACCGGCAGTGCCGAGAACGCCGCCATTCCAGTAGTGGGGAATCTCAACCACCCATTTGTCTTCACCGGTCAGCGGGTCAAAAGCCTTCAGGTAGCCTTTGGGCGTGGGCTGACTGTCTGCGTTGTCGACAAACAGTTGAGCAATACGACCAAACTCGAGCCCGGTATTCCAGCCGCCGGGATTGCGTTTGTACAAACCGGTGCTCTGCCATTCGTCAGAGATCGAATAGATCAGCGGATTGTCCTGGGCCGGAATGTAGACAACGCCTGCATCCTCATCCACTGACATGGCCTGCCAATTGTGCGCGCCAAGAGGTCCGGGCAGGATCCATTTAGCCTCTTTTTCATAGTTCAGATCCGGGTTTTCCACTGGTCGACCGGTTTCCAGGTCGACGTGTGTTGCCCAGGTTACCGTGGCGTAGGGGTTGGCCCGCAGCAGTTTGCCGTCGGCGCGGTCGAGCACATAGAAGAAGCCGTTCTTCGGTGCCTGCAGCAGCACCTTGCGCTGCACGCCATCCACTTCCATGTCAGCCAATGCCATATCCTGAACTGCGGTGTAGTCCCAGTTGTCACCGGGAGTGGTCTGGTAGTACCACTTCATTTTGCCGGTATCCGCATCCAGCGCGACGATGGAAGAAAGGAACAGGTTATCACCACCACCTGGAGAGCGGATGACTCTGGTCCAGGGTGAGCCATTGCCGACGCCAAGATAGACCTGGTTGAAATCAGGATCGTAGACGATGGAATTCCACACCGTGCCGCCGCCGCCAATTTCCCACCAGTTACCGCCCTTCCAGGTTTCGGCAGCTGCTTCAAGTTCCGGATTCTCGAATGGCTTTGACGGGTCGCCGGGCACCGTGAAGAAGCGCCAGACCTGATCGCCGGTTTCTGCGTCGTAGGCGGTCACGTAGCCGCGCACACCAAACTCTGCGCCGCCGTTACCGATGAATACCTTGCCGCGCGCGACGCGTGGAGCACCAGTGATGGTGTAGAAACGATCGCGGTCGATGATGGTATCAACTTCCCAGATTTTCTCACCGCTGGCGGCGTCGAGGGCAATCAACCGACCATCCAGACTGCCGACATAAACTCGGCCCTGGTAGACGGCAACACCCCGGTTCACCACGTCACAGCAGGCCCGCCGGCCGGTTTCTCCGGGCACTTCGGGGTCGAAAGACCAGAGCATGTCGCCGCTGACAGCATCAATGGCGAACACCCGGCTCCAGGCGCTGGTGAAGAACATCACGCCGTCCACCACGATGGGCGTTGCTTCCTGAGCCCGGTTGGTGCCCATGTCGCGATACCAGGCGAGTTTCAGATCTGCGACGTTGTCGCGATTGATCTGGGTCAGCGGCGAGAAGCGCTGCTCTTCGTAGGTACGTCCGAAAGCCAGCCAGTTACCGGGTTCGCTTTCGGCTGCGTTGATGCGCTCGTCGTCAATCATGCCGATTTTCGGTTCGGGGGCGACGGCTGCTGGCGCCGGATCTGTGGCGGTTGCTGCTGAATCTGCCGGTGGTGTCGATTCAGAATCAGAGTTGTAAAAGAAGAACAGACCAGCCGCCACAATGACGACAATCAGCAGAGCTGCGCGCATAATCCCTCCCCAGGAATGCTTGAGTCATCGGATCATAAACTGCTTGCGTCGTGAACTGCCAGTATCATTGCAGTCTCACAGCACCCCAGCGGTACGTGCGCGGATTGAGTGGTTCGCACAGCGCAGAGCGGGCGCGTTTACAATCCGACCATGGAATTGTTTACCTGCCCGCTGTGTTTTCAGGCGCTGACCCGAATTAACCGGTCGCTCAAATGCGCGCGTAACCACAGTTATGACCTTGCCCGGGAAGGCTACGTTAACCTGTTGACTGCGCAGCACCGGCGCTCCAAAGCGCCGGGAGACAATCCCGAAATGATTGCTGCGCGCGGCAGATTTCTCGACGCTGGCTACTATCGACCCCTGGCCGAAGCGCTGTGCGCTGCGGTCACGACCGGTGGCACTGCGCAGGCTCTGGCTGATCTCGGCTGTGGCGAAGGTTACTTCACGCAGCTGCTCAGTGATCGACTGCCTACGGTTTATGGCGTCGACATATCCAGACCGGCCATCAGGGCTGCGACCCGGCGTTCAAAGTCAGTTTGTTATGCAGTGGCCAGTACTACGCGCCTGCCCCTGATCGACCAGGGGTTCGATGCGGTCACTGTGGTGATGGCTCCGTTCAGCGCTGACGTTGCCCGGATATTGAAACCGGGCGGCAGAATGTATCGGGTAAGCGCCGGACCGGATCATCTGAACCAGCTGAAGCAACAGATCTACGCACAGGCTCGAACTCATGATCGTGCCCTGGAAGAGCTGGCTCAATTTGCGCTGACAAACAGCCACAGACTGACATTTGAGTTCACGATATACGGCAGCGATCTGACTGACCTTATTGCGATGACGCCCATGCGCTACACCAGCGCAAGGCACCAGCGGGAGCAGGTGTCGCAGCTGGATCATCTGGTGTTAACCGCTGATTTTTATCTGGATATATTTGAGCTGGCTGTCAGCCCATGACTTCGAACAGGTTACCGACAACTGCCGTCAGGACCATAGCCAGTGCGCCCCAGAAGGTAACCCTGATCGTGCCGCGGATAGCGGGTGCACCGCCGGCACGGGCGGCCAGACCACCAAGCAGGGCCAGAAACACCAGCGATGAAGCCGCGACCACGCTGATCAGGTGGACCAGCGGGGTAAGCCAGGCGACCACCAGGGGTAACCCGGCACCAATCACAAAGGTTGCCGCGGAAGACAGCGCGGCCTGAATCGGTTGCGCGGCGTTGTGGATCGGTATGCCGATTTCGTCGCGGGCATGCGCGCCAAGGGCATCATGTTCCATCAACTGTTCGGCCACCTGGCCCGCAAGTTCCTCATTCAATCCGCGCTGCTGATAGATCGTCGCCAGCTCCGCCTGCTCGAATTCCGGGTTTTCCTGCAGAGAACGCTGTTCTAACTCCAGATCGGCTGCGTGAGTGTCAGCCTGGGAGCTGACGGAAACATATTCTCCCGCGGCCATGGACATTGCCCCGGCCACCAGGCCGGCTGCGCCGGCCAGCAGAATATTGTCCTGACTGGTGCCGGCAGCCGCGACCCCGATGATCAGACTCGCCGTTGACACAATGCCGTCGTTGGCGCCCATGACCGCGGCGCGCAGCCATCCGGCGCGGTGACTTCGATGTGGGGTGTGTGGTGTCATTTGTCCAGGTGGTCGTCGACGGGATTCCCGGCAACAGAACCCTCGGTTGGCGACGGCGGATTGTTCCAGCTGCGGACATGCAGATCGCGTTGCGGAAAAGGAATTTCGATATTGTGGTGTTTCAGCCGCTCCCACAGACCCATCAGGACTTCGCTGCGGACATTGGCCATACCGTTCTGAGGATCTCTAATCCAGAACCGCAAATCAAAGTTGACTGAGCTGTCACCATATTCCATGAGGTTACAACCCGGGACCGGGTCTGAAAGCACACGATCGACCTCTGCGGCAGAGTCGATAGCCAGCTGCTGCACAAGACGCATATCGTCGGTTGAGTAGGAGACCCCAAAAGGTGCGTGCAGCCGCACAAACCGATCTGAACGGGAATAGTTGGTCACGCCCTCGGTCATGAAGCGATCGTTTGGAATAAGCATCTCGGCGCCATCCCGGGTGCTGATGGCAACATATCGAGCCTGCATGGCAGTTACCCAGCCGAAGGTCTGATCGATTTCGATTACATCCCCCGGTTTGATGGATTTGTCTGCGATCAGCGAGACTCCGGCAATGAAGTTCGAGGCAATGCGCTGCAGGCCGAGACCAATACCGAGACCCACTGCACCACTGAATACCGCCAGGGTGGCGAGATTGAAACCGGCGATCTGCAGCGCGATGATCAGAGCGATCACCGGCAGCGCTATATTCAGGACTTTGCTGATCAGGGCTTTGAACGACGGGCTGAGTTCTTCGGTGCGTTCCAGTCGGCTCTGCAGCAGCCGGCTCAGGGTTGTGGAACCCCAGAACAACAGCGCGAAGTAGAACAGCGTCCGGAATACATCCAGCAGACTGAATCTGATGGCCTGACCGCCTTCGCCCTCGCCGAGAGGAATGGCCAGTTCCCGCATCTGCTCGACAACCGGACCCAGCAGGCCGAAAGCATCCAGTGCAGCGATCGGCCAGGCGACGTAGAAAGCCACGCGAGACCAGAACTGCGAACCGATTACCAGGGTCACTACGCGGACGATGATCCAGGCGTTCATCAGCGCCAGGGCTGCGGACACCCAGTCTACCGGTTGGCCCGCACTGCCCAGCCCAATCCGAATCACCGTCAGGGTGATATAGAGTGCAATGGGCGTGGCCAGATCGGACAGTGCATTGACCAGACGCTGGAGAAAACCCGCCCGAAAGCGGGCCGACAGCTGACGGCTGATGAGTCGTTTCAGTCGGGGACCAAACAGCAGAGCGGGAATGACGGCAGCGGCAATAAGGCCGATCTGCAGCAGCACGCTCAGAGTCAGCAGGTAGGTTTCAGCCCATTCGATCAGTGCCAGGACGGCATCGGCCACCTCGTCGGCGGGAAGGACATCGTCTAGTACGGACTGTTTTTCAGCTGCCTGCACAGGTCACTGGCTCTAACGTGAGTGGAAGGATTAAACCGGATTACCCTGCTCAGGGCCAATGACTGCAAGGTGCAGGGCTGCAAGGTGCAGGGCTGCAGGGTGCGGCTGGCGCGCGCAGCTGATCAGTCCTGTCCGGCCAGCGGCGACAGCACTGCCTGGTCCCGGAGCAGTGAATAGGTGGTGTAGTACTTGAGGATGTTGCGGACGTACTGCACGGTTTCCCGGCCGACCTGCTCCGCCACGAGGATCTCCACGTTGCCGAACCACACATCAGGATTCAGACCACGCTGTTCGGCCTGGCGGCGCAGTCGCGATATCCGGGTCGGGCCGGCGTTGTAGGCGGCGAATGCGAACAGCTCCCGATTGAATTCGTCGATTGCCGGATCAGCGAAATATTCGTCGATGATATGACGCAGGTATTTGTGGCCGGCGTGGATGTTGGCTTCTATCTCCTCGACGTTGGGTATGCCGACAGCAGGACTGCGAGCCGTACGCGGCAGTATCTGCATCACGCCGACTGCACCGGCCGCGCTGCGGGTCGAATGGATGAGCCGGGACTCCTGGTAGGCCTGGGCCGCAATCAGCAGCCAGTCGAAGGTGTACTCCGACGAATACTTCTGGAACAGTTCGCTGAGCGCGAGCAGGCGCTGACGGTCCTGGCTGGCTGCGGCGTTATTGACGTAGACGTTGTCCTGGAGATATCGCTTGAACAGGATGTTGCCCAACAGGGTGCCTTTGCGGTTCGCACGAATGAACTTGTCGACCAGCGCTTTCAGACCTGCTGCGTCCGGACGGATGGCCCAGCCGATGTCACGGCCAGAAGATACCGACAGCGCGGAATGCAGCTCGAGATCGGGTAAGACGCCACTCCAGAAGTCAGCCAGATAGCTGTCAGCTATGGTGATGTCCACGACGCCAGCACTCACCAGCTCGAGGATGTCTTCGGTCTGCAGGTTTTCGTTGGCGGCGATAACCTCAACCGGTGGCAGCTGACGGGAAGCAAAATCCTGGTTCAGGTCGCGCACACTTTCGAAAAAACTGCTCGATTCCCGAATGAACACCTGCGCTCCGGAGAGATCGTCCAGTTCTGTCAGCGCGTTTGCGCCAGGCCCGGTGACCACCACCTCGGCGATGCCGCTGGCCAGCGGTACGGAAAAGTCCACCTGCTGCAGGCGCTCGTCGGTCACGGTCAGGTTGCCGATCGCCAGTTCGCCGAGACCCTCCGCCAGCAGGTTGATCATCTGGTCCCTGGCCACGGGGATCGGCAGCAGGGTCAGAGTTCCTTTCTTGAGCTTGAGTTCGCGCCGCAGGAATTTTTCGAACTCCCGGAGACTGTCAGCGGTTATGCCGCGCGGTGTCAGGCCGTCGAGAAAGTAGTGCGTCTGGGAGTAGCCGACCAGCACTCGGATCAGTTTGCGCTCGCGGATCTCTTCGATACCGCCGCGCCATGGCTGCAGAGCGGCGCCCATGATCGCTGGCGTCTGGCTGGCAGTCTGGTCCGTGGCGGTCAGGTTTACCGGTATATCGTTGGCACTGACTTCGGACGCGGGCGGAGAATCTTCCGTTGCGGGGTCTGAGCAGGCGGCCTGCGTTGCCAGTAGGATGGCCAGCAGCCATGTCCGTGTTGATCTTGTCATTGAGACCGAACTCTATCCGGGCCTGCCTGGTCGTGCCAGCGCAACGGTGCTGCCGCCGCTGCCTGTGTACAATCCGCAGCAGAAGTTCTGGAGATACCGAGTGAGCCAAGCGAATAAGACCAAAACCCCCAACACCAAGCGCAGCGCGGAGGAGACCGCGGAGGCGCAATCGGCGCTGAAGACCCTTGAGCAGACCGCCTCCTGCGGTGCCATCTCGCATCTGCCGGTCTGGTCGGAATTCAGCGCCGATCGGGTCAGCAGCGCGGTGAAGTTACTGCTGGAGCAGACCGATGCTGCTTTCACCGACCTCGAAGCCAATCTCGACCCCAGCTGGTCCGGGATGATGGAGCCGCTGGAGAGACTTGAACTGAGGCTCGGTCGAGCGCTGGGTGCTGTCGGCCACCTGCTGAGCGTGAAATACAGTGATGAGCTACAAGCTGCGTATGATGCGGTGCGTCCAGACTATGTGACCCTGGCAAACCGTATGGGTCAGAGTAAAGCGCTCTATGCCGGCATGGTGAAACTGCGGGATGGTTCGCATTGGTCGACTCTGAACATCGCCCAGCAGCGCATTGTCAGCGAATCTATCCGCGGCATGGAACGGGCCGGTGTGCACCTCGAGGGGGATCAGCGTGCCCGCTATCAGGAAATTCAGCAACGCCTGTCGCAGCTGGGCAATGATTTCCAGACCAATCTGGTGAAGGAAGAACAGGCATCCAGGGTCATCGTGACCGATCTGGCGCAGGCTGAAGGTATTCCGGCTCCGCTGCTGGAGATGGCCGCGGCTACCGCCCGGCAGGATGGCAGTGAGACTGCCACCGCCGAAGCCGGCCCCTGGCACTTTGTGGTCAACGGCGTGAACTATCTGGGTGTCATGCAGCATGCGCTGTCGCGTTCGCTGCGGGAGCAGTTCTATCGGGCCTTTCGCAGCCGCGGCTGTTCTGAAGGCCTGGATAATCGGCCGTTGCTGGAAGAGATGTTGCGCTTACGTCAGGAGGAATCGCGCCTGGTTGGTTTTGAGTGTTACGCAGATGTCAGCATCGACGCCAAAATGGCACCGGACACTGGTGCGGTGTGGCAGCTGTTTGCGGAGCTTGAGGCTGCAGCGCGCCCGGCTGCCGAACAGGAATTTACCCAGTTGAAAGCCTTCATGGCCGGCGCGGATGCTGAAGGCGCTGCTGATCCGGCACCCTGGGATATTCCTTTCTGGACCGAACGTCTGCGCGAACAGCGTTACGACTACGATGCCGAAGCGCTGCGCGAATATTTCCAGATGCCCCGAGTGCTTGATGGTCTATTCACGCTGGTGCAGAAACTCTACGGCGTCGACATCGTTCGAGTTGGCGATGATGCCGTGCCGGTCTGGGATCCCAGCGTCGAGTTCTTCGAAGTCCGTCGCGATGGCGAAACCATTGCCGGATTCTACGTGGACCCTTATACGCGACCGGGCGAGAAGCGTGCCGGTGCCTGGATGAACACCGTGGTGGGCCGCAGTCGCGCGCTGGCACAGGGCAACCAGACCTCCTCGTTGCCGGTAGCGCTGTTTGTGCTCAACAGTCGGCCGCCGGCCGACGGGGAACCAGCATTGATGTCACTGGACGAGGTGCGCACCCTGTTCCACGAATTTGGTCACGCGACCCAGCACATGTTTACCGACATAGAAGAAGGCGGTGCTTCCGGGATGAGTCTGGTGGAGTGGGATGCAGTAGAACTGGCCAGCCAGTTCAATGAATACTGGATGGAACACAAACCGTTTCTGCGGGCGCTGACTGCTCATCTGAAAACCAATGAACCCCTAGATGATGCGACCCTGGATCGGGTGATCGACAGTAAAAACTTCATGGCCGGTGGTGGCACGCTGCGTCAGCTGCTGTTCGGCAAGGTGGATATGGCGCTGCATCAGAAATATGGTCTGCCCGGCAGCAACGACACCGAATCACCTTTCGATATTGAGCGTCAGCTAGCTGAAGAAACTCTGGTTGTGCCGACCCTGCCCGATGAAACTCAGCTGCCTGCGTTCAGCCACTTGTTCAGCGGAGGCTATGCGGCCGGCTACTACTCCTACAAATGGGCTGAAGTTCTGGCTGCTGATGCGTTCGCCGCATTTAGAGAAGTAGGTCTGGATAACGATGTCGCAGTGGCCGAAGTAGCCGAGCGCTTTCGGGAGACCGTGCTCGGTCTGGGAGGCAGCCTGCCGGCAGGAGAAGTCTATCGGCGTTTTCGCGGTCGTGACGCCAGCACCGATGCACTGCTGGTGGATAACGGTCTCAAAGAGGCTGCATCATGAAAGCCGTGTTCTGCGAGAAGCTCGGCACACCCGACGATCTGGTTGTTCGCGACATTGATCCGCCGGGCCCGCCCGGGCCTGGAGAAATCAAGGTTGCACTTGCCGCACGCGGAGTAGCATTTACCGATGTGCTGATGATCGCCGGAGAATATCAGGTGAAGCCCAAGCTGCCGTTTGTGGTTGGAGGTGAAGCCGCGGGTACCGTTGTGGAAACGGGGGCAGGGGTCCAACACATCAGCGTTGGCAATCGGGTGCTCTGTCCCGGAGGCTGCGTGGAGCAAGTTGTTATACCGGCGGATAAGGCAACGGTGCTGCCCGACTCGGTCGACTTCGCCGCCGCTGCGGCGTTCCGTGCCAACTACGCAACCGCACTTTACGGAATGCAGCGTGGCCGGCTGAGTGAAGGTGAAACACTGCTGGTACATGGGGCCGCGGGCGGCGTCGGTCTTGCTGCTGTCGACGTCGGCAAATTAATGGGCGCGACGGTAATAGCCACGGCCAGCACTGCGGAAAAACGGGCTGTTGCCACGACAATGGGTGCCGATCATGTCATCGACTACACCCAGGGATTTCGTGAGGAGGTCAAAGCGCTGACCGGAGGGCGCGGTGCCGATGTGATCTACGATCCGGTAGGCGGTGACGTATTTGATGAGTCCATGCGCTGTATTGCGCCATTCGGGCGCATTCTTATTGTCGGCTTCACCAGCGGCCGGGCAGCGCTGGCGAAAACCAATCATCTGCTGGTCAAAGATGCTGAGGTCATTGGCTATACGGTGGGTGGGCTGGCGCGTCATGATCCGGCCTGGGCTGAGCGCAATGCCCGGCAGCTGCTCGACTGGCTGGCGAGCGGAGACATCAAACCCTACATTTCCCATCGATTGCCGCTGGAAGAAACCACTCAGGCGCTGAATCTGATCCGCAATCGTCAGGTTATCGGCAAAGCCATCATCACTTCTGAAACCTGAGGGATCCTGCAGTGACTGACAATACTCCCGAGTGGTTCACGCGCGCCCTCGAAGTTCCGTTTGAAGATCACACCGTCAGCGTCGCCGGCGTTGACGTTCACTATCTGCACTGGGGTCGTGGCAGCGGCAAGCCCGGGCTGATCTTCGTTCACGGCAACGGTGCGCACGCGCACTGGTGGTCGTTTCTGGCACCCTTCTTTCTTGAAGACTATTCCGTCGCAGCCATCGACCTCAGTGGAGCCGGTGACAGCGGCCGCAGGGACCGCTACACGCCGGAGCAGTTTGCGCGGGAGGTGAACGCGGTCTGTCGCGATGCCGGTTTTGGTACTGACACCGTTGTCGTGGGGCACAGCTTTGGTGGCTACATCACCTTAAAGACCGGGTTGCTCTATCACCAGGATATCGAAGGCATTGTGCTGGTGGACTCTGCGGTGCGGCCGCCGGACTTCAAATGGGAGCGCGATCCCCGACGCTCGCCGATCAAACCCAAGCGGGTCTATGAAACCTTCGCAGAGGCCGCGGCGCGATTTCGCCTGATGCCTCCTCAGGAATGTGAAAATCAGTATGTGCTCGACTATATCGGCCGACACTCACTGGTTGAGGTGGACGATGGCTGGACCTGGAAATTTGATGACGGCATGTTCAACAAGTTCGAGTTCGGCACCAATATGCACGAAGACCTGGCCAAACTGCGTTGTCGCGTAGGGGTGATGTATGGCGAAGAGAGCTATCTGTTCAGCCAGGATATTGCGGACTATATGTTCAAGGTTCTGGATGAGTCGGTGCCGTTCGTGGGTATTCCCGAAGCCCGTCACCATGTCTTTCTGGATCAGCCGCTGGCGTTTGTCTCGGCGTTGCGCACACTGCTTGCCGAATGGCGACACTCCAGGCCCAATCGACAGCTGCATTAGCCTCCAGCTGCACTGGTCGAATGCGCGTCGCCCTTAAGCTGAGCCGCGATTGCTCAGCTTACCGAACGGGTTCTGCGCTTTAACTCTCCGAGCGCTGGTATTTTACAACGCCACCGACAATGGTCATTTCGATTTGTGTGTCCGGAATGGATTCTTCCGGCACGGTCAGCAGATCCTGTGACAGCACAACAATGTCAGCCAGTTTGCCGGGGGTGATAGAGCCTTTGGCCTGCTCTTCAAACGCGGCGTAGGCGTTGTTGATGGTATAGCTGGCCAACGCTTCCATCCGGGTCATCACGTGCTCGGGGTGGAACTTCTCGCCTTTGTTGGTCATGCGCGAAACCGTCGCGTAGTAAGAGGCGATGGGATCTATCGGCTCTACCGGAACATCGGTGCCATTGCCGATGATCGCGCCGGATTCGATCAGATCGCGCCAGACATAAGAGGTCAGCCGGGTCCTCTCTTCACCCAGTCGCGATGGAATCCACGGACCGTCTGACGTGGCGTGAATACCTTGCATTGCGGCGATGACGCCCATCTGCGCGAATCTCGGAACATCTGCCGGATCTATGTGCTGGGCATGTTCGATGCGCCAGCGCTGCGCGGTGCCGTCGACATCGGCCGCTTCGAAGACCCGCTGGTAGATATCCAGGGTTTCCCGGTTGCCCCGATCACCAATCGCATGGGTGTTGACCTGGAAGCCGTGCTCAAGCGCAATTTCAGCGGTGCGCTCGATTTCTTCAACAGGTTCCAGCACCAGCCCCGGGGTGGTTTCGAGATCGGTGTAGGGCTCCAGCAGCCAGGCGCCATGAGCGCCCAGAGCACCGTCTATCTGACGCTTGATTGAGCGCACCGTGAGGTAGTCGTCGCCTTCGATCGGCATGAAGTAGTTGGGCAACTGCTCTGCCATATCCTCATTGCTCTCCCGACGCACCATCACATAGAGCCTGATGGGCAGCGCGCCTTCCGCCTCCATGGTCTTGAAGAAATCGATGGTCGCAAATGAAGCACCGGCATCGTGGAATGAGGTCACACCGTTGGCGAGCGCTTCCTGGCTCGCCAGAAATACCCGTTCGCGCTCAACCTGATCCACTTCTTCCGGAGTGCGCAGCGCTTCGTATTCCTCAATTGCCGATGACACCAGACGCTGGGCTGTCTCTCGCAGCAGACCTGTGGCCTTGCCTTCCGGGGTCCGAACGATTGTGCCGCCGGGCGGATCCGGCGTGTCGTCGCCGATGCCGGCAGCCGCCAGCGCGGCATCATTGGCGAAAGACGCATGGCCGCTGGCATGGCCAAGGAAAACCGGATTTTCCGGGGCGACAGCGTTCATAGAGTCATTGCGGGGAACCCCATCCACGGCATCTGTCGGTACGGTATCCCATTTCTCCTGGTGCCAGCCCCGGCCAAAAATCCACGCTCCTGGTTCAGACTGATCCACGGCGACGGCGACTATATTGGTCGCTTCGTCCCAGTTGCGGATGTTGTTGAGGTCGAGGATCTGGCGGGCACGACCGAGACTCATGAAATGACCGTGCCCTTCAATGAACCCCGGCATCACAAAGCGACCGTCGAGTTCGACCACCTGGGTGTCGTCACCAACGTAGGCGCTGATGTCTTCATTGCTGCCAACGGCGACAATTTCTGCGCCTGAGATCGCGACGGCCTGCGCTTCGCCCAGGGCTTTGTCCACGGTGGCGACTTTGCCACCGCGCAGCACCAGGTCTGCGGCGGGAACGGTTGCGGCCGGTGGTGCCGTTGTTTCAGGTTCGCTGCGTTCGGGGCTGCAGCCTGCCAGCAGAGTAACTGCCAGCGTCAGCGCAGCCAGCAGGAATCCTGGTTGCCTGGGTGTTCTGCGCGGGAATTCTGAGTTCGATGAAGTTGTTGGTCGGTCGTTCATAGCGTTGGTCTGGGTTCCTCCGCGGAGTGTGTTTGTCACTGTGGCATTCGCGTTAATCGTTGGCAATTGTCGCGGCATCAGTGCTCGGCCCAGCATTCGACCTCCACCAGTGCGCCCAAGGCCAGGCCGTCCGCCCCGAACGCGCTGCGGGCGGGTTTGGGTCCGGGAAAGTACTGCACGTAAACCTCATTGAATGCCGGCCAATCGCTCATGTTGTCGATCATTACGGTGCATTTCACAACCTTTTCCAGGCTGGAACCGTGGCGTTCCAGAATGGCTTTGATGTTCTTCATGACCTGGTGGCTCTGAGCTTCGATGCCGCCTGGCGCGATCTCCATGGTGCCAGGCAGGTTGGGGATCTGACCCGAGAGAATGAGCAGACCGTCTGTCCGCACCGCCTCGGAAAAAGGCAGAGTCTGCAGCGCGGGATCCGCCGATCTCAGGTACTCCGCGCTGTGAGAGTTAGCTGCGAACGCCAGGCAGAGTATGGCGATCGCCGTGCTATGGGTCGAGCCGAGCACGCGGCGGTTGGTCGGTCTGATCATATTGGTCCCCCGATTGCGATGTTTGCCAGCGAGCGTTTGTGAGCCTCGCTGGCGCTGATTGAAACTTTGGCATGGTGGATGTTGTCGAGCAATTGCCAGGCGCGTCAAAAACTCATCACCGGCTGTGAATCAGGTCACGGCTAATTTCTCGGTTGTGGTTATTGTTCGAAGGGAAAATCAGCAACCGCAGATCACGGAGTAGCGATGAGCGAAACCACCGATAATCAGTCAAGTCAGGGCAGCTCTGTTGCGCTGGCAGGCGCAGCTATCCGAGCCGGCGCGCCTTCCTCAACCAATCAGTCCGTGATCGGGCCGACGCTGATCGTGCGGGGAGAAATCACCGCAGAAGAAGATCTGCTGATTCGTGGCCGTGTAGAAGGCACGATCAGCCATGACCAGACCCTGACCGTACACCGGGAAGGCACCATCGTAGCCGTGGTGCGGGCGAAAGAAATCCACATCGAAGGCAGTGTTGAAGGCGATCTGTTCGGTACCCAGCGGGTCAAGGTGTGTGAAACCGGCAAAGTGACCGGCAACGTGGTCGCACCCAGGGTTGCGGTGATGGACGGTGCTCACCTGAAAGGTATGGTCGATATGGATTCAGACAGCTCAGCCATCGAGCGACGGTTTCTCGAACAGGTCAAACAAAAGCCCGGTTCAACGACCAATAGCCAGACAGCCGACGATGGCGTGAAAACGGCCAGCAAGTCTTCAGGTCGACGTGGTGCAGCGAAGACGGACGGCAAAGACAACACAGCTGCCCAGGAAACTCAGGGATCAGCGGACGAAGACCAGAGCAGCGCCGGGGCATCTTAAGTAACCAATCGCTGCGACCGAATCAAGACTAAGGATGAGTCAAATGAACAAAGACCAAGACAAAGATACCAGTACCGCAGCAAAAGCAGCTGTGAGTTCCGTTACCTACAGTTCGCCTGCATCAAGCTGGCGCGCACCCTCGACAGCGAGCAGCGAAATGTCTGTCGTCGGACCTTCGCTGGTTATCAAAGGTGAACTGGAAGCCGGCGAAGACCTGCTGATCGAAGGCCGGGTTGAAGGCACGATCAAACACACCGCAGAACATCTCCTGATTGGTCAGCGCGGTACCCTCAAAGCAGACATCCGCGCCCGCAATGTGGTGATCGAAGGTGAGGTGGAAGGGGACGTTTACGGATCTGAGTCTGTCTCCATTCGCGAAACCGCCAAAGTCCGCGGCAATATCTTTACCCCCAAGGTCAGCATCAGCGAAGGCGCGCACTTCAAAGGTGGTATCGATATGGATGTGGAGAACGTGCAGAAACACTGACAGACATCAGCAGCTGACCACGGATGGTCCTGCTGACAAGGACATGCCCGATGAGCTTGCCTGATCATGATTGAAGTCAAGGATGACACCGGCCGCAACGGACTTGCCGTGAGTGTTCCCGAAACACTCAAACCATTCCAGACTGCCCTGCTGGAGCAGGCCGTGGCAGTGCTGAGTGATTTCTACGACGAGTCCTCAAACCTTTTGTGCCACCCGCTCAACCGCGGCTTTAAACCCATTCGGGAATCGTTGTGTTACGCGGCATTGCTGCTGGTGCGTAATCGGGCCCAATCCGTCACAGACTCTGGTCTGTTGCGGGCGAGAAAAATTATCGATGCGGTGCTGGTGCGCCAGAATCGCAATATTCACGGGGCCAGCGGTGGCGCTTTTCCGTTGGCCTGGTCGAATGAAAAACGCAGCGGCATCATGGACCCGGACTCCCGTCAGATCATTGGCAGCCTGCTGGGCGCGCTGCTGCGCCAGTACTCGGTGGAATTAGGTCGAGCCCGCTGTGAAACGATAGAGCACGCGCTGCGTCTGGCCAATGCCGGTGCCAAAGAACAGCAGCTGTCCTGCCACCACCAGAGCCAGCTCAAAGCCTGGCTGGAAATGGAATATGGCGATCGTCTGAACGGCGAGGAACTGCTGGTCGAGCTCACCGACCAATCCTCGGCGCACCAGGCTCTGGCCCGATTCGGACAGCCGCAGGCCTTCGGCTATGAACTGTGGGCCAATGCGCTCTGGTTGAGTTCCCAGCGGCTTGGTGATTGGGGCAAACGTCAGCTGCGCGAAGTGCTGCAGGACGTTGGTGAAAGTCTGCATCCGGCGATGCATCAGCTGCTCGGCAGTGGACTGGCCAGTCGCATGCACACCGAAGGGGGTGCTGAATGGATCAACGTCTGGTTGACCTGGCTGGCGATGGGCAGCAATCCGATGTTGCCCAGGGACATGAACAACCCTCTGGATGCCACGCTGTTTGCGCTGCCTGCGCTGGGTGGTGTTTCTGAAGAAATCGCCGCCGACGCCTGGTCGTCGCAATGGGATCAGGACAAGCGGGCGCTGTCACGGGTGATCGATGATCGTCGAATCACCGCCAGCTTCGAAGCAGGTCTGCATATCGAAGCCTGTTCGACCACCTCGATCGCCGCCGGCAGCGAACCGGCAGTTGCAGCTTTCTGGCAGTGCGACTCCGGTGTGGCGCGATTGAGCTGCCAGGCGACAGCCAGCCACCTGGCCGTGTGCGACGGTCGTTCAGTGAAGCTGGAGACGCCAGGGAAATGTCGCATCGTCATTGATGGTATCGGACCCGGGGGAACCCGGCTGATTGAAGATGGCTGGCAGCTGCCGGGTCTGCGTCTGACCTGCCGCGGTTTTGAGATTGGCGATGCTGAACGCAGCGCGGACGGTCTCAATATGAGTCTGCGACCGCTGCGTGATCATGGTCTGCTGGTGTTCTCTCCGATCAGCTGATTGCCCCGATTACCTGGATCCCCGGTGGCATTCTTGCGCGCAGACGCCATACTTCGCCTGGCGAACTGACGGTGACCGAAGTGGGGTTGCTGAGATCTTGGGGGATCGAAATGTCTGCGGAAAACACTGCTAACGAATCTACCGGCGAGCCCGGTGGCGGCTTGGCGAGCGAGGTCGTGGTGGTGGGTAACACTTCCGACGATCCGTTTGCCATTGATGTTGCCTATTCACTCGGCCAGCAGGTCGACATTGCTGATCTGATCAGTCTTAAGAACTACACCAACTCCGAGTTCTGCCCGCGTTTCATTTCTGACGAAGAGGACTTTGCGCAGATCGGCGCGCACCTCAGCGGCAAAACCATTGTCATCATCAGCACGTCCAACAGGGTCGTCAGCCGCCAGAGCCTGGCAATGCGCAATCTGGTGATTGCCCGCGCAGCGAAAGAAAATGGTGCCCGGCAGGTAGTGCTGGTGGAACCGGATCTGTTTTACAGCGCCCAGGATCGGGGTCCGCAACGTGATCCGGAAGGTGCAGAGGCGCACCGTAGCGATACGGATCTGAAGAAGTTCGACGGCCAGCCGTTCACCTCCCGGCTCTATGCGCAGATGCTCAAGCTCGCTGGCGTAGACAGAGTGCTCACGGTACACAATCATTCCAGCGCGGTGCAGTCGATGTTCAGCCGGGTGTTTGAAGGCAAGTTTCATCACCTGTTGCCGTACGATCTCTATCTGGACTATCTGCGCAACTCCGACATTGTTCGCTGTGGACCCAATGGCGAAGGTCTGGCGCTGTGCGCGCCGGATGCGGGTGCGAGGGATTTTGTCCGGGAGATGATGGTGCGGCTGAACCTGCCCGCCGCCAAATGTCTTTTACTCGACAAAACCCGCAGCGGTGAGCGGGAAGTCGAAATCGCGCTGTCGCAGGACAGCGAGGTCAGCTTTGCCGACGTTGCCGGGCATGACATCGTGCTCTTTGATGACATGGTACGCACCGGTTCAACGCTGGTCCGTACCTGTCAGTTTCTCAAGAAGGTGAATCCCGGGCGTCTGGTGTTCGGAGTGACTCACTTTTATGCCAGCGACGAAGGTCGACACAAGATGGCAGACAGCGCCATCGATGAAATTCTGACCTTGAATACCCTGCCGACGATTCTCAATCGGGATGAACAGGGCCGGCTGCGGCGGAAACTGGTGGTACTGAAAATCGAAAAGTGGCTGGCGCGAAATCTGTCTGAAATCCTGGATTTGCCGGCACGCCCCGACACCGGTCTCTATCAGATTGATATGTCTTCCAAGAACCCGCGGTTCACCCGCAAGATCTGGTCAAACGAGCAGCTCGAGGACCTGAAGGAAGAGCGCTGCTGAGCGCAATCGGCTCCGGCATGAACCTCACCTTCGAAGACCTTGTGGCAGCTACTCCGCTGATTCTGGTGGTGGTGCTGACTGTCCTGCAGGTCGCTGTAATCTTCCGCGCAATCCTGCGACCCCACCGCGATCCTGCGTCGCGCATTGCCTGGGTGGCGGTAATCGGCGTGCTGCCGCTGGTGGGGATGATTGCCTACCTGCTGTTTGGTGAAACCAATATCGGTCGTAAGCGGATTGCCCGACGTCAGCAGATCCGCGACACGTTACCCGAGTGTCCGGCTGGTGGCGGTGAGGTGCCCCAGGCATACCGGCATCTTGCTCATCTGGCGGCTTCCATTGATTCGTTTACGCCTGTTTCGGGGAATCAGGCTCAACTGCTGGCCGACTCCAATGCAATGATTGATAGCCTGGTCGCCGACATTGATGCAGCCGAAGATCATGTCCATCTGCTGTTCTATATCTGGCTGACCGATAACAACGGCGGCAAAGTACTGGCGGCTCTGGAGCGGGCGGTAGCCCGGGGAGTGACCTGCCGGGTGATTGTGGATGGTCTGGGTTCCCGCGCTCTGGTGAACTCGAAACAGTGGAAAAGCCTGCGTCAGGCCGGTGTGCGTGTTGCCGTAGCGCTCGCGATCGGTAGTCCGCTGCTGAGGCTGCTACGGGTGTTTCGGGGCCGGATTGATCTGCGTAATCACCGCAAGATTGTGGTGATAGACGATCACCTGACCTACTGCGGTTCTCAGAATTGCGCGGACCCAGAGTTTCGAATAAAGGCGCGCTACGCACCCTGGGTGGATGCGGTGATGCGCTTCGATGGCCCCGTTGCGCGGCAGAACCAGATACTGTTTGCCGTCGACTGGATGCAGTACACGGGCGAAGACCTGACCGAACTGCTGTCCCGTCCGCTGCGCGCGACCGTCGAACCGGACCGGGGCATTCCGGCTCAGGTTATAGGCACCGGGCCAACGGCCAGACACTCAGCGATGCCGGAAGTCGTGGTTGCGTTGCTGCTCACAGCCCGTAGCGAAGTGATTATCACCACTCCCTACTATGTCCCTGATGAGTCGATGCAGAACGCACTGTGCGCCACTGCGCTCAGCGGTGTGGCGACAACGCTGATTGTGCCCGCCAGAAATGATTCACGGATCGTCGCAGGAGCGAGCCGCAGCTACTACGAAGAGCTGCTGCATGCGGGGGTGCAGATTTATGAGTTCCAACCGGGTCTGCTGCACGCCAAGACCTTGACCATGGATGGGCAGGTGGCGTTGATCGGGTCGGCCAATCTGGATCGACGCAGCTTTGAACTCAACTATGAAAACAATGTGCTGGTGTTTGATGCGCCAGCCACCGCTCAGATCGTGCAGCGTCAGCGGGAATACTTAAGTGAGTCGTGTCGTGTTGATGAGCTTGTTGTCGGCGACTGGAAAGCCCGGCAGCGGTTGTGGAACAACACCCTGGCGATGTTGGGCCCGCTACTTTGAAATAGCGGCCTGTGCCTTTGCCATCAGCGATGCGGCGGTGATGGGTCCATGCTCCATGAACTTGTCGATGGCCTGCGCCACTCGCTCGGGTTCATGGACTGCTACTTCGTGACCAGCTCGCGACAGCACTTCCAGGGTGGCGTTGGGCAGGCTCAGGTAGTCTTCCAGATTAGCCTGCAGCAATGAATCGACGCCGCCGGCAATCATCAGTGTGGGCGTGGTGATGTCGCCAAGATGGGCGGCTACGTCCAGTGCTGCCATGGATTCTGCGCTTTGTTCGAAGTGTCCGTCGGAAACGGCAAGCAGGTGGTCCACTCTGTTTTCAAACCAGCTGTCGGTCTCCACGTCTTCCCGAAAGCGCATGGCTTGATAACGGGCCAGCATGCCGTCCCGATCGCCGGCCTTGCGTTCGGCAACCCGCTGTTGGCGCATTTCGGGCGTAATTTCGCCAATGCCCCGGGCTGGAATCGGTGCCATCAGTATCAGCTTGTCGAGCCGCTGCGGATGTTCAAGCCCGAGCAGATAGCCAACCCCGCCACCCATGCTGTGACCGGCAAAGCTGGCGCGCTCGAGCTCCAGATGATCGAGCATCGCAACCGCATCCGCGCTGTATTGCTCGAGTGTATAGCCATCAAGGGTGTGTTCACTTTCGCCCGTGCCCCGGCATTCCATCAGGATGACCTGGTAGTGTTCTTCCAGCAGGTGGGTGACGGGCTCCCAGTTCACCCGTGAAGCCGTGTAGCCGTGATGGAAGAGAATCGGAACCCCGCTGCCACGCACTTCGTACCAGAGTCGAGCGCCGTTGATATCTGCGTGGGCCATGGTCATTCCGTTGCGTCTGTGCCAATGGCAGATGATAGTGGATTGTGACACAGACGCGCAGGTACGCTGCGATCAGGCCGGAAAATCAGTATCAACTCAGAACAGCGCTTAACAGGGTTGGAGAGCGCAGTGGAGCGAAAAACTATGACAGTCATCAGATCGGTCGAGGCAACTGCCCGTGCTGCGCGCCGACTGCGGCAAGGGCCCCTGCTGGCGGTGCTCTGGTTGGCATTGGGGGTTCTGGCGGGCTGCGGTGAGGTATCGAGCCCGGCAACCGACGTCGCGGATCCGGTTGGTGAACCGGCCACGCCACAGAACACTGCATCAGCTGGCGCTAGCGCGCCTGGCCCGCTGGCGGCGACGACTTTCGGACCCGTGCAGGGCGCCAGTGAATCCGGGGTGCTGGTTTTCAAAGGTATTCCCTACGGCGCAGACACTGCGACCACACGATTTCAGGCGCCACAGTCACCGGTGCCCTGGAGTGAACGGCGCAATACCATCAGCTTTGGCGACAGCTGTCCGCAAACGGCGTATCCGCCGGGCACAGCGGGCGGGCTGTTTGAATCCTGGGGCAATCCGGTGCCGCTGAGTGAAGACTGTCTGCGTCTGAATGTCTGGACCCCGGCGTTACGGGATGATCGGAACCGCCCGGTCATGGTCTGGTTTCACGGCGGCGGCTTTACCCGCGGGTCCGGTTCCAGCGCCGCTTATGAGGGCGTGCGGCTGACCAATCGCGATGCCGCAGCCTCCGCCCGGGCGGCCGGCCAGCTGCTGATGAGCCTGGATCTTGATGGTGATTCGGTCGATGCCATTCTGGATCGAAGCACCGAAGAAGTTCAGCAGGCTGCGGCTGCAGTGGTGACTGCGGGTAATGCACCGGGCTGGACAGGCCCGATTCTCGATAATCGACATATCGAGCGACAGCCTTTTACTCCGGATGCGCCGCCGCAGGCCCGGGAGGTGCCGATGCTGATCGGCGTAAATCGCACCGAAACCTCTCTGTTCATTGGCGCCCGCAACCCGGAAACCTTCGACGCCACCTGGGAAACCCTGCCGGTAATGCTGCAGGCGGCAATACCCGATGTCGATGCTTAAACCGTGATCGAAACCTACCGGCGCCTGAATCCGGATTACGATCCGGCGGATGTGCTGTTCGGGGCAACGACGGATCGGGGCTTTTTGCGCAACAGCGTGACCCAGGCTGACCGAAAGGCCATGCAGGGTGGTGCGAACGCGTACTTCTACCTTTTCAACTGGGACACCCCGGTTCAGGGTGGTAAGTGGCGCTCACCCCATGCGCTGGAAATCGGCATGGTATTCGACAATGTCGCCAACTCGGCGTCGATGTCCGGTACCGGCGAGGAAGCTCAGGCAATGGCAGACGTCATGGCTGATACCTGGCTGGCGTTCGCCCGGACGGGTGATCCGAACAACGAACAGCTGCCCAACTGGCCGGCCTATAACGCCGGCACCCGGCCAATGATGATGCTAGACCTGTCACCCGGGATGGTTGATGACTTCCACGGCGCAGAGCGTGCTCTTTTCGAGTAATCCCTGCGCCGGCCCGACCCGGGTAACTGCCGGCGTCGGGTCACATCGCCAGTTTGGTGACCGCATCGAGACAACGATTGGCGTAACCGATTTCGTTGTCATACCAGACCTGCAGCTTGATCAACCGGCCCGTGGTCTGAGTGGCGTTGCCGTGGACAATACCCGAGAACGGCTCGCCCAGGATGTCGACTGACACCAGCTCTTCGTCGCTGTAGCCGAGGATGCCGTTCAGCGGACCCTGGGCCTGCTGACGCATCAGGTCATTCACTTCCTCAGCACTTGCCGGTCGCGTCAGCAGTGCGGTGATATCCGTGATGGAGCCGTCCGGCACCGGCACCCGGATCGCGTTGGCGCGAATTTTCCCGGCCAGCTCCGGCAACACTTTGACCGTGGCTTTATCAGCGCCCGTGGTGGTGGGAATGATAGAAACACCAGCAGCCCGGCCACGGTGTTTTTTGCTGGCAGCGCGATCAATGATGCCCTGCGATGCGGTATAGGCATGCACAGTGGTGACCTGAACTTCTTCCAGGCCGTAGTGGTCGAGCAGCACTTTCAACACCGGAGCCAGAGAATTGGTCGTGCACGACGCGTTCGACACAACATGATGGCGGCCGGGATCAAAGTCCTGTTCGTTGACGCCAAACACCAGATCGAAGTCTGCATCCGGCGACGGCGCGCCGATCAGCACCCGATGTGCACCTGCGGTCAGATGCTGGGCGGCGTCGCTGCGAGCGGTGAAAGCGCCGGTGGAGTCGATGACAACATCAATGTTCAATGCCTGCCAGGGCAGTTCTCGGGGTGAGGCGATACCGAACAGCTGCACTTCCCGGTCGCCATAGCGCAGCAGATCCCCGTCAATTTCCACCGGTAGTGGCAACCTCCCGTGCACAGAGTCGTAGCGCAGCAGATAGGCAACGTCATCGATTGCAGTGAGATCGTTGGCGGCGACAATCTCAATCTCCTCGCTGCCTTGAGTGAAGTAGTGCCGCAGCATGCCGCGTCCTGTCCGGCCCATGCCGTTGATTGCTATACGTTTCAAATGCAGATCCTCAATCAGACTTCCAAGCAGGGTCCAGCTGTACGCATAGACCGACGTTTGTCATCGTTATCCTAATGCGGATGCGTTACAAATGAATGCCGGAAAACGCGTATAGGTCAGATCGCAGCTTGCGGTAGGGTTTCTGGCATACGCAGAAGACTTCATCGGAGATTCTCATGAAAATTGGCGTTCCTGCGGAAATCAAAGCGGATGAGTATCGGGTGGGCATGACGCCCGCCAGCGTGCGGGAGGCGGTACATCACGGCCACCAGGTGTTTGTGCAGAGCAATGCCGGTTACACCATCGGGCTCGTCAACGAAGACTATGCCAGGGCGGGCGCAACCATCACCGCGGACGCGGTGGAAACCTTTGCCAGTGCCGAGCTCATCGTCAAGGTTAAAGAACCTCTGCCCCAGGAAGTCGCGCTGCTCAATGAAAACCATATCCTGTTCACCTATCTGCATCTTGCGCCTGCGCCGGAGCTGACCCGGTCTCTGCTGGACAGCGGCTGTGTGGCCATTGCTTATGAGACTGTCACTGGTGCTCACGGCAGCCTGCCGTTGCTGGCGCCGATGAGTGAAGTAGCCGGACGCATGTCAGTGCAGGCTGGGGCGCACTGTCTGGAAATCGAACAGGGCGGCCGCGGTATGCTGCTCGGCGGGGTGCCGGGCACTCTGCCGGCCAAAGTGGTTGTGCTCGGTGGCGGCGTGGTGGGCACCAACGCTGCCCGGGTAGCGCTGGGCATGGAAGCGGATGTGACGATTCTTGATGTGTCGCTGCCGCGGCTGGCGGAACTCGACATTCACTTCGCTCCGGCACTCAACACCCTGTTTTCGACTGTGGATGCGGTGCATCAGATGGTATCTACGGCTGATCTGGTGGTGGGTGCAGTTCTGGTGCCCGGCTCCTCTGCTCCTCGGTTGATCAGTGAAGCCATGGTCCGGGATATGAAGAAAGGATCGGTAATCGTTGATGTTGCCATCGACCAGGGCGGTTGTGTCGAAACCGCCCGCGCGACGACGCACTCAGACCCTACCTATGTGGTGCACGACGTAGTGCATTACTGTGTCGCGAATATGCCTGGTGCGGTGGCAAGAACGTCAACGTTTGCGCTCAACAACGCCACTCTGCCCTTTACCCTGGCAATTGCCAACAAAGGCGTGAAGGCGGCCCTGACGGATGATGAACATCTGCTCAACGGCCTGAATGTGGCGCGGGGCAAACTGACCTATCAGGCAGTTGCTGCGGCTACGCAGCTGCCCTATACCCCGGCAGTCCAGGCGTTCACCTGAACAGGCCGCTAGCGACTGCGACGCACCGGCAGGTCGGCAAAGTTGCCCGGGCGCTTTTCAGCATTGGCCTGCATGGCTTCGGCCATTTCCGCCGGCAGCAGCATGGCTGCATTCCACACTCCGATGTAGTCCAGGCCGTCCGCGGTGCTGTGATCGCGGGAATAGTTGATCATGCGTTTGCAGCCGTAGACCGCAAGCGGCGGCTTGCTGGCAATTTCTGCAGCCAGGGCCATCACACCCTCGAGCAGGCTGTTGTGGTCTTCGAACACCCGGTTTACCAGACCCACAGACTGGGCTTCTGCCGCTGACATTCTGCGGCCGGTATAAGCGAGCTCGCGGACAATGCCTTCCGGGATCAGCTTGACCAGCCTTGGAAATGTGCCCACATCAGCCGTCATGCCGATGTTGATTTCAAAAATAGACAGGAACGCATCACTCGTTGCGAAACGCATATCGCAAGCAGTGACAAAGTCCACACCGCCGCCCACGCAGGCGCCCTGTATGGCTGCAATGACCGGGATTCGGCAGTCCTCCAGGCAATTGAAGCTGTGCTGGAAATAGCCGGCGGTATCGTGAAAACGCGCGCCATGTTGCAGGCGTGCTTGGGCTTTAGCGGCGTCGGAGTCATTGGCCAGAGCGTCGTCATTGGCGAAAACTGCCAGGTCCATGCCTGCGGAAAATGCCGGTCCTGTGGCTGAAATGACGATCACCCGAGCTCTGGCGTTATTGTCGATGTCTTCAATGATCTCCGGCAGTTCCTGCCAGAAAGCCGGTGTCATGCTGTTGCGCTTGTCCGGGCGATTGAGGATGAGATGGGCGATCTGGTTTTCGATCGTCACATCAAAGCATTGGTAAGCCATGGCGGTGGGTCCTTCGCGAAATAGCTCAGTTTAGCGCACTGTCTGATGGCGGGCGCAGTAGCCGAGCCTGGGTAGTGTCCTAAATTGAATCGGCGTTACTGCAAAACCCGCCAATTCAAATTTGGACACTACCTGAACCTGACCGAGTAAAGGGTATAGTTCCTCTGGTCTGTCGTTTTCGGCACACTCAGGGAGGAATGTGATGAAGCGAATTGTTGTCTGTGCGGACGGAACCTGGAACAGGCCCGAGCAGGATCTCGGTAAAGACTTTCCCACCAACATTCTCAAGCTGGCGCGCGGTGTGCGACCCGTCGATGCCCGGCAGATACCTCAGCAGGTTTTTTACGACTGGGGTATTGGTTCCTACTACGACAAACTTGGCGGCGGCATGACCGGCAAAGGTATCGTCAAGAACATCCTCGACGGCTATCGCTACATTGTGCAGAACTATTCCGCTGGTGATGAAATCTACCTGTTCGGGTTCAGTCGCGGCGCTTATACCGTGCGCAGTCTGTGCGGACTGATCAACAACTGCGGCATTCTCAAACGCCCGGATGCCCGGCTCATAGCCGCGGCGTTCAAACACTATAAAAAGCCGGGTGCGGCCTATCACCCGGATGGTGATGCGTCCCTGAAATTCCGCGCCGATCACGCCCACCGCAGCCGCAGGGTCCGCTTTGTTGGCGTCTTCGATACGGTTGGCGCACTGGGCATTCCGATCTCGTTTCTTGGCTTTCTGAATCGCGAAGACGAGTTTTACGACACCAAAATTGGTCCGAATGTGGAAATTGCCCGACATGCGCTGGCGATTGACGAGATGCGTTCCGACTTCGAGCCTACTGTCTGGCTGCCAAGAACGGGTATGAGTCTGAAACAGGTCTGGTTCTGCGGCGCGCATGGTGACGTTGGTGGAGGTAACAAACCGGACCGGGATGGCGGGCTGTTGTCGGACCTCCCACTGGGCTGGATTCTTGATGAAGCCAAGCAGGTAGGGCTTGCGGCCGAAACTCATCTTCGTCGCAGTTTGTCCGAAAAACCGACTGCAAAACTTCATGCATCGCGCCGGCATATCTATCGCTCCCGACCACGTCACCGCCGGCCGATAGATCACGGCAAAGGTGAGATTCTGCTGCACAGTTCAGTGAAAGATCGATATGAAGCGTTACCAAAGTACCGACCGAGAATGCTGGAAGATTACCTGGGCAAACATGGCTGGAAGGGAGTAACAGATTGATGGACGCGAATAATGTAGATCTTGAGAAGGCGAAGTATGTCAGCCTGGTAACCTTCAGAAAGTCCGGGGCTGCAGTGGCTACTCCGGTGTGGGCTGCATTTCAGGACGGTGGCTACTACGTTTTTTCGGCGGGAAACGCCGGCAAAGTTAAACGGCTGAAGAATTCTTCACAGGCTCGGCTTGCTGTTTGTGGTGCTCGCGGGGAACTCAAAGGTCCCTGGTACGATGCCCGGGCAGAGATCCTGGATGCGCCTGAAGATATTGAGCGGGCGCTGGGCGCACTGCGCCACAAGTACGGATTTTCGATGTGGGTGGCTGACGTTCTGTCGCGAATAAGTGGGCGGATGAACCGTCGTGTTTATCTGCGGGTGCAGCTCAACTCGCTGGATTCAGATCGGCTCTGAACATTCCTCGGTCAATCGAGTGGTGCCAACCTGGATGCTGTTCACGTCTGGTCGGTCGCCGCTGCCCGGGGCGCGATAGTAGTTCTCATGATGTTGCACCAGTTCTTTAGCGCGCGTGCGGCATTCCTCCAGGCTGTTCACACAGACACTGAATTCCTTGCGGGTTGGACCGGTGTCGGTGTGATGCTCTGGGTTCGGCAGGTTGCTGATCTCGTATTCGATCAGGCAGTTTCTGGGTTCAGCCGCAAGCGCTGAGGTTGCCAGCAGAATTCCAGCGATGAGACCGATGCCAGCCAGAGTTCGCTTCGCTGTGGTGATCATGTCCTGTCCTAACCTCTCAGTTTCGTAGTCAATCGATGCTCTGATGAGAACGATGGTAACGCATGACAACGTCCGGATCGGGCGTGAGCGGGGTCACCGGGTCCTCTTTGCCCTGATATTCCAGATTTGCCAGTACATGCCGCATGCTCTCAAGACGTGCCTGCTTCTTGTCGTTGGCTTTGACGATGATCCAGGGACTATAGGTAGTGTGAGTTTTGCTGAACATCTGTTCTTTGTATTTTGTGTACAGGTCCCAGTTTTCCTGCGCCCGATCATCGACCGGGCTGATCTTCCACTGTTTCAGCGGATCCACGCGACGTGCCTGGAAACGTTGTTCCTGCACATCTTTGGAGATCGAAAACCAGAACTTGACCACTTCCAGGTCGTCTTCGTAAAGCATATGTTCGAACTCAGGTACCTGCTGCATGAACACCCGATACTGCTTCTCCGTGCAGAACCCCATCACCGGTTCGACCACCGCGCGGTTGTACCAGCTGCGATCAAAAAACACCATTTCACCAGGATTGGGCAGCTGTTCGGCGTAGCGCTGAAAATACCACTGACCGCGTTGCAGGTCGCTGGGTTTAGGCAGTGCCACCACTCTGGCGCTGCGTGGATTGAGATGTTCGATGAAGCGGCGGATAGTGCCGCCTTTCCCGGCAGCGTCACGACCTTCGAAAACGATGGCCAGCCGTCGGCCCTCCACCTGGACGGTTCTCTGCAGTTTCACCAGCTCGATCTGGAGCTTTTCCAGCTCCTGTTCGTAACGTAGTTTTATAAGCGCTTTGTCAACGTTGACGTTTTTGGTGGAAAGCAGCTGCAGCAGACCGCGTTTACTGCTGACTTCTTTGAGTTCTTCTTCAGTCAGTGCCGATTTCAGCGATTTGCCAACCCGCTTTTCTTCCTGTGTCAAAGCGTTCGGGTTGAGGTTGGCCGGGGTGTGGTCTACCAGGACAGGCTGGGAATCGCTGCTCATCGTAAGCTCCTCGCTGTCGGACGGGATTGTGGCGCAGCTTGTCTGCGCGCGCGAACAGTCCGACATTCAAATGAACTAGCTATGGTACTGCGTGGTGGCTTGTCAGACGGCCTGTGGAACTACGTATTGACCGGGGTGTTGTGACGCTGGTCTCATCGATGATACGTGGGAGAAGGCCAGGCAGCCGCCTGCTCCCGATAAGATGATAACTGCGTTGCAGTCGGCGTCAGGCTGCCCCGCGTCAGACTGCGCCGTAGGCGATCATCGCGTCGGCAACCTTGATGAAGCCGGCAATGTTTGCGCCTTTCACATAGTCGACGTAGTCGTCGTCCGTCCGGCCGTACTCGACGCAGCGTTCGTGAATATCGCCCATGATGTCTCGCAGCAGCTTCTGCAGTTCCTCTTCTTTCCAGGTGATGCGGGCAGAATTCTGCTTCATCTCCAGTCCGGATATTGCCACGCCACCGGCGTTGGCGGCTTTGCTGGGGGCAAAGAGAACGCGGCCTTCACAAAGTCATGAATACCTTCCTGCTCGGTTGGCATGTTGGCACCTTCCGATACGGCTTTAATACCGTCGTCGATCATGGTGTGCGCTTCAGCCTGACTGATTTCATTCTGGGTTGCACAGGGCAGTGCCAGATCGGCTTTGACCTGCCAGGGTCTGGCGTCGGGAAAGAAGTCTGCACCGAATTCTTTGGCATACTCTTCGACCCTGCCTCGGCGTTGGCTTTTGAGGTCTGCCAGATAGGCGAGCCGTTCTTCATCAACGCCATGTTCGTCGTGCACAAAGCCGCTGGAGTCGGAGAAAGTGACAGCTTTGCCGCCGAGGTGATTGATCTTCTCGATTGCATACTGGACGACGTTGCCTGAACCAGAGGCCAGGCAGCTTTGTCCTTCGGATTGAAGGTTGAGCCACCTTTACCGCCGCCCATCGGCAGGCCGGTAAGGCTGTTTTTGAAGGTCTGCTCAAACGCCAGGAACTTCAGAATGCTCTGGTTCACCGATGGGTGGAAACGCAGTCCGCCTGGTGAAACTCGTTCTCGCCCGGATTCCGCAGTTTGAGCCCGTTCATAAATTCGTCGAGATTCACATGATCTGAGACAGCCATAAGCCCTTTCCTTGGCAGCTGAATAGTTTCCTGAATCAATCAAGCATAGTCCGGCTTTGAGCCAGCTGCATTGATCCGGGATGTCGTCTGGCCCAGCTCCCAGAATCTGATGTCAGGGGTTCAGCGCCACCACCTGACCGCCTCCCGGGGTATACACAATGGCCGGATAGCCGGTGTCGATGGCAGCATTGGTGGGCCGCCGCTCGACCAGAGCCTCGTCGATGACGTAATACCCGCAGGTATTCGGATTGGCACCGCCACCGTTGATCCGGCGGGTGAAGAAATCATTGGCCCTGAGATTGTTGCGATGTCGTGCGGCTTTGGTTGGGATGTCGTGCGACTTTGAATGTTGCCGCGAGATGACGCAGTCATTTTCTCATGTTTTCAGCAGAATTTGAATGTTGTTTCGCTGCTGCGGCAGGCGTAATGTGCCGGCCCCCTGACGGTCCGGGAGAGTCGTCTCTATGCCTTCGTCCGATAAGTCCTCTAAACCTACCTCAATTGCTTCCGGCAGCAGCGGATCAGTGTCTGCCAAAGCCCTGGTTGATTCCATGGTTGCCAGCGAGTCACTGCCGGCCCTGGTCGAACAGATGGCGCCTGCCGCGCTGGCTCGGCTGGTTGCCGAAATCGGCATCGAAGATTCAGGTGCACTGGTTGTGCATGCCAGCGAAACCCAGCTGGTGCATCTGCTGGACGAGACCATCTGGTCAGGAGCCAGCCCCGGAGCGCCAGAGACACTCAGCGTGGAAAATCTGCTGCGCTGGCTGGCGGTCTGGGAGGACAGCAATGTCACCAGTGACAAACTTTATGAGCTGGGTGAGGACTTCTGCGCGCTGGCCTTCTCGCGGCTGGTTGTGGTGTCCGATACGGATATTTCTGAGCGGGTTGACGATGAATTCACCCAGGTCATCGGTGAGTACATCCTGCGTGCTCGGGTGGACGACGAATGGGACGTCATACAGGCTTCGCTCACCGCCCTGTGGGATGATTTTCCTGACTATGCGGAAGCCATTTTTGGTCGTCTTGGATTCCGCCACTCGATTCTCGGCATCGGTGGTGAGGACGATACCGCGCGGGTTCTTGATGCGGACGCCAGCCACGACCACGAGCGTAAGCGAGAGGCTCAGGGCTTTGTGACGTCGGTAATGGCGGGTTCTTTTCTGCGCAGCACTGCGGCCAGCGATCTCGATGTGCTGGCTGACGACGACACTTATGATCTGCAGACCAGCGAGTACTTCCGGCGTCGCGAGGTTGAGGCTGCGGCGGCGCAACGCGCGCAGGCGGAGAAGCGTGAAGCTCGGACCGAGGATGCTGATGAAGATTCTGAAGTTGCTTCCGATGAGCGGGAACTCGATGAACTGGAGGCTGAGCTGGAAGCCTATGAACTGCAGCACACTGCCAGTCCCAGATTGCTGGCCGGACCGGACGATGTGCGTGCCCGCCAACCTGTGCGCGCGGCACTGAGTGAGTTGCAGGGCGACGATGAAGTCTTTGCGCAGCGCACAGATGAACTGGCTTACCTTGCCAATCTGGTAATGGCGGGGGCGTCGCGGGCTGGTGAGCGGATAGGGGAAACCGCTGCGGCGGAGCTGGTGATGGCTACCTGTAACCTGGGTGGCAGCTATCTGCTGTGGATTGAATTCGGCGACGATGCGGATGTTTCTGGCTATCAGGAACTGCTGGCAGCCGAGGCCGGACTGGTGCGTTTATTTCGAGTCGGCTGGCACCTGCTGGCGCGGGTGCCGGTGCAGGCTGTGTCCCGGTTGCAGAAATTGATCGCAGACCCGGATATCCGGGCGGTACTGGCGGACCGGCCGATGATCCTCGGCGAAGTGGACGCGCTGGTAGCAGACAACGAACTGCTCGCTCAGGTGCGCGCTGAGCGTTTTGAGGATGCCAAAGAGACGGTACGGCTGCTGACCATCCTGCTGGAACCCCAGGCGGTGCTGGCGTTGTGTGAACTGGTGGATTCAACCCCGAAGCTGGCACACTCTATCGAGCAGCCAGTGCCTGTGGGTGAATGGGATGAGCAGACACAGACTCTGCGGGATATTGATTCGATGGCCGACCTGATGGCGATAGACGGGTTTCTGAAATCCCTGTCCCGCCAGTTTCGAGCGTTGCCCTGAGCTGGAGTTTCGGCCGTAGACGCGTTGCGCGCTATCTTTATAATTCGCGCTCGCACGTTCTCGGGGTGTTAAGCACCGGCGAGCGCGATTTGAGCCTGGGTAAGGTAGCAGAGGACCAGCCTCAGCAAACAACATGGGAAAGGAAGCTATGAAAGAACTTCGACAGATCGCGTTGATCTCTACTGCGCTTATCGCAGCGGGCTGTGCCAGCTACGGCGGCACCGGTTCGAGCCAGGGTTCAATGATTGCGGTCGACTATGGCGTGGTGCAGCAGATTGAGCGTACTGAGTTGAACGCCAGCACTGGTAAAGGTGCGGCGCTGGGTGGTCTGCTGGGTCTTGCGGTTGCGGCTGGCACCGGCGGATCAACCGGACAGCAGGTTGCCGGCACGGCCGCCGGCGCTCTGGTTGGCGGCTTGGTTCAGAACGAACGCAGAGCCAACAATAAAGCCGAGCAGTACACCATACGGTTGAACAGCGGTCGAACCGTGGCCATTGTCACCGAACATCATGATATTCAGCGTGGCGACTGTGTGAGTGTCGAGCAGGGCCAGCATGCCAATCTGCGTCGGGTTTCACCGGTGATGTGCGACAGCATGGCGAACGCCAGTAGTCCGGGTTATGCCTCGTTACATCAGCACAATATTGATGAAGCCGCGGAGTGTGAGCAGGCGAAGCAGGAAGTACTGAGCGCTGAAACGGAACAGGAAGTTTCTGTGGCGCATCAGAAAATGCGTGCGCTGTGCGAGGCGTAAGCTGAACAGCTGACCTGTAGATCAGCCCGGACTTCAGTCCGGGCTGGGACACTCACCGGCCACCCAGCCGACGACGTTCTCATCGGCGCAGGCGGTACAGCCGGTCGCGTAAGTCCGGGTGCTGGCGTCTGAGAGCTGAGCGCATACCGGGTTGTATTCGCGGGTGCAGATCTGCGGGCGCTGGTCCGGGCATCGGGTCAGGTTACTGAGCGTGTCCGTAGTTGCGTCACTCGCGCACCCGGACATCAGACCTGTCAGCAACAGCAGGATGACCGCGCTTCGTGCTGGTGATTTCAGCAGAAGATCCCCACGTGTGGTTTTGGCTGTCTTCATGATATGTCCTTTCAGAGCTCTACTGTTCAGGCTATAGCCTGCGATCTGTCCGGCAGTCGCACCAGTGAGGAAATCAACCCAGCCAGTGCAAACGCGCAGGCCCAGACCTGAAATGCGGTGACATAGGTGCCGGTCACATCGGCCACATAGCCTGTGATCAATACCCAGAAGGTAGCGGGTGCCAGAAAAAACGACAACAGTCCGTTCACCCGGGAAAATCTGGCGACGCCAAACAGCCGCGACAGCAGCACTGAGCGCACCGGAACCATACCGCCGAAACCCAGACCGAACAGCCCGGCAGCCACGATCAGCAGCGAATAGCTGGAGGCGTTCATGAAAATCACTGTGGACAGAAAGTAGGCGGCGACTGCACTCAACACAGTAGCCCGGGCGTTAAACCGATCCATCATCCAGCCAAGTACAACCTTGCCGGCTATCGCAAAGCCACCGGCGATGCCGAGCAGGTAAGAGGCGTCATACAGATCGAAATTCAACTCGCTGGTCAGATAGGTAGGCAGGTGGGTGATCATGGCGCTGTAGACGCCGTTCATCAGCCCAAAGGTAATGACGATGCTCCAGAAGGCTTTGGAGCTTAAAAATTCCCAGTAGGTGGCTTTAAAGCCCTGGCTCTTTTCACTGCCCGGGGCTGTTTTGTGCTGCTTCGGTGGTGCCGGGTCGCCATCCGGATACTGCCCGAGCACCGCTGGATCCTGTTTCACCATCAGCCAGGTGGCCGGCAGAATCAGTGCAACGATCACCCCTGCATATAATGTGTAGGTGTCCCTCCAGCCCAGGTTTTCGGCCAGCAGCGTCGCCACCGTGGGCATCATGATCCCGGCCACAGAAATCCCCATGATCGCCACTCCGAGCGCAACCCCCCGGTTGCGGGAAAACCAGTTCACCATGAGTTTGGTCTGCGCCAGTGGCCCGACGCCCGTCCAGCCGATACCCTGAAACAGCACCAGCACCGCGAGAAACGCCGCGTAGCCGTCCACAAAGCGCAACAGCAGATAGCCGATGGCGAGCCAGATACAGGCCAGCAGAATGATGCCGCGAACGGGGAAGCGATCCAGACAGAAACCGGTCAGCGGCGCGCAACAGCTGCCAGTGAAGAGCGTCAGGCTGATGGCCAGTGAAATCTGAGTTTTGTCGACCGCGAAGTCGGCCATCCACATCGGAAAGAAGATGCCGCGGGAATGCAGGAAGAAACTTGATGCAGCAAATCCCATGACAAAACAATACACGGCCAGCGGGTAGCCGTAGAACTTTCCGCGACCCGTTGTCTGCGCTGCCGTGCTCATCCGAGCACTATAGGCGCTTCTGTTGCATCTCTACAGCTACAGCAGATATCCCATAGGCGGAAAAGCGGATCCCGGCGTGTAAAACGCTTGATGTTCGGCCGTACCTCGGCCAGATCGCTTACGGGTACGTTAAACCACAGCGCCAGCTCGGCACAGTAAACATCGATGGGCGTGGTCGGCGCGTATATCGCGCCACCGATGATGATGTGGTGATCGCCCCAGCCGTGATTCGAACCTTTGCCGGTGAAGGTAAGGGCGCGTCCAAGGTCTCAGGTGGTGAAGGTGGTTACGCGATCGAATACTCCCAGCTCCACCAGCTTTGCGTAAGGCAGACCCAGAGTACTTCTCGAGGCGAACCGGGACGCTTCACTCGGGGACTGAGCGGAGGGCGTTACAGGCGGAGGTGTTGGCGGTGGTGCGGGTGCTGGTGGGGGTTATGTTGCGACGGCCGCAGAGTCACCGCCGCCGCGGGCACTTCCGAGGCACAACACCAGTGACGCGGTCAGAATTCTGAATGAGTTGGTAAAGCGCATTGACCGCCTGCTGATGCAATTTTCACTGCCGCGGACCTATTCTAAGGGAATGGCAATGGCGTTTCGGTGTCTGACTGCTAACGGTGCGGCAAACTGCGGTTCGGTTTACCGTAAGGCGTACAAACTGTGACGAAATATCTGCCGTGGCGCGGAGCTGTTTGTCAGTCGAAGTGAATTCTCCGGATCTGAAGAGAAGTTATGTTCTGGATCATCATCATTGTCTTAGTGCTGCTGGGTATCGCGCTGCCAGGCGTCTGGGTCAGACAGGTGCTGGCGAGATACAGTGAGCCCGCTGACCGCTACCGCAACCAAGGCAGCGGCGCAGATCTGGCTCGTCATCTTCTGGATCGTTTCGAATTGTCTGACGTCGAAGTCGAAAGCAGCGAGCTGGGTGATCACTATGACCCGCAGGCCAGAGCGGTGCGTCTGACGCCGGCCAATTACCAGGGGCATTCCCTGACTGCGATCACCGTTGCCGCGCATGAAGTCGGACATGCGCTGCAGCACGCCCGGGGGGAAGCGCTGTTCAGCACCCGTCAGCGGCTGGTTGCAGCCGCGCTGCGCGGTGAGCGGTTGGGCAGGGTGCTGCTGATTGCCGCACCGATAGTCATGCTGGCGGCCCAGGTGCCGCAGGCCAGTCTGGCGCTGTTGCTGATGGCTGTCGCTTCCATGGGCATGGGTACGCTCGTGCACCTGGTTACCCTGCCGGTGGAGCTCGATGCCAGTTATGGTAAAGCGCTGCCGATTCTGCAGCAGGGTAACTACCTGCACGACGGCGACCTGCCTCATGCCCGCAAAATTCTCAAAGCGGCGGCGCTGACCTATGTTGCAGGTTCCCTGGCGAGCCTGTTGAATCTGGGTCGCTGGATTGCCGTGCTGCGACGCTGATCGGCTGGATCGGTGCAATTAAATCCGGAGATACACTGATGAGCTTATCTGAACTGCTCGAAGCCAACGCTGCGGTGCTGGCAGCGCGCGAACGCTGGCAATATCGAGGTCAGGCGCGACCGGAGTTCGCGCAGCCCACTGGCCCGGCCGAAGAAAGCGTCTGGGACTTCCCTCGCCCACCGCGCATTGAGCCGGTTTCCGAGCCGGTGCGCGTCTACGCAGGCGATCGCCTGGTCGCGCAGACTCAGCGCGCTCGACGGGTGCTGGAGACTGCGGGTGCGCCTACCTACTATCTGCCGCCTGAGGATGTAAATGCGCAGCTGCTGGAGCGCGAAGGCGAAGCGTCGCTGTGCGAATGGAAAGGGGTTGCCTGTGTGTTCACCGTGGCGGGTCATCAGGGCGCAGGCTGGTGTTACGAACGAACCTTTCCCGAGTTTGCATCGATTCGCGGCTGGCTGGCGTTTTATCCAGCCCTGCTCGACTGTTATCTGGGTGATGAGCGGGTGACTGCCCAACCGGGTGGTTTCTATGGGGGTTGGGTGCGCGGCAATCTGACCGGACCAATCAAAGGTGAACCGGGCAGCAGTGCTTGGTGAGGGCGGGTATCTGATTGTCGATACCCTGATGGGCATGCCTTCTGGCGTGCAAAGACCCGCAGATCTTTCGGGTTCCAGGCACTATAGCGCTCGTGGTACTGCAGTCGCGGTGAGACGCTCCAGGACAGAGCGGCAGTTCTTGCAGTGAGTATCACGCTGTTTTTACAGTCGGACCCGCCACAAGGTTCACTTAACAGGTTCAAGGAAGATGACCATGCGCAAGATTGACCGAGCTTTTCTGAAACGCAGCCTTGGGGGTGAATATCCCAACGGTCCCCGCGGCAGCTGGACGCTGATCAACGAAGCAGAAGGACGTGTGTACTTCTTAGGCTGGAATCTGTTTTACCAGGATTTCGCATACCCGCTGTGTAACGGCGACTTCTATGCACCAGTGAACGCTGACAATGACAGCAAAGGTCTGCGGGAATGGCATGCGGCCGTAGAACGAGTACGTCGCGGTGAACTGGAAGGCTGCGTGATTCTGCAGCTGGCTTCTCAACACCAAGAAGAAAGCGAACACAACGACGGCGACCAAGACAGCGAAGTCACGTTACACGCCGAAAGGATTCTTGATGGCGTGTTTTTTGGCGAGATCGTCGAGACCGATGGCGAATTGTGGTTCCGGGCGGACGAACGTCGACCTTTGAACGCAGCTCGAGCTCCTCGGCAGGAATCTGCCTGATCGCTCGACGATAATCGCACCCGTCATAATCCCAGGTTTAGCACTATTGTCCTGAGCGGTTGTGGTGGGTTTGGGCCATAATCCGGCCATGATCGATAACAACCTGCCGCCAGGGCTCGCTGCGCTGGAATTTGATAATTCGTTCGTTCGAGACCTGCCTGGCGATCCGCACTCAGGCAGTGAACGCCGACAGATCCGCAACGCGCTGTATTCACGCATCAACCCGGTCCAGGCACCGAGGCCGCAGCTGCTGGCCTGGTCGAAAGAACTGGCAGGCGAGCTGGGACTGACCGACAGTGATGTCGAAGATCCAGCGTTTGCACAGACCTTTGCCGGTAATCGATTGCTGCCCGGTATGGATCCTTACGCCAGCTGCTATGGCGGTCATCAGTTCGGCAACTGGGCCGGACAGCTTGGTGATGGTCGGGCGATCAACCTTGGCGAAGTCATGCTGGCGGACGGCGGCCGCTCTACTCTGCAGCTGAAAGGCGCCGGTCCAACCCCTTATTCCCGCACCGCGGATGGTTTTGCCGTTCTGCGCTCTTCACTGCGGGAGTTTCTCTGCAGCGAAGCCATGCATCATCTCGGCGTGCCGACCACCCGGGCGCTGAGTCTGGTGACAACGGGTGAATCAGTGGTCCGGGACATGCTCTATGACGGTCACCCGGCGCCAGAGCCAGGCGCAGTGGTGTGTCGTGTTGCGCCCTCGTTTACCCGTTTTGGTCATTTTCAGATGCTGGCTGCGCGGCAGGAAAACGACCTGTTACAGCAGTTTGTCGACTACACGGTTCGTGCTGATTTCCCCCATCTGCTGAAAACTGCCGTTCCCGGCTCCGCGGCGCTGACCCTGGCGCTGTTTGCTGAAGTCTGTGACCGCACCGCTCAAATGGTCGTGCACTGGATGCGGGTCGGCTTTGTTCATGGCGTGATGAATACCGATAACATGTCGGTACTGGGTCTGACTATCGACTACGGCCCTTACGGCTGGCTGGAGGACTACGATCCTGACTGGACTCCGAATACCACCGATGCCGGTGGTCGTCGCTACCGCTTTGGCTATCAACCTGCCGTTGCCCAGTGGAATCTGCTGCAGCTGGCGAATGCGCTGCACACGATCGTGCCGGATGTACCCGCACTCGAGGGCCTGCTGAAAAACTTCGAGATTACCTACACCCAGTTGTGGCATCAGACCATGGCCGCAAAGCTCGGGCTTACCTTGAGTGCAGATGAAGCCGATCTCGAATTGTTTCAGAAACTGGACAGAATCCTGCAGTTGACTGAAACAGACATGACCCTGTTTTATCGACAGCTCGCTGAACTGTCACCATCGCAGGCGGAAACCGGAACCGATCTGCTGGCGCCGCTGCTGGAGGCCTACTATCAACCCGAGATGCTGACCGCCGAGGTCCGAGTGGAAATACAGGCCTGGCTGGAATCCTATCTCAAGCGCTGCAGCCGTGATGCCGGTGATTTGAACACCCGCCGAACGCGGATGAATTCGGTGAATCCACTGTATGTGCCGAGAAACTACCTGGCTCAGCTGGCGATCGATAAAGCGGAACAGGGTGATCCAGCAGCGCTGGAGGAACTGCTCGATGTGTTGCGCAGACCCTATGATCAGCAGCCGGGAAAAGCATCTTTTGCTGCCCGTCGACCGGAGTGGGCACGATCGAAGGTTGGTTGTTCACAGCTGTCCTGCAGCTCTTAGTCTCCAGCCGGTGGCCGTCAATTTAGAAACAGGAGCCTGATGTGAGCGTGTCTCGTGTAATCCGTTTAATCGTTCGTACCGCCGCGATCGTGGCCGCGTTGCTCATGGCGGCAATTTTCGGCTGGGCCCTAAATTCCCGCGGGATGCCGAAACTGGAATTGTGGCATAGCGCAGGGCTGCCCAGTCAGTTTGAGCGCAGTGACATCGAATCGATGTCAGGTTTGGAAGATTATCTGCAGCGGGAAGACCAGCTGTTCGAAGAGCTCGGGGATAAGGTTTACGACCAGCTCGAATCGGCAAAACAGTGGAATTTCAATCGTTATCAGCGCGGTAGTAATACCGATCCCACCAGCCTGCCCCAGGACTTCAATCGCAGTTATCAGCTTGAGCCGTCCGGCGTTCCGCAATGTGGCATCCTGCTGGTCCACGGTCTGACCGATTCGCCTTACAGCATGCGCCACCTTGCTGAGACTTACGTGGCGGAAGGCTGCCATGCGCTGGTCATGCGTATGCCTGGTCATGGCACCGTTCCACTGGGACTTGTGAGCGCAAGCTGGCATGACTGGCGCGCGGCAGTTGCGCTCGGTGCTGCGGCGGTTCGAACTCAGATTGGCGATTCAGCGCCGTTGTTTCTGGCTGGTTATTCGAACGGGGGCGCGCTGGTGCTGGGCCACGCACTCGCTGCACTGGATGACCGGAAGCTCGCGAGAGTGGATGGCCTGATGCTGTTTTCACCGATGATCGGGGTGACACCATTTTCACGTCTCGCGGATCTGGGCAACGTGCTCACCCGCTTTGAGTACTTCGCCCAGTTTGCCTGGCTGGATATTCTTCCCGAATACGACCCCTGCAAGTACAACTCCTTTCCGAAGAATGCCGGCTATCAGACCTATCTGGTTACCCGGGCGCTGCGGGCGCAATTACAACAGCTGGAAGCCGATGGCCGGCTGGCGGAAATACCGCCAGCACTGACTTTTCAGTCACTTGTCGATGCCACGGTCAGCACGCCTGCGGTAGTCAACGAGTTCTATGCGCGGGTTCGGACTCCCGGCAGTGAACTGGTCCTCTTCGACCTGAACAGATCATCGTCGCTGGCCCCGTTCCTGTCGGTTGACCATAGAGAGTTTGTAGAAAACCTGCTTTTAGGTGACAAGCTGCCGTACGACATCACGCTGCTGGGAAATCTCAATAAATCGAGTCGGCAAGTGGCTACCCGGCACAGGGCGGCGGGTAGTGATGAAATCACTAAAACTGCGCTGAATATGAGCTGGCCACCCGGGGTCTATTCGCTGTCTCACCTGGCGCTGGTGTTTCCACCGGAAGATGAATTCTACGGCACCGCGGCAGCTTCTGCGGCAGCTGGCCGGCTCAACCTCGGCTCGCTGACGCCGCGTGGTGAACGAGGGGTCACCAGCGTTCCTGTCGGTAACCTGGTGCGCCTGCGCCACAATCCGTTCTATGACTATGTGACCCAGCGCGTGCGTGAAGACGTCAGAAGTTACCTCGAGCCCTGAATGCAGTGCTGAGCGTTATGAGGGTTGTCAGCTGGAATGTTAACGGTCTGCGGGCCTGTCACCGCAAAGGATTTCTAGACTTTCTTCAGAGCTCGAATGCCGACGTCGTCTGCCTGCAGGAAGTGCGCGCATTTCCGGACCAGCTCGCACCGGAACTGCGTGAACCCGAAGGCTGGCACAGCTGCTTTGCACCCGCCGTTCGTCCTGGCTACAGCGGCGTCGGTATCTACAGCCGTCAGGCGCCCTCACGTATCGAGACCTCGCTGGGCGAAGAAGCATTTGATGTGGAAGGGCGTTTTATGGTTGCCCACTTCGGCCGCCTGGCAGTCGCCAGCGTGTACTTTCCGAAAGGCAGTGGGCGCGACCGGGATAACTCCAGAGTCCCATACAAACTGGCGTTCTGCCGTGCGGTTTTCAAACGCATAGAGCGCCTGCGCCGACGTGGTCCGGTGCTGGTGACCGGCGACTACAACACTGCCCATCAGGCCATAGATCTGGCTCGTCCTAAAGGTAACAGGAAAAGCAGCGGCTTCCTGCCGGAAGAGCGTGCGGAAATGACACGCTGGCTGGATGCCGGTTGGGTTGATGTGTTCCGTCGGCAGCATCCGGGCGAAGACGGCCACTACACCTGGTGGCGTCAGTTTGGCGGCGCTCGCGAGAACAACGTCGGCTGGCGAATAGACTATGTTCTGGCGTCGCCGTCTGCGGCTGGTCGGGTCAATGACGCGTTTATCTGGCCGGATACACAAGGATCAGATCACTGTCCGGTTGGCGTTGATCTGGATTATGCGAACCGCTGAACCGCTTACCGGTTCAGCGGGTTCGAGTTCTTCAGGCAGGACAGCCCCCGGCTACCAGCCGTTCATATGCAGGATGCCTTCAGTAGCTTTCCGCGGACCCTTCTTGAAGTCGGTTCCTACGGTGTAGGCGACCGGGCTTAACGCTACCTGGGTGATCTCATCGTAAGGAATGCCCAGAATCTCAGCCACTTTCCGCTCATGCATCAGATGTAGTGTGGTCCAGCAGGTACCCAGACCTCGTGAGCGCGCAGCCAGCATGAAGCTCCAGGCTGCCGGCATGATCGAACCGAAGGAGCTCGACTGAGCGACGTTTGCACCTTCACCAGCAAAGGTGTCGAAACGGCCGGCAATGCAGGGGATGAAAAACACCGGTGCTTTATGAAGGTTGTCAGCCAGATACTGCGCTGAACTCATTACCCGGTTCTGGGTGGCTGTCATGCTGGGATCGTCGGCATGCATTGCTGCTGCGGATATCGGGCTGTCGGCGTAGCCGGCAAATGCCTGCTGGTACAGCTCCGCGATAGCGGCGCGCTTGTCCGCATCTGTGACAAAAACAAAATGCCAGCCCTGCGCATTGGAGCCGCTCGGTGCCTGCAGCGCCAGATCCAGACACTCCATCAATACTGATTCTTCAACAGGCCGATCAAAGTCCAGGCGTTTACGTACGGCCCGTGTAGTTGACAGCAGATCGTCAACACTCAAATTCAGTTGGCTCATGAAATTGTCCTCTTCAGCTTTGGTTATGAAAATTTTATCGGGTCGCCAATGCTCACCGTTGCAGCGCTTGTCACTTTCGCGTAAACGCCAAGGTTACCATTGGCCTCCTTGACCAGCGCGCGCATGATACCCGGGTCTTTGGCGAGATCCTGAAAGCCGTATGTGGTCATCACACAGCGTGGGCAATCCATTGTGATCTCTACTTCGGCATCGCCCACCAGCAGTTTGCGGCCAATCCAATCCCGTTCTGGAAATGGTGCGCTGGAATTTGCGTCAATAAGCAGATTGGGTCGGAACCGACGCACGTCAAAGTTGTGATCTGCAGCCAGCGATGACAGATGCGCCAGTGACTGGGTCGTCAACAGCAGCAATGGGAAGGCGTCGAAATAAGTGCCAGGCGGAGATTCGTAGCGCATCAGTTCTTCAGGGAATGCGCCGAGGTCGGGCAGTGGCTCGTCTTCTGTGCGTGCGAAGACCCGTCGCATTTCTGCTTCGAAGTCCTCCAACAGCGGCGCACCACGCAGGTAGTGATCGAGCATTTCTGCGGGCATCAATGGCCAGACGCTGACGGGTGAGCTGACAAGGTCGCTGAGTCGGCTGGCCATGGATTCATCATCGATTGACAGTTCGCTCCCGTCGGGCAGTTTGACAATTGCCGTTGCGGAACCTGTCACCGGTGGATCGGTAAGGTAGTGGGCGCTGCAGTTCATCAGTTGCGGGAAGCGTTTGCCACCGCGTATGCCACCACGTTGCTCATCACGCACCGCCCAGGCTCGATCACCAGGTATTCCCCGGCTTTCCAGCTGCACGTCGGTCAGAGTTTCGCCGCCCATGCTCTTTACCGGGTAGCGGAACAGTTGCATCACTTTGCCAACCAAGAGTCTCTCCTCCTGAGGTTACGTCGAGTAATCGTTACGAATAGTAACGCGTTAGTTTGCTGCTACGAAAACTCGACGCAATATTTCATGTCTATTCTTGACATCGGGCTGGGTAACGTCGGAGACTTTCAGGCTGCAGTCGGTAGAGGGCCGGTTGCAGGTAGTCGCTGTTTCGAACTTTTTTTACAAAAAGGACCCGACCCAGCCAACATAGAAGTCGCATTTGGAGGGAGGGGTTTTTCCAATGACGCATTTAAGTATCCGCCTGTTCGGGAGGATGGCTGCTGCTGCAGCCGTTTTATCCACAGCGTTGCCAGCACTGGCGCAAGAGGCGCAACAAGGTAGACAGATCGAAGAAGTGATAGTCACGGCTGAGCGTCAAGAAGCTTCGATCCAGGACACATCCATCTCCATCACCGCGTTCACCGGCGATATGCTCGATGACTTCGGCATCCGCAACCAGGAAGACCTGCAGAATTACATCCCGGCGACGACGATTCAGCCGTACGATGCGACCGTTAGAGGCGTCGGGCGAAACTTCCGCGCACTTGGCGGCGATCCAGGGGTTGCCACCTATATGAACGGCATCTATTCAGAAGACCTGCTGACGGCAACTGCGGCAACCTTCTGGGATGTAGAGCGTATTGAGGTGCTGCGTGGACCTCAAGGCACTCTTTATGGTCGTAATGCCGTCGGTGGTGCGATTAACATTCTCTATAGAGAACCGACGGATGAATTTGATTTCGCGTTGAAAGGCATCGCCGGAAACTTCGGCACCCAGGAATATTACGGGATGGTCAACGCCCCGATCATCAAAGATATGCTGAACGGCCGCTTTAACTTCGCCAGTCGAGACCGTGATGGCACGATTGAAGAAATCGGATTCGGTGATGATCTGGATGAACTGGGCACGGACAATTATGCCGGTCTGCTGCAGTTCATGCCGACCGATAACATTACTGCCACAGTTCGTTACAACGATATGCGCATCAAACGCCAGTTTGGTGGGGCGAATGGCGGCGGCCTGACGGTTCTGAACGAAGAAGGCCAGCCGTTCCGAAATACCACTGACATTGTTCCTGGCTATCGAGCAATCGATCCCGCGAATACAGATCCGGCAAACTTTGCGCAGAATACCTGGTACGACACGACTCAGCCGATCCTGAATTTTACCGATCCGAGCACCGGCGCCCCGGTGCAAGCCCAGCACAACAGGCTGGGAACCGATATTGCAGAATTTGATGGTCAGCGAAATGCTGCCGCATCGCTCGACGGCTTTGGTGTCAGCAACCAGGATTCGGTCGACCGCCTCAATGATTGCGTTTTCGAGGGCGATATCGACGGTGATGACGTCTGCGCTGCAACCAACGGCCTGAACCAGGAAAAATTTGATCAGAATGGAATCCAGTTCAGCCTGGAGTGGGATGCCACAGATTGGCTGCAGCTCAAATATCTATATGGTAAAAACGAC
>CAKZWF010000028.1 GCA_937921865.1 uncultured Pseudomonadales bacterium | reverse complement strand
AAGCCATCCAGAAAAACGGCCCCACAACAGTAGGAATGTTCGGTTCCGGCCAGTGGACCGTCTGGGAAGGTTATGCAGCGCAGAAACTGATGAAAGCCGGATTCCGCTCCAATAGCCTGGAGCCCAACGCCCGGCACTGTATGGCGTCTGCGGTCGTGGGTTTCATGCGTACCTTTGGGATCGATGAACCCATGGGTTGCTACGATGATTTCGAGCACGCTGACGCCTTCGTGCTCTGGGGTGCGAACATGGCAGAAATGCACCCCATCCTCTGGACTCGCCTGACCGATCGGCGTTTGAGTCATCCGCATGTGAAAGTCTGCGTGATGTCGACCTATGAGAACCGCAGCTTCCAACTCGCCGATCTGCCGATGGTGTTCACCCCCCAATCTGATCTGGCGATCCTCAACTATATCGCTCACTACATCATCGACACCAAGCGGGTGAATCAGGATTTCGTCGATAAACATGTGAACTTCCGTCGTGGCGCGACAGATATCGGGTATGGATTACGCCCCGAGCACCCGCTTGAACAGGCGGCAGAAAACAGCGGTTCGGGTGACTCGACGCCGATGAGCTTCAACGAGTTTGCTGACTTTGTTGCGGAATACGACGTTGATCGGGTTTCCGAGATGAGCGGCGTACCGCCGGAGAAGCTCAAAGAGCTTGCTGAACTTTACGCAGATCCTGATCGCAAGGTGATGTCCCTGTGGACAATGGGGGTGAATCAACACACTCGCGGAGTGTGGGTCAACAACATGATCTACAACCTGCACCTGCTGACCGGCAAGATCTCGACACCGGGAAACAGTCCTTTCTCGCTGACCGGTCAGCCTTCAGCCTGCGGAACCGCTCGTGAGGTGGGTACTTTTGCTCATCGCCTACCGGCGGATATGGTGGTCACCAATCCTGAACATCGAGCCATTGCTGAAGAAAAATGGAAACTGCCCGAGGGTCTGCTGCCCGATTGGGTTGGTTCGCACGCTGTCCAGCAGAATCGGGATCTGAAGGACGGCAAAATCAACGCCTACTGGGTGCAGGTGAACAACAATGTTCAAGCAGCCGCCAATCTGGTGGAAGAGACACTGCCCGGCTACCGCAATCCTGACAACTTCATCGTCGTCTCGGATGCCTATCCGACGGTAACCGCTCAGGCTGCAGATCTGATTTTGCCAACTGCCATGTGGGTTGAGAAAGAAGGTGCCTACGGTAACGCGGAGCGACGCACGCAATTCTGGCACCAGATGGTGAGTGCTCCAGGGGAGGCGCGCTCCGACTTATGGCAACTGGTTGAGTTTTCGAAACGGTTCACCACAGACGAAGTATGGCCGGCGGACCTCGTCGCGGCGAATCCGGAGTATCGTGGCAAATCCCTGTTCGATGTGCTTTTTGCCAATGGTCAGGTGGATCGGTATCCGCTCGATGACCTGGAAGAAGGATATCGAAACGATGAATCTGCTGAACTGGGGTTTTACCTTCAGAAAGGCCTGTTTGAAGAGTATGCGGCGTTCGGTCGCGGCAAAGCCCATGATCTGGCGGATTTTGATGTCTATCATGCTGAACGCGGCTTACGTTGGCCGGTGGTGGATGGCAAAGAAACCCGCTGGCGCTTCAAAGAAGGCTCTGACCCTTACGTTAAGCCCGGCACTGACTATGACTTCTACGGTAAGCCTGATGGCAGAGCAGTGATATTCGCGTTGCCATTTGAACCTGCGGCGGAGGTTCCCGATGATGAGTTTGATCTATGGCTGTCGACGGGCCGAGTCATAGAGCACTGGCATTCCGGATCGATGACACAACGGGTCCCGGAATTGCACAGCTCTTTTCCGAATGCAGTTGTCTACATGCACCCCCAGGATGCGGCGAAACGTAAGCTGCGCCGCGGTGATGACGTTCGAGTGATATCCCGACGCGGTGAGATTCGGACTCGTGTCGAAACAAGGGGTCGCAACAAACCACCTGAGGGATTGGTGTTCGTTCCATGGTTCGATGCAACGCAATTGATCAACAAGGTTACACTCGACGCAACGGACCCTCTCTCCAAAGAAACAGATTACAAAAAGTGTGCCGTTCGGATTGAGAGAGCATGACTATGAAACAACCGTTCGCTCGCTTGGGGCTGATCTTTGTTTTGTCCTCTGGTCTGCTGGCCAGCATGTCTGCAGGTGCTGAAGAAAACATTGCGACATTACGCAACGGCCCGATATCGGAAGAAGCAGATCCGCCGCGCATCAGTCGGACCAATGACAGCAACGAACGTCGCACCCGCAACTATCCGATGCAGCCGCCGATGATTCCGCACAAAATTGATGGCTATCAGGTCGATATGAACGCCAATCAATGTATGGCCTGCCACAGCCGACGGAATGTTCAGGAGAGCAGGGCGGCGATGGTCAGCGTCACCCACTACATGGATCGTGATGGCAACTTCCTTGCGTCAATCTCACCGCGCCGCTACTTCTGCCAGCAGTGCCATGTCACACAGACGGACGCGCAGCCCCTGGTGGCTAACGATTTTGTTGATATAGATGATCTGTTGTCTGAAACACCGGCGGCAACTCACTGATATGAAACAATGGTTGTTACGCTACTGGCGGACGATGAGCAGTCCGAGCAAATATTTCAGTATCGGTTTTCTGTCGCTGGGTGGATTCATCATGGGCATTCTATTCTGGGGTGCGTTCAATACCGCGATGGAGTTTACGAATACGGAACCTTTCTGCATCAGCTGCCACGAACCAATCTATCAGGAACTGCAGAGCACCATTCATTTCACTAATCGGTCTGGCGTGCGGGCAATCTGCTCATCGTGTCACGTGCCGCACGACTGGACAGACAAAATTGCCCGTAAGATGCAGGCCTCTAAAGAAGTTTTCGCCTGGGTTGTCGGCACCATAAATACCCCGGAGAAATTCGAAGCCAATCGCCGTCGTCTGGCGGAACATGAGTGGGCTCGCCTGAAGGCTAATGATTCACTCGAGTGTCGTAACTGTCACGAATTCGAATACATGGATTTCACCTGGCAGAGCCAGCGGGCCGTAGACCAGCATTCAACTGCGCTGGCTGATGGGGAAAAGACCTGTATCGATTGCCACAAAGGCATAGCCCACAGGCTACCCAATATGAGCGGTGTTGAAGGCTTCTGACATTCGTTCACGGATACCGGAGTCGGGCTAGAAGGTCACCATCAGCTGAAGCCAGAATTTACGGGTATCACTGAGGTTGGTGCTCGCGAATTCTCCCTCACCATCGAAGTCGGCGTAGTACAGATCACCTCGGAGATGGTCGCCAAAGGGACGACCGATCCGCAGATTGATTTCCTGACCAAGATCATCTCCAGAGTCGTCGCCGTCGAAATCATGAAATCTGCCCTCAACGATGTAATCGGCAAAATTGTAGGTCACCTTCAGGTAGCGATCCTCCAGACCGCCAACAGGATTGCCCGTTCCTCCAGCGATAAATTTGTCTGCCCAGCCGTTGAAAGCATGCAGTGTGCCCAGGGGTGTAACAAAACGACCATCTTCATCGCCGGAAAGTAATTCGTAGCCGAGACCGATGTCGAAGTTGTCAATGATCACGCCGATGTCCGCATGCAGGTAATCGGCGTCGTAGCTCTCAAGGTTGTTGCCGGCATCTTCCTGGTAGGCGTATTCGAGTTCATAGCGAACCGAAAAGCGGTTGAGTGGACGTTTACCGGCAAAACGTGCGCCGAACGTCGAGGTTGAAAACAGTGACGCGTCCTGGTTGTCGATGTAGTAGTAATAGCCACTGAGTCTGCCCCAGTCGCCGATATCACCGGAGATGTTTGCAAGATGTGTCCCGTCCTGTTTCTGCGAACCAGCTGGGACGTCGTCGCCGAATATGCGACGAACTTTGCGTACATAGCCGTAGAACGCATCGAATCGATCATGTTTGTAAGTGCCGGTGAATGAATCGTAGGTCTGCTCATTCTGTCGCCACGCCACCCCCCCTATAAAGCGTTGATTATCAAGGTTGATGCGCTGCCTGCCGATTCTCAGGCCAAATGACTCAAATCCCCGGTAATCAATGTAAGCCTGGTTAATCTCTGTCCCATCAGGATCATTCACCTCTGGGTACTTCTCACGGCTCACGGTGTTGCCCGCTCCGGCGTTGAAATCATTGACCAGTACGTTTCTTACGTCATCTATCTCCAGCATCAACTGGGTGTCGAAAACGCTGCCGGATTTCAGTGTCAGGCGGCTGCGAACGCTAGACGCGTGAGCGTCTTCGTCATACTCGGTGCCGGGCGCCTGGCTGGGATCGCAGCAGTCCTGGTCAACAAACTCGTATCGGTATCGGAACGAAAGATCTATCTCTCCTTCTTTTAGCAGGGTGTCAAAAATCCCGTTTGTAGATTCGCTGGCCTGTAGTGAAGTTGTGGCCAGAAGGGCGCAGATGGACCAACAGAGTAGTTTTGTCATTTTTCGCCTCTTTGCGATTCGTTGCAGGCAACCTGCAAGGTTGGCTTTTCCTCAGGTTCCACGAAGTGGCTGTCGCTACGCTTCAGTATCAGGGCTTTTGTCATGGCTATGCTACCCCTCAGATCGCCGGCGTTTCCTGCGCTGCGTCCTGTAGTTTGTGCAGGTCCGAGTTCCGGTCCTTAGCTAACAAAACGTAAACTGCGGGCACAACAAACAGGGTGAATATAGTGCCGAGTCCCAGGCCGCTGAATATGATCAGTCCCGTCGGAAAACGGCTCACCGATCCAGGCCCTGTAGCGAGCAACAGCGGAACCATAGCCATGAACATCGCAACCGTAGTCATGAGAATTGGCCGGTAGCGGGTTGCGGTCGCTTTGGCAGCGGCTGCTTGTTTGTCCAGCCCTTCGGTTTCCCGCAGGCGATTGGCGAAATCTACGATAAGGATGCCATTCTTTGCGATTAAACCAATGAGCGTGATGAGTTTGATCTGTGTATACAGATTAATGGTGGCGAAAGCCAGGTAGACGAAGCCTTCGTCTGCGACCACCAACGCAGATTAGATTGCTCCTCTAACAAGGAGCACCCGATCTGTTCCGATACTCAGACGACTAGCCGAATATTCCTGTTAAAACTACTATCCTCAGGCTTCCTTCAATACCCGCGCCTCATTGACGCTGCCTGCACCGGCGGCGACGAAGCACAACCCTGAGCCGAGCGCAGCCACAAAAAACACAAAGATGCGAGAGTGATGAAGGATTCGTGTGGTGATGATCATCTGGAGTCTCCCCCGTGCTCGAGTCAAAGTTCTCGATACTGTTTCCAGTAGACGTCTTTCTTCACAAGACGACCATCCCGGAACGAAAGCACTTCAACGCCGCGCAGGTTAAACGGGCCGCCGTCGAGAAAGGTACCCGTAACACGATATTCCATCAGCGCTCGATCGCCAGCGAACTCAGTTTCAACATCGTTGTATTGGACGTCGCGCATCAGCCTGTCGCGCTCAGCGAAACCCTGTTCTACCCCGGCGATGCCTTTGTAAAGGCGGCCGTGCGGGGTGTCAGGACCAAGCGCGAAGTGCCACTCGAAGTCCTCGGTAACGCAATCCCGCAAGGCGCCCAGATCGCGTTTAAAGAAAGCGGACCCGAACTTATCGAGCACAGCCCTGTTGCCATCTGATCCGGTCATCTGTCTGAGTCCTTTCTCTACTATTCAATTGTCTTCATTCTGGAGGATGCTCCAGCTCAGAATCTGTGTACCCAGCCGTAGCAGTGTAGATTGACACGCTGAGTATTGCTGTTGTGAGCGGGTTAGTGCAGACACTGGCTATCATCGTCGAGGTCGCGCCCTGTTACATCGACTTCCTGAAAACGAAAGCCATGGCCACGATGTGAACCAAAAGCAACATCGACGCCCCTATGAAATAGGCTTCAATATTTACAGCTGCAACGGCACCGAGAAGCAAAGCGATCAACAGAGCGTGGTAGATAAGGCCGTACAACCCCAAGGTGATGGCTCCAACTTTTGCCCCCAACGTCTCGCCGTACAGGGGACCAGCAGCCAACAGAGCAAAGACTGCATATAACCAGAAGCCCAGGTAGTCAAAAGACGTGTACAGAGAAAATGGTATGGAGACATTGAGTAGCGGGAGCAAGCGGTCCGCCATATCCGCACCAGTGGCTCCGGCTGCAATGGTCTCCGCCAACAGGGGGATCGTCCACACAGCGATAAACTTCGGAATGATAAAGGCAACGACAGAGATCAGAACAAAGGTCGCGGCGAGAATGGCGCGAAGTGGCTTGTTGCCCGCAACGTGCCAGGCACCGCAGGCGAAAACGGCAGATAAGCTGAACATGGCGACGATCTGATTTACCCAACCCGCGATGAACACACCTCTGTTCGTACTGAGCCAGGACACACGATCCGCATGTGCCGCGGTGTAGCCACCGGGAACATCCAGTGGAAAAACCATTGCGATAACGCCTGTCGAAAGCACCACGATGACCGACCAGAAACCGAATCGGTTAATGGTGTAATCGAGTGATTCTGCCCTGGTCAATTTTCTTCTCCGTACCGTTCATCAATGAACTTCAGTATCGTTTCGCGCACGGCCTCTCTTTCACCTTCCCAGCGCCGACCACAGCCGGTGAAGAGTGATTCACCCTCCAACATCGATATCAGACACAGCGCTTCAGCGCGCGCTGATTTGCTTCCCCTAGCTTCAATCAATTTCTCGAATCTCTCCAGGTACTCGGCATAGACGTCTTCCAGGAGATCAGACACCAGCGGTTCGACCTGCTGCATCGCCCAGAGCTGTGGCCAGAACTTGTCACTCAACACTGAATCATCTGCAGGATCATCCAGCATGAACGCCGCGATCTCCCCAATACTGAGAGGACCACTCTCGAGTCTTCGTGATTGAAAGGCGTGCCGAAACTCATCAGCGATATAGTCGACGAGTGCCCGCAACAGTTCCTCCCACGTGCGGAAATGGTATTGCAACGCGCCCAGTTTCATATTGCTGGCGCGCGCCAGGGCTCGCATGCTGAGGCTCCCGTACCCTTCATCCGCGATGATTTCGATGGCCGTTCGCAATATCTCCTGCTTCCGGTCACTGGTCATCGGGCTGCCCTGGGATTTGACATGTCACATGACATGCTAGAACCTGTCGCTTGACATGTAAACCATGTGGGGGACGACCATGGCGGCACGGGTAACGCGCCGGGATTTATTGAACGGAGTGGTGATTGGAGCCGGAGGCCTGCTGCTGAAGGCCTGTGGTGGTGGAACTGAGCCTTCAGTCAGTCGATCATCCCAGGCGCCCACGGCCTTCAGCGCACCAGACCCCACCGTCTACTACCCACCGGCTCTTACCGGCATGCGGGGCAGCCACGAGGGATCATTCGAGGTGGCTCACGCCCTGGCATGGCGTGGCGAGAAGCCAGAACACTACACACCCCTGAATGAACATTACGACCTCGTCGTCGTTGGCGCAGGGATGAGCGGCTTAGCGGCAGCCTGGTTTTACCGTAAGAAAATGGGTCCCGACGTTCGCGTCCTGGTCCTCGACAATCATGATGATTTTGGCGGTCATGCAAAACGCAACGAATTTCACTCCGGCGGTAGGATGATTCTGAGTCTGGGCGGCGCCCAGAACCTGGAAAGTCCCAGGAGTTACAGCGAGGTGGCCGGGGGCTTGCTGGTTGACATCGGCATCGATGAGGACTTCATCGCGTTGATGGATGCGAATACACCGGAAAATCTGGCGCTGGCCGGCAGGCTCCATGCCGATAATGGGGTGGCGCTGCCGGGACCGGATGGCCATGTAACGACCGGCGGCAACTGGAATGCGGTGATGTTCGGCGGAGACGGCTACCAGGAGACCGTCCGTGCGCTGCCCCTGCCCGAGGCTGAACGCGATAAGTTGGCCGCCTTTTTTGGCGGTACACGCGACTTTCTGGACGGGCTCTCGCTCAGCGAGAAGTGGGATTACGTCAACTCGGTCAGCTATAACCAGTTCCTTGTTGAACGTGTTGGGCTAGCTGTGGAGACCTTGCCAATTTTGAACGCAATCATCCTGCACTTAACTGGCTTGTCGGGTTGGAACCTGACTGTATTGGAAGCAATGAGTTCCGGTGCCACGGGTATTCGCGCGATGGGATGGCTGGGGCAGATGACCGCGTCTCTGGGAGGCGCCTTTCTCGACAGCCTTCTCGACGTCCGAATGTTTCCCGATGGTAATGCCTCGGTCGCGAGGCTGCTCGTACAGAAACTGATACCCACAGTCGCGCCTGACATGAAGGGGCCAGAGGATGTGGCCATCGCCCAATTCGACTACGGCGCGCTCGACCGCGAAAATCAGACAACCCGGCTGCGGCTCAACAGCACCGTCGTTGGCGTGCGAGACGCCGATGGAAAGCACCTGGAAGTCGATTATGTTCAGCAAGGAGATCCCTTGCGGATTACAGCCGATCACTGTGTTCTGGCCTGCAACAACGCCCTGATACCTCACTTGTGTCCGGACATGTCACAAGCTCAGAAAGAAGGTTTGAGCTATGGCGTCAGGACACCTTTTGTCTATGCCAACGTGCAGATTGAGAATGGACGCGCCTGGTCCGAACTGGGCGCTACGCTGTTTCAGTGTCCTTATGATCCGTTTCAATGGGTGAGCACGGCACCGACCATGACAGTCGGTGGCTATGAACCTCCCCGTGGGCCGGACGATCCCATGGTGGTGTTTATGATGCACTCGCCCATGACAGACCGCCCGACGGCAGAAGAGAGCGGGCAGATGTCCGGGCGCGACCAGCTGCGCGTGGGGCGACACAAAATCTACGCCACTCCCTTCGCGAGCTATGAGCAGCAGATTCGCGAGCAACTGCAATCAATGTTGGGCAAGCATGGCTTCGATCACGAAACCGATATCCGCGCCATCACCGTCAACCGCATTCCGCATGGTTATGCGTATCCGTACCTCGGATTGGACGATCCCGATTGGGCAGAAGGGCAGGCGCCCCACGAGGTGGGTCGCGCGCAATTCGGGCGTATATCCATCGCCAACACGGATTCCGAGGCAATTGCATTGATGGATGCAGCCTTTGACGCCGCGTGGCGGGCGGTGGAGGAGCAGGCTGAAGCAGCCATGCGAGACGCCGGTTCCTTGGCTACGCCTTCTGGTATGAACCACCTGGGATCCGATCGAGTACGACGGGTATAGTGTGCTGGAGCACTTTAGGTTACTTAGCGCAGAACAAGCAGGGGAGAGAGCGATTCCATGACCCATCCACTTGATCCATTAACGGCGGCTGAAATTACCCACGCAGTCGCCACTTTCCGAAGTCAGCATGATGATGAAAAGGCGTTCTTTTCATCTGCTGGTCTGGTCGAGCCACCCAAAGACAAGGTCAAGGCGGGCGCCGATGTACCAAGGATTGTCAGGTTGCTGGGTGTCGATAAAACGCCCGATGGTGGCTTTGCCGCTGACGTCAACCTGGATGCCGGCGAGGCCTCGATCTCGCGACTACCGGGTAATGCGCAGGCGCCATATGGCTTTGCGGATCTGGGTCTGGCAGTGGTGCTCACCAAACAGAACGAAGAATGGCTCGTTGCCGTTGCCAAACGTGGGATTGCCACAGCAACGGAAGAAGATCTGGAGCTGATTCAGATTGACCCCTGGCCGGCGGGAGGTTTTGCCCATTCAGCAATCCCCGAAGGACATCGGGCGGTGCGCTGTATTGCGTTTGTTCGTGAAGATGAAACCGATAATGGCTATGCGCGGCCGATACATGGCTTGATTGCACACGTGGACATTACCGCGCGACAGGTTATCGCCATCGAAGACAACGGCGTTGTCCCCATGCCAACCGCCAGCGGCAGATTTGATTCGCCAAGCCAGTCTTTGACTCGCACAGACCTGAAGGAGCTTGCGATCACGCAGCCTGATGGACCGAGTTTCAGCGTTGATGGTTACAAAGTTAACTGGCAGGGCTATGAGTTCCGCGTTGGCATTCATCCAGTCAACGGCCTGGTGCTGCATCAGCTGTCACTGCGGGATCGACCCGTCCTGTATCGGGCAGCGCTGTCCGAAATGGTGGTGCCATACGGCGACAGCGACCCGATGCACAGCTGGAAACATGTGCTCGATGCGAGCGAATACAACATGGGTCAACTGATCAATTCTCTCAAGCTCGGTTGTGACTGCTTAGGCGAAATTCACTACTTCGATATCGACCAGATCACTCACGAAGGCGCAGTGAAGAGAGTCGAGAACGCCATCTGCATGCACGAAGAAGACTACGGTATTCAATGGAAGCACTACGACAGCAGTTCGCGGACCAGCGAGGTCCGGCGCTCCCGTCGGCTGGTGATTTCGTCTATCTTCACGATTGGTAACTACGACTACGGTTTCTACTGGTACCTCTATCTCGATGGCACGATTCAGATGGAGATCAAACTCACAGGAATTGTCGGTGTCAGCGCTGTTGCAGACGGCCAGGTGAATGCGGCTCAATCGCCGCTGATCTCAACGGAGCTCTCGTCACCCGTTCATCAGCACGTATTCAACTTCAGGCTGGACTGGGAACTCGATGGTGGCAGCAACTCGTTGTATGAGAACCAGATCGAAGTGCTGCCGATGGATGACAAAAACCCGGCAGGCACGCAGTTCCGGTCAGTTTCGCGGCAGCTCACCGACGAGGCAAGTGCAAAACGAAATATTTCGCCGGAGGTGTCGCGTTACTGGAAGGTTACCAATCCGGCATCGATCAATGGGCTCGGCCAGCCAGTGGCGTATAAGCTTCTCCCTCAGGCGTCGCCAGCCCTGTTTGCCCACGCCGATTCCCAGGTCGCGCGACGTGCCGGCTTCGGGAAACACCATCTGTGGGCAACACCCTATGTCGACGGTGAACTGCACGCGGCAGGCCCTTATACGGTCATGCATGAAGGGCAGGAGGGATTGCCTGAGTTAACCGCAGACAATCGTGACATCAGCGACTGTGACCTGGTCATGTGGCACACGGTTGCGGTGACCCATGTCCCGCGTCCGGAAGACTGGCCCGTGATGCCGGTGGAGTATTGTGGTTTTCATCTGATCCCCGTGGGATTCTTTGACAGAAATCCAACGCTGGATCTACCGTCGTCATGCCATGGAGATTGAGCGACCCATGCGGCAATGGATAGGAAGCTTGAAGTGAACAGAACGGGTTTTGTCTGGCAGGAACGCTTCATGTGGCATTTCACCGGACCTGCCGCGGGCTCATACCAGGTCCGAGGTGACCTGCAACCCGGGGTACACGTCGAGAACGCGGAAACCAAGCGCAAACTGAAAAACCTGCTAGATGCCTATGAGGTTACCGCCCAGCTCCAAGCCATTCCGTTCGGGGAAGCCACAGACGCAGATCTGCAGAGATTTCACACGCCGGAGTATGTTGCCCGGGTTCAACAGCTGAGTGATCAGGCTGGGGGCGATGCTGGGGAGTATGCGCCTGTCGGATGTGGTTCAGCGGAAATTGCCCGCCTGGGGGTTGGCGGTACCACCGCGGCTATCGCGGCGGTCGCCAGTGGTGAGGTAGACAATGCTTACGCCCTTGTCCGCCCGCCGGGTCATCATGCGGAGAGGGATCAGGGCCGGGGATTCTGCATCTTTAACAACATAGGCCTTGGGATTCTGAGCGCTCTGGATGCCATGCTGGTTGATCGTGTCGCCGTTCTGGACTGGGACGTACATCATGGCAACGGTACCCAGCAGGCTTTCTACGAACGCGCTGACGTCCTGACAATCTCGTTGCATCAGGACATGCTCTACCCATCTGACTCAGGTCAGACCGAAGAGATGGGCGAATCGGCGGGGGAGGGCTTCAACATCAACGTGCCACTACCCGCAGGGAGCGGCGGTGGGGCATACCTGGCGGCGATGGATCAGATCGTGCTTCCAGCGCTGCATGCCTTCAAGCCAACAATGATCGTCGTCGCGAGCGGTTATGACGCAGGCTACTTCGATCCCATGAGCCATATGCTGCTGCTCGCAAATCACTTCCGACAGTTCACGCAGAGCGTGATGAAGGCGGCAAATGAACTATGCGGCGGCCGCTTGGTCATCAATCATGAAGGTGGTTATTCGGACTTCTACGTGCCGCTGTGCGGTCTTGCTGTCATAGAGGAACTCAGCGGTATCGCAACGCCCGTCCGCGATCCCTATGCAGCCACCGAGTCTGTTGCCAACCAGGAGCTCATGCCACACCAGCAGGAGTACATCGATCGCGCGAAGCGCGGACCGCTCGCAGCACTTCTCGCGCGATGTGAGGCGATGTGATCCCGGTGTGGACGGGTACATACGAATCAGATAACCAATGCGGAGGACGAACGAATGTCTATTCCACAGTTTTCAGCCGATACGCCAGCAACTGACATCGCCGGAGCTCTGGGTGAAGCAGGATGCGTCGTGGTGATCGACGCCATGGATAGCGAATTGCGGAAATCCATCACAAGTGACCTGGCGCCACATATGGCGAACGCCCGGATCATCGAAGACGATGATCCGGAGCAGTTTTATCCCGGGCGCACGCGTCGTGTTTCTGCTCTCGTGGCGCGCTCTCCCAGCGTGACCGATCATCTGATCGCACACCCGCTATGCCAGCAGGTCTGCGATACCCACCTGCTGCCTAACAGCGAGTACGGTTACCAGCTGCATGTTTCTGCCGCCCTCGAGGTAGGCCCTGGCGCGCGCGAGCAGATCCTGCATCGCGAGGAAAATTCGTTCACCTTCTTTCCGCTGCCACGCCCAAACATCATTGTGGCCAGCATGTGGGCGGTGTCGGATTTCCGCGCGGACAATGGTGCGACGTTAGTGGTGCCGGGCAGTCACAAATGGCCGGAAGACAGGAAACCGAAACGCAACGAGATTCTCAACGCAGAGATGCCAGCCGGTTCTGTGCTGTTCTGGATGGGTGGACTGTTGCATGGCGCGGGGGAAAATACCTCGCAGGACTGGCGTTACGGCGTGATCCTTACCTATTCCTTGGGCTGGGTACGGCAGGAAGAAAACCAGTACCTGAACGTGCCACGGGAACGCATAGCCGAACTATCGCCGGAACTGAGACGTATTATCGGGATCGATATGTATGGCGCACTTGGTTTCTACGATCCGAGTGTTGTCTGAAACAGGAGAAACGATTGTGAATGCGCAGTTGATTGAAGAGACAGAAGACAACTTCTCAGGTGAATCGGTTCCACCGCCGCAGGTGGTTGAGGCTGGGAACCCAACATCTAAAACCTGGACGGCTGCCAGCTTTTCTGCCGGACGTTCCGTCTCGACCGGCATCTGGACTTCTGAACCCGGGATTCTCAAGGTGAAGAACTATCCCGTAGACGAAGTGTTCACGGTCCTGTCTGGGAGAATTGACGTCACCAATGAAGACGGCAGCACTGTCAGTGTAGGGCCAGGACAGAGCTGTCTGCTGCGAAAGGGCTGGACGGGGCTGTTCCATACTGTCGAGCAGACGCGCAAGTGCTTCGTGACCGCTAAGGACTGATGCTCAGCGCGCAGCTTTCTTGGACCGGTAGGGGCATCACGCCATTCTCCCTGGCAAATCGCTGGTACCCTGACAACATGCTCTGAAACCTGGCAGGCTCCGCCTCCTTGAGGTCGATCACTTCTCCCGGGTCCGTCAGACATACCCGGGCATTTCCTGGCCGGTCGCTGAGGTGTTGCCCGCCTTCGTCGTCGACGAGTTCCATAGCTGCCTGCGCCTCGAACACGGCTTCATTCGAGTCAAGCGCGATGGTTACCGTCACGAGTACTTGGTTGCTTTTTCCTGCAAACGCCGAGGCTTCTGCCCATCCTGTGGGGCACGACGGATGATCGAGACCTCTGCGCATCTCGTCTACCACGTCATTCCTGACGTTCCCGTACGCCAGTGGGTCTTGACCGTCTGTGTCGTTACGTCACGCGTTCTGCCATTTGCCTGGAGCGGCTCACGACGAGCATCGATGGGAAAGTCAGCTACGAACTCAAGCACCCATTCTGAGATGACACTCCCCATATCCTGTTTACACCTCAGGATTTCCTCGCGGCCCTGCGCCAGCAGATAACAGCATTCGGTAATCGCCCTTCAGTACCTGAGCGCCTGGCTTCAAGCTCTGGTGGAGTATAGCCAGGGCTTGCAGTTCGGCTTCACTCTTTCATGAAGCAAACAGGCAACGGATCTGTTTTGATACTCAGACGACTGCTCGAACATCCCTGTTAAAATTCCTATCCTCCAATTTGCCCGGATTCTTGTATGGTCAATGTAACTGCTACGCAGGCGATGACAATCCCGGTTAGAGCGATTCTCAGGCCGATCCCTTTGCCGCTTCCTGAACTTTCAAGACTTAGGGCGTTTAACCTGTTTCATCCATTTTTCTGAGCATCTGGCTGCGTGGCGGGGAGGGTAAGCCATGCCATAAAGGATCAGCTTCTTGCGTTCGTCTGCAGTACTCAGATAGACAAACAGGTGCTGTCTTGCTCATGAAGCCGCGACCATGTCATAGCCTCCGTTCACTATCAGAAGCGGCGTCTCGTTGTTCTGAACGTAGCCCATGTTTGTAGACGGTGGCCGCCGACGATCACAGCGGCGTCCGGCGAGGTGGATTCCCGTTCATAGGTGACGCAGGAGCGTCTTCGTCAACGGTGAGGAACGTTACCAGGTGCCGGTGGCTGCGATCGAAGGTAGTTAGAGACCTTACAACGGAATTAGTCGCTGGTTTCGAGTACCGTCATTTATACAGAGCTTTTTCAAGCCGGCTGTCGCGCCCGTAAACATCGGGGGCAAATCGCAGTCTGGAGTCACCGTCGATCCAGGCTGTTTCATAGGTCAGATGCACCGCCAGGGGTTTACTCAAGCTTTTCACGGTACGCTGCTGGGTGGCCAGCACCTCCTCGATTTTAGCCATATTCCAGCCGGAATCGTTGAGCCCAAGCACCCATTCGGCAAGCTGCGAAGGCTTTGACAATCTTATGCAACCATGGCTGAAGTCTCTTTCAGCCCTATTGAACAGATCGTGGTTGGGCGTATCGTGCAGATACACGCTGTATTTATTGGGAAAGATGAATTTCATCGTGCCCAGAGCATTCCATATGCCAGGGTCCTGGCGGAACTTGTACTTGCCGGGATTGGCAACCTTGTTCCAATCAATTTTGTGCGGGTCTAATTCCTGCGCATCCTGCCCCCAGCCATCGAAGACCCGGATGTGTTTCTCGTCGAGATAGTCTGGATCTTCGCGGAGTTTCGGTACAGTTTCATTTCGGGCGATACTCGGTGTCAGGTTCCAGTACGGATTGAACTCGATGTACTTGATGTGATCACTGAAAATAGGCGTCTCATGGTGCAGTCTTCCGACGATCGCTCGCATTTCAATTTCGGCCTGGTCATCAATGACACCCTGTACGTCATATGACGCAATATCCACCAGGATATAAGGGTTTTCGAGGTCGTGGGCCGTCCAGCGCCAACGCTCCATGTTCATCTCGATTTGGCGTACCCGATATTCCACTGGGACATTCATCTCGGCGATGGTTTTGGCGCCTGCAATGCCATCAGGCGCCAGGTTATGAAAAAGCTGAAACTGCTTTACCGCCGTTTCCAGAGCTTCGTCATACACATCAGAATCCAGATCTGGTCCGGTTAACTCACCGGTAACTGCCAGCCGGCTTCGAATCTGTGGAACACGTTTGTCCCTGTCACCGGGATGCAGGGTAGACCCACCCGCATCAATCGTTCCCCATCCGCCCTGTTCAGTCAGAGTCCGGTAACGAGGCAAGGCTTCTTTCAGGCCGCGGTAATAGCGATGTTGCGGATTGAGGAGCGCAAGAAGCAATTCGGGATCGTCCGCAGACCGGTAATCATCAACAATTGTCACGGCGTTGGCTCTGCGATCACCCGCGCGGGCGAAAAGCTCGGGATGATCCTTTCTGGGGTGAATTCGGCCCGAGCTGGTGTCATTTACCCATGCGACGAGCGTCAGCGTTATCAGGAAATCCAGTTCGGCAAGCTGATCAGGCTGTTTGCTGTCCCAGTACTGCTGCAGTCTGGAGAGATGATAATCTTCAGGGTTGAGGCCTTCTTCTTCAGCACTGCTGATGGCCTCACGCAAAGCCGACGCGTGTTTTCCAGGACCCTTGTCAGTGACCCATAACGACTGCAGCCCATTCTCGTGATAAATCTCATAGAGTTCCTGATCCTCGAATTCCATCGATACTTCATCAGATGAAAAACCCAGCATCTCGGCGGGTGCGTTAACCAACTGCAGAGCTATTGCCTGGTTGATTGCACCGTCAGACGCAGCCAGCGTGCCGGAACAGAATGCCAATACAGTTAGAATGGCGCTGACGATTCTTGAGTTTTGCATATCGGGTTCTGCAACAAAAAGCTGAGTTGGCAAGATTTTATCAAATTGTCTGCGCTCGGCTATGCTTTAAACTCCGCCACCGTTACGAGTTCCGACCAGCCTGGCCTTTAGCGCTGCTTTCAACTGCCTGGCGGCAACTCGACCATCGCGCCACGCCTGGCGGCGTTGCCCGGCCCAGATGTATTGCGGTAACGCACGTAAGTACAGCTCTGTCGCTTGCCGCGGATCTCCCAACTCGAAACAGCGACGAATAGAATATTGAAGGCTGGGGGTGAGCAACAGATAACAGCATTCGGTAGTCGCCCTTCAGTACCTGAGCGCTTGGCTTCAAGCTCTGGTGGAGTATAGCCAGGGCTTGCAGTACGGCTTCACTCTTTCATGAAGCAAGCAGGCAACGGTTCTGTTTTGATACTCAGACGACTGCTCGAGCATCCCTGTTAAAATTCCTATCCTCAGACCGGAATAGAATAGTCAGTCCGGCCAGTGAACGCCCCGCCTTATTCCTTCGAGTGAATAGAGTGAACCAGGAGCCTTCGAGAAACCCGGCCAAGGTGGGCCTGTAAGGTTCGTTCCTAGTCTGCAGAAGTCCATTTACCAGGAGACACGCAGACCACTGGTAAAGCCCCAGCCGTCATACTTGCCACCATCGTCCGCTGCGTCGCTCATGCGGCTGTACTGCCAGCCGTTCTGCCATTTGAATTTGTGTCCATAGAAGAACCAGTTCAGGCCGATAAAGACCTCGTTGTATTCATCTCCACGGCCGGAGACCACATCTCGTTCGTAACGATTCAAACGCAGGCCATTGTCGTCACCACTGTACAGATAGGTATAGCGTGCCACCCACTGCAGTTTTGCGGTTTGATCATAGACAGGCATAACAACAATGCCAAAGACATCGCTCTGCTCTTCCCAGCCAAGACCTGCGCTGAAGTCTGTGGACATTCCCCAACGCCCATGTTTCCAATCAGCGACCAGGGATACCACGTCATTAAACGGGCGGGTATCCGCCTCGTCATCCTGATCGTTGTGGACGTAATCAACCCGCAGGTTCAACTTGTCCTGACCCAGGAGATTGCCGAGTTCCCGACCGACTGACAGCAGGGAGAAGTAACTGGCATCAAAGTCGCTGATCTGTTTGCTGCCGGCAGAAGAAAACACCCCCGCACGGCAGCTCCAGTCTTCGCCGCAGGCACCTTTGATGTCGATCCCGGTGAAATACTCCGAGGTAAACCACAGATTATGAGTAAGGGCGTTACGCTCCGGCGTCGACAGGCGTTTCGAGGAGGTGGCGCCGTCCAGCGTGAATCCTGCCGACTGCTTGAGCACTGTGATCCGCCAGTTTGGATTCAACGACCAGTCGATATGAGCATCGGTCAGGCGTTTGTAGCTGCTCTCAATATTTTCGTTGAAATCGAAATCCGCTTCGAGACGCGCAACACCATGGTTCAGAACCTCAGAGATGAAGCCGAAGCGAAAGCGGCGCCAGCGGGTATCGTCGTAGTCTCCCTGATCAGCATCAAAATAGGCGTAATCCCCCTGAGCGCGTCCGCTCAGGCTGAAACGCTGAACGAACGGATTGTCAGGGTTCTGGTAAAGCGTGGCGTGCGACCAAATGTTGTCTAAAGCGTTTCTCTTCGATTCTGTCTGGATGGAAGAGGACAATTCAGCAGGAGAGCGCGGAGTAGTCGTTTGTTGATTGGTTTGGTTTGCGGCGTACACAGATTGGGCTGCGGCAAGTATCGCAACAAACAGTAATCTACCCGCGTTACGTAAAATGTTGGCGTCTGCAGCTGGGCGGATATGCTCAATCGCTGAAGGTCCGACGCTGACAGACAACGCGTCATTGTCACAGCCGTTATCCGAACCTTTCTGGTGCATCTCAAGCAACGAGCGCCGCCTGGTGCTGCGAGCAAGCAAACCCTTTTCCAAACTGCACAAAACGATCTCTTTGGAGCTTCCTGAAAAGTCGATTTGGCGGGGAGAGTTTCTCCCTGCGCCAACTCCTAACAGCATTCGGTAATTGCCCTCAGCGCGTCCAGGCGTAGTTTAACAACTACTCATCACGCCTTCACTCTTTCATGAAGCAAGCAGGCGACGGATCTGTTTTGATACTCAGACGACTTCTCGAACATCCCTGTTAAAATTCCTATTCTCAGATTGCCGTTGTATCTGGTGTGTATCGATCGATGCGGTCATGTTGCTGGGTGAGTGGCTGAGTGCACAATTGGCGGATAAGACGCCTGTAGAAGAAGTTTTGGGGGAGTAACGTGAAGACTGAGAATTCAATAAGCCGGTGGGTGATTGGTGTCGCAATATTGCTGTCTGGTGGCTTGAACGCCTGGGGAGAAGCCGCCCCAGGTAGTAAACCGAACATCGTCATCCTGTTTACCGATGACATGGGCTATGCTGATACTGGCAGCTATGGCAATCCCTATATCCGCACTCCCCATCTCGATCGTCTTGCCGCGCAGGGCCAACGCTGGACCGATTTTTACGTTGCTGCCCCGGTGTGCTCGCCCAGTCGTGGTGCGCTGTTAACGGGCCAATACCCGGTTAGAAGCGGTCTTTATGGACGCGAGGTAGCGGTGATGTTTCCGGGTGATCCGAATGGCATCCCGGCTGAGCTTTTAACCTTACCGGAAGCGTTGAAGTCGGCAGGCTATGCGACTGGCATGTTTGGGAAATGGCATCTGGGTGATTCGCCGGAGAGCTATCCTACGCGCCATGGTTTTGATTACTGGTACGGGACACCTTTTTCCAATGATATGAATGCCGCAGGACGATTCCCGGTGGAAGAGGTCTATCAGCTGCGATTGGCGGGTGAATCCGACAAAGTCATGAACAACATTCGCTCGGTGTTTCTGCCGCAACTGCTCAATCCGGTGAATGACAACTTCGATATCTACTCTGTTCGTAGCGTGGCGGTAGAGGGCGGGTATGAAGACGAGGTGCTGGAGCGGCCAATTCAGCAACCGACGTTCACGCGCAAAGTAACCGAAGAAACTGTCGCCTTCATCGAATCTAACAGTGATCGTCCTTTCTTCGCCTACGTACCGTACAGCATGCCGCATCTGCCGGTTTTTGCGAGTGATGAGTTTGCCGGCAAGAGCCTGCGCGGCGCGTATGGGGATACGATTGAAGAGATCGACTGGAGTGTTGGTCGTATTGTCGAAGCGCTGGAGGAAGCTGGTGTTGCGGAGAATACGCTGCTTGTGTTCTCAAGTGACAACGGTCCGTGGCAGGCTGTTTCGATCGAGTTAGCGGGCAGCGCAGGACCTTTACGTGGCAGTAAAGGTACAGTTTATGAGGGCGGTGTGCGTGTTCCGGGGATCTTCTGGTGGCCAGGGGAGATCGAACCGGCCGTTATATCTGACATTGGCACGACGTTAGATCTCTATGCGACGGCGCTTGGCTTGGCTGGGGTTGATTTACCCGAGGCAACGGATGGTCTGGATCTCAGTGACGTGCTTATGAGTGGTGACAACGGTCCCAGAAGTGAGCTCGCCTACTATCGCAATGGGCTTCTCAAAGCCTATCGGAAGAACCAGTACAAGATACATTTCTATGCATCGGAATCGAGCAACGAACGCCTGACGAAGCCGGAACTTTATGATCTCCATCAGGACATGGGGGAGATGCGTAACGTCGCAGCACAACACCCTGAGGTGGTCGCCGCTCTGTTGCAGGCCGCGCAAGTGCACCGGGAAGCTACACCGATGGCTGAGCCTGTGTTCGATAAGCGTTATGTGAAATTCAAAGCAACAGCGAATGAACAATGAGGGATTTCCGTATCATGCGATCAGTCTGGCTGATACTCGGTGCTCTGATGTCGATTACGCATGTCGCGAGCGCGCAGGACAAGCCGCTGAACATGATATTCATCCTTGTCGATGATCTGCGTTTCGATGGCATGGGCTTTCTGCGCCCCGAGATTAAAACGCCGAATATCGATCAACTTGCGCAACGAGGTGTCTATTTTCCAAACGCGGTAGTTGCCACATCGCTGTGCTCACCCAGTCGAGCGACGATTCTGACCGGGCAAAGCACCCGAAATCACGGCGTTGTCGACAATAACAACAGCTCAGAATCAGGACTGGTGTTTTTCCCGCAATACCTTCAGGAAGCCGGCTATGAGACCGGGTTTTTCGGCAAGTGGCACATGGGTAATGCTACCGATGCGCCGCGGCAAGGGTTCGATCGTTGGGTCAGTTTTGCCGGTCAGGGGTTCTACTACCCGGTGACCCGTGCAGATGGGCAGGCGAATGCGCTCAATGTTGACGGTACGAGTGTTCCTCAGCAGGGCTACATTACCGATGAGCTGACCGACTATCTGATCGATTGGCTGAACACAGGTCGTGACCCCTCTAAACCTTTCTTTGCATACCTGAGTCATAAAGCTGTGCACTCCGACGCCACGCCTGCCCAACGTCACCGTGGTCTCTACGATGATGTTGAGTTTGCCCTCCCCGAAACGGTCCAGATCAGTGGGGAGTATCTTCAAGGCAAACCGATGTGGGTGAAGAATCAGCGCAACAGCTGGCATGGCATTGACTTCTTCTACGCCAGCGATCGCAAGATGACCGATTACCTTCGCGACTACTTTGCGGCGCTATCGGCAGTGGATGACAGTATTGGCGCTATCTGGTCCTACCTTGAGGAGAATGGTCTGGAGGATGAAACCATGGTCATTTTTTATAGCGATAACGGCTTTCTGATTGGCGATCATGGACTCATCGATAAACGAAATGCTTATGAAGGCTCCGTGCGGGTACCGATGGTGGTCGCTGCACCCGGAAATATTCCAGCGGGTGTTACGAACGATGCCATGGTTCGCAATCTGGATTTGGCGCCAACGTTTCTGGAGGTTGCGGGCATTGAATCGCCGCCACAGTTTGAAGGTGAAAGCTGGTGGCATCTGGCAACGGGTGAGCTGAAACTCGAAGAGTGGGCCGAGCCGGATTTCATCTACGAGTATTTCTGGGAGTGGTCGTTTCCAATGACGCCCACGACGTTTGCCATACAGCGTGGCCCGCTCAAGTACATTCAGTATCACGGTATCTGGGATCTTGAAGAGCTCTATGATGTAGATGCGGATCCGCTCGAGGTGCACAATCTGATCAACGAGTCGGAGTATTACCAGGTACGTCAGGAGCTGCGTCGTGCGCTCTATCAGCGTTTGAAAAGTCCTTCCGGGCGTGCTGCGGTGCCGTTTCATGCCCGTCTTGCCGAAGGTGTTAATCTTCGTGACAGAAATGGACCCACCGCCGCACCCTTTCCAGATGCCTGGAAGGTCGAGCCGAATCGCTCCGACAGGCTCAATGGTCTGTTACCCGACACTGCAGAGAAGAAGCGATATCTGGATGCGGGGAAGCCGTATTTGCCGTGGCGGATTGATAGAGCGGAGGAGGGTGGTGATAATCCACCAGCTGAGCTGGAGCGCGAATAAGTCGGACGGCTTAATAAGGGGAACCATGTCTAATCTGTTTCAGGATCTGAAAGTCATCGACGGCGCCTCATTTCTGGCGGGACCGTGTGCAGCCACCATACTGTCCGACTACGGTGCAGATGTGATCAAGATCGAGCCGCTGTCCGGTGACAGACACCGCTCTAGTGCTGCCGGACATCCGAGCGAGTTCTCCTGGCAGCTCACAGACCGTAACCGGCGCGGGCTCGCGCTCGACATCACCAGTGAGCAGGGCTATGCCACTCTGCTCGAGATGCTGAAAGTAGCCGATGTGTTCGTGGTCAACTTCAATGCAGCACAACTGAAAAAGCACCGCCTCGAGTGGGAGACTTTGAAGGCGATTAATCCACGTCTGATTTTTGCGCAGGTGTCCGGGTATGGTCTCAAAGGCGCTGATGCTAACCGCCGCGCCTTCGACCTGACCGGTTGGTTTGCCCGCACCGGTATTCTCGACATGATGCGCGACAAAGACGTGACCCCGACACTACCGGCCGGTGGGGTGGGCGACCATGCCACCGCCATGACCCTGTTCGCCGGCATCATGATGGCGCTGTATCGACGCGATCGAAGCGGCGAGGGCAGCATGGTCTCGACCTCGCTTGCTGTGATGGGGGCATGGGCTAATGCGCTGAACCTGCAGGCGGTCATGGCCGGTATTGATGGCGCTGATCGGCGCGATCGGGAAGGCTGGTCGAATCCGATTCAGAACGTCTACACCACCGCCGACAACCGTCATGTGCTGCTGGCTCTGCAGAATGTTGGGCGTGATTGGCCAAAACTCGTTGATGTTCTCAATCGCCCAGAATGGTTGGAAGACGAAGCGCTGAAGCCCGTGAAGGCGCTCTTTAAGAACCGCTTGCGCGCTCGGGAGCTGATTGCTGAAGCCGTCCGCGAAATCGATGCGGCACAGCTGTGCCGGCGTCTGGACAATCACGGAATTGTTTACAGCCTCATCGCCAGGAATGCTGAAGTCATTGACGATCCGCAGCTCATAGCCAACGGTGCGATTGTCGACTCGGAGTCGGGCGTGCCGGGGGTCGAGCGCACTTTTGCCACGCCGATCAGCCTCTCTACCGAACAACAGCGTACCCCGCAACGCGCACCTCGGCTGGGTGAGCATAGCCGTGAGGTGCTGGCTGATTTCGGGATTGATGCTGACACCATAGCTGCTCTGGAGGCTGCGGGCGTCGTGATGAGTGACTCTGCTGAGTAGCGCATCGGAACTGTGATAGCTTTCGAAGTCTTTTCAACGGGCTTAACAATCAGACTGCCATGCAGGAAAACAACATGACTGAAAACACGCCTCAGTACGACGCGATCATCGTAGGATCCGGTTTTGGTGGCCTATACGCGTTGCATCACCTTCGCGACAAGATGCAGCTGAACGTGCGAGCTTTCGATGGCGCTGGTGGTGTAGGAGGCACCTGGTGGTACAACCGCTATCCGGGCGCTCGGGTCGATGCGCCAAGCAGTCCTTTCTATGCATACACGTTTTCGCAGGAACTCGTCGATGAGTGGGAGTGGACCGAAACTCAGACCTCCCAGGCTTCAGTGCTTGCATACCTGGAGCACTTCGCTGAACGTTTCGACCTTAACAAAGATATCCAGTTCGAAACCTGGGTCACTGACGCCCGCTATGATGAAGCCGCCCAGCGCTGGACCATCGAAACCAGTACCGGTGAAAGCGCTTCTGCGCAGTTTCTGGTCTGCGCGGTGGGTGCACTCTTTGTCGCCAATCGCCCCGAGTATCCGGGCATCGATGACTTTGCGGGTGAGTGCTATCACACCGGGCGATGGCCTCATGAAAAAGTATCTTTTGAAGGTAAGCGGGTTGGTGTAATCGGGACCGGTTCTTCGGGTATTCAGGCAATTCCCGAAATTGCCAAGGAAGCAGAGCACGTGACCGTGTTTCAGCGAACGCCCCAGTATTCGCTTCCGGCGCGCAATCGGCCACTCACGGAGGAGGAATTGACCCGATACCGAGAAGACTGGGATGACCTTCGCATGTCGATGTGTAAACGCGGCGGATGGCCATTCAAGACTACTCGCAGGCGCGCTGCAGATCACACTCCGGAAGAGCGCCGAGCCCTTTATGAACAGCTCTGGGAGAAGGGTGGCATTCACCTCATTATTGATAGCTTTGTCGGCGTAGTGGTGGATAAGGACCTCAATGATGAGGTCTCCGAGTTCGTTCGCGGCAAGATGCGCGAGATTGTCCGCGATCCGGACACTGCAGATAAGTTGATGCCCGATTACTACATCGGCACCAAACGCATGATTCTCGACAACGGCTACTTCGAAACCTACAACCGCGACAATGTCTCGCTGGTCGACCTTCGCGCAGATCCGATTGTGGAGTTCACGCCCACGAGCGTGCGTACTCAGCACGGCGAACATGCAATCGACATACTCGTGCTCGCCACCGGCTTTGATGCAGTGAGTGGTTCAATGCTGAACCTCAACCCGAAAGGTCGCGCAGGCCTGAGTCTTAAGCAGAAGTGGGATAACCGATTCGACAACTACTTAGGTTCGACAATTGCCGGTTTTCCCAACCTGTTCATGATCCACGGACCCGGCGCTCCGGGTGTGTTCTTCACGATGCCGTTGGGAGGAGAGCGCACGGCCGCTTGGATTGCCGACTGTATAGGCCATGTGCGTGACAAGGCGCTCGGCGCAGTTGAGGCGACTGAAGAAGCTGAGGCTGACTGGGATCGTGAAATCAATTCGATCGCGGATCGAACCCTCTACCCCGAGACAAACTCCTGGTATATGGGCGCGAATATTCCCGGAAAGCCGCGCCAGTTCCTGGGACACCTGCGCGGGTCCCAGTATTTCGATCGATTGATTGAAGTAGCGGAAGCGGATTACGAGGGTTTCGTGTTTGAACCTATCCGTGAAGAAGGGACCTCCGGCTGAGCAACGTAAGAGATATCGATTATTTGCGCTCCGCCAGACTGCGGTCGGCATTCTGCAGCGGCTCACGCTGCTTAAGGTCTGCGAGTTCTGACAGATCAAGTTTGGAGAAACCATTGTCGAGTTGCATGATGCATGCCCGTCCTCGTGTGCTGGATGTGAGACCGAGCGCTGCGGTCGTGCTAGAGGTCATGGGCTGTTGTTGCTCAGCCGTAAGAGCCGCAAGCCCTGGCAGGGTTTAACCAATACTTACACAGCGGCTTCGCTGTTTCATGAAGCAGGCAGGCAAAGGACCTGTTTTGATACTCAGACGACTGGTCGAACATCCCTGTGACATTAGCTATCCCCGGTCAGGATTCCAGCGCGGAGAGTCCGGGTGAGAAACGGCAGCAGGTCTTCTAACTCAGAGCCGTCTTCCAGCTGTCCGGTCAGGTGCAGAGTTGCCAGACCATGTACTGATGCCCAGAGTATTTTTGCGATCTGACGCGGTTCGCCCTGCAGCAGACCACTGTCGACCAGGCGCCTGATCGCTGTCATGACTGGTGTTCGAGCTCGCCGGGCGGCGTCGGCAAGATCAGGAAACGTCTCTTCAGGCAGCAACTCCAGTTCGAACATGATGCGAAAACTGGCCGGATTTTCCCGGGCATAGCGAACGTACGCAGCACCGTAGTTCTCCAGCAGATCAATATCGTTGTCGATGTCTTCGTTCAGCAGGGTTTCCTGGTGCTCGGCAAAGTGGTGGAAGGCGCGGGTTTTCACCATGGCCAGAATCTCGCTCTTGCCACCGGGGAAGTAGCGGTAGGGTTGCATCGGGCTGCAGCCGAGCACATTGGAAATGGCCCGCAGGGTTACTGCCTCGCGGCCTCCCTGATCGAACAGTTCAAGCGCTACGTCGCAGGTGCGCTCCTGCGCCGCGATGAATTCAAGATCTGTGAGTGCCGGACGTCCCATGAAAAGGGACTTTACCTTTTCTATTTTACAATGTAAATTTAAACTTTCGACGTTAATCAGACGGGCCTATTTCGATGAGTGAATCAGAAGTTCAGGACACCCCTGTTGAATACAATCCAGTCTCCACGGCAGAAACCGATCCCTGGTCGCTGTCTCTCGACGATATTGATATGAGCAACGGCCAGATCTTCCAGCACGGCGCGCAGCATGAGTATTTCAAGCGCCTGCGGCAGGATGCTCCGGTGCATTATTGCGATCGTAATCCCTTTGTCGGTCCGTACTGGTCGGTCACCCGTTACCAAGACGTTAAAGCCATCGACACCAATCACGAGGTGTTCTCCTCAGAACCATCCATTGCTCTGATTGATCAGATCATTCCAGATGCGGTGATCCCGACCTTTATCGCCATGGATCCGCCAACCCATGACGATCAGCGAAAAGTCGTGACTCCTGCGGTGAGCCCGGTGCGCCTCAGTAACCTCGAGGGATTGATTCGCGAGCGCACCCAGGAAGTGCTCGACGGATTGCCCATTGGCGAGGAGTTCAACTGGGTCGAGAAAGTCTCGATTGAGCTGACCACGCGCATGCTGGCCACCCTGTTTGATTTTCCGTTTGAGGATCGCAGCAAGTTGACCTTCTGGTCTGATATGACCACGACGCCGCCTGAGCAGATGGGACTGACCGCGGATGACCGGGTAACGCATCTTTTCGAGTGCCTGGAGACCTTCACTCGGCTGTTCAAGGAGCGTCAGTTCGAAGGTAACGACAGTCAGGATTTCATCTCGCTGATGGCTAATCATCCAGACACAAAAGACCTGGAAGGTCTGCCGCTGCTGGGCAATCTGCTGCTGTTGATCGTTGGGGGCAACGACACTACCCGGAATTCCATGTCCGGCGGTGTCTGGTTCATGCACCAGAATCCTGGCGAGTTCGAAAAGCTCAAGAATAATCCGGCGCTGATTGCCAATGCGGTATCCGAGATAATCCGTTATCAGACCCCACTGTCTTACATGCGCCGAACAGCGAAACAGGACGTTGAGTTCCGCGGTGCGCAGATCAAGAAAGGTGACAAGATTGCGATGTGGTATGCGTCAGCGAACCGGGATCCGGAAGTTTTCGAGAACCCTGATGAATTTCGCATTGAACGTGCCAACGTTCGGAAACACCAGTCTTTCGGTTTTGGTCTGCATCGCTGTCTGGGCAACCGAGTTGCAGAAGCGCAGTTGAGCATTCTCTGGGAGGAGGTGCTGAAGCGCTTTGATCGCATCGAGGTGGTTGGTGAGCCGGAGCGAATTGAGCACAGCTTCGTTCATGGCGTGAAAGAACTGCGGGTAGTGCTGCATCCGGTTTGAGTTAGTCTGAGGGCTGTGCCAGAGAAGGAGTATATTGACCTGATCGACCCACTTAGCGGATGGCACCCACAATGAAGAAAACCTGCCTGATTACTGGCGTCGGTCCTGGTACCGGAAGTGCTCTGGTTCGCCGCTTCGCCCAGGAAGACTATGCGGTAGCGATGCTTGCCCGCAATGGCGAGCGTCTCGATGCTCTCGCCAGCGAACTCGACTCTGCCCATGCGTTCGTTTGTGATGTCAGTGATGAGAAAGCGCTGATTTCAACATATCAGCAGATTAAATCTGATCTCGGCGCTCCTTCGGTGATCGTTCACAATGCGGTCGGTGCAGCGTTGGGTAGTTACATGGAAATTGCTCCCGACAGGCTCCGGCTGGCTTTCGAAGTCAACACGATGGCGCTGTTGAACCTCGCCCGTCTGGCTACGCCGGATATGCTCGCCGGTGGGACTGGTGCCATCGTCTGCACGGGCAATACCTCAGCCTATCGAGGCAAAGCGAATTTCGCCGGTTTTGCGCCGTCTAAAGCTGCGCAGAGAATCCTGCTCGAGAGTATTGCCCGGGACGCCGGGCCAAAAGGCATCCATGCCGCCTATGTCGCAATTGATGCGGTCATCGATGTGCCCTGGACCAGACAGGCTTTTTCCGATCGCCCGGATGAATTTTTCTGTCAGCCAGCTGATATTGCCGAAGAGGTTTATCGGATCGCCCATCAGCCGCGAAGCGCCTGGTCAGCTGAGTCGGTGATCCGCCCCTATGGGGAGAGCTGGTAACCATGGCTGGGCCGGTGTTACGAGTATTTTCCTATCTGCCCAACCCGAGGGTATGGAAGGCGCTGATTGCTGCAGAGTATTGTGGCGTCGAAGTGGCAACGCTGGGTGCCAGACCACCCGAACTTGCCCGCTGGTTATGGGATTTCGAGGCCCGTGAGCTTTCCGAAGACGAGATGACCGAAACCAGTCCGTATGCGAGGGTTGGCCGCCGGGGTTTCAAAACAACGCTCTACAAGACAGATGCATTCCTGGCCGCGCACCCATTCGGCACTGTTCCTGCGGCGTTTGACCCTGAAGGCAAGACGGGCATATTTGAGTCGAACAGTATTCTGCGGGCGGTGGCCAGAAGCGGAAGTGGAGACCATGGTTTGTATGGCCACGATGGCTACGAAGCCTCCCGCATAGACAGCTTTCTCGACGCCGGACTGGTATTTGCGCGTGAAGCTCAGGAGTATCTGCTCGCACTGCCGAACCCTACTTCAGAGCTCTATGACCGTATGGCTGATGCCTACGAGTTTTACTTAGGTGGTATTGATAATGCGTTGGGAAACAGTGCGTTCATTGCAGGAGATCAGCTGACGATCGCGGATATTGGTTTCGTGTGCGATCTGGGCCAGTTCCTTCGTGAACGGAAGATGCTGGAGAAAGATCCCGGTAGTGGATTACGGCCGATTTCCGAGCGTGCCAGCGAAGAATATCCCAGGGCGTATCAGCACCTGCTTAAGCTGGGAGCGCTTCCTGAGTTCGAAAAACACGCGGCGTCGTTAACCCGGGATCTGACCTGATTGTTAACGCCTCGCCGCTCACCTCGAAGGTGGAGGGTGGTCACCCCGAATACCACCTCATTGAGAAAGGCTATGCGCTGCAATCCATCCTGCTGGCCGTGACCCACTGGGGCCAAGAATACAAACCGAATCCGAATGGTCGACGGCTGAATTTTCTGGATCGGGAGACTCAGCAATCAAATCGCAGAATGGCACCAACCCGTCAGGATGGCCGGTCATTGAAGCATCACGAGGTTATCTCTGTACTTTGACCAGGGCTGCTCAACCGCTGAGCAGCCACGCTGGGGAGTCGTTGACTCCAGATCGAAAGTTGATCCCTGCCTTCTCTACTAATCGGGTAATCAGTTGCTCACCCATTGCTGGTGCCGGGGTTTAATTGCCACCGGGCAGATTGTGATGGTCCCTTGGGGCCAGGCCGTTTGTTGCCCTACTTGGAAAACAGTTGGAGAGCAGACAGCTGTATTTACGTTTCACCAACGCACGGTGGAATTTGAGCAGCGTAGCTGGCTTGATGGCTATCGCCACCGAGAATAGGCGTGAAGGTGAAATCAGCAAAGACAAAGCGCCAAACAGGAAGCAATCGCTTGCTTGGAGATTCGGTGCTTTCCTTCTAGCTCGACTCAGCACGATGAGTTGCTGCTTGAGCTCGTATTGCTCGAAATCGCCTCCGGTTTCCTCCGCTAAACAGTTTTTCCGTATCTTTGCAGCGAAAGGATGTAATCACCAGCCCACTATATTACGTGATAGGTAATACGTAATACGTAAAGCGGAATTTTGCCTTGATCTGTGCACGCGAAATCGAACAGATGCCAGATAATTCCGGATAGAACTTGTCGGGTATTGGTAGGCGGAGGATGGCTTCCAGCCGTGCAGATTTAGTGGCATTGGGATTCACGCCAAATTGATCTTGTTGGAGTCCACGCTTTAGCCTGCAGTATCCGTGGCTCTATCGTCGAGGTGGTCCCACGTTAATCAGCGGGTTCCTTCAGGAAGTCGCGGGCGCCGGAGCTTCTGCAGATAGCAGATGGTCGGCAAATCACCTGCCATCTTGCTGACCGGTGAGTAGAGCGTTCCGCTGCAACACCCGTAAGCATCCTGGATCAGTAACTCTCCTCGATTGCTCTTAAAGCCCAAGGCGGAACATCACCAACATTGGCTGGTGAATTCAGCCAGGGTTGCTCCATTTTCCCCATCTCCCGCCCCGCATCGAAGGCTGCACGCATCTGGCTCGGATCGAAAGCCAGTGGATCATGGCCAATATCGACTTGATCGGGGATCGCCACGAGTTTGAAATCGTAGCCGAGAAAATGAGCGCCAAAGTAGGAACGGGACAAGGCGGTCTGCATGGATTGGTCCATCATCACGCTGATAGTTGTGGCCGCAACGGGCCCCAGAGCTCTGCGTAAGGCCTCGGGAGCGTGGTTGTCTTTGCCGTTATTGATCAGAAAGAGATTACCCGATCCAAACAGCGGTGGATCGGGTCGCTTCTTTCCGCCCATTCCGGCGACCACGACGTTTGAACGGGCGGCGCCGTCGACAAAGAGGTGGCCATCGATCTCAACCGGTGGAAAGACGACCGGAAAAGACGCGGAGGCGAGCAGGACCTTGCGATAGAGTTCGAGATCGCCAGCTTTAGCGATGAGCGACATGTTCCAGACCCAGGTCTGGCCGTAGTCGACATTGGTCGTGCCGACAACGAGCAGTCGGCCCTGATCGTAGGCTTCCGCAACGCGAACGAGAGTCTCTGGCTTGATGTATTTGGCAATAAGTGCTTGGAGTGGCGTAGTGTCCCGGAGGGAATCGGTACCAGTCAGAATGCTGAAGACACTGCGACCTTTGTAGATGTCGTCCTTGTTGATCTGCGTGTACATCGCTTCGAGTTCCGCATTGTCTGCCTCGGTACCGAGCAGGGCGTGTGTGGAAAGCAGTGCGCCAGTGCTCACACCTCCGACGATATCAAACTCCGGCCGATTGCCACTTTCACTCCAGCCATTGAGAAATCCGGCACCAAACGCACCGTTCTGGCCTCCGCCGGAGATGGACAGCAGATTGAGAGCATGACCGCGTTGCCGCTCCATCGAGCGAACAACGTTTTCTCCCGGAACGGTTACCAGATCGGCGTATACGTTAGAGGGCGTGTCCGGTTGCATTGGGTCGTTGCCATTTGGCAGTGCGGCATATGAAGCGGGAGCTGCTGAGAGTTCCCGATCAACCGGTGCCGAAGCGCACCCCACGACAAGCAATGCGCAGAGCATACTGCCGAAAAGGCCCATTGAACTATTGTGCATGCAGTATCCCTCCCGCGTGCAGGCGATCAGGTTAAGGAAAGCAATCCTTGCCGGAACAGCGGAATTGCGTTGTCGAAGGGGCGCTATTAACCGCGTTTTCGATATCGGATGCAAGTGATCAACCGTCCTCTCAATCGCTTTTCTGGCCGTCAGACTTTAGCCGCAAGTCCTGGCAGGGTTTAACCACTACTTACACAGCGGCCTCACTCTTTCATGAAGCAAGAAGGCAACGGATCTGATTCGATACTCAGACGACTGGTCGGATATTGGTAGGCGAGGTATCGCTTCCAACCGAGCA
>CAKZWF010000027.1 GCA_937921865.1 uncultured Pseudomonadales bacterium | reverse complement strand
AAAGCTAAAAGAAAACTCAATGTCAGACGTTTGAACAACGACGACTCCATTCAATACCTGCGCCCAGTTTAGCAGCCCGAGGCTTGGAAAAAGACAGCAGATTGTGAGGCAATAGATTAGTCCGCTGCCGGCCAAGTGCGGTCATTCACTGGCCAAGAAAAAACCGGTACGAAGCCAATACGAAGCCGGATTCTTCCAGATACGCGAAACGTATTTGAGGCGGTTTACAGGTGTCCGCCGTCGAGCGCGGTAGGCAGTCACAAACACGCTCCCTGGCATATGATCTGAGAGATAAAATCTGGAGCCGCTGAAAAACGCGCCTCGATATCGCTAGCGAGTGACTTCTGAAGAATCCATTGCAGTCTTTTCGAGGTGCAGCAGGAACGCAAAGCTCGGCACACGCAGACCATCCGCTCGCCGCGCAAGATAGCGGGCGTTCTGGATAACCGGCGCGCAGTGCTCGCGCACATGCCAGCCGGCGTTCGTTGCCATTTGTTCCATCTCTTGGGGATCGAAAAACGATCGCAGCGGCTCCGGCAATAGCGCCATGCCCATGCGGGCTGCCCATTGGAACATCGGATTAACTCCCGGCAATCGGGATTCGCGCCAGTAATCCAATACCAGCTCCGAACCAGGCGCTGAGTGCTCGCTTAGCTCAGATAGTGTGGTAGCAATCGCACTGCGCGTCAGATAATAAGTGGTCCCGAGCCAGGATATGAATTGCGGCGCATCGAAGTCGTCCAATGCCCCTTCAAGCGGCATGCGTTCGAAGTCTACAGACCTGTAGGTTAAAGCTGGCGGTTTTGTCTGCCCATTATCGATCAGTGTCGCGCGCTTCCATTCCTGGGTTGCAGGATGGTCGATTTCGATCACCGGCAAAGGCGCGGCATCGTCGACATGACGCTCGGCGTAGGTATCCAGGCCCGCCCCTAGAATGACGTAACGTTTGCAGCCCCGTCTGACGGCGGCCTCCAATGCGTCCTCGGCGTAGCGGGCGCGGACCAGCACCTGGCTGCCAACGTTGCTTGCGGCATGGCGCCGCGGACGGTACACGCCACGCCATCGTTCGGCCATGTCCGCGAGCCACCTGAGATAGTCCCGCTGATATACCGGCAGGTACGCTGCAGCTGCAGCGTCCTCGAAAACGTATGGTGTATCGCCCACCGCGACGTGCAACGCTCGCAGATACGCGGTGGCTATAGCGGTTTGGCTGGGTGTTCCTTCTCGCATCTACTATCCTGAATCTGACTATGGGACCAACGCGTCTACCCATTGGGACAGCATCAGAATTGGTTGTAAGGACACTGGCCTTAACGGGCGACACGTACGATCAGTTAGGTCAGTAAAGCCAACAATAGGTGGATTCCGAGGGGTGGTTCGGGAATGACGGAACGGATACCGGTTGACTTCGAAAGGCAACGCCAACACTGGGGACTCGGCAGATGCGGTGGAGTGGATCCTTGGTCTTCGTTTCATCTGCAACACTCCCTTTTAGCAATAAGAGACTAGTGTGTTGCGTCGACCGGTTGAATCCGCAGCCAGCAGCGGAAGTCCATCTCGTCGCAGAATCCAGCGAAGTTTTGTATGCTCCGTCATTTCGATTCGATTGGTGCTATGCATACATGATTGTTCATTGGCTCATGTTGGTTGGTTTGGGCCTGCTGCTGTTTGTCGTTAGCTATTCACCAAAGAGGATGCCAATTCGTGTCCATATCACGCTCATAGGAACTGCAGTTGCAGTGACCGGATACTCTCTTGTAGTTTCTGTGGCTCCGGGCTACCAACCGTTTGACGTGTTGACTCTGAGGGACTATCCCCAAGCCGGTCGGGCGATCGTCTTCGGCTAAGCGCTCCGCCATTTTTCATCTCTGTATCAGGTGGTTATGAAGCCTATTGCTTCGAATTGTGGAGCCATCTGTTCAGTTTGTCGGAACGGGCAAACGGGCGGCCATACTGTTTTAGCAAAACAAAACCGTGGTGCTGTCCTAGTTTTAATTGCTTTCTTCAGTACGCCAGCAAACTAGATTGCGGACTTGGCAGGAAAGGAACGTATCGAGACTTATGCGTCTTTGTATCGGTGATATCGCCCCGTTGCATGGTTGTATCAACCTCGAAACCCTGTCCGTCCCACTCATCCAATCTATAAGGGCTAATGTTTCTACCTTATATGAACTCCCTGGTGCAGCACGACAAACCACCCGCCAGACGCGGCACTTTTTTACGAGCAATCCCTGACTGGCACGCTGCTCTGATAGCAACACCAGAGCAAATCAGATTTCCTGAAACGAAAGAGCAGTGACACTGGTTACGTGACAGTCACTCCTCGGTAAATTCGAACCGCGGTGCTTGCGAGCTTACCTAGACTTTCGTCTTTGGTGGATTCTGTTATTCCGAGAATACGCTTACAGCTATCCAGCGTCAGAGTGCCGTTTTCGACGAGCTGAAAGGCGCCAATGACAGCAGTCAGGTCAGCAATAGTAAATCGAAATCCTTCGGAGGCGGCCAGCGCCACTACCTTAGAACTTCGCTGGCCCAGCAGATTCATAGATTCCGAGCCATCAAGTTCTTCAGGTGAACTTATGTCCCCATCACCACCAATGATTGCCTTGAGCTTGCTGCGAAGATCTTCATCATCGTGCGATTTTTGAATGAATCGCATCACCTCTAAAGAGTTACCCTGGGCGGCTGCCGGACGAACCTTGTCGTATTGCACGCCCTTGTAGGTCATCTTTACAACAGAATCTATAAAAGGCAGGAAGTCGGCTGATTGACCGCTGGAATCGACGAATTTTGCAAACGCTTCTTTTGAAACCTCTCCACTTTTCATGCGTTGAAAAGCATCGAGGATCGAATACAGGTCTGCGATCGTGAACATGTAACCATGTTTTGCGGCAAAATCTGCGACGATTGCCCCCCGTGCGCTTCGAAGTGCTTGCAGCTCGCTGTCATCTAGTTCGCCGAAGTCGCTGATATCCCCGTCCCCGGCCTGCAATATGGATTGAAATTCGGAACGGAGTTTGTTGTCTTTTCCGGTTGCTTCCACGAAGCGGACTACATCCAGCTTCCTTTTTTTATCTTCTGACTTCTCTTTGGTATAGGTAATTCCACGATACGCGAGCACTGAAGCCTCTTGAGCGACCGCTGTCGGAGGACTTGGCAGCTCCAGCATGCTCATCAATTCTTCTTCTGAAATTTCACCTGATCGAAAGCTCTCGAAAGCGCCGACGACAGCGTGCAGCTCGCTGATGGAGAATACGTAACTATTCCGGGCGGCAAGAGCACACACATCAACTCCTGCCTGTCCCAGTAACGCCGCAATTTCATTCTCATCCAGTGCATCGGTGCTGCTTACATCACCGTCGCCCACACCTAGATTCTGGACCAACTTAGCTTTGAGGCTTTCGTCCGATCCGGTTGCCTCCAGAAAGTCCACTACGTTACTGATTGCCATTTCGTCTCCCTTGTAAAATCTACGGCGAGTTTGGTGAATGATCCTGTGCAAATTTTGAGCCACATATGACTGCCATGGATTTCGAGGAACCTGAGCACCACAGCGCATTCGGCGCACCAAAATAGGACCATTCAGAATTAGAGTCGCTGCAAAAAGGTGCGTCGAGGTGCAAGAAGGTGCAAGGATCTGCAAGAATTTGGGACACGCGGCCATAGGAATTTGAAATTGCGCACCGTTCTGTTTCGGGTCAGTCTGTTCCCACAGTTAGTTTTGGCCACAATCGGACATCGGCTGAGGGTGTCTGCTTTCCCAAACCGGACATGACGGGCTTAACGAAACTGTCCATGAAAACCAGGCAAGACCAAATAGCGGTCGGTCGCATAGTTCCGAGGAAAGTCGGTTCGAGTAACCTGTCATCGTCATTTTAGTCAACCACGTCTTAGCCCGATTGATAAGTCAGCCTTGTCGACTCGATCCAACACTTCTTTCCTGAACTCAGCGTTGATTATTCCTTGATCAATTTCGATATCGACGATCGGTTTTACGACAGGAAGGGCTACGAATCTTCTAATGAAATCTCTATCGATGCGCCATTGTTCCTCAGGCATCATGCCTTTCTGGTATGAAGCGAAGCCCGCTATGTAAGTTACCAAGATACCTCGGATGACCCAGTGTGCTTCAACGAGCTGCGCATCGCCGAAGTCCTCCTCCGACAGAGTCTCGTCGAGAATCTTCGACCACAGCGCTGAGCGTTCAGGGTTATAGCCAATCTCGAAACTGATATCGGATAGCCGTACTTGAATGTCGTATTGAGCACTGGCTTGGATGGCTCTCGTATTCGACCTGATCTGGAAAGCGAGGAATGCGAGCGTCAGGATGACTGCAGCAGCCCCCACTACTTCTCCGGTAGCTCCTACAGCTTCCCAGTTCATCGATCTCTCCTAGCGATTTTAGGATCTAGAGTAACCCACTGATCTGATTGGAAGAACGGCAGCTGTGGGCACAAGCCGGTCAGAATGTGCACCAGCACATTCGGTCTGCTTTAGGAAAGATTCATTTTGGAGTTCGATGGATGCGAGTCAGGATCTCAGGCCTCACCATACGGATGGCTAAGTAATTCCACGAATGTTCCGCACCCCCCGACAGGACGATCATGCTTGGCTATGATCAGCTTCTGTTTGGAGGAACAAATGAAGACGCTGCACAGCGGAAGTAACGAGTTCAAGTTCGTGAAGACGGAGCAGATTCCCTTCGAATGGAAATTCGAGGATGTCGAAGACCATGAGCATCCCTACATCCTGACCGTGACGGTCGCCGGCCAGACGCGCAGTGAGGGGCACCCGCAGGACCTCGGCGAGGAAGAAGCCGCAGCAAAGGCCGCGTGGCTGGCACACGAAGTCTATGCAGCGAGCCAGTCCTGAGCCGGACGCCTACGGCTTTTGGGTTGCCACAGATCACCGTTTGAAACCGCTAGGGCCCAGAGTCGCAACAACAGCGATCTCACCGACGATTTAGCCGATAGCGCCAAGTGCCTCCCAGTTCATTGCCGCCCTCCCGAACTATCGTTGACAGGAAATTACAGCAACTCCATGAACGTCGCCTTCGGGGACAAAGCGGAAGTTTTGGTGCACTGGGGATAAAGGTCTGCTTCCGGACAGATTTAGTTAAAGCGAAGCCTTAGCTTGCCCCTGGTCTAGTGACACAACCCGTTCGACCTCGCTTACGAATGGCGGGGAGAACGCCACCTCAGCAATTTTCCAGTTTTCATGGGCCGGGCTCCGGGTACCTACTAAGAACGGTATCAACTGTCGGTAACCAATCCACTCATCAGTACTGAGCAGGCCGGCCTGGTATTGATAAAAAGCATTCTCAACGAACCGCATTCGCATAATGATCCAGCGGTTGTAGTTTCCTTGCTCCTCTGGACTCAACTCATCGCCGGATACGGCTTTGGTACTGGCGAGCGACAGTACTCTCGAATCGATACTCACACTCCAGGCATCAATATTCATTTGTGAGATAGCCTGGCGTGCGGAGCCTCTGGCAACCTCATTCGCATCCTTAATTTGTCGGGCAAGATAAAAAAGTGTTACCACGACCGCGATTGCACCCGCCCATTCACCAGTAGAAGCAACGATTTCCCGATCCATTCAAAAATCCAGAGACCAAACCATCAAAGGATTAACCCTATCATCAAGTCACTAACATCTGCTCAGGGTCGAAAGCGGACAATAGCGGATCTCCTGATTTTCAAGTTACTCAGATCGGCTAATCTGCTCTCCCTTTGCCCTGCGGACATCGAAGGTAACAAGTTGCTTATCAGGTCGAGCGCGAGCCTTCTGGTCTATCCAAATGACCAAGCGTACGCGTGTGCGGTATCCAGAGAAAACAGCCCCCAGCAACACCATAGGTGATTTCCACGGTGCGTATTGTTCATTCCTGCCCCAATAAATACTCCAAATGATGTTGGAGTGTGAGGTCATGAGGGCCGTCCTTCTGGTTTTTCTTGTCGTTTCCACGACAGCCTGCGGAGGAGGAGGTGGTGGTGACAATCAAACGTCGCCACAACCAACCGAGCCACCGTGTGTGCAGGATAGGCGTTTGGCGTTTGAACACGTGGAAAATGCCGATCTGGACAGCTACTACATATCTAATGAGGTCGTAGTCGGCACTCTTTGTGAAGAAAGCCTTCTGGGTATAGCGACCGCAAGCGGCGCAGAGCATTCGATAGACGGAGGCCCTTGGCGACGAGGAGACACTGGCATCCAGAGCGGGCAGCGCGTGCGAATTCGAATGCTCTCCGCGCCAACATTTTTCACACGCAAAACGGCTCAAGTGACCATCGGGCAAGTTGAGTGTGAACAGCTGTTGTTTGACGTGGTCTGCTTTCTGCAGGGGACTTTGAGCGAATACTCAGTAACAACCCGGTCGGGCGACGCAGCCGAAGCGCCGCTCGCCTCCATCACTTCCCATGTCGATGGAGAAATGGTCAATGCCTCGACGTTGACCGTCACCGGTGTTTCAACCGACCCCGATGGTGTCGCGGAAGTACGCGTCAACGACATTCCCGCTACAAGTGATGACAATTTTCTGTCCTGGGAAGCGCAGGTGCCGTTGCAGACGGGTATCAATGAACTCGTCGTCTCTACTGCCGATGTGTTCCTTAACAGGAATCCTCGTGCATTTTCGATAGACGTGGAAAACACACGGATAGTATTCAATGCTGCTGAAGCAGTGTTCATGCACACTGCGTCGAACAGGCTGTTTGTGGCTGACTCCGAATTGAATGCACTTGTCGCAATAGATACCCAGACTGATGACTGGGTGACCTTATCTGATGCTGAGAGCGCCAACGGTTTGGCAGTAGCCGATGCCAAGCGTTTGATCGTTGATTCGGCGGAAACCCGCGCATGGGTGCTGACCAACTATGACTATCAGCGAGGGTATATCGATCTGATCGAGATTGATCTTGCGACCGGCGTACGCACCCTGCTCGCCGGGCTCGCGGCGCCTATTGATGAAATGGCGGATTTAGCGCTTGATGAGGGGAATCAACAGTTGCTGTTGCTGCTGAAGGAACCTGGTCAGACAACCTCCTCGACGCTGGTCTCAGGTCGGGTTGTCAGCTTCGATCTCGATACTGGGGCGACGCAGCTGATTTCTGACAACATGATTCCTACCGAAGAACCACAGTTCTGGGGTACCACTGGAATCTTGTTTGATACCGCCGGGCAGCAGCTTCTGGTGTTCCAAGCTCACAATATCCTGACCATACAGCCGGTCACCGGGGACCGGCAATTACTGTTGGAAGATGACCATATATGGGCGACCGTATCCGTGATCGATGAGATTGGCGGGCGTACCATTTTCAGCAACAGGGGCGATCCTCAGTCACTTGGCTTTGACAGTTTCGACGCAGCTGACCTTTCGACCGGCACTCAGAGTTTTGTGGTGCGTGCCGAGCGATCGTTTCCTAACTCGATTAATGCTGCCTACGACTGGCTGAGCGAACGTTTGTTCTATGTGAACGGTGACCACGTTGGAACAATTGATCTGGTCACTGGTGAGGTCGAGACAGACTACTATTAAGGGTGCGAATTCGCGGTTTCGCCTGAACTGTCAGCACGACCTGGCGCGGGGTGATTCCAGTCGAATGACGGCTTTGAGTTGCCCCACAGCCCAAACTTGGCGCCGCTGGCCCGGCCAAGGTAGTTCCCATCCAAATAATCGCGAGTCCCGAAGACCTCCGTGGCACCTATGTAGCCGTTACCCACGATCAGTTTGCTCTTTTCTGTTTCGATTTCTCTAAGAGCCGAGTCTATACCGGCCTGCACGTCGGCCATCTCTGCGTCCGAGAGATCTACATCACTCATAACGCCGATCCGTGCGAATCTTTCGAAAAGGGCCACTTCACTTTCGGGAATTTCCGTGAGGAGTTCGTTCACATATTCGACGAACTCGGGCGAAACCGCTTTTTCTTCATCGTACGCTGGATAAATACGTATTTACTCCGGTGCGTCAACAATCCTTATCGCTTCCTGGATCGCACGTACCCTGTCGTATTCATCCTCATTCTTAATGTCGATCCGAATGACAATTATGGCGTGGTCACCCTCCATTTCCACAGAAGTCGCGGATGAGTCGGATATCACCTGAGAGGCTTTGTGAAAAACGAAACGCCCGCCCTCGCCACTGTTACCGCGAGTACCCATGTAGTAAAAGTTGTGCGTGAACACATCGATACACTGGTAAACAATATATCTGTCCTTAACTTCCGGAATTTCGATAGTGACCGGGCCGTGCGAAATATCGATATAGATGCCCCCCGTCATCGACGTGAGATTCGGTGCAACAATGGGCTGCCCAACGTTTTCCCAGGGTAGCTTGGGGTTCATGCTCGCCTGATTCGGTTGCATGCCCAAAAAGTCAAACATGCCGTTGACAGTCTTGACCTGTTCCATCATCGGGTAGGCATAGATGAACGCATCGTGAGCGATGGCTTCCAGGTTTTCACCGCCCACTCCAGCTGGCACGCTCGAGATTGTTTCGGGTGTCTGTCCCGAATCACTGCAACCGGCGAGCAGAAACAGCGAAAACATCACCGCGCTCAAGCATCTATTTCTCAGGCCGAAGTCTCCCGCTAATTGCGATGTGGTGACACCGGGTAAATCCCGTATGCCGCCAGCACGTGAAGAATTTCAAATGTCCGCTTTGGGTTGCGATCTCAACCGTTCATCGCGACTTGCTGTAATTTGCACCCGCCTGCCAGTGGTTCTAGGCTACTTGAGCGCTCCCGGCCCAGGACATTGGTGAGGACAGCTTGAATGTAATGAATCGAAAACTCGACCGAGCGGAACTGGCTGACATCTGGAGCATCGACCGGTCGGAAGTCATCGACAGGGTGTACTACCACTACAACGGCGAGCTTGTGTTGAGAGATGAACACTACGATGTGCCGGGCTGGCACCCAGGCCAGATAAAGAAAGATTCTGAGGTTTTGCTTGATTGCTTCGATGCCGGAGGAAGCTTCCAAGGCGCCTTTGCCGACGATAAGTTGGTCGGCGTGTGCGTCCTTGAGAATCGGTTTATCGGGCGCTCGAGTGACCAGCTTCAGCTCAAGTTTCTACACGTCAGCCGACAGCATCGTGGATCCGGATTGGGACGTGAGTTGTTTGAGCAAGCAGCGGACAAGGCTCGAAGTGCGGGCGCGCGCTCACTCTATATTTCTGCGACTCCTTCCGAGAACACCGTGCGATTCTATCAATCTCTCGGGTGCAGGTTGGTCAAAGAGCTGGATCCCGAACTGTTTGCGTTAGAGCCGGAGGATATTCATTTAGAACTGTTGCTGTGAATTGCCGCTGAACTTCTGCATCAGTCAATTCGGGCGTGAAGACACTTCCTGCACACGATGCGAAAACCTGAATACGCGAACGTCCCGGGTGGGTCTAAAGCCCGGGACCGGGCCGCATTCGGGATCCATCAGAGAACCTCGACAGCCGGAAACGGCGCAGGTCGTGTCCCGGCGGACGACCCCGAACGAGATCAGCCATGATTTTGCCAGCACCGGGTCCAATACCAAAGCCGTGACCGCTGAAGCCTGTGGCAACAAACAGCCCCGGCAGCTGCACTACTTCATCCATCACCGGAACCACGTCAGGCATCACGTCAATCATGCCCCCCCAGGCTTCGAGGAACTCTACGTCGGCGAGCTTTGGCACCCGTTCCGCCAGAACTCGACGGATTTTAGCGACCGCCTCCGGCGACGGTGCCGGGTTCAGCACTCTTGCCGATTCAAACGGGGACGGTGCATCTGATGACCAGTGTCGGGGCGTCAGCAGTCGATTGAGCAATCCATCATCAAAACGCAACTGGATCGAGCCTTTGCTGGTCTGCAGCGCTGGCAGGAACTTCTTCAGATAGCGGAAACTGTCTGCACTCACATAGTGGTCGTTGGTATTGCTCGCAGCCAGCGTGTAGCCACCATCACGACGCCGGCGCAAGCCGACGCCGCCTGCAGACACCCCAGCTTCGCCAATATTCACCGCTGGCGCCGTCCTGGCAACCGTTGCCCGCACTGTCAGCTGAGGCAAGCTGATATCGTGGTTGGCAAGCAGCATTCCAGACCAGGCACCACCGCAACAAACCACCGAATCAGCGCGCACCCGCCCCAGCTCTGTGACAACACCAGACACGCGCCCGGCTGACACATCCAGACTGCGTACCGCGCAGTTTTCACGAAGGTGGCCACCCCGGCGCTGCAGCGCCCGCGCCATTGCCGGAACCGCTTTAAACGGCTCCGCTCGAGCATCACTGGGGGTAAACAGACCACCCAGCCATTGGCCGGGTCGACTGTCGAACAGCTGATCCACCTCCGCAGCAGACAGCATTCGGGAGTCGAGCTGATGCTGTTGGGCTATGTCCAACCAGTTGTGATGGGATTCAAGCTGTTCGAGCGTCTCCGCCAGATAGAGCACGCCGTGCCTGGCAAACCCGACATCGGCATCCAGCTGCTCGGACATCGATTGCCACAGACACATGCTCTCCATCATGATCGGCAGTTCGTCCGCATCTCGACCCTGTTGGCGGATCCAACCCCAGTTGCGGCTCGATTGCTCACCGGCCACCACGCCTTTTTCACAGACCAGCACGGACAGACCCGCTTCACGGAGAGACCAGGCGGTGGAGATTCCAGCAATTCCGCCGCCGATCACGACGACATCGACCGCGTCAGGAAGCGCATCTTTAAACTGGGGTGGCGTATAGCTGGTGGCAATCATTGCGGCGCTTTCGCTTCGTCACTCAGACGTCTGAAGTATTCTGCCACAGCCGATGAATCCCGCTGCGGGCTGCGCTGTTCCTGAGCCTGAACAGCCGATTGCGAAGATTCATCGAGCGCCACTTCGAGCAGATCGAGTGCGGCTTCAGTCATCCGATAGAGCTGCTCCGGATCGTCGCTGTTGAGGCCGCGCGAAGTGTAGCTGGCTCGATCAGCCTGCAACCGTGCATCCATTCCGGAACCTGACGAATCTGGCTGAGCCAGCTGTCGGGCCAGCGCTTCGGCTTGCGCCGCGACCGAGGCAACCGCCGCCGCATCCACCTCTTCACCCTGTCGCGCCGAGGACAGCGACTGCCGCAGCGATGCAACCGCGCGCTGACTACCCCGTCCACTCTGGGCAGAGGAGCCTTCCGAAAAAATCTGCTGGGCAGCCTCGAGACTTTCGGTCAACTCGTCCAGCCCACGCTGAACAGTTTCTTCATGAGCCAGCGCATAAAGTGGACGACCCATCTCGAAGGCGTCCGCAGCCGCCGCGAGCCGCTCATCGATTCTCTGATCGTCAAGCATACGCTGCGCGTTGACCAGCTGATCACTAACTCGCGGATCTTCGGAAAATTCGCTCACCGCCGCAGCGAGTTGGGCGCGCAGTTCTCCCAGCTCTTCGCGCATCGACGATTTGGTGGCGACATCTCCAGACATACTGAAGTCCTGCCAGGGATTGAATTCGCCGCTGTTATCTTCGCTCAGAGAACGTTCCTGTGCCTGGTGCAAGCGTTCCATCACCGCATCCTGCGTTTCTGCCAGCGACTGCGCCGTCTGAAGGGCGCGTTCAAGCCGCGCTCCGGCATCGCGAACCTGATTTTCCCGCAACGATTGCGCCGCGCGCTGCAGGGCATCGCTGATCTGTTGTGATGACTGTTCGTCAACGCGATCCTGCTCAAGCGACTGATCAACCTGATCAAGCGCTTCGATCGCTTCACTCAGGGACTGACTGGCTGTTCCACCTGAGCGCTGCGAGCGCTGGCGGCGCCCTTCGAGCTGTTCGCGAAGCTGCTCCACCTCCCGCTGCAGCTGTTCCTGCTGCCATCGGGATGCCGGATCCTGAGCATTCCGGGCACGCTCCCTGGCAAGCTGTTGTTGCCGTTCGGCGAGTTCCGCAAGACGTTCCCAGGATGGGTCAGCCTCTGGGCTTTCACCTTCCGGATTCAGCTGTTGAGGCGTCTCGTAGCGATTGCGCTCCCGATCCATTTCCAGATCCACAAGTTCTGACAGCGAGTCGCTCATGGTGCCGCGGCCACGGCTGTCCGACATGGCTACATCCATATCTCTGACGGTAGCTTCTGCAGCGCGCAGATGCGCCAGCGCCCGCTGTTCTGGCACCACTGCCTCATCAAGCTGCACACGCTCCAGAAACTCAGCCGCGGCAGGCATTTCAGCCATCGCCAGATTGAGCGATTCAACAAACTGCGCCACCGACTGGTCCTGATCCAGAGATCGCGCGCTGGCGCGCTCTATCAGAACCTGCACCTGCTCCGCCAGCTTACGCTGCAGCATGGCTACCACTTCGGCTTCCCGGGCAACAGCCGCCTGCTCGGTGTTCTCTGGCTTGTTAAGAAGATTCCAGGTTGCACTGAGTACTTCTTTCTGGCGCTGGGCAATATCCAGCTGGTCACCTGCACCGCCCTGATTACCCCCGCTCTGCTGTGATTCCCGATAGCGACGATCAAACGGACGAACATCGATGAAGTAGAGATCCGAACGCGTAGTCTGGCTGTGGTCATCCGCCTGCGCATACAGTGAGATCACGTCTCCAGGGGCCAGGCTTCGTCCAGCCGAGGTACTCAGCGATTCCAGCTCCAGTAAATGGCTACCAGACTCCGCATTGAGTGTGTGGACCTGCCAGTCGCCGCCGTTGACAGCAACATTCACAGCAAGCCGCTCAACAGCAAAGTCGTCCGTCGCCGCAAACTCCAGCACAACTTCCTCGATTGCTGTTGCCTGAAGGTCTCTACCTGGCCAGACGTAAGTGATCTCCGGCGCTGCGTCATCGAGCAGCCGGATCTGGAACTGATCGCTGATCCGAGCCAGTTCTCCGTCGTGCTCGACGGCAATATGCCAGGCACCATCAACGGTCACTGCAAACCCGGCAGACAATCCAGCTGCAGTCAGGTTCAGCGCTTGAGCCTCATCGTCGACCACCAGATAAGCGGCTGCGTCCGGTTCATCAAGCGTGACCTCCAGCTGGATATGAGTACCGGCCAGTGCCGCAATGTCTCCGTCCCGGCTGACAGAATCCGGCAGGCCGGACCAGTCCGGATAGTCAGCACTGACCTTCAGGCTGACCAGCCTGGGTAACGCAGCCACCCGAATGCTGTAGCGATCCGAGGTTACCGAACCAGAACTCACGTAGTAGTCGACCCGATCTCCGACCGCAACAAAGACAAAGCCGTAGAGATCGTCGCCAAGCCGTGACATTGCCGTATCCTGCCACAGTGAAGATTCTTCGAACCTGGCATGAATACGCATATCGCGGGGATCGAAACCAACCGACTGCGCTTCAACAATGACATCAAAGCCAAGCGGAATCGTGACACTGCCAGGGGTCAGATTGATTCGCGGCGCACCGGCCGACAGCCCTTCACCCAACAACAGACGCTGCGCGGCATGGCTCCAGTTACCCGACAGGGGCGACAACAGCGCCACCAGCGCAAACCCGGCAAGTAGGATTACCGCCGCCGGCCAGGCCCAGTCGCGCCAGCCAAGCAGACGCTCAGGCGGCCGATCTGCAGCAACATCAACCACCTCGCGTTCAAGCAGCGCCAGAATGTTCGCTGTATTGTGATGGCGCTGCGCATCCCGCCAGGTCTCCAGACGACCGGCGAACGCGGGTATCCGCCGTTCCAGCTCGCTAACAACATCCGCGCCGGCCAGCAGCCGAATCAGCACCATGCCGGCAATCAACAACGCCACCAGCGCAGCAATCCGCAGCAGCAGCACCTCGTGACCAGCGGGGACTGCACTTACCAGGTAGCCCGTCCCGCCGACAATCAGCGCTGCAGCGACAGCGGCAACCGCAGCAATGACCCGAAACACAGAGAGCGCGCGCAGCCGTGCGGCGGCGCTGTCGAGATACTGGTCGAGTATCATGAGTTTAAAGCCTGCGAACGCGCTGGTGTGGGCACTGAACCATTGGCCAGCGCAGTTTCCGCGAGCAGCATCAGCAGTGCGAGCCCCAGCAGCCAGGGTGCCAGCGGCAGATCGTAAAAACTGGCATCAGGCCGATCGCTGCGATCTTCAGTAGACCCGACGCTTGCGTCAGCGTCGGACAGACTGGCCTCACGCCAGCGCTGCAACGCCGAATCCGACATCAACGACAGATCTGACTCACCTTGAGGCACGTTGACCGCGAGATAGCGACGACCCGACGTCGACCGGCTCGACTCTGACTCTGTCACCATCCCTGCCGTTCTCAGTTCATAGTGACCCGGCTGCTGCAGGCTGATGACTGCAGCACCCTGAGACTGGCCGAGATTCAACATCCGCTCGCCAGCTCCATTCAGAATCTGAGCATTACCGAACGGCAGGCGCAGAGTAGATCCTGCGGCAATGTCTGTCGGCGTGAAGTCTTCGCTCAGGTAGCTGAGGGCGTCTTCTAAGAACAGCAGGAAACCCGCACTGGCTGCAAGATTCGTCCAGCGCGGCGCCAGCGACGCACTGACCAGCAGCACCCGACCCAGGCCCACTGAAGCCTCGAGCAGCCAGGGGTCGCCGTTATCCAGCCTGGCAAGCACTTGAGCCGAATCCGCCTTCAGCTGCAGATGCGCAAAAACCGCGACATCTTCCCAGGCGCCCACTCTCGCCAGGGCTGGATGGCCGTTGTCAGTAGTGGCCACTCGCCGGGTACGCTGACTGTCCAGAGAATCAACAACCAGGATGTCCGGGACCAGCTCTGCAAGACTGTTGCGCACATCTGCGCCAGCAAACAGCAGCGCTCGACCGCCGCTGCGCAAATATTCCCCAAGCTCGCCCACCGCTTCAGCAGGATCCAGAGCAACCGCAACCTGCGCGGTCAAAGCCGTTGTCGCCTGCCGCGAATCGCCAGCCTGCAGCGCGGTGCGAACGTAGCGTTGCTGAGCACTGCTGCCGATCACCGCAACCGGCTGATATTGCTGTTGCGAGTTGACCAGGTAGCGAACATTGTCAGCCGCCAGAGCATCAATCGCTGGTGGCACTATCGTCACGGTGAGTCGCTGATCATGACGTGACGTCGCGATGGTCGGCAAGGTCAGCACCACCTGGCCAGACGGAGCGACGCTCAGCCTGTCGGCCATCAGCACCTCGCCTTCGCGACTGACCTCAACGGCGACATCAGCTGACGGTGTATTGGTGCCACGCACAGCAATTTCATTCGCACCATCGAACTGCACCTGCCAGTTTGGCAACGCTGTTCGGGCAACCGGGTTCAGAAACAACGGATGAGTAATCCCGTCGACAAGCGTGTTGAATCGCGCCGGGGCTGCACTGAGCTGAAAATCCGAAACAAAGTAAATTGACACCCGTTCGCCGGAGGCGGCCAGCGAGTCCGCCAGCGTCGACAGTCGCGCAGGCAGATTTTCATAGCTTAAGCTGGCTGCGGAAGTGGTCAGTGCCCCAAGAGCAGCAGCGTGTCGCTGTGGATCTGCGGTCAACGGCTCAAGTACTGTGAGTTGCGCGCCAGCGGTAGCCAGAGCCGACCGGCCCTGCATCAATTCACCCGCAAGCTCGCGCGCCTGCGCAAGGTAAGGCTGCATTGATGCGGAGACATCCACCACCACCAGCCTTGGTGGTGCGCTGTTGATTGCCGGTGCAGACAGAACCGCGTTCAGCACCGGTTGTGCAAAAGCCAGCACGAGTAAAGCCAGCAACAGCAGCCGCAACGCCAGCAGGACTCTGTAACGCAGTGTCTTGCGGCGGCTTTCAGGTGCAGGACTCGACTGCAGCAGCAGCAGCGATCCCACCAGCACCGGGTCAGAGGCTTGCGCCTGGCGCCGATGCAGCCACCAGGGGATCGCCAGCGCAAACAGTGCAAACAAAAACCCTGCTGCGACAAAACTCATCAGGGATGCCTCGCACGAAAATTCAGATAGCGCTGCAGGGTCTGATTCAGCGGCTGATCGGTGTCCATCTGCAGATAGTGGCCGCCACAACCAAGCACCTGCCGACGGGTCTGATCAATATGGTCACGCAGTCGGGTCTGATAAGCGCCTTGAAAATCGGCCGGATCTACGGCCATGGTCCGACCGGTTTCGGCATCTTTCACCAAGCGGCCGCTGCCAGCCTCGGGTTTCCAGTCTTCCGGCGCCAGCAGGTGCATCACCAGCAGATCATGACCCCGCACCCCCAGTTTCTTAAGCCCAGCGGCCAGATCTTCGGGTTCCACATAAAAGTCCGAAATCAGCACGACCAGCGCACGCCCGGAAATTCTTGGCGCCAGCGTTTCAAACACGCTGGCCCACTGAGTTTGACCACGAGCCTCCGCGGCTTCCAGGCGATGGTAAAGCTGCGAGACGTTCCGCATGCCTGGTCTGGGCGGCTGAAAATCGACGATCTCATCCGCAAACAGCAGCAGGCCGGCACGGTCATGTTGTCGGCTTGCCAGATGCAGCATCGCAGCCGCCGCAAATCGCGCGTAACTGAGTTTATCCACCGCACCAGCGGTGTTTCCTCCAACTCCCATTGAGGCGCTGACATCGAGCATGACCAGCAGCTGGGTATTGGTATCTCCGTAGAAACGTTTGACGAAGGTTTTGTCCGTTCGAGCGAAGACGTTCCAGTCGATATAGCGCGGGTCATCACCGGGCGCATAGGCCCGATACTCGGCAAACTCCTGACTGAAGCCGAACTTCGCCGAGCGATGCAGGCCGATCAGAGAACCTTCAACCGCCGTGCGTGCCACCAGATCCAGATTGCGCAGGCCTGCAAGCACGTCCGGTGTCAGCAGACGCTCACGCGCTGATCGCTGCGGTTTCACGCGGGCGTCTGCGCTATCAGCTGGCGAATCACGTCATCAACCTTGAGACCGTCCGATTCCGCCAGGTAATTCAACTGCATCCGATGCCGCAGAACCGGATAGGCCAGCGTATCGATGTCGTCGCTGACCACATGGTAACGCCCGTCCAGCAGCGCCCTCGCCCGGGCCGCCAGTGACAGGAATATGGCCGCGCGCACAGAGGCTCCGAAACTGACATGACTGCGCACCAGTTCTGACGCGTCCGGACTTTCCGGGCGGCTGGCGCGGACCAGATTAACCGCATAGCGGTTCATTGCATCGGAGATCGGCACCTGTCTTACCAGCTGCTGAAAATCAAGTATCTGCTGGGCATTAGTCTGAGGCATAACCGGGGCAGCCTGTATACCGAGGGTATTACGCTCTACTACAGCCACCTCTTCTTCCGCGCTCAGATAATCCAGTTCGACATTGAAGACAAAACGGTCGAGCTGCGCTTCAGGCAACGGATAAGTGCCTTCCAGTTCGATGGGATTCTGGGTCGCGAGAACTATAAACGGCGGCGCCAGCAGATGGGTATCGCCACGGATCGTCACACTGAGTTCCTGCATCGCTTCCAGCAAAGACGACTGAGTTTTCGGCGGGGTACGATTGATTTCATCAGCGAGTAACACGTTGGCAAATACCGGACCCGGTATAAACCGCCAGGAGCGCTCGCCACTGGCAGGATCCACATCGATGATGTCGGTGCCGGTCACATCCGTCGGCATCAGGTCCGGGGTAAACTGAATCCGCTTGAATTCGAGGCCCAGGGCCGTTGCCAGACTCTTCACCGTCAGGGTTTTTGCAGTGCCAGGCAGACCAGTGATCAGACAGTGTCCGCCGACTAAAGCGGTAATCAGCAGTTGCTCCACGACCGCTTCCTGGCCGACGATGACTTTACCGAGTTCCTCACGAACCCGCTGCATCACATCGCGAAACTCCGCCACCTGGCCTTCTGTCTGAGCAACCGGGTTGTCGCTCGTTGCTGTCACTTCTGTCATGTCCGTCACTGATCTATTCCTGTAATTTTACCAACAGCGACAGGGCTTCGCTGTACCGAGGCGCAATCTCCAGCGCCAGCAAGACCTGCTGCTGAGCCTGCGCCACTTTGCCGCTGGCGGCGAGCGCGGTCGCCAGCTGGTAGTGAGCAGCGGCGCGATCATATGGATCCAGCGCCAGCACCACTGCATATTCACCGACCGCTTCATCAGCCTGCTGCGCCGCCATCAGCCCGTCCGCCAGCGCTGCGCGAGCTTCGATCTGCAGCGGCACGGTCAATGCCAGAGAGCGCTGAACCGCGAGCGCGGGCTCGCCGGATAACTGTTCGGCAAGCAGTTTAAGAACCTCAGGATCACGTCCACCGGCATCAAAATAGCCCTGCGCCAGTTGCGTCATCCGCTGCAGATCACCCGTTTTGTCCAGGGCCAGTACTGCATTCACATAAGGACTGCCAGGCTCTACATAATCCGGATACAGCGCGACTGCAGCCTCCGCCTCGAGCGCGCTTACCGACCAGTCCGACGCCTGCGCGGCCTGCTGGGCAGCACTGGCGTGGTCGCGAAACTCTTTTAATGCCGCAGCAATATCCTGATAGCGTTCATCAAGATAGTCATTGAGCAGCTCATCGAGTACCGCCGGGCTCACCCCCAGTCCTTCCGTGATGGCAGCCTGTGAGTCTCCTCCAGCTCGAAAGACTTCGAGCATTTTCGCAATCCCGTTGTGGTAATTGTCTGCAATGAGCATGCACACCACGCCAGCCTGAACATAAGACACCATGATCTGGCCTTCGTAGCCGGGTCGGATGAACCCTTCATCCAGTTTGGCCACGGGCAGCAGCTTGCCATCGCGCCAGGCTTCGAGAAAACTCAGCGGTAGCGAGCTACGGGCACTCGGACCAAAGCGCCACTCCTCGAACACACTGACCCCTTCAGAAAACCAGCGCGACACCAGATTGTCGGTGGCATTCAGAGTGACCACATGGGCCATTTCGTGCCACAGCGCGCTGGCCCAGTCGAAGCCTTCGGAAAACGACTTCGCCGCCGGTCCATTCATCACCACAACATCACCAAACGCCGCACCAAGTATGCCGATACCCGGCAGGCCGGCGGTACGCACCGCGAAGTCATCGTGATGTTCAAACAGTTCGATCACCATCGGTCGTTCAAAGCTGTAGTCATAACGTGGCGCCATGGTTTCAACGGTCTTGCGCGCGAACGCGCTGACATAGGGTGCAAGCGCAGCGCTCTGGGCCTGGGGTGTTCTGAGCAGGAGGTGGTCATCGCGTACCACCGTATAGCCTTCCAGCGTGTCCAGCAGACGCAGAGTATTCACGGTAATGGCGTTATAGGGATCACCGTCATAGGCGAGCTGCAGGTGTCGTCGAGCATCTTCCAGACGGTTGATTCGCAACAGATTCTGGCCAAGCTCCGACTGCGCCTGCCACAGGGTTGGATCTCTAGTGACGGCCTCTTCCAGCAGCTCGACTGCTTCAAGGTAGCGTCGCGTGATCACATAGAAGTGTGCACCCAGCGCATCAGCTTCCCCGTAATTAGGATTCAGAGCACGGATTTCTGCCAGCCAGACATTGTCCGCTGCAGCCACCCCCTGCAGTTGAGCCGATGCAGAGCGCAGATTGAGGGCAGGCAAACGCACCGCGAGAGGCTGATCTGGAACTACCAGCAGACTCTCCAGCAACGGATCAGCCGCAGCGTAGTCGCCTACTTCTAAAAGCATGCGAGCCCGCAGCAGCAGCGGTCGGGGTGCCTGAGGCTGCTCTTCCAGCAGCGAGGTCACCAGCGCGGCCGTTGGCCCGTCGAACCGATCCAGATACAGTTCCGCCAGCGCCAGCCTGGCGGCAAAACTCTCCGGATCCAGTTCCAGCGCTTCCTGATACAGCGCTTCCGCGTCCGCCTCCTGATGCACAGAGGCAAACAGCCGACCCCACTGAACTCGGGCGGCAATGTCATCTGGCTGCGTTTCCAGCGCGCGCCGAAACCAGTCATTAGCCGCCTGGCGATTACCAATACCCGCATAGGCGCCTGCGACTTCGACGGGGTTTTCGGAACTGTTAATGACCTCTACATAGCAATTTCGCCACGCATCGTTATCACCGCGAAGCTGCAGGTCAACGCAGGCACCCAATACGCTGGCAAGCAGTACCGCGCCAATCACATTGATTCCCCACTGTCGAGCTGCTGCTGGAGCAGCGCCAGATCCAGCAGCAGTTGTTGAAGCTCCGCAAAATAGGCTTCCGGTGTCATCGAGCTTTTGCGATCTTTGAGTTCTTCAATGGCCGATTCAATGCCATCCCGACGCGAAACCAACGCAACCAGCGCCGGATCCTGCGGCAGCGGATCAAGACGATTCATCGTAAACAGTGCGCGGGCATTAACGAGTTGCGGATGTTCGGTGGCCATCAGACGCCGGCGCTCGTAGTGCTCTGCCACCGAACGGGCAGTGAAGTCGAACACTTCCTGCAACGACAATTGCTGGTCTTTGTTGATATCCGCCGCATGATTTTCAAGTGCGGAGAGAAGATAGCCACCAAAAACCGTGATATTGCTCTGATCACCACTGCGGGTCGCGGTCATCAGACTGCGGCGGTCGTCGGCCAGCACCTCGAGGACCGCACCGCTGGCACTGCTGGCAACAATCAGCAGCTGCCAGGCCGCAATGGCATCCAGCCAGCCAGCCAGTTCCTGTGCACTGACATCGGGACCTGGCAGATTAAATTTGAACTGGCGACCGTCATAGCTGCCATGACCAACGTAGACAAACACCAGCCGATCATCTGGACGCAGCCGATTGGCTGCAGCTGCCAGCGACGCGGCCAGCGCATCGCGATTCGAGCGGCTTTCATCCAGCAGTGTCACCTGAGCACCAGTCCGCTCGAACGCAGCTTGAAGGCCACGGCTCTGCTCTGTAAAAGACTCGGCAAACTGTGCTTCGCCTGGCAGCCCGGTCACGATCAGCACCTCAGTTACCGCCAGCGCTGATGGCGCCAGACCCGCTACCAGACAACTCAACAGAAAACCGCCAGAGTAATGAAGCAGCCTGCTGAAACTCATATCCGCCCCCAGCGCCGCCGCAGCAGCCACTCCAGGACTTTGATGCCAATGATCAGCAGCAGCCACAGCGGCAGATCCCACAGCGGCAGGACCAGCCGCTCCTGAATGCCCGAGCTCGAGTAGCGTATAGCATCGACAATCCCGGAGGCATTTGCCGGTGTCCAGTACTGGCCACCAGTCGCCTCCGCTAATCGTTGCAGCAGTGCCACATTCTGTACCGGGCTTCGATACTCCAGATCACCGCCGCCAACTGACACGAATTGTGTGACGCTGTTGCCATCCGCTAACGACACATCGACTCGATAAACTCCGGCGTCCGGCGTCGACAGAAAACCGTTCACTTCGCCTGGGAAGCCGCCTGCCTGCAGCGGCAGGTCTGAGCTGCTGCCATCGGGGCGGGTGACTTCAGCACTGACGCCTGCTGAGGCTGCCGGTTCAAAAGCGCGGTCCCGCAGAGTCATGTGCAGGTCGATTGAGTCTTCACCCGCTCGGATGCTGATCTGTTCCGGTTGAGGGGATAGTTCCGCGAGCTGTCTGAGCAACTGCCGCCAGAACAGGCCATGTCGCGGATCACCTTCCGGGGTTCGCATCTGCCACCGCCAGGTTGAGCTGGTGGCCAGCAGCGCAACTGTGCCCAGGCCATAGGGTTGCGTCACCAGCAACGGCAATGTTGCCGACGAGGCTTCATCGACAAACTCAAGCAGCACACTGGCGGCAGGCTTGAGCGCGCCCAGAGACTGATAGTCAACGAGCGCAGGCAGACTTGCCCAGGGATCGCTGCCTTCCGCTTCGGGCAAAACCGTCCAGCTGTTCAACGCACCTTGACGACTGACCTGCGCTCGGCCCTGCAGAGGACCAAAGCTGGGCGTAGCCGCCATCTGTACCGGCAGCATGTCCGCAAGAGGTCGACTATCCCAACCGCCGTCTGCCAGCGCCCGACGCCCGGCAAGAACCAGCAGGCTGCCGCCGCGTTGCGCAACAAAACGCTGCAGCAGTTGATGCTGCTGATCGCTAAGTTCTGCCGCACCCATACTGCCCAGGATCACCAGATCAAACGCGAACAACTCTTCAGGCACAGCGGGCAGGCCGTTGGCCAGTTCGTCTGCTTCGGTCACACCCTGTCGATAGGTCTTACGATCGGAGGTTTTCAGCAAAGACTTGAAACTGACGACATCGTCACCAGCCATCGCCCGGCGCAGAAACTTGTATTCCCAGCGAGGCTCGCCCTCCAGGTACATCACATTGCGCTGACGCTGGCGCACGGAGAGCAGCCTGCGCAGCTGATTGTTTTCCACCAGCGTGTCTGCCCCCTGCGCAACGATCTCGAAGGTCAGATCACGGATGCCCTGACGACCAGAGTCAAACACCAGCTCGGTTCTCACCAGCTCCTGCTCATCAGCCAGGGTGATCTGTTTCGCTGCAAGCAGACGACCGCCATCGAGCACTCTGACCAGGGCTTCATCGCCCCCCGAATGCCGCAACGTGACATCGGCTCGAACACGGGAGTTAATGGGTGCTTCACTCTGAAGGCGAACATCTTCAATCAGCGTTTCCGATTCGAGCTGCGTTGAACCCAGCCCGAGGGTATGAACGGGCACGCCTGCGCCAACTACACTGGCCAGACTTTCTCCAGTGCTGGTGTCAGCGCCATCACTGATGACGATCACTGCGGCAAGCGCCGAGTTCTGGCCTGCTGCCAACACGTCCGCGAGCGATTGGCCCAGACGCGAGCTGGCACCAGCGCCGGTCAACTCGCTCAGAGCCGGCAGACGAGAAGCGGAACCAGCAAAACTGAACGTCTGCACCTCGGCTGTGGCAGCCAGCCGCTCGGTGAGATCACCTGCCAGTGTCGTCGCCGCGGCCAACCGGGTGCGATCAGCAGATTCGGGGAAACTCATCGATGCAGAATCGTCGATCAGCACCAGCACAGAGTTGGCGCCGGCTTTCAGGCTCTGGGTCTGCAGAACTGGTTGCGCCAGAACCAGACCGAGAACCGCAAAAGCGAGGATCTGCAGGGTACCGAGTGTGGTCTTTTTGCCGAGACCGAGCGCTTCAGTCCGGTAGCCATAACCGACACTGGCAATGATCATGACCACAATCGCGGCTCCAATAAGCCACCACCACTGAACGGCCAGCGGGCTGGTCAGCAGCAGCTCGCCGCTGCGATAAGTTTCAATGGGATATTTTGTGAAAAACTCCACCGCGATCTCAGTGCGACATCACGTAAATCATGACATTCACGGCCAGTCGATATGACAGGGTCGAAAAGCGTTCGAAGTACCACTGGCCATAAGCTTCCCGCTCCCAGCCATCGGCAATGTCGGTATTGTGGGTGCCGATCGCCAGCAGCCGGCCTTCATCATCGATAAACGCCCGCAGCGACGCCTGCTTCAATGAGCCCTGCGGATAGCGATGGGCAAAGGGTGGTTCATCGGTACGCCCCCAGGGCTCGGCAAAACTCCGAGCGGGGATCTGAGGCATTTCATCAATGTCGAAAACTGTATGAAAAATCGGATGGTCGACACCAAGCACCTGCCAGCGCACACCTGGCAAGGCGGCGTTCATCAAACGCTCGAACGACAGCCATTCCGCATCACCCCAGAAATCGTCAACCCACAGAAACCCGCCATTGCGAAGATAGCTGCCAAGTGCTTCTGCCTCCGATTCATTGAAGCGCAGATAGCCTGGGTCAGACATGAACAACATCGGGTAATCGCCCAGATCCGGGTCGGTGAGGCGCCGCACCACCGGTGTGGGTGCAGCATGGATCCGGGTCAGCTCGCCTATCCGCTGGGCGAAGTTCTGCTCCGCCTGCGGGAAGTCGGTCTCCCAACGGGCCCAGACCCGGCCTTCAAAATAGTAGAAGGCTTCTCCCATCCCGCCAACGCTGTCATAACGGATACGGGCCATGTTGTACGCGGACAGATCAGGCGGCAGGGCAGATTCTTTAACGGTAAGCGGTGGACCCAGGAAGTCAGCAGAATCGAAGGCGTTCTGAGCCAGGCTGCCTGATGCCGCAAGCAGCGCAGTGCCCGCCGCTATCAGACTCCACAGTCTCTTCTGACTCCTCAGGCTCAACCTAGCTTCCTTATATGACCGACATATGACCGACATAGGGCTGACCGAAATCTACCGCAACCCTGAGGCTACGACACCAGCGCAGCCTTGCCTAGGTGGGTGTCACCGTGTCTGACAGGCCCCGCTGGACATCATCATCGGTAAAAGAAAAGCGGATCGTGCCGTGTGCCGGAGACCCAGGTGGTTTACCCTGCGCCGCCATGAACCCAAGCAACAAAGATCTCTGGTTCCTGCCACTAGGCGGATGCGGCGAAATCGGCATGAACATGAACCTGTATGGCCACGACGGCGCCTGGTTGATGGTCGACTGCGGCATCACCTTCGCAGGCCCGGGCGAATCCGGACCTCACGTGCAGATGCCGGATCCAGATTTCATCAGCCAGCGGCGCGATCGCCTGACCGCCCTGCTCATCACCCACGCCCATGAAGACCATGTTGGCGCGGTGGCGCATCTGTGGCGACAGCTGCAATGCCCCGTGTACTGCACGGCTTTCACCGCAGCCATTCTGCGCCGCAAGCTCATTGAAGCCGGCCTGGTCAATGATGTGCCCATACACATCATCAACTCGCCATTCCGCCATCAGCTTGGCGTGTTTGACGTGGAGTGGCTGGATCTGACCCACTCGACGCCGGAGTCACAGGCGCTGATGATCCGCACCGCGGCCGGCAACGTGTTCCATACCGGAGACTGGAAGCTGGACCCGGATCCCGTAGTCGGTCCCGATTTCGCAAAACAGACACTGAAGAACCTCAGCACTGAATCCGTAGCGGCCATGGTCTGCGATTCGACCAACGCGCTGGAACCCGGTCGTTCGATCAGCGAAGGCGCTCTGTACGCCGGCCTGAAAGAACAGGTGGCCAGTGCCCCAGGTAGAGTAATTGTCGGCTGCTTCGGCAGCAACATCGCGCGGCTGGCAACGCTGGCAAAAGTGGCAGAAGAGACCGGCCGCTATGCGGCGCTGATCGGGCGTTCATTACACAACTACCACTCCGCCGCCAAAGCCGCGGACCTGTGGCATGTGAATCTGGACTTCATCGAATCCGCACATCTCGGCTTCCTACCCCCCGAAGAAGTTCTGGCAATAGCCACCGGCAGTCAGGGCGAGCCTCGCGCGGCGCTGGATCGACTGGCCGCCAACAACCATCCGGATCTGACTTTAGAGCCGGGCGACACCTTGCTGATGAGCGCCCGGGTCATTCCCGGTAACGAAGCGGCAGTGGCGGCACTTGCCCGACGCCTGGAACGTCTTGGCGTCAGGGTGATAAGAGATGAAGAGCTCAACGCCCCCATCCATGCATCGGGTCATCCAGCACAGGATGAACTCGCCGACATGTACCAGTGGGTTAAGCCCGAGATCGCCATTCCCGTGCACGGTGAACCTCAACACATGCAGGCAAACGCCGAACTGGCGCAGGCGCAAGGCGTCCCAGCGCAGATGACGGGACTCAACGGTGATCTGTTCATGCTGTCGCCACAGCGCGGCTTTCGTCGCGGCGCAGCGCGAGTTGGCAGATTGGGACTGGATCAAAACAAACTGGTGGGTGTGGACTGAGCGCCTGCCTCCAACTCCTTGCGGTCACGATGACTATCTGTGAAGTTAGACGAATACACGGCAGAAGGTGACGACGTCTGTGTCCACAGTAAAACTTAGTCCGGCTATCCCTCAGCTACCAACTGGGGACATCGAAAAGACAGCCGCCTTCTTCGAATCGAAACTCGGGTTCGAGGTAGTAGCCAGATTTCCCGAACACAATCATCTGATTGTTCAGCGAGGCCCGGTCGAGATTCACTTCTGGCAAGCCGTATCAGAAGACGCCGCCACAATGATCGCAATGCAAAGCAGCTGCTACATTCGAGTAGAGAACATCGAGCCTTTGTTTCTTGAATTCAAAAAGAACGATGTTCCTTTCGCGTACGAACTGACAAAGCAGCCGTGGGGAATGAACGAAATGCAGGTGAATGACCCGTACGGAAACGCCATTCGCTTCGGAGAACGACTCTAGCCAGCCAGAAGCGATCGCTTCTGGCTGTTAGCTGCCTGATTCACGGCACAACAAGCGTCCGCTTCCGACCCCAGGGCGACACTCCTGCACTTAGGGTAGTCTCGCTTCACCAAGACACAGGAAAGAAAATATGGACTGGTCTATTCAGGACTTAGGTGCGTTGGGGGAGTTTGTAGGTTCGGTAGCCGTGCTAGTCACATTAATCTACCTGGCTTATCAATTCCGGCAAAACTCGATCATTGCACGAACGGCTGGGCAAAGAGAACTTCTTAGAGGTTTCGGTGATTGGGTACAACTCACAACGACTCACCCGGATCTGGCGAACGTACTTCGTAAAACACTTACAGACTGGGAGAGTGCAACGCCAGAAGAGCAAGAAAGAGCGAGCGGTTGGATGCTCTCTGCAGGACTACTGGCAGAGCAAGCTCTATATTTGTGGCGCGAAAAACTGATCTATGAACAATCCTATAACGGCGCTATTGCCGTAGCCGTCTCAATCGCTTCCACGCCGGGAGGTCGGAAGTGGTGGTCTCATGGTCGGCTTGCTCTTGGCGACGACATTTCGGACTTAATAGATGATGAACTGGCCCAGCGCCCGGCGGACGCTCTTAGTTGGACGGACATCTTTCCGCATTTAAGACTCGCAGACAAAGAACACACCGTTTAGTCTGGAACAACGTCGCCTTATGGCCGAAAGCGGACATGACTGTAGTGACAAAAAGGCCATACCGACTGGGTATCATATCGAGCTAGACTGCTCCGGCAACGGGAGGTTGGGAAAGCAATGTTCGAGTTTCCTCTAGACGAGTATCGGGAGAGGGTTGGATTGCCATCGGGTGGTGGCCCAAGTCTGACTCGGCTTCAAGACTTGCATAGCGCGCAGATTCACACGCTACCGTACGAAAATTTTGATGTTTTGCTGGGTCGGGAAATTGACCTGGGTATTGAAAGATTGGTCGACAAGATGGTGCGATCCGACCGCGGTGGATATTGCTTCGAGCTCAATGGTCTGTTTAAGGCGGTTCTCGAAGCTGAGGGCTTCGAGGTTCGCACCCTACTAGCCCGAGTTCACCTACTCCAAGAGCCAACGGGACGGGGACATCAGATTGCGTTGGTTTCACTAGGTGGGCGAGAGTGGATTGTAGACGTGGGAAATGGCGCGTACTGCCCAAGACAGCCGTTACCCTTTGAACACGAAATCGAAACCACCCACAACGGACTACGGATGAGAATCGTTGAGCATCCGCTTGGACACATGGTGCAGGCTAAAGAACAATCCATTTGGAAGGACCTTTACAGTTTCGACTTGTCTCCCGTTGTTCCAGCAGATATCGACTACGGCAACCACTTCACCTCAACGCATCCCCAATCGTTTTTCAGGTCTGTTCGAATAGCGGTACTCTTTGACTCTGAAGGGGAAACCGTCATCTTTAATAACACGTGCACGATTCGCTCGGGTGAACAGACCTCCAGTGAACAGTTGGCTGATAATCCAACCTACTTGGACAAGTTAAGAGAACTCGTCGGCATTGACGTTGATGCAGAATACGAAGCACTTCCCCCGTTGCGTGACGATGAGGTAGCCCGAAGCTTGCGTTAGCCCTTCCAAAAATGTCCGCTCCTGGCCGATAGCAGACACCTGCCCGGAGGCGTGATCTGACGCTGAAGTGGTGTGACAGCCGGAGAGCGGCACCAATGCGGGAGGTCCGCTTTGTGCCCAATTACGACAGAACGAGCCTTGATGTAACCTGCGTCGAATCAACTGTTGGAGAAGGACGATCATGGATCATCAGACTTTCGCGGAGCTGTTAGGCAACTATGGGGAATTCATTGGGTCAATCGCCGTGCTCGCGACGCTGGCTTACCTCGCGGCTCAGGTACGGAACTCAAACAAGTACGAAGCGGCCAAGCACATCGACGTTCACATGGACCGAATTCGCGAGCGATTCCTCCTGGTCGCGCAGAACGAAGACCTTGCCAGGATCGACCGCATCGCTCATGAGGGGGGTAGCTTAGACGAAGATGAGAAATGGAGATGGCGAGCGCTCACGGTGCATCACATCCTCTGTATGCGTGACGCATGGATGAGAGCTGATAGCCTGGGCGGTCTTCCCGGCCGGTCGCCCCATTTCTACTTGGATATGCTGGCTGATTTGATTAAGCGACGTCCCGCCATGCGCGAGGTCTGGGACGCGGAATCACCTGATAACCCGGCCTGGTCAGATGAATTCGTTAGTTACGTCAATCAGAAACTGGCGCAAGAATGAGCGGTTGTGGCGCACGGCAAATCTGCCTTTGGAGTAGCAGCTTCTGACCGATGTTGCGTTGAGCATGCCGAAAGCAGCAACTGTCTGAGTATTCTGAAATTTGACGTAGCGTGAAAATTGGCTCTATGTGAAATTCGTGCCCAATGCAGTCATCAACCTGATAGGCTCTCGGCATGGCCGAAATCACCTACATCACCCACTCTACACTTACGTGCCCCAAGTGTGGTCACGTTGAGAAAGAGGATATGCCAACGGATGCCTGCCAGTTCTACTACGACTGCAAAGGCTGTGGAGAACTATTGCGCCCATTGTCCGGTGACTGCTGCGTCTTCTGCTCATATGGCAACGTGAAGTGTCCGCCGATCCAGATCGGCAAGAACTGCTGTTAACCCCACGGCTGCATTTGGCCGATTAGCGACCTGAAAAAATCGTCAGTTTGGAAGAGTAAGTATTCGATAGAAGGCCCATACGGCGTGACCAAGGTGTAGGTAAAAAGCAGCTATCAGCGGCCAAGCCTGTCCACCTATAAACAAGTTAATTAGACATAAGCATCCGACCACTATGACAATGGTTGAAGATCCGATCACGATCCATTGCGTTGTTACAGCTTCCGGATCTCTAACAAGTCGACTCCCCGCTCGGAGTACTCTATAGAGTTGAAACACCGCCGAAAGGAATATCAAGATACTGACCACCTTAAATACATTATTTACGGTGAATCCGGAAGCGATTAGCACCTCTATCATCCCCACGCCAAGTAAAGTGATACCAGTAGATTCGAACATAGACCAAAGGCGTGAACGGTTAGCTGAATCAATAGCGCGATCTCGCCCTGCAAACGCAATCACCACGCCTGTAAAACCGATCAGCGCCAATGCTAATTCTGCTATCAGTCTGAAAGAATCGATATGATTCAGCGAACGTTTTTTACTATTAGATAAAAATACGTTTCAAGTTTACAGGGGTTATGGACTAGTTGAACGTCCGCTTCTGGCCGAAAGCGGACAGTCTGCCGCGAATATTCTTATACCCATCAAAAATTAGAGGATGATTATTAAGGACGTTCAGGTCTATTCGTTTGTTAACAGAACCGTCCGCTTTCGACCCAATCCAGCCCTGACGTGTCACGATGTC
>CAKZWF010000026.1 GCA_937921865.1 uncultured Pseudomonadales bacterium | reverse complement strand
CCAGGGGTCACAGGCTTGGGTGCCAGAACCACGTCCTGGAAATTGACATATTCGCCACTGAAACTGGCCGGCTGCTCAGTCCAGGCGCAGCGGATCGCTTCGATGTACTCATCAAACCGACGTCCGCGATTCGCGAAAGGTACCCCCAGGGCTGCATATTCTTCTGCTGACCAGCCGCCTCCAACGCCGAATTCGAAACGTCCACCGGTCAGGTGATCGAGGGTCATCAGTTCTTTTGCTGTGAGCAGCGGGGGTCGTTGGGGCAGAATGACGATGCCACTGCCGAATCTGAGCGTCCGGGTGGACTGTGCCGCAGCAACAGTAACCATCAGCGGGTCATGCAGGCTCAGATCACCCCGCCAGGGAACCGAGCCGTCCTGACTGTACGGATATTTCGAGCGATATGATTCGGTGGGAAAGCTGACAACGTGCTCTGGCAGCCACAGCGAGCTGAATCCCAGCGCTTCCATGCTCTGGACCAGATGTTTCAAAAAAGCCACATCGTGGAGCGAACTGCTGCCAAATGCGTAGTTGAGGCCAATATCCATCAGAGTTTCCCATTCAAGAGCGAGGCGGGGAAGAGTATATTCGAATCTTCCTTTGCCCTGACCCATCACAAGGACGTGCTGTTATGCCTACCAGACCTCGAATGTTGAGAATCCAAACTGGCTTTTGGTTCCTCACGATGCTGGTTTTGATATCTGCCAGTCCCGCGTTTAGCGCGGAAACCATTTTGGAAGAACTGCGCAACTCGCTCTTTGAGTCGGCCAACGACGCACTGCGCAGCGCCAACGACCAGCAAGCGAGCCTGCTCGCGCCCACCTACTATTCTGAAGGTGCTGAAAACTATCGGCGTGCGGAAGCGAAACTCAACAAAGGCGGTAATATCGATTCGATCCGCCGCGACCTGGAGCGTGCGACGGAGTCGTTTGTCGAAGCAGCTGAACATGCGGCGCTGGCGGCTACGACGTTCGAGCTGACGCTGCGGGCCCGGGCGGATGCGATCAGCGCCGGTGCTCAGAAATACGCCGAAGACGAGTGGGAGGATGCTCGCGTTTTGTTCGCTGAAGCGGCTTTGCGGCTCGAAAAAGGCCGTCTTGAGCGGGCGCGTAAAGAAGGTACTGAGGCAGAACTGAGGTTCCGGGATGCAGAGCTCACTGCGATTAAAGCCAATCTGCTGACCGGCACTCGCAGGCTGCTGGATCAGGCTGAAGACGTTCGGGCCGAGCGCTATGCGCCGAAATCCTATAGTCAGGCATCACGATTGCTTGATGAGGCAGAAAAAGCACTCAACAACAATCGCTACGACACGGACAAGCCTCGCAGTCTGGCACAACAGGCCAATCACGATGCGCAGCACGCGATCTATGTTTCCGGCCTCGAAGCGAGGATTGATGATAAAGAACTGTCCTTGGAAGATGTGCTCCTTGAGTGGGAAGCATCGCTGCGCAGCATTGCCGATCTGCTGGATACGCCGCTGCATTTTGACCGGGGCGAGACGGAGGCGATTACCAAAATTCGCGAACAGGTGGCGGAGGCTATAGCAGATAACAAACGTCTTACTGCGACCCTGGCAGACCGCCAGGTTCAGCTGGACACACTGGTGCAAGAGACTGCATCCATGGAGCGTCTGTCCAAGCTGGTGGCGCGTCAGGAACGTCAGAAAGAACGACTCGCCCGAGTTCAAGCGCTCTTTAACAGTTCCGATGCGATCGTTTTGCGACAAGGGGAAAGCATCATCCTGCGCATGATTGGCCTCAACTTTGATGTTGGCAGTGCCGAGATCAAACCGGATCATACAGCCCTGCTTGCCAGCCTGGAGTCTGCAATTGCCGAGTTTCCGGAGGCGTCAATGGTGATAGAAGGGCACACTGATGCGTTTGGATCGGATTCCGATAATCTGACCCTGTCGCAACGGCGTGCGGACGCGGTCGCGCAGTTTCTGTTGAATAACGCGTCAGTATCGCCAGTGAATATGACTGCGCTAGGTTATGGCGAGTCGCATCCGGTCGCCAACAATGAGACCGAAGAGGGACGCAGAACCAACCGGCGCATTGATGTGGTGATCTATCCCCGCTGGTAGGCGCAGCTTGTCGGGTTATCATTGGACAGGGCAGTAGTTTCGGATTCCACAAGCCAGGGCCGCGTTGCGGACCTGATCAGACCGCGAGGACAGAGCATTGAGCTATAAATTCCCCGTTCCTACTCAGGGAACCCATACCCGTCCATTCTGGGAGGGTGCCAAAGCGGGCAAGCTGATGCTGCCTCGGTGTCAGGATTGTAATCGGGTGCACTGGTATCCGAGATTCATCTGCCCCCATTGCCACTCGACCAATCTGGAGTGGATACAGGGCAGCGGTGAAGGCACCGTTCATACTTATGCCGTCCAGCACATGGCTTTTGGCCCCTGGGCGGAAGAGGTGCCCTATGTCACCGCTTACATTGACCTGAAAGAAGGTGACCGGATGCTCACGGTGCTGCGTGGCGTGGATCCGTCCAAGCCTGAAGAAATCAGGATCGGCGCGCACGTCAAGGTGGAATTTGAACCCGCCAACGATGACATGCATCTGCCGTTCTGGCGTGTGGTGGAGGGATAGTCATGCCTGGAACTCTGTATAAGTCTGCTGCCATAGTCGGTGCTGCTGAAGCCAATCAGATTGGCTTTCTCAAAGAGCCGGTAACGGCTCTGCAACTGCACATCGAAGCGATCAAGAATCTCAGCGATTCAACCGGGCTGCCGATCTCCCGGATCGAAGGCGTATTCTCTACCGGCTGGTCGTCAGAACTGTGTGAGCATCTTGGGATACGACCGAAGTACATTGACACCACCGCGGTGGGGGGATGTTCCTTCGAGATGCATGTGCATCACGCCATGGCGGCCATTCACGCGGGAATCATTGATACCGCGCTGATCAGCCACGGCGAAAACGGTCATTCAGCCCGGGCTATTGGCGGGCGTGGCGCTGCCAACTATGGCCGGGGCGGAGTCAACTCCCCCGGTCAGGAAATGACCATGGCCTATGGCCTGGGCAGCGCACCATCCAACTATGCACACGCGATGGTCCGGCATATGCATCGGTTCGGTACCACTACAGAAGACTTTGCGCACATTGCCAAGGTTACGCGTGATTGGGCAACTCTGAACCCCCGAGCAGCCATGTACTCGAAAGACGTTCACCCTTTCGGTGGTCCGATCACCGTTGAGCAGGTTGAAGAATCCCGCCTGATCGCCTGGCCTCTGACCATTCTGCACTGCTGCATGGTTGCCGATCACGGTGGCGCGGTGCTGGTCGCCAGTCCGAAAGTGGCTGCCAGCCTGAACACCAAACCCGTGTGGATAGCTGGTGCTGGAGAGAGCATGGGTCATTCGAACATGCTGGAAATGGAGGATTTCACAGCCACTTCCGCCAGCGTCTCAGCAGACGCTGCCTATACGATGGCCGGTATGGGACCTTCAGATATGGAAATGGCACTGATCTACGATTCCTTCACCATCACCGCCGCGATTACCGCTGAGATGCTCGGGCTGGCACCACGAGGCGAAGGTCATCTGTTGTGGAAAGACGGTCGTGCAGCCCCTGGTGGAAGCTTCCCGATCAATACCAATGGCGGCGGACTGTCGTTCAATCACAGCGGCATGTATGGAATGCCTCTTCTGATTGAAGCCTATCGCCAGCTTTCCGGTACTGCTGAAGACGGCATTAACGGTGACAAGGGTAAGCAGACCAGTGCCCGTACCTGTGTAGTGAACGGTACCGGTGGCAGTCTTTCAACCACGGGTACGCTGGTGCTGGTGGCAGATGATTGAACCCGGCAGCAGCGGAGCAGGCCGGGTGAAGTCAGGGGCTCGATTCAGTCCGGGGTAACCGGGCCTTCGAGTTCAGGGCGCAGGTCGACCAGCTCGATAACCAACGAGGTTAACCAAGCGATCGCGTCGGTTTTGTGACTGCTGTCGCGGTCGTAACAAAACCTCCGTACCGTTTGCAATTCAGTTACAGACGGCCATCTATGGATATCCGGCTAAAGGTGAAACAGCTGGCGTGCGTTGCCGCCCAGGATCAGGTTCCGACGGCTCTCTGACATGCTGGCCAGCGCTGTATCTACCTCGGTGCGCGCATTGATGTGTGAATCGATGTGCGGATAGTCTGAGCCCCAGAGGAAATGTTCTTCGCCGAGCAGGTCGCACTGAGTGTCGATTGAGCGTTCCGACGGGTCCATGACAAACCAGAAGTTTTCTCGCAGATATTCGCTGGGTGGTCGTTTGATCGGCGCGAGCTTGCCAAAACGCTGGTATTTTTCGTCCAGACGATCCATCAGATAAGCGGCGTAGCCAGCGCCGGACTCGACAATCGTCACTTTGAGATTCGGGAATCGATCAAACAGGCCGTCGCACACGAGGGCAGCAGTGGCCGGAATCAACTGCATGGTGCCACCCAGGCCGAATGCAAAGACGATATTCATCGGCTCTTTTTCGCTGTCCCACCACATGGCTGAAGCACTGTTGACCGAGCGGTTGAAGCGAACGATCAGGTGTACGCAGATGGGCAGGTCGGCTTCTACCAGCTCCGCCCATAGCGGATCAAAGTCGGGATGGGATGGTCTTTTCCCCGCAACAGGCTCAGGCGCCATGAACATGCCTTTGAATCCCAGTTTCAGGCAGCGCCTCAGTTCAGTGAGGGCAAGATCGACGTCGTAGAGAGGAATCTGGGCAATCGGCACAATACGATCCAGCGCTGGCGACGCAAAATCCCACTGCCAGTTGTTGTAAGCCCGGGCGTAAGCCATGGCCAGTTCAGGATCGTCAGCTTTGTCCCAGAGAATACCGATGGTGGGAAATACCACGCCAGCGTCAACGCCCCACTCATCGAGCAGTGCAACCCGTGCGTCGGTATCGTAGCTTGCCGGTGGGCAGGCTTCCGCATACGGCAGGTCCGGCTGCATGAACAGGTCACCGGCATCGTGATCAACGCCACCGAGACTGGCCAGACGGCCGGTCATCAGCACTTCATTGTCGATGATGAGCTGTTCTAGCCCAGCGGAATTTCGCTGTATCAGAATGCCGCGGTCACGATATTTCGGCTCCAGATAGCGGGTCCACAGGTCGGCTGGCTCCAACACGTGGGAGTCCATATCGACGACAAATGGTCGCTGCTGTATCTGGGTCATAACAATTACTCGAATAGATTAGCGGACAGGCGCATTGATTCCTGAGTCCGCGACCTTTCTCTTGTGATCTTTCTACAGGTATTCACGGCACGTACTTAGTCTTAAATGCGACTGCGCCTGATATTGCATCGCTGCAGGGTGAATGGCAACGATGGCTTTGAGGAAGGAAAACAGTCCGGATCACATGCCAGGAGGATCTGATTGATCAGTCTTCATGCGAACTGAATCTGCGGATGCATTGGGGCCAGCTACTCCTGCATCCCGTGATAGAGCAGTCTGATCAGCAGTCTTACGCCGTCATTGTCTTTCAGTTCGCTGTAGCTCGGTCCCGGGCGCTGGCCGATGTCGCGAATGTCGGCCATCAACTCAGGGTGGAACTGACAGGTGAACGAACGGCGGATGCTGTTGGTCTCCCAGTCTTTGTAGTATATGCAGGTTGTGCCGACTTCCGTCAGCACGTTCTCGCTGACCTCGGTTTGAGAGAGTATTTCCACCGCATAGGGAAGGCACAGCAGCCAGGACAGCGGGCTCACAGCGAGCTCGTGCCGAATCGGTACGATGGCATCATGCAGGCGCTTATACGCCCAGTTTGCAAATAACGACGCCTCTTCGTTGACTTCATCGCTGTGGAACATTTCAATCCTGACTTCCCGTTCGAAGCGGATCATCGTATCGATAACCCCCTCGAGTTCATCCGCGGTCAGCTCATGGGTGTAGTGCAGTTCTCCGGGTATGTGATTGAGGGACATGCGTCTGCGATAAGGCATCAGACGGCGGGTGCCGACTTCTACTGCCTCATTGGGTGCTACTGCAAAGTGCGTGTCATGCCAGCTCTGCGCCACAACCTGCCCGGCTTTGACAACCGGCAGCGACTCACCGAATTCGAAAATCTTGTGGCAGGCTTTCTGCAGTGAGGTGATTGCATGGCGCTCGGGATCCAGCGGCAGCCGATCGGTATTGAATACCTCGCGGACTGCGCGCTTGATCAGTCGAATATGCGATGCGGCGGCAAGCTGATGGGCGAGACAGACGAAAATACAGGGGGCGGTTCCAGCAGATCTTCGCAGCATCAGCTGGTCGGTGAGGCCGAGCAGGTCGTCCAGGTTGGCCCTGGTCCCATCAAAACTGGTGCTGTCATGCACTGAAGGGTCACCGCCTTCGAAAATCACCGCCATTCCTGCGCTGAGGACACTGGCAAGACGGTGTGGGTTGATCACTCCACTTTCCCAGACCGGGTAAAGCACACTATCCGCATCTGCTATCTGCTGAAGGATGTAGGCGATGTTCTTTGAGGCTCGCACTGACTCTTGATGGGTGTTGATGCCGACGCTTGGCCACGGCTCAATGATCGGAATGGCCTGTCGGAACAGCTCCGGATGCTGCAGCAGCAGATCCAGATGCTGGTTTGATGAGATGACCTTTTCGAGCGGAGGTGCAATACCCCATTCGAAGGTGGAGTTGTCGACCAGTCCGTCGCGTCCGGGGAAGGGCGTGGGTGAAGATCGGTCCTTGAGAAAATAGCCCAACAGCGCATGGACTGACTGCACGCTGGATGGATACTGGCCCAATATGCCGGGCTGAGTTCTCCAGCCGAGTTGATCAATTAGTGTCGTTGGTTCTACGCTGGCCGGAGATTCCATGGTCTACCCGATATGTCGTCGTTCTTTGTGAGCAATAATTGCGCCAGTTGAGACTTCGCGTGACTGACTTTCGTGCGTATGCCGGGTGCGGCTATCTCGAGACCTGTTTTGACGGAATGGTGCAGGCAGACCTGTGGTGCGCAATGTTGGTGCAAGGCGAGAACCCTTCGCACTGGAATAGTGCTCGGCAGATCTCCGATCACGCCCAGTCGAAACGTCTGCTCAGCCATCAGCCTGATTGAGTCTCCAGTGCAATCGCGGTGTGAACCGCCGGCCGTTCCAGCATTCTGCGCATATGTTCGTGCACCTTGGGGTAATCCGTGGAGTCTAGATCATGAAACGGTAACCATTGGGTGATTGTGAACAGATAAGGATCGGCTGTTGAGTAGAGATCACCCAATACCCAGGGTCTTCTCAACAGGTTGTCTTCGATCATCGTAAAACACTGAGCCATCACTTGCGGGGCTTTGCGCTTCATCTCGGTAATCGCTTCGGGTGTATCAGCCCAACGTTCGCCACGACGGCTGTGGGCATGGGCGACGTGCACGGTTGCACACAGGTAGGCGTTGACCGCCTGCATACGCGCGAACTGGAATGGATCATCCAGTGGGGCCAGTTGCTTCTCGGGATGAGTCTGGGCGATGTAGGTGAGGATCGCGGGAGTCTCGGTAAGGATGCCCTGGTCGGTCGCGAGCGCGGGCACCCGGCCTTTTGGATTAACAGCGTGGTAGACCGGCGTGCGTTGTTCGGCACTGGCAAAATCCACCAGCGCCAGTTCAAAGTCGGCACCGGCTTCGTGCAGCGCGATATGGGAGGCCCGGGCGCAGCTGCCAGGAGCGTAATACAACTTGAGCATCTGTGTTCTCCAGTCAGGTTCGCAAGCCAGGTTATCTGACTGCCGTCTGCGCCATCCTGAAAGGGGCGAGTTCGTGTTCTCTCAGTTTACTGGGTGCCGGCTGTGGATCCAGCGGTCGTAGATTTCTGCCTGTCAGTGCCGGGTGTGTGGCCGGTATGAACGATGCTCGAAAAGCTGCATACATGAATGGTGCTCCCGGCTGCGGATGGGAGCCATCGGGCATCCTGACTTCACCGGAATACGGTGACCAGTACTCCCAGACGATTTCACCCTGAGCGGTAGCTTCCACGATCCGACCCTGGGGTCCGAAGTTGACTAAGGTGTTGCCATTGGCGAGTCGCTGAGCGCCGGAGATAAATGGTGAGAAGAAGCCATCGGAAAACGTCCAGGATGCTTCAACCGGTCCGAAAGGTTGTCCCGGCTCTATCTGGTAGCTGCCGTCTGGATTGAGCGGCGGCACAAACTCGACCACCTGTGAGTAGGGTGGCGCTGCACCGCGAACCTCGTTGCTGAATGCCATCAGGTTGCCGGCGCCGGGATAGCCCTCCGGGATCCAGCGGATGTCGTGCTGGTGCTCCAGTCCTTCTCCATCAGGGGCAGCAAAACCATAGTTGGCAGGATTTCCCCAGCGGTACAGCAGATCTCCTGCTGGACCACTCGCCTGCTCGGTAGCCGGCGCATGATCGATGATCCAGATCTCGCTCAGTTCCCGCACGCTGATGGCTATCTGGTCGAGTTCGGCGTTGTAGACGATGGCATTGGAGTGATGCATGTCGCAGCCGCGATCGTGGATAGTCGCGGTTCCTGGCGCCTGGTTGGTGGCCTTTTCGTGGGCCAGCGTCTGCTCATCGACTTCGGGCAGTTCCGGTCCCGCATTGATGTCGATTCTGTGCGGGTTTTCAGTGAGCGTGCCGTAGTTGGGTAACTGCGGATCGCGATCCTGAATCATGTGGTCCCAGGCGTGCCATTGCCAGACGATGTTCCCGCCTGTGGGTGTGGGTTCGATCTCGATGATCATGTCGGGCCAGACGCCTGCCTGGGGAATTTTTTCAGGTGCCATGCCGGCTGCGAGCGCTTCTTCAGGCGTTTTACCTTCCCAGGCGATCGCCAGCAGGTTGCCGTTCGGCATGACCGCGAAGTCGTGATGCAGGAGATTGTTCAGGTTGGCAAGTTGATACGACCAGGTCCGTTCACCTGCGAAATTGAACTTTTCGATGCGTCCGGCCTGACCGCCGCCGTTGAAACGAGGTGCATGCGGATCTCTGGCGCTGCGAACGAGGTGTCCGTCATCCAGAAGGTATTCGTTGCCGGGGGCATATTCACTGGTCCAGGTATGTACCACCTGACCGGCTCGATTGATCAGGTAGGTGATATCAGACAGCATCGGGGTAAACAGCACGTAACCGTCTAGGGTGTCCGGTTTGTTGACGCGTATTCCACGTGGTTCGTTGATGGCGGCGAAGGCGATCATGTCCAGCGCGGGTGAACCCGCAGAATCCTTCGAAGCAGTTTCTTCGGTCATACCCTTGTCAGACACAGACGGTTCCCCAGTCGTTGCAGCTTCATCCGGGCTACAGGCTAGCAGCAGAAAAATTGCTATGCACAAACCGATCAGTTTCATCCTGGTCTATCTCCCTTTGCTTCGCTTTTCGGATCCAGCATACGCTGATTGTGTTTGATTTTTTCTTTCAGGGTCCCGGGGAGTTTTGGCGTCGTCTGCAATCCGCTAGAGTTGGGGTTCCAAATTAACGAGGCAGACACGATGCCAACCTATCGGCTGAATGTGAACGACGCAACGCAGGATGTGGAGTTAACCGAAGACATGCCGTTGCTCTGGGCGCTGCGGGATGTGCTTGGTCTTATCGGCACCAAATTCGGTTGCGGTATCGCTGCGTGTGGCGCCTGCACGGTACTGATCGATGGGGTGGCGCTGCGCTCCTGTGTAGTGCCGGTGAGTGCGGTTGTCGGCAAGGCGGTTCGGACCATTGAAGGTTTGGCTGACAACGATAATCTGCACCCCCTGCAGCAGGCCTGGATTGAACAAGATGTTGCTCAGTGTGGCTATTGTCAGGCCGGCCAGATCATGTCTGCTGCCGCGCTGCTCGAAGCGAACCCGACGCCCAGCGATACCGACATAGATGCAGCAATGGCCGGCAACTACTGTCGCTGCGGCACCTACAGCCGGATTCGTTCAGCCATCCACCGCGCGGCAGGGCAGTCGACGGCGCAGTATGTGAACGCAGCCGGGGAGCGTGACGCATGAACGATGAAGGCCTGCTGCTGAGCGTGCGACGAGCACTTCGTGACCAGCTGGGAAACCAACCGGGGATCAACAGACGTCATTTCATCAAACTCGCGGGTTTTTCTGGTGCCGGTCTGGTGCTGGCAGCTGCCAGTCCGGCTCCGCTGCTGGCTGCACAGGGCGCTGATGTTGCAGCCGCCAACGCGGCAACCAACGTGGAACTGAATGCATTCGTCGAGATTTCGACTGACGGCACAATCACCATCTATTCAGCGAACGCCGAGATGGGGCAGGGAATCAAGACCGCGCTGCCGATGATCATTGCCGAAGAACTCGGCGCCCGCTGGGAAGATGTGCGGGTGGTGCAGTCTCCGATTAATGAAGATCGCTATGGCCGTCAGTTTGCCGGGGGTTCAACCACGGTGAATAGAACCTTCGACCAGATGCGTCAGATGGGCGCATCCGCTCGCGAGATGTTTATCAGCGCCGGCTCCCTGGTGATGGAAGTACCGCGCACAGAGCTGAAAACCGAAGACAGCAGGGTTGTTCATGATTCCGGCCGTTACATGACCTTTGCTCAGCTTGCCACTCTGGCTGCAAAGCAGGAGGTACCTGATCCAGAAGCGCTCAACTTCAAAGATCGCGAGGACTACCGGATCATTGGCAGCTTCAAATCCGGCGTCGACAATCTGGCGATTACCACGGGGCTAGCGCTGTTTGGCATTGATGCTCAGGTACCGGACATGCTGTTTGCGGCCTATCAGAAATGCCCGGCGATCGGCGGCAAAGTAGTCAGTGCCAATCTCGATGTCATCCGGAAGCTGCCCGGCGTGGTGGATGCATTTCTGGTGGAAGGCAACGGTGATCCCAAAGCGCTGCTGGATGGGGTGGCCATTGTCGGCAACACCACCCACGCGGTATTCAGCGCCAAACGTCAGCTGGAAGTGGTCTGGGATGAAAGCGCAGCTTCAAAAGACAGTTGGACTGCACTATCGGCCGAAGGCAGAACGCTGCACGGCAAGCGTGGCCCGCACCTGGTCATAGACAAAGGCGACGTCGCAGACGAGTTCAGTAATCCGGACAACACGGTGCTGGACGCCTACTACGAATATCCATTTGTCGCCCACCTGTGTATGGAGCCGATGAACGCTACAGCCGACTATCGGCGGGGTGAGCCCGGCCAGAAAGATACTGTGGAGTTATGGGTTCCCCATCAGGGTCCTGTTCGTGCCTATGAGCCGCTGCGTGAACTGTTTCAGCTGGAGTCCGATCAGGTCACGCTGCATCAGATGCGTCTTGGTGGCAGCTTCGGACGTCGGGTATATACAGAATATATCTGTGAAGTCACAGAGATTTCCAGGCGTGTGGGTAAACCGGTCAAACTGACCTGGACCAGAGAAGACGACATTCACCACGACTTCTTCCGGGTTGGAGGTTTCCAGTCGGTGAAAGCCGCGGTCAATCCGCAGGGCCAGCTGGTTGCCTTCGAAGATCACTTCATCGGTATGGAGCAGGATGGCAATCCTGTCATGGGCTCAAGGTTCCGGGACAATGAGTTTCCGATAGAAAACGTGGCTAGCGCCTATGTGTCGCAAACCATGCTTGGGATAAAAACACCCTGCGGTCCCTGGCGGGCGCCGGGATCCAATACCAATGCATTCGTTACCCAGAGTTTTCTGGCTGAGGTCGCGCACGCCGCGCGGCGCGACTACGTTGAGTTTCTGCTGGAAATTCTTGGTGAGCGCCGCTGGTTTGAAGAAGGCAACATACGATCACTGAATACCGGTCGTGCTGCTGATGTGATTCGCAAAGCTGCCCGGGAGTCGGGCTGGGGGCGCGAACTGCCGGCGGGGCGCGGGTTGGGGCTGGCGTTTTATTTCTGTCATGCCGCCCACGTTGCTGAAGTAGCCGAAGTCAGTGTAGATGCAGACCGCAACCTGACCATTCACAAAATCACCGCAGCGGTCGATGTCGGGCCCATCATCAATATGAGTGGTGCACTGTCGCAGGTGAAAGGCTCAATAGTAGATGGGCTGTCGACTGCGATGCTGCAGAAGATCACGATGGAAGACGGGCGTATAGAACAATCCAACTTCAACAATTACCCCGTGTTGCGTATTCCTCAAACGCCCCAGGTGGATGTGCATTTCATTCAGAGTGACTACGAGCCGACGGGCCTTGGCGAGCCGGCGCTACCACCACTGGCGCCAGCAGTTGGTAATGCAATTTTTGCAGCGAACGGAGAGCGGCTCCGCAAGATGCCTTTTTCTGAAGCGGGTTACACCCTGGTCTGAGTAGAATTGTTGGCACGCTAGTGCACGCAAAACAAGCTGGCGTACGTGTTGTTCTGTCCAGTGACGTGAATAAAAAAAGGGGCGTGGCGCAGGCGTGCACCACGCTGTGTTGTCTGATGGGTGACGCGCCCGGGTTGCGGGCGTGTCTTACGTTGATCGCGCGGGTGCGCGACTTATTCCGCTTTCAGGTTGCCGGCTGATGTGCGGCCCTTCTCTGTGATGAGCTCATAGCTGACGCGCTGGCCTTCATTCAGCGTGGTCATACCACTCTGCTCAACTGCGCTGATGTGCACAAAAACGTCTTTGTCGCCGGATTCAGGTTGGATGAAACCGTAGCCTTTGGTGGCGTTGAACCATTTTACAGTGCCTGTGGCCATGTACTTTCTCCGAATTTAGATAGTTCGCGCTTCTTTACGCGACTCTTTCACAACGCCGGAAAACTACTCATCAGAGTTCGTTGTTCGAGTGCTGTGTTACGGGCCACCATGCTGTCCTGACAGGCTTCCCCAACTGCGGGATTCCGAATCTCGAAACACTTATCAATGATCCGTTCAGGGAAGTTATTAGACCCCAGGCTCGAAGACAAGTGATTTATCGAGGGTCAATTTCCGTTCTGTAACGCCTCGATTACCTCCCAGCGTTCATAGGCAGATTGCAGCTGAGCATCGATCTGCGCGAGCTCCTCGAGGGTTTTTGTGATCTGCACCTGATCAGCTTTGTAGAACTCAGGATCAGCCGTGCTGCGCTGCAGCTCCTGCTGTTGAGCTTCCAGAGTCTCGATCAGTTCCGGCAGAGCGTCGAGTTCCCGCTGCTCTTTGTAGCTGAGCTTTCGACCACTGACGGCTGGTGCCTTGAGGTTGCTGATTGGTTTAGCTGCAGCTTCTGCGGAAACTGTCTTCTGATGGCTTTTCTGCTGGTTGGCTTTGCTGGTGTGGTAGCGCTGCCAGTCGCTGTAGCCACCGATATGTTCCTGGACAGAGCCGGAGCCATCGAGCCATAGGGTGCTGGTTACTGTCTGATCGAGGAAGCTGCGGTCATGGCTGACCAGCAGCAGCGTACCCTGATAGTCGCTGAGCAGTTCTTCGAGCAGCTCCAAGGTTTCCACGTCGAGATCGTTGGTGGGTTCATCAAGCACCAGCAGGTTGGCGGATTTTGCGAAGAGCTTTGCCAGCAGCAGGCGATTGCGCTCACCGCCGGAGAGAGTTTTTACCGGAGAATTGCTTCTTGCTGGCGGGAACAGGAAGTCGGCCAGGTAGCTGATCACATGGCGGCTCCTGCCGCCGACTTCGATCTGGTCGGAGCCGTCCGCCAGATTGTCACGCACCGAGCGTTCGTCATCGAGTTGGGCACGTTCCTGGTCGAAGTAGGCAATGCTCAGCGCAGTGCCTTGACGAATACTGCCGCTGTCGGGTTGAAGGCTGTTGAGCAGCAGCTTGAGCAGGGTGCTTTTACCAGAGCCGTTGCGACCGATGATGCCGATTCGATCTCCGCGGGAGATCAGGCATGAGAAGTTTCTGATGACGGTTTTACCGTCGTAGGCGAAGTTCACTGCATCGGCTTCTATCACCAGCTTGCCAGAGCGTTCTTCGCTGGCCAGTGACATTTTTGCAGTGCCCTGCAGGTTGCGCCGCTCGCTACGCTCCTGGCGCATTGCCTCCAGACGTCTTACGCGACCTTCGTTTCTGGTGCGTCTGGCTTTGATACCCTGTCGAATCCAGACTTCTTCTTCAGCCAGATTTTTATCGAACTTGCGGTCGGCGTCGGCCTCAGCGTCGATAATGGCTGCTTTGCGCTGCAGGTATTCCTTATAACTGCCAGGAAAAGAACGCAGTTGTCCTCGATCGAGTTCGACGATTCTCGTTGCCAGGTGGTCAATCAGACTTCGGTCGTGGCTGATGAACACCACTGCACCCTGATAGTTGAGCAGCGCTTCTTCGAGAGCTTCGATGGCCTCGATGTCGAGATGGTTGGTGGGTTCGTCAAGCAACAGCAGATCAGGCTGGCAGACCAGAGCCTGGCCCAGCATGGCTCGTCTGCGCACACCGCCGCTGCACTGCGACATCAGCGCATCGGGTGGCAGATCCAGGCGGCTCAGGGTCGCGTCCACGCGCTCTGAACCTTCCCAGGCCCCGGCGCTTTCCAGTTCGCTTTGCAGTCGGCCGAAGGCTTCCAGGGTCTTCTCCTCAACTTCGCTGCCGTCTGCGAAGGCCTGACTTGCGGCATGGTAGCGGGCCAGCAGGTCGCTATTATCGCCAAGTCCCTGGGCGACAATTTCGAACAGTGTGGCGGTGGCAGTGGCGGGCACTTCCTGCGCCAGTTTGGCAATCTGCACGCCGTCGCGGAGCCAGACCTGTCCACTGTCGAGCTGTCGCTCGCCGGCCAGGACATTCAGAAGTGTGGATTTGCCGGTGCCATTACGACCGATCAGACACAGCCGCTCTTTGTTGCTGACGTTCAGCTCGACGTTATCCAGCAGTGGTACATGACCGAATGCGAGACTGCCCTGTTGTATGCGGATCAGCGACATGACGGTGACTCAGTCATTGGAACTGGGGCAAGGCAGGCAGTCTGTGGGGGGCGCGTCCAGCACTGCTGCCAGGGTCGCGACCAGCAGCTGATGAGCATCGACATTGTCCCGGGTCGGCAGCATGACTTTGCCATGGTCGTCCGAGCGCCAGTCACTGGACGGGTCCGCATCAGAGCCACTGCCGTGTCCGCCTGCAACAGCCTCGACTTCCCAGCCGATGCTGCCACCGCGGCTGGTGGTGATGAGGATCTGAGGCCAGTAACCCATCAATACCACTGTTTTCGGACAGCGCTCTGAGTTGCCGTCAACGGAGCCGGATACCGCTTGGACCGCTGCCGGAGCAGAAAACATCAACAGCACGGTAACGCAGCGGATAAGTCGCTTCATGTATTGTCCGGGGGTTGAGTCTGGGAGCGCAGCGGCCGCTGCCGTCATGGCTCAACTGAGAAGATTTTCCATCTTTTCCAGCAGGCTCTTGAGATTTACGGGTTTGGTGTCGTAGTCGTCACAGCCGGCATCCAGCGCTTTCTGGCGATCGCCCGCCATGGCATGGGCAGTTAGAGCAATCACCGGAATGCTCTGGGTATCAGCATTGGCTTTCAGCTGACGGGTGGCTTCCCAGCCGTCCATGATGGGAAGGCTCATATCCATCAGGACGATGTCCGGTCGGCTGGCCATCGCAGCGTCGACACCTGCCTGGCCGTCAACGGCTATTTCGATGTCATAGCCTTTACGCTGCAGTCGACGGGACAGCATATCCCGATTCATTTCGTTGTCTTCGACGATCAGAACTTTAGTCACTACCAGCCTTCCAGTTTCGATTTGCGGGTGCAATGGCCGCTGTCTAGCCAGCAACCGGATTCATGATGTTGGGAGTCCATCGCCGGGTGAGTCCGCGGTTGGACGCAGCGCAGTATAGTACTTTACGCGCAGATTCGCAGGCAGTCGGTTTCGCCTCCTGGCTGACCGCTGACCGCTGACCGCTGACCGCTGATGGCTGATCCAGCCCGACTACAGACTGTCCGCCAGTTTGTTCAGATGGGCCCAGACAGGTTCGATGTGTTGCTCCGGCGTTCGGCCGACACGGACAATTACCAGGTCCTTTTCCGGTACACACAGAATGCGCTGTCCGTCGTAGCCACTGGCCATGAACCAGGTGTTGCGCTCCGGGCGCATCCACCAGTGAGCGCCATAGCAATACTCGGCGTCGGTGTAGGTGGGTGAGCGCGCGTAGTCGACCCACTCAGGGGCGAGGATTTCCTGTCCGTCCCAGTTGCCGCCACGCAGATACAACAGGCCAAATCGAGCGAAATCCTGGGGACTCGCCAGCAGGTAAGAAGATCCGATGAAGGTCCCGGACGTATCGAATTTTGGTGTTGCGCTGCGCATGCCTAAGGGCTCAAAAAGCTCGTCGTTCATGAATCGCAGCATCCCCGAAGCACCGCCGCCGACTGCCTCTTTGAGGATTCTGCAGATGATGTTGGTCGTGCCGCTGGAGTATGACCAGTGCGTGCCCGGTGGGTGTTCAAGCGGTTTTGCCGCGGCGAATGCGCCGGTGTCGTGGCGGCCTTCAAACTGCAGCATCGGTATCACGTCCGATCGCTGGCCATCGACATAGTCTTCATTGAAGGCCAGTCCGCTGGACATTCTCAGCAGGTGGTCGACGGTGATGTCCCGGCGGGCGTCGTTGCGCCACTCTGGTACCGGCGCAGGTGCATAGAGATCGAGTTTGCCCTGTTTGACCAGGATGCCGGTAAGAGCATGGGTCACGCTTTTGGCCATCGACCAGGAATACTGCAGGTAGAAGGCATTGGCGCCGCCGGCATAGCGCTCATAGACCAGCTTGCCGAACTTCACCACCAGCAGAGCGTAGGTGATGCCCTGGTCTCCGTGCAGATCGAATATCGCGTCGGCGTGATTGCAGAATTCCGGATGTGATGGTTCGCCCCCACGTGGCCAGCTTTCGGTGGGCCAGGTTACGTCGACCGGTTGAGCTGGCAGCGCGGGAAGATCTGCGGCAATTGCTTCGGGTTTAAGCATAATGGCCTCGGTTTTGTGGAATTGTACGAGGAGACAGTGCATGTCGAAAGTCTTGGCCGCTTGGCGCCGCACTGTGTCGCCTGGCTGGGTAACCGCGGTCATGGTTCTGTTGCTTCCTGGCTGCGGCCAGCAGCAGGACGCTCTGAGATTCCACGCCCAGACTTTCCAGGAGCTTGAGCAGGCACCCCTGCAGGAGATTTTCGCTCAACAGACCGACCTCGAACTGCAGCTGGTTCCTGCGCTGCCGGGAGAATCAGGGATTGATGCGCTGATTGATGGCCGTGCTGACCTTGCGCTGGTCAATAACAGCCGATCTTTTCACAAAGGCCTGCGGGCAGTTATGCCGGTGTATGAAAGCGTACTGCATGTGCTGGTCAGCGAGCAGCTCGGCCGTTTCGAACTCACCGACTCGCTGCGCGGTATGGATATTTACATTGCCAACGGTTCTCAGGCTGGCAGGACGGTTGTCGAGCTGATGGCAAGCCGGCAGGGGCTTGCTGAGAGTGATCTTGTACTGGTCAGCGAATTCGATCCGCAGACCACCGATCTGATCATCTACTTCGGACCAATCAATCCGGCCAATGTCCGTTGGTATCAGGCTGGCTATTCGCTTGTGGACCTTGGCGAGGCGACCAGCAGCGGCGGGGTGGAATACCTGCTGCCACGCATGCGCTCAGCGATCATTCCGGCGCGAACCTACGACGTGCCCGGAAACGCTGAAACGCTGCGCACCCTGGGTGTGATGACCCTTCTGCTGACGCGTAAGGAGGTCTCTGAGCAGAAAATTTATGATCTGACCGAGACCCTGATCGAACAGAAACCGCGCTTCATGTCGGTGGCACCAAGTATTTTTTCTGCTGTTAACGATTCTTTTCTGCCGCTGGAGTTGAACTTTCCTCTGCACTCCGGCGCCCGGCGCTATCTCCAGCGCGATGAGCCGACCAAGCTGGAGAGGTATGCCGAGCTGATCAATCTGCTGGTTTACCTTGCCATTCTCATTGTGACCGGGTCGGTTGCTGCCTATCGCTGGCGGGCGCACTTGAAACGCGACCGGATTGATGGGTTTTACATGCGGACGTTGGCGTTGCGTAAGCAAGGTAACGGTGAAAACGAAGGTGAGCTGATTGAAGCGCTCAACCAGCTGGAAGAAGAAGCTTTTCAGTCATTGATTAACGACAAGCTGGCAGCAGATGAAAGTTTCCGGATATTTATTGAGCTGCTGTCGCGCAGCAAACAGGAACTGGCCTCTACTGTCACAGCGCAAAGGCGTGTGAGGTCTGATAGCGACCGCAGTCCCTGACGGTGGTGTTGGCTCAGCGCTTTTTCAGGCGATCGTGTCCGGGGGCATCTTCATCGGCTGAGCGGAACTCGATACCAAACAGCGTTGGCGGTGGCTCTTCGTCTTCTGCCAGCTCTGCTCTGACGGTCTCCTCCGTACTGGCAACTGCCACTGTTACAGCTTCGGTCACTTCAGCCTGACAATACACCTCGAGGATACTGCGGGCATCTGCGATCTGCTGGGTGGACAGAGTACCGGTGACTTTATTCTGCAGTTCGAGCAGAACGTCATCGACATTGCAGCCGAAGGCGGGGCTGCACCAGTATGAAGACAGGACGGCGATTAGGATGGCTGACTTTTTCAAGATCAATTTCCGGTCTGCTGACGAAGCGGCTTGCGAGCTTCAGTCTAACATCGCAGTCTGTTGAGTTGGACACGTCACTGTTAGGATCTTAGAAAAGAAGCCGCTATGCACCTGTTTCTATCTCAATCAACCGCGCTGCGACTGACCACCTTTTCCATCCTCTATGTCGCTCAGGGAATTCCGATAGGGCTGTTCACCATTGCACTGCCCGCGTGGATGGCAGCTCAGGGAGCAAGTGCTGCCCAGGTCGGTAGTGTGGTTGCCATCACCGGGTTGCCCTGGGCGTTCAAGTTGATCTCGGGTCCGTTCATGGATCGGTTTGCGTTCCCATCGATGGGTCGGCGCCGACCCTGGATCATGGCTGCTCAGGCGTGTCTCAGCCTGTCGTTGCTCGGATTGCTGCTGGTGGAAAACCCGGTTGATGATTTGTGGACGCTGATTGTCGTCGGGGTATTCATCAACAGCTTTGCAGCCCTGCAGGACGTCGCCGTCGACGGTATGGCCATCGACATCCTGCCGACCACAGAACGAGGCAGAGCCAACGCGCTGATGGCTTTCGGCCAGGTTGTTGGTTACTCGGGTTTTGGCGCCCTTGGTGGGCTGCTGTTGACCCGCTACGGACTGGCGACAACGGGTCTGGTGTCCGCGCTGATTGTCAGCGCCATATTCCTGTTTTCCACCGCAGTCCGGGAGCGACTCGGAGAGCGCCTGTTGCCATGGACTCAGGGCGATGTGGCGGATGCAGATCAGCTGGTGGATGCATCTTTCCGGGCGATTTTCGGCAACCTGCTTCGGGTGCTGGTGCTGCCGATGAGCCTGCTGCTGATCGGGGTGGAGCTGCTCAGCAGGATGTCGGCCGGTATTTATGTGAGCCTGCTGCCGCTGATGGCGGTGCAGGATCTTGGCTACAGCGCGGAAGAGTATGGCTATTGGTTCGGGCTTACTGGCGGGGTGGCCGCTGTCATCGGAATTTTCTTCGGACCGCTGATCGATCGCTTTGGTGCGCACCGCCTGCTGGGAGTGGCGCTGCTAGGATCGGCCGGGTTTGCGCTGGCCTTTGCGTTCGTTGTTGTCGGTGGGGCGGGCGATGGACTTATTCTGACCCTGCTGGCCGGCTCGCAGATCTTCGCCCAGGGATTTTTTGTTTCGATGATTGCGCTGTTTATGGGGATCTGCTGGACGCGCGTTGCTGCGACGCAATTTGCCATCTATATGTCGCTGGCGAATTTGAGTCGATCTCTCGGTGCCGGGGTATTTGCACTTTGGGGAGCGCAGTTTGGCTCTGCTGGCATGCTCTATCTGATGGCAGGTTTTATGGTCAGTGCCGCAGCCCTGTTGTTCTGGTTCAACCCGGACGGGCACCGGGTGCGGCTCGCAGAAATTGAAGGTCAGCCGATCCGGCAGGGTCCGGCATGATCGATAAATAGTTGAAAAATATTTGATAAATGATCGCTAAGTACTTGATAAATCGCGATAAAGGAGAGTAACTGTGTTGAATCGCAGCTGGACGATGGCGAGAAAACCACCCCTGGGATGGCCCAGTGACGGTGACTTCGAACTGATTGAAACGCCACTCCCCGAACCGGCTGTCGGCCAGGCGCTGACCCGGACCATCTATCTGTCGTTGGACCCGTATCAATGGGGCCGACGTCGAGGCGGTCTGGAGGCGGTAGGCGACGTCTGCCACGGCCGTACTGTATCCGAGGTCACGGTCGATAACGGCAGTGAGTTTTCGCCCGGCGATATCATCTTCAATACCAATGGCTGGCAGACTCATGGTCTGACCGGCGCCGGGGTCGATGTGTTCGGGTATATGTTTCCCCGTAAACTCGATCCTGATTCGGCACCAATTTCTACTGCCATTGGCATTCTCGGCATGCTGGGCCTGACAGCTTACGCGGGTGTTTACGTGCAGTGTGATCCTCAACCCGGTGAGACCGTGGTGATCTCCGCGGCATCTGGAGGCGTAGGCCAGGCTGCGGGGCAGATTGCCAGGATCAAAGGCGCGCGGGTGGTTGGCGTCGCCGGAGCCCAGAAAAAATGTGATTTCGTGGTCGATGAGCTGGGCTTCGACGCCTGTGTGTCCAGACTTTCACCAACCTTCGCGGCTGATCTCAAGTCTGCCTGTCCGGATGGCATCGACGTCTATTTCGAAAATGTCGGCGGTGAGGTTTATGAAAACGTGCTGCCGCTGCTGAACAGAAATTCCCGGATCACACTCTGTGGCATGATTTCGCAATATGGTAATACCGATGGTCGGGATGCAGGCGAGGTCTGGCGGCAGACGGGTGCGCCGTTTTTTGAGCGTCAGGCGGTGAGTGTGCATGGTCTGCATGTACGCAATTTTGTCCAATCCCATCAGGAGAAGTTTCTGGCAGAGATGACGGAATGGATTCGCGATGGCCTGGTCAAATACCGGGAGGATGTCTGGCAGGGGCTGGATTCCGTGCCGGAAGCGTTCGCGGCGATGCTCTCCGGAGGTAACTTCGGCAAAACCCTGGTGAAAATAGGCGACGATCCGACAACGGCTCAAGCGCCTGAAACCCAAAGAGCCAGAAGAAACATTCTGGGATAGATGAAATCTGCAATAGCTGAAACCTGGGACAGATGAACAGATGACTGACTTGAATATCTTCCGATCCGAGACACGTTCCTGGCTTGAAGACAATTGTCCACCGGGGGCACGCGGCACCGGCCCGATGTCCCTAGGCGCTCGCAGACTGGATCTCGGCACCGATCTGAAGCTCTGGCTCGAGCGGATGGCCCAGAAGGGCTGGACGGTGCCGACCTGGCCTCGAGAGTATGGCGGCGCTGAGCTGGATCGAGAGCAGTACCGGGTGCTGATCGAAGAGCTGCAGCGGATCAACGCACGCACACCGCTGACCGGACGCGGCGTGAATTATATCGGCCCGACCATTCTCGAGTTCGGTACTGACGACCAGAAAGCCCGCTGGCTGCCGCAGATTGCGCGGGGTGACGGTGCCTGGGCAATGGGCTACTCAGAACCTGGTGCCGGGTCAGATCTGGCGAGCCTTTCCTGTCGTGCAGTGCGTGACGGCGATCACTATGTATTGAATGGCCGCAAAACCTGGACCAGCGACGCGGTGGATTGCGACTACATCTTCGTGCTGGTGCGCACCTCACCGGAAAAACCGAAACATCAGGGCATTTCCCTGATCCTGGTCGACATGTCGCAACCTCAGGTGCAGGTGAATCCGATCCGTCTGTTGTCCGGAGCGTCACCCTTCTGTGAGACCGTGTTTGAAGATGCGCTGGCCCGGGCAGACGACGTGATTGGCGGGGTCGACAACGGCTGGACCGTGGGCAAACGGCTGTTGCAGTTCGAACGCTCAACTCATGCCGGGATCAACATTTCCGGTTCGCAGGGCGGGCGCAACGAAGTAAGCCGGGTGCCCGCAGTCGTTTTAGAGCATGCCCCAACTCACAGTGGCCGTATTTCTGATCCGGCGTTGCGCAGTCGCCTGATCAACTATCTGATCAGCGATGCTGCGCAACAGTTAACCCAGAAGCGCGTTATCGAGGAATTGAAGTCGCATGCCCCAGGCTTCGCGTCTTCTGCGATAAAGCTCTCCGGCGCTCTGCTGAAGCAGGAAGGGGATGAGCTGATGGTGTCAGCGATGGGCATCCGTTCGCTGGGCACTGAAGATCCTGAGTTTTCGGCCGCTGAGCAGGCGATTACCCGCAACTGGCTCTACGGCAAATCTCTGACGATTGCTGGTGGTACTAAAGAGGTACAGCTCAACATCATTGCCAAGCGGGTACTGGGTCTGCCGGACTGAATCGACGTTTAAGATTCAGTTCAGCAGGGTTTAATCCGGACGGTCAACCCAGTGCAAAACCCTGGTAGCCATTGTCGGCTATCTCATCGCAGCGCCTGCGGTACTCGCCGACACCGCCCACGTACGGCATGAAGATACGGGGTTTACCTGGAATATTTGCGCCCAGATACCAGGAGTTGCAGCTGGGGGCTGTGAACATTGTGCCTTCGGCCACCGCGTTCACGTGTTCTACCCACTCGCTTTCCGCTTCAGGCAGCGCTTCGATGGTTTTCAAGCCCTGTTGATCCAGGTAGTTGATGCAGTCGGCAATCCAGTCCACGTGCTGCTCGATGGAGACCAGCATATTGCTCAACACTGAAGGACTGCCCGGACCGGTGATGGTGAACAGATTCGGAAAGCCGCTCATCTGCAGGCCCAGATAGGTTTTCGGGCCAGCCTGCCAGTGCTCAGACAGGCGCTGGTTGTCGCGACCCTGAATATCCATGGACAGCAGCGCGCCGGTCATAGCGTCGAAGCCGGTGGCATACACCAGCGCATCGAATTCGAAGTCTCCCTGTTCGGTGGCGACGCCTGTTGCCGTGATTCGCTCGATGCCGCCTTTGCGCAGGTCCACCAGCGTGACATTGTCGCGATTGAAGGCTTCGTAATAGCCGATATCGATCACCGGCCGCTTGCAGCCGAGCGGATAATCACGAGGCAGCAAGCCTTCGGCTGTGTCCGGATCGTCGACAATACGGCGCACCTGCTGGCGATACATTTCGCAACCCAGTTCGTTTGCCTGTGGGTCGATCTGGATGTCGGCGTAGTCGCGGATGGCCGCGAATCCCTTGGCTTCCAGCGCCGCCGCCCGTTGTTCTTCAGTCGTTTCCAGAATGGAGTTGGTGGCTTCTTCCATGCCGGCGATGCCACCAAAACCAAAGCCGTAGCCGACGATGCCTACCTGGGACGCACGCTGCTGCTGGCGGATTTCAGGATAATCCTGTTTAGCTCTGGCAATGAACTCTTCGCTCAGCGGAGCGTTGCCGGCGGGCATGGTGTAATTCGGAGTCCGCTGGAATACGGTCAGATGCTGCGCCTGTTCTGCCAGCACCGGCACCGACTGCACGCCGGATGATCCGGTTCCGATCAATCCGACCCGAATGCCGGTGAAGTCCACGCCTTCAGCCGGCCAGCGGCCGGTGTGGTAGATCGGACCCTGGAAGTCTTCCTGTCCGGTAATTTCAGGCGTGTTCGGCACCGACAGACAGCCGGTCGCCATAATGCAGAAGCGGGCGCTGATCCGTTCTCCTGAGTCTGTTGTCACCAGCCAGCGCTGGTCAGCCTCCTGGAAGTGGGCGGCTGTTACCCGGGTGTCGAAAGTTATGTCTTTACGCAGGTCGAAGCGATCGGCAACGTGGTTGGCGTAGCTGAGGATTTCCGGCTGCGCGGCCATGATCTCGGTCCAGTTCCATTCCTGCTGGAGCTCGTCGGAAAAACTGTAGGAGTATTCGATGCTGGGCACGTCACAGCGGGCGCCCGGGTAGCGATTCCAGTACCAGGTGCCGCCGACATCGCTGCCGGCTTCGATCACCGCCAGGTTCAAACCGGAGTTGCGCAGTTTGTAGAGCGCATACATGCCGCCAAATCCGGCGCCGACGATGACCACATCGACTTCCCTAGCCTTCTCAACTGCCGAACTCATGAATTTCCCCTCTTTCTCCAAGTGTTAGTATCTGACATCCGCTCCGGGTAAAAAATACTACAGAAGAAACGATGGACACACTGAATATTCTTGATGAAAGTGGGGTTCGGGTGGTTGAAATGAACCGCCCGGAAGCATTAAACGCGTTCAACAGCCTGCTGATGGATGAACTGGCTCAGGCATTTCTGGATGCAGAAGCCGACCCCCGGGTTCGAGTTCTGGTGTTGACTGGCGCAGGAAGAGCCTTTTCAGCCGGTGCGGATTTGCTGGAAATGGGCCGCCCGCCGCAGCGCGAGTCGATTCACGGTTTCCCCGGTCTGCTGGATGCCATCCTCGATTTCTCCAAACCATTTATTGTCGCGGTTAACGGCGTGGGTGCCGGAATCGGTGCCACCATTTGCGGCCTGGCAGATCTGGTGTTCATGTCCGAGCAGGCGCGCCTGCGTTGCCCGTTTTCGGCGCTTGGTCTCACCGCAGAAGCCGCCAGTACCTTCACCTTTCCGCTGCTGATGGGTCGCCAGCGTGCCAACTGGTTTCTGCTGTCGGCTGAGTGGATGAGTGCGGCGGAATGTGTCGAGGCGGGTCTGGCGCTGGAACTGCTTGAAGCAGAAAGCCTGATGCCCCGAGTGAGGCAGCAGGCGGAAAAACTGGCCCGTCTGCCGCTTACTTCGCTGCAGACCACCAAGCGGCTGATGCTGGATCCAATTCGCGAGCAGCTACGCACCTCGATTGCCGCTGAAAACGAAGGTCTGGCCCAGCTCGGCGGTGGCGCTGCGAACCGCGAAGCGCTGCTGGCGTTCGCGCAGAAGCGTGAACCGGATTTTTCTGGTCTGTGAGCTTGCGCCTGGTGACCTGTCTAGCATTGTCTTTCTGGAGGGCTGATGCCTGTATTTAAATCCCGAGTTGCAACCTCGAGCGAAACCTTCACACGCAATCGCGAAGAATTGCTGGCGCTGATTGCCGAACTGCGCGCGCTGGAAGATCGCGCCGTGGCTGCTTCCAACCGTCGCCGGGCAACGTTTGAAAAGCGCGGTCAGATTCCACCGCATGAACGGGTCGCTCGACTGCTTGATCCCGGTATGCCGTTTCTGCGACTGCATACCCTGAGCAACTATCTGCTTGAGGATCCGAATCCCGAGACCAGTATTCCCGGCGGCAGTGTGATCCTGGGGATCGGCTTTGTCAGTGGCGTGCGCTGTATGGTCTGGGCCGACGACAGCGGCATCCGCGCCGGTGCGGCAACGCGCGGGGGCTGGCTGGCGGCTCTCAACGCGCAGGAAATGGCGATCCGATTGAAGCTGCCGTTTATCCACCTGGTGGAAAGCGCCGGTGCTAACCTGATGGCTTATGAAGTAGAGCTGTGGGCGGATGGCGGCAAGCTGTTTCGCAACCTGGCAAGACTGAGTGCCGCGGGGCTGCCGACAATGGTGGTGCTGCATGGCCCATCCACGGCTGGCGGTGCGTACATGCCCGGCATGTCGGATTATGTGATTGGGGTTAAAAACAATGGCATGGCCGCACTCGGTGGTGCAGCGTTGGTTCGCGCCGCGACTGGCGAAGTTGCCGATGAGCGTGAGCTGGGCGGCACGGAAATGCACGCGTCTACCACTGGTCTGGTGGAATATCTGGCTGACGACGATGCCCATGGCATAGCCATCGCGCGAGATGTGGTGGGGCGACTGGGCTGGAACAACCGCGCGGTCGCGCCTGCCAGAGCGGAGATAGTACCGCCTGTCTATGACTCGGATGAAATTGCTGGCGTTGTCCCCGTTGACTACACCACCCCGTACGACGTTCGGGAAGTTGTTGCCAGAATTGTTGACGGTTCAGACTTTGTTGAGTTCAAACCGCGTTTCGGGCCTGCCACAGTCTGTATACAGGCCAACATTATGGGTTTTGCCTGCGGCATTATTGGCAACAACGGGCCCTTTGATACTGAAGGGGCCAACAAGGCGACTCACTTTTTCCAGCTGTGTGATCAGGCGGACATCCCGATCATCTTTCTGAACAACATCACCGGCTACATGGTCGGCACTGAATATGAACAGAAAGGCATGGTGAAACATGGCTCGAAGATGATTCAGGCGGTGACCAACGTGCGGGTGCCAAAAATTGCCCTCTACATCGGTGCCAGCTTCGGCGCAGGCAATTATGGTATGTCGGGCTATGCGTTTGAGCCGGAGTTTCTGTTTTCCTGGCCTAATGCGGCGACGGGCGTGATGGGCGGTGAACAGGCTGCGAAAACCATGACCCAGGTAGCACAGGTTTCGGCTGCCCGGCGCGGTGAGGAAGTCGACGAGGCAGCCTTGACCAAACAGCGCAATACCATTGTGGACATCTTCGATCGACAGGAAGGTGCCTTCTATACCTCCGGGCGCAACCTTGATCACGGCGTGATTGATCCTCGTGATACCCGCAAGGTACTGGGTTTTGCGCTGGAAACCTGTCTGGAGGCCCGCAACCGTAGGGTGCAGCCCAACAGCTTCGGCGTGGCGCGGGCATAGGTGGCGTTATGAACAGAATCAATACTCTGCTGGTGGCCAATCGAGGTGAAATCGCGTTGCGGGTGATGCGCACAGCGCGTTCACTCGGAATCCGCACGGTGGCGGTGTATTCGCAGGCGGATGCCCAGGCTCCGCACGTCAAGTTTGCGGATGATTGCGTCTGCCTCGGTCCGGCTCCGGTTTCTGAATCCTATCTGCGCGGCGATGTCGTTATCGATGCGGCGCTGGCCAGCGGCGCGGATGCGATCCATCCCGGCTACGGGTTTCTCTCCGAGAATGCCGCATTTGCTCAGGCTGTTGCGGCGGCCGGGCTGATTTTTGTTGGACCTCCCGCCCACGCGATCGAAGTTATGGGTGACAAGGCGGTCTCCAAACGCAAGATGCTGGCCACCGACGTGCCCTGTATTCCGGGTTATGAAGGAGAAGATCAGGGCGAAGAAACCCTGCTGGCCGCAGCCTCTGATATCGGCTTTCCGCTGATGGTCAAAGCGGCCGCTGGCGGTGGTGGTCGCGGCATGCGCCTTGTGCATAACGCTAAAGATCTGCCGGATGCGCTGCGCCTGGCGCGCTCCGAAGCCGAGAATGCTTTCGGCTCCGGCGTGCTCATCCTTGAAAAGGCGATCATTGCGCCTCGACACGTTGAGATTCAGGTATTCGCGGATGCACACGGCGGTATGATCCATCTTGGCGAACGCGACTGTTCAGTGCAGCGGCGCCATCAGAAAGTGATCGAAGAAGCACCCTGTCCGGTGATGACAGCCGAACTGCGTGAGCGGATGGGCGCGGCTGCGGTGGAAGCTGCGCGTGCTGTGGACTATCGCGGTGCGGGTACGGTGGAGTTTCTGCTCGATAGTGACGGTAATTTCTACTTCCTGGAAATGAATACCCGGCTTCAGGTTGAACATCCGGTGACCGAACTGGTGACTGGTCTGGATCTCGTGGCGATGCAGCTGCAGGTGGCCGAAGGTCAGCCGCTGGGGCTGACTCAGGCAGATGTCACGCTGCGTGGGCATGCGATCGAAGTCAGGCTCTATGCTGAAGATGCTGCCCAGGATTTCCTGCCGAGCACCGGTCCGGTGCTGCTGTGGAAAACGCCTGACGGTGAAGGTGTCAGGGTGGACGACGGCATTGAAACCGGTGGTGAAGTGTCGCCTTTCTATGACTCGATGGTGGCCAAGATCATTGCTTACGGAGCAGATCGGGACGTAGCGCGCCGCAGGCTCCTGCAGGCGCTGAGCGACACCGCACTGTTCGGACTACAGAGTAACCGGGATTTTCTCCTGGATGCACTCGATCAGCCGGTGTTTGCAGACGGTCAGGCAACTACCGCGTTTATCGCGCAGACCTATGGCGAGAGCGGCTATGGCCTGGCTGCGCTTTCTGCCGAAAACCTGGCGGTTGCCGCAGTGGTTCAACATGCGCTGGCACAACAGCTCGCTCTGGCGGGTTCGGTGCATGTGTGCAGTGAACTGTTGGATTGGTCGAGTACCGCAGATCTCGAATCGATTCGCGTCTACGATACCGGTGATGGCGAACCGGTGACGCTCTCCGTGCATGCACTCGGTGACAGGCGCTATCGGGTTGGTGTCGTTGAACGTGAAATTGAAATCGAGCTGGTGACTATGAATACAGCTTCGGCAACTCTGAAAGTTGCCGGGCGCAGCGCGCAGATTGTTTTTGCAGCCGAAAGCGCGAGCACCCTGTGGCTTACCGTTGGACTGCGTACTTTCAGCGTGACCGATGTTGCCGCTGGCGGTGAAGATGATAGCCAGGCAGGTGGAGGCGGTATCGTTCGAGCGCCCATGCATGGTCTGCTGCTGGAAATTCTGGTCGCAACGGGTGATAAAGTTCAGGCAGGGGATCGACTGGCCATTCTCGAAGCGATGAAAATGCAGCACGAGTTGATCGCAGAAGTCGATGGTGAAGTGATTGAAGTGGCAGCAAGTCCAGGCGCGCAGATCGCAGCAGACGATCTGATTCTGGAGATTGCTACCGATACCGAGTGAGTTGCTGATGATGGTCTGACCGGCTACGGGCTGATATTGCTGCACCGAACAGGCGGTCTGGGGAGACGCTTAAAAAAGATGCAACAGGCAGATGACTTTCTGGCCGAAAGCCAGGCGCTCTATGAGCTGGTCGCACCGCTGCGCGAATTGCAGCTCGCTCAACCCACTGCATTCAAAGGCTGGACGTTGAACGACGTCATTGGCCATCTGCATATGTGGAATTGGGCAGCCGATCTGTCGTTGCGGGATGGCGAAGAGTTCAAACGCTGGTTTTCGGGTGTGCAGAAACATGTCAGTACAGGGTCATTGCGCGCCATTGAACATGAATGGCTGGACGGCTTGTCAGGGCGCGGCCTGCTGGAAGCCTGGCAGAGTGGCTTTGTTCGCACCGCGACGAGTTTTGCGACTGCAGATCCTTCGCTGCGGGTCAAATGGGCTGGCCCTGACATGAGTGCCCGTTCGTCAATTACCGCCAGGCTGATGGAGACCTGGGCGCACGGCCAGGAAGTCTATGACTGTCTCGGTGTGGTTCGGGTCAATACCGATCGAATTCACAACATCGTTATTCTTGGCATTAACACCTACGGCTGGACCTTCAAGGTCCGGGGCCTGCAAGCACCTGAACCTGAGCCTTATCTGAAGCTGCAGGCACCGTCGGGTGCGCTCTGGACCTTTGGTGGTCCCAGCGATACTGAACAGATCACCGGACTGGCTGAAGAATTCTGTCAGGTGGTGACTCAGGTGCGGAACATCGCTGATACCGATCTCAAAGTTGTCGGAGACAATGCATCGCGTTGGGTAGCGAATGCGCAGTGTTTTGCCGGTCCGCCTGAGCAACCACCTGCACCGGGAACACGCTTTACCGTCGGAGTGTCGGTTTAGTGTTTGTGCTCCTGGCTATAGAAACACCGGCGCGATGAACACGACTGTGGAAACTCCCGGTATCTGGGAGAATCGAGGCTTCCAGGCATATCTGCAAAGCACGGCTTTCACCGGGATGGCCTTCGCGATGCAGCAGCTGCTGGTCAGCTGGCTGCTGATTGGTGTGTTGCTGCTGCCCGCTGACCGGGTGGGGTTTCTTCAGGCGATGATGGGCCTGCCCGGCATTTTTCTGATGTTGTGGGGTGGTGCCAGCGCCGATCGCCGGGATCCGCGTCGACTGCTGATACAGGCCTATGCCGTGGCCCCGATATTTCCGCTGTTTCTGCTGTTTGCAGATCGTTCGCAAACGCTGGCGGTCTGGTCAGTGCTGGCATTTGGTCTTGGCATGAGTGTGATCATGTCGTTTTCGATGCCCGCCCAGCAGGCCATTCTAAATCGGGTATCCGGTAAAGATGTGCAGCGCGGCGTCTCTGCGTCCACGGCTGTAGGATTTCTGGTTCAGGTTACCGGTCTGATGCTCGCAGGGCAGATGGACCGGATCGGGCTGTCATCAGTGCTGCTGGTGCAGGCGGTATGCCTGGGGGTAGGTGCTCTGATGATTCGGCGCATAGAGCCGGTGATCACGGTCAGCAGAGCTTCGGGAGAATCGCCCCTGCACACGATCATGGAAGGTCTCAAAGCGACCTACCAGACCAAGGTGATTTTCCATGTGCTGTCGATCAACTTTGTCTCGAGCATCTTCAATGCCGGCGCGTTCATGACCGTATTCCCGTTCATCATCAAGCGGGTCTATGACGGTGATGCGTTTGTGCTGGCGATGATGATGGCGATTTTCTTTGCCGGGGCAATGGCATCGAACATGCTGATGTTCAAACTGATGCCGTTCCAGCGTCCTGGTCAGTTGTTTCTGCTGATGCAGCTGTCGCGAATTTTGGTGCTGTTTCTGCTGTGGATTGAGCCCAGCTGGTGGCTGCTGGTGGTGGCCATCATCGGCTGGGGCATGAACATGGGTTTCACTACAACTCTGGCCCGAGCCATCGTGCAGGAATCCGCTGCTCCGGAATTTCGCGGCCGGGTGCTGTCGGTGTTTGCGCTGGGGATGTTGGGCAGCGCGCCAATTGGCGCGATTGTGCTGGGCTGGGTAATTGAATCGTTCGGCACCCTGAATGCGCTGCTTCCGGCGATGGGCGTCTCTGCCGCACTGTGCCTGGTCGGTGTGTTATTCACAGATATCTGGAAGTATCGGTCGCATTGATTTGCCTGACGGTGATCTACCGGACAATGATTTTGGTATAAGACCAGAACGATAAATGCCTGGCATGGAAAATGTCGATGCTCGTACACTTGGATTAACTCCGAAGGAAATGAAGCCGCTATGACTGACACTTACGAACCGCCAAAAGTCTGGACCTGGGATACCGAGAGCGGTGGCCGTTTTGCCAGCATCAACCGGCCGATCGCGGGTCCGACTCAAGATAAAGAACTGCCGGTCGGCAAACACCCGCTGCAGCTGTATTCGCTGGGCACACCGAATGGCGTGAAAGTCACCGTGCTGCTTGAAGAGCTGCTGGCACTCGGCCACAGCGGTGCTGAATACGATGCCTGGCTGATCAATATTGGTGATGGAGATCAGTTCGGCAGCGGTTTTGTTGAGATCAATCCTAATTCCAAAATTCCCGCGCTGCTGGATCACAGCACAACACCGCCGACGCGGGTGTTTGAGTCTGGTGCGATCATGGTCTATCTGGCCGAGAAGTTTGGCGAATTCCTTCCGACAGAACCTTCCGCCCGGGCAGAGTGCATGTCCTGGCTGTTCTGGCAGATGGGCAGTGCCCCGTATCTTGGCGGTGGCTTCGGTCACTTCTATGCCTATGCACCGGAGAAGTGGGAATATCCGATCAATCGCTTTGCGATGGAGGTCAAGCGCCAGCTCGATGTGCTCGACCGGAACCTGGCGGATCGCACTTATCTGTGTGGTGATGAATACAACATTTCAGATATAGCAGTGTATTCCTGGTATGGCGCCCTGGTATTGCACAACATCTATGACGCAGCCGAATTCCTGGATGTGGCTTCCTACACCAACGTTGTGCGCTGGGCCCAGGCCATTGAAGAACGCCCGGCAGTAGCACGCGGGCGTCGGGTCAACAGACCCTGGGGGCCTGAAGAACTGCGAGTGCCGGAGCGGCACGACGCCAGCGACTTCGGCTGATCAGACTTCCGATCGAGCTTCCGATCAGGTTTGGAAGGCCCGGATACAGGCATCCCGGGCTTTCAGCCTGCTGAGGTAGTCATTACTGGCCAGATGGTCAGTGTCCATCAGACCGAACTTCTGCAGCAGATGCAGCGAGTAGCCCATCATCACGTCTGCGGCGCTGAAAGCGCCACCCACCAGGAATTCCTGATCGGCAAGTGCAGTTTCCACCACGCCTAAGCTCTCCAGCGCTTTTTCGCGAGCATCCGCGGACAGTGAGCCCTCCTGCTCTCTGAGCATTCGGGCGAGACCCAGTGGGCGAATGAGCGTGGCTTCACTGAACCAGCACCACTGATGAAACAGCGCACTGTCTGTGCTGCCTGGCTCAGGCCGCAGTCTACCTTCGCCGTAGCGCTCCAGCAGATAACTGACCATTGCTCCGGATTCGAACATTGTCAGCGCGCCATCGGTCAGCGCTGGTACTTTGCCAGCGGGGCTGATGGCCCGCCATTCAGGCGATGCGCGATAGCTCGCCGAGAAATCGATTGTCTCCACTTCGACGGCTACATCCAGTTCGTAACACAGCCAGATAGGGCGGATCGAGCGGGTACCGGCAACGTGGTAGATCTTCATGATTGATCGCCTCTTCGTATTTGTCAGGCAATGAGAGAAAATGGCCGCTTAAGATTAACTGATGGAGACAGGCATGGCGGAACTGACTAAAGAAGGCGACGTTTTCACACTGACGCTGGATTCCGGGGAAAACCGCTGGAATACCACGTTTGTCCGGGGTATCGCACAAGCGCTGGATGAAGTGGAGGCGAGTGAAGGGCCTGCAGCACTGGTCACCGCGTCTGCCAGTGAGAAGTTTTTCTCCAACGGTCTCGACCTGGACTGGGTAGCGGCACCGGACGATCACCCGGAAGGGGGCGACCGGCAGGCTTTTGGTGGCGAGTTCATGACCCTGATGGGCCGGATCATCACCCTGCCGATCCCGACCGTATGCTGTGTTAATGGCCACGCTTTCGGTGCCGGTTTCATGGCGGCGCTGTGTCACGATCTGCGGGTGATGCGCAGTGACCGCGGTTTTGTCTGCGCCAACGAAATGCAGCTCGGCATGGCTATTCCGAAACCTGAGCTGGCGCTGTTTCGCCACAAGCTGCCGATGAACGTATTCCATGAAACGGTACAGCTGGCGCGACGCTGGACGGGTCCGGATGCGCTGGCGGCCGGCATCGTCCAGCAGATTGGTGAACTCGACGGACTGCTGGCAATGGCACAACGCAAAGCCGCAGAACTGGCACCGCTGGGTGCTAACAGGAAAGTCTTTGGTGCGCAGAAAGAGCTGCTCTACGGCGAAAGTGCGGTGATTAACAATCTGCAGGGCCCGGCTTACATGCTGCGCAATGCCGAGCAGTTTCACTGAGCCTTCAGTCTGATTGAAGAAATCCGTCTAACAGCTCAAGCACAGCAGCAGGCTGTTCCTGCTGCACCCAGTGACCTGCGCCGTCGACGATGTGCGCACCCTTAAGATCACCCAGCGCCTGCGACTGCATGCGCTGGAACGCACCCGGCGTCTGATATCTACCCCAGTCGCTGCTGCCAGCGATGAACAGCGAAGGCTGTTCGATTCGCTTTCCGGCAAACAGGGCCTGCTCTGTTCGACTCATTGCCACAGCCCGGTACCAGTTCAGTCCGCCCTGAAAACCGGTTCGTTTGAATTCTCCAACGTAGACGCTCAGCTCTTCATCGGTCAGCCAGGGTGTATTGGCCGCGGTCTTGTCGTCCGGCGCGTTGACGGCCACGGTTTCAGCCATCGACTCGGACTGGTTCATCAGATAGTAGGTCGGCAGCTGTGCCAGCGCCTGGGCGGTGCCTTCAAGTGGGTGTGGGTGATTGCCGGACCAGTCCGCACTCTTGACGTGATAGTAGGCGCGTAAAAACCTGCTGAGCCCCTGGGGTGCTTCCAGCAGGTCAGCGTTGGCCTGCCGGGTTGAGTAGTAGGCCTGATAGTGTTTCCGCGGCGGGGTGAGTGCTGCGAGTGCGGCCTGCATATCGCGTGGTGAGACGGTGGTTGATTGCGTCAAACCGGCCGGAAATTTTGGTGGTCCTGGAAAGGGTGCACTCATCAGGGCGACCCGGCGAAACACGTCAGGTCTCATCAGTGCACACCAGGCCGCGACCGGTGAGCCGAAATCATGACCGAGTACCGCGTGAACGTGATCTCGACCGAGTGCGGTGATCAGGCACAGAGCGTCCAGCACCAGATTCAGCGGTCGAAACGATGCGACATCGCCGTCAAAGTCGGCATCCCAGCCCTGGGTGCGACCGTAGCCGCGCTGATCGGGCGCTACCACGTAGAAGCCGGCGTTCGCCAGTGAGGGCATCAGCTTGCGCCAGCTCCAGGCGAGTTCGGGGAAACCGTGCAGCAGCAATAACATGGGTCTTGTGGCGTCACCGGCTTCGAGGATGTGCATCTGCAGACCGTTGACGCCGTCGATGATCGCAGAGCGTATTCCGGGTGGAAGATCGATTGGATAACCGTCGTGCTGCGATTGCCCGGAGTTCATTGCCGCCATCGGTGTTCAGATCCCTGCTAGGTTGTATCGCTATAGTGCCTGGGCAAAGCAGGCTGATAAATGGATAAATCTCTGACGATCAACAAAAACTCAGGACTACTTCGCTGGTAGAATCCGCGCTGGATTTTTCGGAGGTACCATGCAGCAGTCACTCAATCAGCCGTCACTCACTATCGAAGCGCAATTTCGCGGCCCGCCTGAATCCGGCAATGGCGGCTATGTGGCCGGGGCAGTGGCGGAGCGTCTTGAAGCTCCGAATTCTGCCGATGTTGATGCCGCAATCGAGGTGACGCTGCGCGCACCGATTCCTCTGGATCAGTCGATGACGGTGTTTGCGCCAGGTTCTGACCAACTGCAGGTTGTGCTGGGTGAAACGCTGATTGCCGAGGCGCGTCAGACGCAGCTGACGCTGGAAGTCCCGACCCCTCCAGGTTACGAGGCTGCGTTAGCGGCGCGCGATCAGTCGCCGTCTTTCCTCGAAGGTATTAATCCGCTGCTTCCTGAAGGCAGGGGATTCCATCCGATCTGTTTCTGCTGCGGTACAGACATTGCAGCGGATGCCGGACTGCACGTCTACGCAGCACCTGTGCCGGGCTTTGAAGGCGTGGCAGCTGCCTGGCGCCCTCATGAGTCATTTGCCGACGAAGCCGGTTTCCTGCCTGAACCCATCATCTGGGCGGCTCTGGATTGCCCCGGGCAGTTTGCCTACCTTGCCGCCGGGATCCGTACCGGCATGCTTGGACGGATGACCGGGCGGGTGTTGAAACCCGTCGCTGCGGATCAGGACATGGTGGTAATCGGCTGGTGTCTGGATGTAGAGCGCAGTAAACACTTTGCCGGGACCGCGTTGTTTGATGGGTCGGGCGAACTGTGCGCTTACAGTAAACAGGTCTGGATAGGTCGTAGGGATTGAGCACCACGACGGAATCGTCGCGTAAAGCTGATGTACCATTCATGCTCATCAAACGAGATTGATGTTAAGGAGGACTATTGAGTGCGAGCTGGCAGATCTCTCTGCTCAATCAGCTTCGTCCGTTGACTCGATTTTTCTACTGCCAGCAGGGCAGCGGTCTGCCGCGGCTTGCCGAATGGCTCCGGCGTACGGTTGCGCACTCTCTATCAGGGCATCCTGAGCTGCGCAATGTCTGGATCGATGATTGCTTTGGTAACGCCCGCTTCTGTTGTGATCTGGCGGAACACATGGGCAGTCAGATCTTCTTCCGCGGCGCTTACTCTGGTGAACAATTGCCGTTACTTGACCATCTGCTGGCGGACGATTCTGTTTTCTTTGATATTGGCGCTAATCAGGGTGAATTTTCGATATATGCGGCGCGGCTATTGAGCCGCGGCGAAGTGCATGCCTTCGAACCCGTAGCAGCCATCAGGCGGCGTTTGCAGAACAACGTGAGCGCAAACAACTTTGAGTGCGTGCGGGTGCATGCGTACGGCTTATCTGA
>CAKZWF010000025.1 GCA_937921865.1 uncultured Pseudomonadales bacterium | reverse complement strand
TTTCCCCTCATTGTCATAGTAGCGGACGGAATTCAGAATCAGTGATTGATCAAGGTCAATGTTTCGCACTGACACGTTGACACCGAGCAGTTTGGTGCCGATGGCTGTGCGTATTTCTGAGTAGACTGGCACATAAACCAGGTGACCATTGGATTGCTCAATTTGCGTTGGTTCCCTGGCAGGCTGATCAGCTTTCGGTCTATCGACGGCAGCGGTGTTGCTGGTGGGCGCTTCCTGACTGGAAATATCGTCACAGCCCACTAAGACGATTAAAGGAAAGGCGATGAGCAGTACTGTCAAGGTTTTGTTCATAATTTGCAGTCCTCAGATGAAAGCAACGTGAGCCGCTATGTCCGGGTGTTTCAATACAACACTACAACGAAGTAGTTGGCTGTGAACAAGGCGAACAGATATCCTTTGTTAGCAACCAAAAGTTAATCCACGGTCAGTGTACCGTATTTACCTGCTGATGATAAAAAGTGCGCGATCTACGAAAAAGAAAATCAATGCAAACACTGGAGGCTGAGGTACTGAGGCAAGAGGCCGCAAGGACCTCCATCCCGTGAGCGCAAGCAACTTCGCGTCGGCTCACTCGGAGCATCAAAGTCTGCAAGCTGCTGTCTGCTGGCAATTGTCGATGACAATCACAAGACGTCACTGATCATGTCAATCGAGGAATGGATACTCATTGGCGGCGTGCTGCTCCTGGCCGCAGCGCTGGGCAGTCGTCTTGCCGATGGTGCAGGGCTGCCAACACTGCTGGTGTTCCTCGGCATCGGTATGCTGGCCGGATCAGAAGGAATTGGCGGTATTGCGTTCGATTCACCAGAAACAGCACAAACGCTGGGTACAATCGCCCTGGCGATTATTCTGTTTTCTGGTGGACTTGAGACCAAAACGGAAGCGGTGAAACCGGTCTTTGCGCCCGGCCTCGTGCTCTCGTCGGTTGGCGTCGTTCTCACCACACTGTTGCTTGCTGCTTTTGCAAAGTTTGTCCTGGGCACCTACACAACTTTCGACATCGGTCCAAGCAACGGTCTCACCTGGCTGGAGGCGTTGCTGATTGCAGCAATCGTCTCGTCGACGGATGCTGCAGCGGTTTTTTCTGTTTACCGAACCAGTTCCGTCCAACCGCGAGCTAAACTCCGCTACTTATTGGAGTTCGAGTCGGGCAGCAACGATCCGATGGCGGTGCTCCTGACCGTGACGTTTCTAGGCATCATGACCGGCGGCGTTGCCGCCGACGCAATGCTGTTTCTAGATCTACTGCGCAGTTTTGGTCTGGGCGGCTTAACCGGCATGGTTATTGGCTGGCTGGGAACTCTAGTGGCCAACCGAGTGCAATTCTCGACAGCTCAAATGTACACATTGATGGTGCTTTCGCTAGGTGGGATATCCTTTGGTGCGGCCGAATCCATCGGCGGTAACGGCTTCCTGGCTGTTTACGTGGCCGGTTTAGTGATTGGCAACCGTGTCGAGCGGTGCCGGGATGACATAATACGTTTTCATGAAGGACTTTCCTGGCTGATGCAAATATCTATCTTTGTCATGCTGGGCCTGCTGGTTTTTCCTTCCAAGCTGTTGCCCGTGGCTGGTGTAGCCCTAGCGCTCGCCGCGTTTCTTATTCTGGTTGCACGACCTTTGGCGGTGGCCATCTGCTACCTGCCGTTTCGACCCCGCCCAAATGAACTGGCGTATGTGTCCTGGGTTGGTCTGCGTGGCTCGGTTCCGATCGTACTGGCGACGTTCCCGGCAACCCACGGGATCGCTGGCGCTGATGAAATTTTCAACGTCGTCTTTTTCGTTGTGCTCACTTCCGTGGTCATTCATGGTGTCACTTTGGTTCCCGCGGCTCGCCGCCTGAGAGTTACCCAATGACTCTGTGGACTTCAGAACGTCAACAGTCGGCAGAATTTGCGCAGGCGTGCGTCAAACAAGATTTCAGAACTTCAGAAGCTGGTAAGCCATGTATCGGAATTCCCTCTCCAGGTAACGCTCAGTGAACTCAACTACGGAACCCCATACGGAGCAGCTTCCGGAGTCATCCCGCCGGAGGTTCCAGATTCCTGTTGCCACTCAGGTATTGCTGGCCCTTGTGCTCGGCGTGATAACCGGGGTGTTTTTCGGAGAGATCGTCGCACCCCTCAAGGCCCTCGGGGACGCTTTCATCAAACTTCTGCAGATCACGGTGATACCCTACATCAGCGTTGCGCTCATCACGGGCCTCGGAATTCTCAAACCAAGTGAAGTGAAGAAAATCGCTGTCACGGGCGGGTCTATTCTGCTGATGCTCTGGACCGCATCTGTAGCCCTGGTCATGATCTTGCCCATCTCATACCCCGACTGGCCGGCACGGTCCCTCTTCCAGCAGAGCTCAATCGTTGCAGGAACCCCCCCCGACTTTTTGCAGCTCTATATTCCCTCTAATCCGTTCTTTTCGCTGGCCAACGGCATCGTTCCAGCGGTCGTTGTGTTCAGTGTGATGGTCGGCCTTGCCCTGACTGGCGTGAAGAACAAAGACGCTCTTCTTGTACCACTCACAACGTTGGCTGAAATCTTGTCCAAGATCACGAGCTACATTGCCAAGCTGGCACCTTATGGGGTTTTTGCGCTGATCGCGAACACCACCGGCACGATAGGTCTCGATGATCTGGCACGTCTGCAGGTGTACATCGTAGTGGCGGTCTTGATGTTGATGATTCTCGGCTTGTGGCTTCTGCCGGGATTGGTCTCCTGCCTGACACCGTTGGGTCACTTCGAGGTGTTGCGACGGCTGCGCACGCCGCTGATCACCGCCTTTGCCACAGGCAGCTCGCTCGTTGTCTTGCCAATGCTCGCTGACATCTGCAAAGAGTTGATCATCGAAGCCCGAGAGCGCTGGGTCTTCGCAGAAGACGAGGAAGATATTGAATCCTCGGTCGACGTGTTGATCCCAACCTTCTACAGCTTCCCAACCATGGGAGGTGTGATGTCGCTGGGTTTTGTGTTGTTCGCGGGCTGGTACATCGGATCACCGGTGTCGTTGCAGAACTACCCCTCGTTGGTCTTTGGAGGCTTCGCCAGTCTTTTTGGCGGCACGGCTTTGGCAATTCCGTTCGCCTTGAGCCTGGCCGAGCTACCGCGCGAACTTTTCCAGCTTTTCATTTCCACTGATGTCATCGTCAGCAGATTCGGGACGTTTGTGTCGATTATGCATTACGCGACGATCGCGTTGATAGGTACTTTTGCTCTGAAGAACCTGACACGTCTGCGCGTCTGGCGCCTGGTGAGTGTTTTGAGTATCGGACTGTTGCTGTTCACAGCTGCGTTGGGTGGCGTGAAGGCTTTCTACACCTATGTGGTCGTCGTGCCCTACACCAAAGACGATTACCTGAAAAGCCTGCAGCATCTTGGCGAGCCTCAGCAGGCAATTGTTCACCGCACTCCACCTGACGCACTTTATGAGTCCACCAGCCCTCGAACACTGACTGAGATCAAGGACAGCGGCAGCCTTCGGGTTTGCTACGCAGCGGGAAACTATCCACTGTCGTATTTTAATGCCTCGGACGAGTTGGTCGGCTTCGACGTCGAAATGGCACACAGGTTTGCCGCACGCTTGGAACTGACGATTGAGTTCGTGCCTCTGAATCGGTTGGAAGGAACCCAGAAGCTCTCTTCTGGCCACTGCGACGTAGTGTTTAACTCGCTGGCGCTGGATCTAACGAGAACGGATGTGGTTGCTCATACAGACCCCTTCGGCTCCATCACCGTGGCATTCATCGTACCCGTTAGTCGGCGAGACGATTTTCTGACCTGGAGTGACGTCCGAAGGCAAGGTGAGATCACTATCAAGACCGCAGCGTTTCAGAACCTGTCATCTCAAATCGGGGCACGCATACCGCAAGCCGAAACGGTTCGCCTCGCATCGTTCGAGGAACAGACTGAATATTTTGAAAGTGGTGGGGCGGAAACGGATACGTTTCTCGACACGGCGGAGGAAGGGGCAGCTTGGACGATTCTCTATCCCCGGTTTACCGTCGTCGTGCCAAAGCCGGTAATCCAACTCCCGTCCGTATATCTGGTCGCGCTTGACAATCCCTCTGTGCTCCGCGCAATGAACGAATGGCTCCTTATCGAAAAATCTACCGGTGGCATTGACGAGATGTACGACTTCTGGGTCCAGGGGAAGACTCAGCAGGTGCAACCACCGCGATGGTCGGTGGTTCGCGACGTCCTTGGGTGGGTCGACTAGTCAATCGAATACGCACATTAGAATGTCAGCCATCTCTTTACCGCGATCCCAAGTCACTGCTTGATAGAGCTCCCTAGGAGGTTTGTGCACCTGATTGATGAGAGCATCGATCACCGTTATCTCATACTGTTCAAGAATGACAGTTGTACTCTCACCTGAAGACATTTTCCCCGTTGCTATGCCGATTTCTCGCATGGACTGGAAATTTGCCATGCTCAGCTCTAGAAACGAAAATTGAAGCCGATGAGGGGGCCCTTGTAGTCGTAGTCTTCGTCAAGCCCGTCGTCCTTGAACTCGGCATCTTTCCAACGATACCCAAGCATAATGCCGTGGCCTTGATTTTCACCAAGTGCATATCGAACTATCGCTTCGGCCAGAAAGATGCCCTCTGAGTCGCCGAAGGCATAGTCCAATCGGGTATTGAGCTTTCAACGGTCACTCAGGCGGAAAATATATCGAGCTCCGACAAGCGCATCCGTGAAATCCCGTTCGGTTGTCAGATTACCCAGCCGTCCGCCATCTGGTTCCACTAGCCGTAACTTCGTTTCATCGTCCAGGTCGGTGTAACGAATACCCGCAAGTACACTCATTCCGCCGGCCTCGGACCAGGGCCAGTAGGCGATCGCCACGTCTGCGTAGATTTGCTCAGATTTGCTGTCGGTACGTACCACCCCTAAATCCGGCACCGTGAAAGTGTCGTCGTCCGATGTCTCGATGTAGGTGATGTCAACCATGACAGACCAGTGACCCAGGGCCCGGCCAGCCTCTATCGCGACTTGAAAGGACGTATCGGTGGTGTCCATCAACTCATCGAAACTGATGACACCGGTATCGATCAGACTACCATCGGCAGTCAAGTCGTAGGTGGTCTTTGTGGCCCATATGTACGGCGTCACCGACCAGTTGAGTTTACTCTGCTCTTCGCCTTGGGCAGCTATAGGTATGAAAGCGAGCACGAGCAGAAAGCTATGCAGTAACGATGAAGGTAAGATCATAAAGAGCCGGCTTTAAAGACTGTATCTGCAGCCATGCTAGCGAAATACTTGCCAGAGACAATGATTTCTCGACGCGGAGATTATGCTTCTTTTCTTATCCCTGACGCTCTAATGGGAAAGCCACTAGCTAAAAGGTCGAATCCGCAGGCTATACCGGAAGAGGTCATGCCTGAAAATTTTAAGAGTTCCGTGATTGAACTAATTCAAATATTGATATTTTCTAGCAGCCCGAGTTGGAAAATGCAGTTGGGCTTTCCGGTCTCAGTTCGCGAACGTTTCAGCGCAAGTTGGAAAAATTGGGAGTGAACTACACCGAACTGGTGCTAGAAACACGCATCGGTATTGCCAAGCAATGGCTTGATAATGGCGACATATTAATCAGCGAAATCTCAAAGGCGCTTGGATACCAGAATCGCGCTAACTTCAGCCGGGCATTTTGTGGTCTTGTGGATCTGTCTCCTAGAGACTATCGCCGTCGCAAAGATTAGGACGGTTATCATGCGCGTCGGATTCAGCATGCTGAGCTCGGCAGAAGCGGCCCAGGATATTGGTGAAGAGGCGAAAAGAGAACTTAAGTAGAAAAGCGATATTGCCTTTACGCCACTGGCGATGCCGTCTCTGGGCGGCCCGGGCTTAATCTCGGCAGTGACCACAATGGCAACCGGTGCGGAGGAGCTTTCCGGCTGCCCTGTCATCTCTACAGGTATCGTCGTGGTCGTCATCATTGCCTGGCATCGCGATGCGCAGCGCGAAAATGATAGCCAAAGTATTGGGAGTCACGGGACTGGATGCGCTGATGAGAATAATAGGTATTATCTTGATCTGTATCGCGTTTTAGTTTGTTTTTGATGGGTTAGCAGAGTTCAATGCCAGTGAGCGCTTTTTGATGCCGGTCATCGACTTGTGGTGCGGATACTAGGGCGGTAAGAGGCGTTAGGAGAAGAGAACTTTGTCTGGGTTAGACCGATTACAAACCTGGCCATAGTCTATTTCTAGTCATTGAGGTGCTTTGTGAAGACTAAATCAACCGTTTGCATTGTTCTTTGTTTTTTCGCCGCCTTGACCCATGCTCAAAGCAGCGATTTTCATGGTGGTAAGCCACCGGGCGATGCTCCCGTGAAAGTTCTGATGGGCTTCAACCTGGTCAATATTTCAGATGTTAACGAGAAGCAAGAGACCATCGATTTTGAGGGCGCGATCTACCTAGAATGGATGGACCCCAGACTGGCTTACGAGCCCGGCGATTATGGCATGCCGCAGAATTGGGAACCGGGCGATTATTCCCGAGCACCTAATCATATCTATCAAGGAGATTTCGCTGTTAAGGAGATCTATCAGGGTTGGCGGCCGCACGTGGTGATACCGAACGGAAATGGCAACCGCACCATTACTAACATGGCGATCAGCATTTGGCCGGATGGTCATGTCGCATACTCAGAGTTGTTCTACGCACAGGTGGAAACGCCCATGGATTTGCGGCGGTTTCCATTCGATAAACAATCCCTTGAAATATTCTTTCATCCTTTTATCTATCAGCGTAACGAAGTCGTGTTGCTGCCCGATGATCGACTTGCGCGTACCTGGGAGCAGAACCTTGGCATCGCTGATTGGGAGAGGCAGGGAGTGACTATGGCGGAGCGTCGCGTAGAGATCGCCTATTTTGATGAGTCGCGATCGGAGCTCTCTGAGTTTGTTGTCACGATAGATATTAAGCGTCGGCCGACACACTTTTTGGTGAGCATCATGTTTCCGATGATTGTACTCGTCGCCCTGACATGGTGTGTTTTTTGGATGGATAAAGAAGGCCTTGCCAATCGCATCAATATAACTTTCATCGGCATAGTTAGTGTGGTGGCGTATTATTTTGTCATTCTGGACAATGTTCCCGAAGTTAACTATCTGACTCTCGTCGACGCCTTTGTTATCTCTACATTCCTGATTTTGGCCGCGGGTGTGGTCTTAAGCGTAGTCATGGAAACTCTGTCTCAGAGCAGGGATGTGGCGCTTGGTTTTAAAGTAGACCGTATTTGTAGATGGGCATTCCCGCTTGCTTACGCGCTTATCTCTGCTGCGCTGGGATCCATCTTCCTATATATATTATGAGAACGATCTTCCAAGCCTGCCATCAGAAAAATTTTGCGGTCAGCTAACAGAAGAGGCCTACGTCCGATTCTGTTTCGTAATGTTTTGATTCGGCTGTGCTGTAGCTATTTCAATGGGAAACGAAGTTTGGTCTTAGGAGAAACAATTTTATGAAAGCATACAAACTTGCAGGATGGACGAAGGGCGGGCATTTCGTCGACGTAGCCAAACCCGAACCTGGGGCTGGAGAAGTGCTCATCAAAATGGGTGGGGCTGGCGTTTGTCACTCTGATCTGCACATTATGCATGAGTGGACGCCGGAGAATATGCCGGAGCTTGCGTCCGTCGATTACGATTTTACGCTGGGGCATGAGAACGGTGGATTTATTGAAGCACTGGGATCTGGCGTGAGTGGTTGGGATGTGGGTCAGCCAGTTGTTGTTTCACCCGTATGGGCCTGTCGCCGTTGTGCCGCCTGTCTCGGAGGGGACGATGCATACTGTGAAGGGCCGACTATGTTGAGCGGAGGACTAGGCCGCGATGGTGGTCTGGCCTCTCATATGGTGGCACCTGCGCATGCGCTTATTGCACTTACCAATCTGGAACCATCCGAGGCGGCACCGCTGACCGATGCCGGACTTACTTCTTATCATGCCGTGAAGCACTCGCTCGGTGTATTGACACCGGATGCAGCGGCACTGGTGATTGGGGTGGGTGGGCTTGGTCACATGGCAGTCGCCTATCTGCGTGAACTCACGGGCGGGCCTGTAATTGCTGTGGATCGCAGTGAGGCGGCACGTAAGATGGCGACTGATCTCGGTGCTGATTTGGTACTCGACTCTAATGAGAACACGGCAGCTGCCGTGAAGGAAGCGACAGCCGGTCTTGGCGCCGGCGCGGTCTTCGATTTTGTTGGTATCGATACAACCATGGCTATGGCTGCCTCTTTGGTGCGCAAGCGCGGCAAGGTCACGGTGGTCGGTCTCGGCGGTGGCACCTTCCCGCTTAGCTATGGAGCGCTCCCTGTTGCTGCGACCATCGGCTTTACGTTTGGCGGGTCGCTTGTCGACCTGGCCGAAATCGTCGCGCTGGCCGAAAGCGGCCGGGTTCGCCCCCATGTCCAGCACTTCGCTTTCAGCCAGATCGAGCAGGCTTATCATGACCTGCATGAAGGCAAGGTGAATGGTCGCGCAGTTATCGTGCCCGACTGAATCGATACAGATCTCCTATCCTCAGTGGGGATGGCAGTATGCGTTCCCTCTGTCTTTCAAACCCTGAAGTCTCTTCGAGATCGCAATTATCGTACCTGAAATGTTGCTCGGTGAATCCTGAGCTTCAGCTGAGGCGGATAAGGACAGCTGGAAATGCAGGTCTAGTCTGGCCTGACTCAGCTAGCGGCATTCCCGACATACCCCGGTATTTCTGGGTCACCTCAGAAACTTTCTTGTTTGACCTGGAAATGAGTGGTGATTTTGTTATCGCATTCCGCCACAGCATCGTCATAACAGTTTCCCGCTCCGCTCATCGAACAATCAATGCCGTGTTCATTCACCAACGACTGGAAGTCGCCGCTGGCATATTGGCTGCCTCGGTCAGAGTGATGCAAAAGTCCGGATTCCGGTTTTCGTGTTGATATCACCGTCAACCGTATTCCGCACGGTTGTGCTTATCCGTACCTCGGCTTGGACGACCCCGAATGGGGGGAAGGGCAAGCACCCCACGAGGTGGGTTGAGCACAATTCGGACGTATCTCAATTGCCAACACAGATTCCGAGGCAATTGCGTTGATGGATGCGGCTTTTGACGCCGCCTGGCGGGCGGTGGAGGAGCAAACAGCCTAAGCCGGAGGTGCTTCGACCCAGAGCGGTTGTGGGATTTCGAATCCCAAAGATTCTCCCCATTGATTCCTGTATGCGACCTCGTGGACGGGGTGCCTGGGTGCTACGCCCCAACGACCGGTTGGATAGCCCATGGGTACCAGGCAGTCAAAGTCCCAACCTTCGTCGGCGGGTATGCTGAGAATTTTAAACATGTTCTTACGCTCACCCATGATCAGGCTCGTGATCGAACTACCCACGCCTTCGGCGCGTGCAGCGAGCATGGCGTTCCAGACCGCTGGATAAATCGAGCTACCGCTGCGATCGCCAGCCCTGGCCATTACCACCCGATGGCGCGCGAATCGCTGCATCGAGAATTCGCGCTTGCACAGCCTCTGGAATTGGATCGGGCTTCACGCGCCGCATTGCACGGGTGGTATAGAGGGCTTCGTAAACATCCATATCGGGTCCTTTAATCGGGCGGATTATGTTGCTGGACGGTCGACGTCGCCATGGGCGTTGCAGACCGGAAATTTCTGTATTCATACGAGTTGTCGAATCAGACGGGTTCACCGGAGTTATGGGAAGAAAAGTACTTCAACACAACTCCGCCGGGCTCAGCGATGGTAAAAGTTGTGTGAATCGAACCTGGGCTAAGCTCTCCGGGGGATAGTCCCTTGCGGGTGAGTTCAGCATGCATTGCCTCAATATCATCCACCATGAGGTCAAAGTCAGCAGGCTGACCGGCTTCTACGGGCTCATCGGCGGTGTCAACGATAATGTGTGTTCCCGCGCGTATTTCCAGAATGGCAAATTGTTCGCCTTCCGGGTAAACGTCCCGCATACCCAGTTCCAGCAAAAATGACTTAGTTGCGGCGACGTCATTTACCGCCATGTGTGTGTGGCCGATCCACATCGGAGGTCTCTGGTCGGTCATTTGCTGCCTGCCACGTTCGCCCGCGCCGCTGCAATTCGTGCCACGGGTACCCTGAAAGGACTGCAGGAAACGTAGTCGAGGCCAATTTCGTGGAAGAAGCGAATGGAACGGGGATCACCGCCATGTTCGCCGCAGATGCCGTACTTGATGCCCTTCTTGCGCGCACTTGAATCGGCGATGCTCATTTCGATGAGGCGACCAACTGCGCGCTGGTCAAGGGTTACGAACGGATCGTTTTCGATAAGCTTCTTTTCCAGATATTGAGGGACAAATTTAGCAGAGTCGTCGCGTGAAAAGCCGTAAGTCATCTGGGTGAGATCATTGGTGCCAAAGCTCATGAACTCGACAGAAGGTGCCAGGCGGTCAGCACCCAGACATGCCCGTGGTGTTTCCATCATGGTGCCGATCTTGTAGGCGATAGATACTTTCTTGTCACTCAGGATCTCGTGAATTGTGTTCGCTATGATGTCACTGATCAGGCGAATCTCGCGAACGTTAACAACCAATGGGATCATGATTTCAGGGAACGGCCGGTATCCCAGCTCTGTGGCCTCGATGGCCGCACCAATGATGGCGCGGACCTGCATGACTGTGATCTCGGGGTATACGACCGAGAGCCTGCAACCGCGAAACCCCAGCATGGGATTCACCTCGCTGAGAGACTCTGCGATTTCGCGAATCTTTTCGACCGGTTTGCCAACGCTGGCGGCCATTGCTGCCAGATCCTCGTCAGTGTGGGGAAGGAATTCGTGCAGTGGCGGATCCAGCAGGCGAATGGTCACCGGCAGGTTGTCCATCGCCTGATAGAGTCCCAACATGTCTTCATGCTGGAATTGCATTAGGCGATCCAGATGACGCTGCCGTTCTTCTTTGGATTCCGAGAGAATCATCGCCCGCATAGCGGCGAGGCGCTGGGTCTCAAAGAACATGTGCTCAGTGCGACACAGTCCGATACCTTCTGCTCCCAGCGATCTTGCTCGTTCGGCATCTTCCCGGGTGTCTGCGTTTGCCCGAACTCTCAGTCGTCGATGCCTGTCTGCCCAGGAGAGCAACTCCCGAAAGTCATCGCTCTCTCTGGCTTCAATCTTGGGGATATCACCGAGCATGACGTCTCCGGTATTGCCGTCCAGCGTGATCAGATCGCCGCGTCGGATCACAATCCCGTCAGCGCTTGTCGCTACGCCTGCGCGGTGGTCGATGCTCAGTGAACCACAACCGGTAATCGCGCAGACTCCCATCCCTCGTGCTACAACCGCGGCGTGCGAGGTCATTCCACCGAGTTCGGTGAGAATGCCTTCGGCGGCTTTCATGCCATGAATATCTTCTGGCGTGGTCTCTCTACGCACCAGGATCACCTGCGTGCCTTCTGTGGCTACGTCGACGGCTTCATCTGCGGAAAAGACAACCTTTCCAGTAGCGCCCCCAGGACTGGCGGGTAAACCGCTGGCGACAATATTAGTTTTTGCATCCGGATCGACCATGGGATGGAGAAAGGCTTCGACATGTTCCGGCGAGACACGCAGCAGCGCCTCTTTCTCGTCGATCAGGCTTTCGTTGACCATATCCACAGCGATCTTTACGGAGGCACGCCCGGTACGTTTGCCACTGCGTGTCTGCAGAATAAAGAACTTACCTTCCTGAATCGTGAACTCTATGTCCTGCATGTCACGGTAGTGCTTTTCCAGCAATGACTGCGTTGCGTAAAGCTCCTGATAAACGCTCGGCAGCTGCTGCTGCAATGCCTCAATCGGCTCGGGGGTTCTTATCCCGGCAACGACGTCTTCTCCGGCAGCGTTAAAGAGAAATTCCCCGAAGAAGCGGTTTTCACCCGTGGAAGGATCTCGGGTAAACGCGACACCGGAGCCGGAATCGTCGCCGAAATTGCCGAATACCATGGCCTGCACGGTGACCGCTGTGCCCAGGGTGGCTGGAATGTTGTTCATCTCCCGGTAAACCTGAGCTCGTGGGGAATGCCAGGACAGAAAGACGGCCTCTACGGCACGTTTCAATTGCTCGAACGGATCTTGTGGCCAATCTGTGATGTTCTTAAAGGCCTCGATCACCGCCTGCCAGTCCTCTGCCGAGAGGTCGACGTCGAGAACTTTGTCATGAGCCTGCTTGTAGTCGCTGATTGCCTGTTCGAACAGCTCTCCGTCAACGCCCAGGACTACGCCTGCAAACATCTGTATGAAGCGCCGATAAGAGTCGTAGGCGAACCTCGGATTGCCGGTTTTGCGCGCCAGACCTTCGACGATCTCATCATTCAGACCAAGATTCAGGATCGTATCCATCATCCCCGGCATGGACACCGGTGCGCCGGAACGTACTGAAAACAGCAGGGGGTTTTCTGAATCGCCGAAGCGCGCCGCCATCTGCTTCTCCACCAGGTCGAGGGCAACGCGGTACTCCTGTTCCAGCAGCAACGGCAGCGTATTTCCGCGTTCGAAGAATTCATGGCAGGTTGGTGTGGTAATAACGAAGCCGAATGGTACCGGCAGGCCCAGACTGGTCATCTCGCAGAGATTCGCGCCTTTGCCCCCGAGCAGTTCGTGGTCGTCCTTGCTGCCCTCGTTGAACAAGTACACCCGCTTCGCCATGTAGAACTCCTCCTGTTATTTAAGCGTTGTCTGATCGTAGCGCAGCTTAACCTATGTCCACTGGTTGGCCTCTATTAGTTGTCATTTTTGACAATTAATAGCATTCGTTTATTGTCTATGAGGACAATAAACAGGTGCACCATGCCAAGACCCAGCATTGCGACCGAACGCCGAGAAGAAATCCTCCAGGCTTTTGAAGCCTGCGCGCTTCGCAAGGGGCTTGAAGCAACCACGCTTGCGGATGTGGCTGAAGAAGCCGGGTTGCCGCGTCCTCTGGTTCGTCACTTCATGGGCAATCGCGCTGACATGGTCACTGGACTGATCGAGCGGATGATGCAGCGGACCAGTGGTGCGATCGAGAAGGCACTGGCCGCCGCTGGCGAGCAGCGGGACGAGGAGACGTTGCAGATTGTTCTGAGCAGGGCCTTTGTCGATCCGATCAGCAACCGTCTGATGATTCAGCTGTGGCAGCAGAGCTGGCAGGACAAGAAACTGCAGACTCAGTTGGAGGACGTGTATCGTCGCTGCGTTGAGCAGATTCACGATCGCCTCTATCCGAATCCAACCGAGGCAACTTACGAACTGGCCTATGCGCTTGCGGCGATGGCGCTGGGCAATGCGGTATTCAATCAGTTCAACGTGGGTCCGGGAAGTGACAGCGCTTTCACGCAGATTGGTAAGGCGCTGACAGAACTTCCCATGGAAGAGATTTTCGAGGAGAAAAGACAATGACCGATGCCTACGACGCAGTAAAAAGTCTCGGGATGTTCTCGGGTGCGCGACAGCACCAGAACTTCTCCAATCTGAAAAACCTGCTGCCGGTGGCGCAGATGCAGCCTGCTTCTCAGCCCCATGCGTTCGAAAAGGGGAGGCTGTCTCACTGCCTTCACATTTCCTGTTTGCGCAGAAGCAGGTCGCTACCAGCGAGTTCCTGGAACGCACGGACACCGGCGGCTTGCTGGTGTTGGTTGACTCCAGTGGCCGTGAGATGGCCTTCGGTGGACTTAATCTGACAGCGAGAGATTTCGCCAAGCTTGGCGAACTCTACAGGCGCGGCGGGGAGTGGCGGGGAATGCAAGTGGTGCCCAGAGACTGGGTGGAAGCGTCAATCCGCTGTGATGAGCCGCATCTGCAGGCGGGGAAAGTTGAAGTAGGCGGCCTGAAGTTCGGCATCGGCTACGGCTATCAATGGTGGATACCCCAAGGGGATCGGGGCGAGTTTACGGGTATCGGTATCTACAACCAGTTCGTCTATGTGGATCCCTCGCGTGGACTGACGATCGTGAAGCAGACGGCTAATCCTGTTTACGGGTCACCCGCTGACGATCACAGCAGCGAACTGGAGACCATCGAGTTTCTCCGGGCGCTCGCGCGAAGCTGCGATTAACCAGTGACTTAATCAACTGTCTGAAGGCGATTGACATGGCAACAGCGGCAGCAGTAGTTCGGGAAGCCTGCAGTGTGATCTGGTCGCAAGGGCAGGTGGGTCGCGTGGCGGAGTTTTATTCGGAGGATTTCAAGGCAGATTATCCGATGACGGATTGGGGCAGTGGGCTCGAGGGTGTCGCAGCACTTGCGGCCAGCGTGCGAGAAGATATTCCCGGTTATACAGAACATATCGATGAGCTCATTGAGGCAGGTGATGAAGTGGTTGTGCGCCTGACTATCACTGGCACCAACCCGCGCACCGGTGACGAAGTCAGCTTCAGAGACGTGACCATGTTGACCGTGCGGGATGGCAGGATCTGTTTCCAGCGCGGCCTGACGGATTATCTGTCGCTCTACATCCAGTTAGGCATGGTCGAGAAGCCTGGAGGCTAGTCCGAGCCGGCCGGCGCTGGAATTCACATACCAGATCGCCTTGTGGCTCTTACTAGCGGAATTCCACAGTGTTGGGCTTATCAAGTCTCCCTACAATAAGTGACACGCTCAAGAAAAAAGTGGACGGTTGCTCCATGGCTGAAGCCTACAAGTTTCAAGATGACGATGTGATTGCACCAGAGGTTTATGGACGCTTAGGCCACCCTCATGAAGCATTTGCCTGGTTACGGAACAACGATCCGTTACGCTGGGTTGAGCCCGAGAATTTCCGACCTTTCTGGGCTGTCACCAAACACGCCGACATCATCGAAATCGAGAAGAATCCGGCTGTATTCGCCAGTGAGCCAAGACCGATTCTCATTCCCGAGCAAACACAGCCCGAATTGCGTGAAGAATTGATTATGGAGATCTTCAAGCGCCTGCAAGACCGTCCAAAGCTGCTGGAGGTGCTGGCCACAGCCGGTGAACAGGGTCTGATCAGATCGTTGGTGCAGATGGATCCGCCAGATCACACCAACTATCGTGCGCTGGTTCAGCCCTGGTTCAAACCGAGCAACATCAGAGCTTTGGAAGGTCGTCTGAACGTAATCACCCAGTCGATTATCGATGACATGATGGGCGACGGAGGTGAACACGAGCTGGACTTTGTTCAGGACGTGGCCGTCTGGCCACCGCTCAAACTCATTGTCGAGCTGCTTGGTGCCCCGAAAGAAGACGAGCCGCTGATTTTAAAGCTCACCAATGAGCTGTTTGCCGGTGAAGACCCGGAGATGATGCGTGCCGGTGATGACCCACTTTCGGGCATCGACACGGTAAAATCGCTCTACGACTATTTCACCGAGTTGACTGATGAGCGCCGCGCGAATCCGCGGGAGGACCTCGCTTCGTACATAGCCAACGGCAGGCTCAACGGTGAGTATCTGCCATATAAAGAACTGATTTCCTACTACATTATCGTCGCAACCGCCGGCCACGAGACGACCCGCACCTCGATTTCCGGCGGGATGCACGCGCTGTTGCGCAATCCGGATCAACTACAGCTGTTGAAAGACAACATACACGATGAAGATACGGTAAAGCTCGCCGTTGAAGAGATGATTCGTTGGACCACGGCAGTAAATCAGTTTTCCCGCACCGCAACCGAGGACTACGTGCTGCGGGGCCAGAAGATCAGAAAAGGCGAGAGCCTTGGTTTGTTCTATGCATCCGCGAATTTTGACGAAGAAGTATTCGACGATCCATTTAAGTTCGATATCAGTCGTAAACCCAACCGGCATCTGGCTTTCGGCACCGGACCGCACCAGTGCCTGGGGCTGATACTTGCCCGAATGCAGATGCGCATCTTCTTCACTCAGCTTATCCCGCGTATCGATGAGATGACGTTGATTAGTGAAGGTGAATATCTGAGGGCAAGCTTTGTGCACGGCTTCAAACATCTGCCGGTGCGATTCAGGTTGAAAGCGCAGTCGTAGGAACACTCGACGCTCAGCAGTGGCAAATTCTGCGTCATCGATCCACTGCAAATTACGATCAAAAACCCGACGACCTTTTACCAGGCATCCTCACTTTAGGGTGCCCTGTTGCGTTCCGGCACTTCGTGTCCAGATCAACCGGAGCTACGGTCAGGCTTTTTGAGCCAGGGCCGCGAGGTTTTCATTGTGAGCATCACGATCAATTCGATATTTCGAGATCAGGTAGATAGCGAGGAAGTAGAGTCCGCAGTAGATAGGGAGAAAGAAGCTGGCAAGATCTGCGCGCATGTTGTCCGTCATATCAGCAACAGACTTGATACCGTCCATCCCTACCATGGAGACAATCGATCCTGCGAGTATGATGCCGAGGGCGCTGACAGCTTTACCGGCGAAACTCCGCGCGGCGTAGAACAATCCCTCGGAACGTCGGCTGGTTTTGACCTCGCTGTCTTCCACGACGTCGGCCATCATTGAGTCCAGCATCACCCCCCCGACGATGAACCCCACAACTTCGCTCATCACGAACACGGAATAGATCAGAAGACTTGGCCAGCTGCCTGATTCCGGCCAGAATCCGGCCAGCGTCAGCAGATAGGGAATTGGATAGAGGAAAATGGCGCCCACCAGCGCGGCGATCGCTGTGTGTTTCTTACCGAGTTTGTGCCCCAGCGCAGGTGCAAGAAAGTACGCAATTGCGGGCGAGGCGAAAACGAACAAGCCTGTGACCGCAATCTGCGGACCTGAGAAATTGAAGAAGTAGGTGACGTTATACAGGTATAGAGCCGTCGACAGGCCAGCAGCGGCACCCACAATCAGCGAGTAAACGAAAAGCCAGAAAAAGTTGGCATTGGTGAGGGACTGAGCGATCTGCTTTATCTCCACCCACATCTCGGTAAAACGGAAGGGTTCGACGGGTGGGGGCATCGCTGCAGCAGCTTTCTGAGTGCCGACAGAGGAGATCAGTGTGCTGGCAGCAATGATGAGTGCACCGATCACACCATAGGTCGAATAGCCGGACTGGGATGCCACCCCGGCTGCCCCGACCCAGAAAGCCATGTTGACTACGTGAATTCCATTGCCTCCGTACCAGCCAAAAGCGTGGCGGAGTACGAGCCAGCGATTGCGCTCGTCGTAGTCCTTGACCAGGTCTGGCAACAGCGCCACGGAAGGTACTTCAACCAGCGTTACTGCTGTGCGAATGAGGATGGCGGTTGCCAGCAGGTACCACCATCGAGACGCTTCAGTTAATTCGAAGAGTGGGTTAAACAACGCGTAGAAGGAAAGAGGGAGCAGAATGAAGCCCGCATACATGAAGGGGTGCCTGCGGCCGAGGCGGGATTGTGTCTTGTCTGACCAGTGGCCCAGCAGCAGGTCTGACACGGCATCCCAGGCCATCGCAATGGCGAGCGCTGTGGCCGCAAGATAACCTGGAATTCCGAGGACCTGAGTTGAGTAGATAAGCAGCAGATAGCTGAACGCGTTGTTTTTGATACCGAAGGCAATGGATGCCGAGCCGTAGTACCAGTAAACAGGGTTCTTCTCGGGTCTACTCATGCTCGACACGCTTCAATGGAAACTCCGCGACTAAGGTACACCACGATTTCACAGAGAGCGAGAGGCTCTGCTCTGAAAAGCGTCGGTTACTGGCCGTCAGCAGACACTCAGAATCGAGTCGGGACAGGCTGAAATATGCCCGTAGCGGACCCTACGCCATCATTGATAATCTTGGTATTCGAATGGAATGGTTTATCCAGAGATGAGCGACGGTTGCTGCGGAGACGGTCTAGACGCTGGCGCCCTTGAGCAGCGCCATCGGCGCGTACTGCTTTGGGTGCTGATGATAAACATCGTGACGTTCTTCATCATGGTCGTCGGCTCGTTCGTCAGCGGGTCCTCATCGTTGCTTTCTGGCACGCTGGACAATCTTGGTGATGCGTTGACCTACGCTCTGAGTCTGGCTGTGGTCGGCGCGTCCACTTCGACCAAAGCACGTGTGGCGTTTCTCAAAGGCATGCTGATCCTCTGCGCGGCGCTCTTCGTGGC
>CAKZWF010000024.1 GCA_937921865.1 uncultured Pseudomonadales bacterium | reverse complement strand
AGCGGCTGGAGCATGATGGGCGGCGCAGACCAAGTGGGCAACGTTGGCGTGACGATCATTCTGGGCTGTTATTTCTTCGCCCAGACCGGCAGGGTCAACATCCTCAAGCCAGGCTATTCGGCACTCAATGGCCTCGGCGCGCTGCTGATCCTGGTTTCCCTTATCTACAACTTCAACCTGTCATCTTTTGTGATAGAAATTGCCTGGCTCGCGATCAGCGGTTACGGGCTGTTGCGCTGGTATCGCAGCCGGCCCGGGTGAGCGCCGGATTCATTGCCCTCAAGTACAACGGCTGCAACCAGATCCGCTAAAGTAGCTGACTGGTGCCGACGCAGCCTGGGGAGTTACTGCATGATCGACCTGACCAAATCTGTAAATCTGTCCGGTACGGACTTCATCAACAACAAGTACCAGTACTACGAGCAGATTCGCGAGGAGCGCCCAGTGCATCGGGCCAAGATCTCAGTGCTCACCGTCTACACACTGGCGCGCCACGAAGACTGCAGCAACATCCTCAAAGACCCACGAGTACTGAGAAACCGCAGCACGGTGACAGGCGGCAGCCGTTTCCCGATTCCCATGCCTAAGTCGATAAAACCTCTGATGGAAAGCATGATTCAGGAAGATGACCCCAACCATCGCCGCTTGAGAGAACTGGTCCGAAGAGGCTTCAGACCACAAGCGATTGCCCAGCTGGAGGCCCGTATCGACGCCTACTCACACGAACTGCTCGACAGCCTGACGCAACAAAGCCAGTTCGATCTGCAATCGCAATACGCCCTGCCCATTCCGGTAATGATGATCAGCGAGATGATGGGGGTCTCGAAAACGGCAATGCCGACCTTCCAGAAGGTATTCGGCGTCGTGACCAGCGGATTCACCGGCTGGCGAATGTTCCGGACACTGTTTTTTGATCTACCCGACACGGTGAAATACGTTCGCGAGTTGATTCGTCAAAAACGCGAAAATCCCGCAGACGATATCCTGACCGGGCTGATCGAAGCAGAGGACGATGGCGATCGTTTAACTGAAGACGAACTGGTGGCGATGGTGTTTTTATTGATCATCGCCGGCTATGAAACCACCGTCCATCTGATCACCAACGGAGTGCTGACGCTGCTCGACCACCCGGACCAGCTCGATCGGCTGCGCAGTGAACCGGCACTCATCGATACCGCAGTGGAAGAAATTCTCAGGCACCGCGGTCCGGTACAGACTACCAAGCCAGGCTATGCCACCGAAGATATTGAGCTGCATGGTGTTACGATCCCCAGAGGCAAACCGATCATGCCGCTGTTTGGCGCCGCCAATCACGACCCTCGCGTATTCGATAACCCGGGTACCTTCGACATCGCCCGCACGCCCAATCGTCACCTGGGATTCGGTCATGGCGTACATTTCTGCCTGGGCGCCCATCTGGCGCGCGCGGAAACCAGACTGGCGCTGTTAAACCTCATCGAGCGGTTCCCCGATCTGCACTTAGCCGTCGATCGTTCCAGACTGGTGCTGCAGCGCATGCCCGGCTGGCATCGCTACGATGGACTGCCAGTTGGGATTTGAGCGCCGCGAGCGGCTGGTTAAGCGCCGCGAGCGGCTTGGAACCAACGCGAGCGGTTAAGTAACCGCCGCCAGCAGCTGCATAACACTCGGACATTCACGAAGACACCTAGGAGTGAGACATGGAAAAACGCCGAATGGGACGCCACGGTCTGGAAGTGCCCGCGCTGTGTCTGGGCACAATGACCTTCGGACTGCAGGTAGACGAGCAGGGTTCCCGGGAGATTCTGGACAAAGCCTTCGAGCATCGCCTGACCTTTCTCGATACCGCTGACGCCTACCCGCTTGGCGGGTCACTGGATACGATTGGTGATACAGAAGCCATCATCGGTCGCTGGATGACCGACAAAGGTAATCGGGATCAGATCCAGCTGGCGACCAAGTGCTTCGCACCCACTCGACGCGGCCCTAACAACTGGGGTCTGTCCCGGCAACACATCATGGAGGCGGTTGAAGACAGCCTGCGACGTCTGAATACCGACCACATCGATCTCTACCAGAGTCATGGCTTCGATCCGAATACGCCAATCGAAGAATCTCTGCGCGCCTTCGAAGATCTGGTTCAGTCGGGCAAGGTGCGCTATGTCGGTTGTTCAAACTATCCGGCATGGCGCCTGGGTGAGGCGTTGCGGGGCGCGGAACGGCTCTCTGTTGGCGGCTATATCAGCGTGCAGCCTCGCTACAATCTGCTGTACCGGGAAATCGAGACCGAACTTCTGCCTCTTTGTATCGACCAGGGCCTGGGCGTCATCGTTTATAACCCACTTGCCGGTGGATTCCTCTCCGGCAAGTACCAGCCTGGCCAGAATCCGCAGGACGGCACTCGTTTCACTCTGGGCAGCGCGGCTGACCGTTACCAGGAGCGCTACTGGCACGACGCTCAATTCGCCGCAGTCGAGACCTTGAAAACGGTTGTTGAAAGCCAGGGGTTGAACATGGTCTCGGTTGCCATCGCCTGGGTGCTGAAACAACCGGGGATCACATCCGCGCTGATCGGCGCCTCGAAGCCTGCGCAGCTCGATGCCAACCTCGCGGCATTCGACGTGACCTTTGATGACGAGCTCAGCGCGGCCTGCGAAGCGGTATGGTGGTCACTGCCAAGACAACCGGTACAGGAAGGCTATCGTTGAGCTGTTGAACCAAGGCCTGACGTCGAAGTCTATTTTTTAAGCCGCCACAGAGGGTTACTCAATCAGCGCATGCGTAAATTTTTCATGCTGACCTTTGCCACGATCGCAATTGGCGCTCTGGTACTCACCTCGCTGTCGTGGGCGCTCAAACCACAGAGTGTCGGACCGGCAGAAGCGCCTGCCCCGGACGACCACACAGACGCCGTGGTTCAGGTCTATGGCGCTGATGTCTGGGGCATGCGCGGTCGTTTCGCCATTCACACCTGGGTGGTGACTAAAGCCGCGAATGCTGACAGCTACCGCAAGTATCAGGTGATCGGCTGGCGGCTGCGACGAGGCCTGCCCGTTGTCAGCATCAGCAGTGATCGTCCCGACGGTGACTGGTTTGGATCACCCCCTGTGCTGCTGCTAGATAAACGCGGCAGTGATGCGCAGCAACTGGTTGACGCCATTCATGAAGCAGCGCTCAGCTACCCTTACTCGAACGAATATGTGATGTATCCCGGCCCGAACAGCAACTCTTTCACCGCGTGGATTGCATTAGAGGTACCGCAGTTGAATCTTGAGTTACCGGCCAAAGCCATCGGCAAATCGTGGATGATGGAGACTTATCCGCTGCTGCAGAACCGGACCGATCAAGCTGTGCGGGTCTCCGAGCTTCCAACCGAATTAGCGGTCTCGAATTCGTCGACCAGTGCGCTAAACTCAGACTGATAGTTCAGCCCACGCGGTCGCTGCCACTTCTGTCTGTAATCGTTATCCGTACTCGGGTGAAGAAGCCTTCATGAAGCGCAACATCATCCGAAAGCTGGCAACCTCGCGATCCTGCTCGTCCGCTGCAGTGGTATCAAACCAGAGATATTCGGTTTTCGGACTCTGTCCCACACAGACAACATGCGAACGCACGCGGTAGTCGCGCTCCAGCAACAGCGGTCCATGCACGTTGGCGATTTCGATCGCGCCAAACAGTCCGACGGCATCACCCACACTCGGTCGCAGCAATTGCGTCTGCGGACCCCAGAAATACTGCACAAAGGTGCAGGGTGCCGCGACCACCCCGCCCCAGCGCGATGGTTCCCGGAACAATGGCAGCGGATTGCTGATCAGACCTTTGTCGTAACGCTCAAACTGTTTTTCAGAATCAATCGTCAGCTGCAGATCACCAAGCGGCATGCCCGGTTCAACCCGACGGAGAATTTTCAGCTCTGATGGGTCACACGGTCGCAGATCACGGGCACGCAGTTCCGAGTGGCCGAGGTCGTTAACAGCCGCTGTGCCCGAACACACCAGCAGCCCGTCGTCCCGCTCCATCCAGACCCGCGTCTGCTGCGCCCCAGGTCCAAGCGGTTCCGCACAGACCCGCACCTTTTCCCGATCAACGGTGGCATTCCTGAAATTCAGCGACAGGTTGCCGGTTTCAAACCAGCGATCGCCGAATATTTCCAGCAACGTGGACGGAAACTGATTCATGTGAACGTCGCCAGCTACCGTGCCACCACGAAAACCCAGTTTCGCCGCTGTTTCGTCATCATGGATACTGCCTGCACCGGCATCAGCAGACCAGTTGCGTCCAGCCCAGTAAGGACCGTGGACCGGTTCATTTGATTCAGCCATTGGATTTCTCTCCCAGCAACCCTCAAGTCAATATACCCTATGCGAACACGGACCATAACAGCGCCCGGGAGCAGTGATGAACATCGACAAACCAGTACCTGAGGCGCTGTACAGACGCGCAGATGAATCCGCTGATGAGCTGTTTTACCGTGAACCCAGATTCGTTGCCCATATCGATGCGGCAACCATTGCAGCCCTTACCGAGTTCTATCGGGAATTCCTGACCCCCGGCAGCGATGTGCTTGATCTGATGTCTTCGTGGATCTCCCACCTTCCAGAGGAGATTCCGCTGGGCCGTGTGGCTGGTCTGGGAATGAATGAAGCAGAGCTGGTGGCCAATCCCCGCTTGACCGACCATCTCGTTCAAAACCTCAACGACGAGCCGATACTGCCGTATCCGGAGCAAAGTTTCGACCGGGTGCACATCGTGGTGTCGATTCAGTACCTGATTAACCCGGAAGCTGTGCTGAGTTCTGTACGTCAGGTACTGAGAAACAACGGCGCGGTTTGCATCGCCATGTCACACCGACTGTTTCCAACCAAGGCCATCATGGCTTTTCAGGAACTGCCTGCCGCGCAGCGTGTTGCTCTGGTCGCCGGTCACCTGGAACGCGCAGGGTTCAATGACATAGCGTTCATCGATCGCTCGCCGGTGAACGCCGATCCATTGTGGTTACTGGTTGCCCAGCGTTAGGTCTTCGCCTTCATCACTGCAAACTACGGAAAGACGAAGACCACCCACAGGTCAGAGATCAGCGTTCGCTCGCCGTATACACCTTAATCAATTGTGCAATCGGATTCTGATTCTGTTCGCTCATCCAGTTCTGGAACTCCGGGTTCGGTGTGTCCTGGAATTTCGCCCACGCTTCCCACGATGGGAATGACATGCCGTAATGCACATGGTTCAACTGATCCACATAAACGCCAACGCTGGCACCACCTTTCTCATGTATCACCTTGGCTTCCAGGGTGTTTTCGATCAACTCGCTCACGCGCCCAGGATTAGCTTCCCAGACAAACACCTGATATACCGGACCATCCCCGCCCGGAGACGCTACATTGAGCAGGTAGTTGCTCTCAAGCTCAGCAGACGGGTCAGTGTTTATTTTGTTTAGAAATGCAGCCCAATCCTTGCTCGCATCCATTTTGCTGCCAAATGCAGCCCAACTGCTCCAGTCTTCAAAACTCAACGCGAAGTGCATGCGACCATCCAGAGCAGAGGCAACAGAGACGGTTGCGCCAAGTTTTTCCTGAATGGCTTTCGCCTCCATCGCATATTGATAGGTCTGCGGACCTTTGCCCACAAGGGGTTTCCAGATATTCACTTCAAGCACCTGCGCGGCGGCAGACAACGAAACAACGAGAGATGAGACAAACAGAAGTACTGCGGTAGTGATCGCTTTCATTAGCTTCTCCTTATGACAAGCGATTTATTTGCGTTTCCTACCGGGTGCGGGCGTGGGACTGATACACCGTACGACTCTATGTTTTAAGACCTACCCGATCCAACTGTCTGGATGCCCAACCCAGCGCAGCAAGCATACGCCTGCCAGCATGCACAAAACAACCTGCCAGACGCATACCTGAAAATCAGCTGCTAAAGCGTGCTGCGCAACATCCAGGCGGTTTTCTCATGGACCACCATCCGATCAGCCAGCAGACTGGCGGTAGATTCGTCGCCCGCATTCTGCGCTGACGGCAGGACTTCACGAATCGTTCTGACCAGCGTTTCATTCGCAACGACCAGATCCTCAACCATGGCTTCCGCAGCCAGCTGACCGGTTGCTTCGGAGATCCGTGACAGCTGCGAAAATTCTGCATAGCTGCCTGGCGCGAACGCTCCCAGGGTGCGGATTCGTTCAGCAATATCATCCACGGCAATCGCAAGCTCGGTGTACTGTTCTTCGAACATCAGGTGCAGTTCGCGAAATCGCGGCCCTGTGACATTCCAGTGGTAGTTATGGGTCTTCAGATACAGCGTATAACTGTCCGCGAGGACTCTGGCGAGCCCTGCTGCAATCTCGTTACGTGACGCCTCTTCAATGCCGATGTTTATCTGCTGCTTCATCTTTCGACTTCCTGTCTGAGTGTATGCAAGCATTCTGAGGCAGTCGGATCATCTATTGAAATCAATTGTTTATTTCGTATCGATTGACTAAAGCTATCGAATTCTACGCACAGCGTCATGCGGATGATTCGCTTGTGACACTTTTAACACCCGTCTACAGTGGTCGCTCATCTGGTAACGGGAAGTTGGTGAGGTGTGTAAACATCAGTTCCAACGCTGCCCCCGCAACGGTGATCGAGGTTAAGCGAGTCCGAACGGCACAGTCTGTTCAGCCACTGCGAACTATCGCGGGAAGGTGATCCGCCCGACTGAATCTCAGTCCCTCGTCAGCCCGGAGACCGCCCAGGTGAACACGCCGGGTGCTCGAGCACCTGCATAACAACCCGACGCGCGGTGGGCGCGTTACCGGAGCCAACCACAATGAAAACTAGCCAACCACTCACGCTGGGCGTTCGCTCGCTCTGCATACCGTTGTACCTTCTGCTGCTCTTCGCTGCCGACACACTCGTCGCCGCAGAGGATTCAGATCCAGCTGCGCTGGCTACCTCCCCGGGAGACGAGGAAACCATGATTGTCACCGCACACCGAATCAAAATTCCCGCCAGCCGGGTCGGCAGCTCTGTATCGACAATCGATCGCACGCTGCTCGATGAGCGGCAGTCTGTATTCACGGTCGACGTACTTTCCGACCTTCCCAGTGTGGCTGTCAGCCGCACCGCCGGTTTCGGATCACTCACTGAAGTCCGCATCAGGGGCGCTGAAGCAAATCAGGTCCTGGTGGTCATCGACGGTGTCGAGGCTAATGATCCCGGCCTGGGGGATACCTTCGACTTCGCTTCGTTGATGAGCTACGACGTTGATCGCATCGAAGTGCTGCGGGGTCCCCAAAGTGCGCTATGGGGCAGCGATGCCGCAGCCGGAGTCATCAACATCCGTACCCGTGAAGGCGGTCAGGGCCTAAATGGCAGCGGGTTTCTTGAGGGCGGCTCCGAAAACACTGTATTCGGTGGCGGTAACGCCAGCTGGAACACCAACCGGGGCGGTGTCAGCGTCAATGCCTCTTACTTCGATACCGACGGAACGGACGCTACGGTTGAAGGCGATGAAGACGACGGTTATGACAACTTGAGCCTCTCGCTGAGCAGCCGCTGGCGCCCCACTGACACCACCCGGCTGAGCCTCTTCAGCCGCTACACCGAAGGCACCAGCGAATACGATGGCACGGACTTCAGCACCGGGCTACCGGCAGATGCGGATAACAAAAGCGACGACGAATTGCTGCTGCTGAGCGGCAGCGCGGGCATCACCCTGTTCGACGACGTCTGGGATCAGTCTATTCGCATCACTTATCTCGACTCCGACCACAAACAGAGCACCGACGGAATAGAGAACGCGAAGACGGGCGCTGAAAAAGTTGGCCTGTACTATCAGTCGACATTCAATCTGCCGGACTGGGCCAGCTTTTCATCACAACACCTGATCCTGGCTATCGATTACGAAGACGAAGATTTCACCCAGCGCGGTATCGCGTTCGGGGCATTTGATCCAAATCAGGATCAGAACATGGACAACACCGGCTACGTGGCCGAGTTCATGACGCAGCCGTTGTCCGCGCTGAGCGTCTCAGCCAGCGTCCGTTTTGATGACAACAGCGAGTTCGACGACGTCACCACCTATCGATTCACCTCCTCCTATCTGATCAGCGCCAGCAACACCCGATTGCATGCCAGCTATGGCGAAGGGCAGAAATCCCCCACATTCATAGAGCGCTTCGGGTTTTATCCGGATCAGTTTCTGGGCAATCCAGATCTGGAACCGGAAAAAAATACCGGATTTGATATCGGCGTGCAGCAGTGGTTGTTTGGCGAGCGCACCAGCATCGATGTCACCTACTTCAGCGAGCGGCTCGAAAACGAAATCAACGGTTTCGCCTTTGATCCGGACAGTGGCCTGTTCACCGCAGAAAACCTGAACGGTAAAAGTCGCCGTGACGGTGTCGAGGTCGAACTGCGCAGCCGACTCGGCAGCAATCTGACAGTCACCGGCAGCTATAGCTATACCGACTCCCGCGAACCTGATGATAACGGTGGTCGATCGCGGGAATTGCGTCGACCCAAACACATGGCTGCGCTGAACCTGAATCAGCGACTGCTGAATGGGCGGGCAAACGTCAACGTCAACGTCGCTTACAGCGGTGACCAGCGTGATCGCTTCTTTCCACCTTTTCCGGCAAATCCGGAGAACGTGACACTGGATTCATATGTTCTGGTCGACATCACCGGCAGTTTTGCTCTCACCGAGCGGGTAGATATCTACGCCCGAGCCAATAACAGTTTCGATGAAACCTATCAGAATGTGTATGGCTACCAATCGCCGGAACGAGCCGTCTATGGCGGAGTCCGTATGAAGCTCTGAGCGGACCTGCTGAAAGCCTGTGTCAGGCTCATGCTTTCAGCACATTCATTGCCGCGCCATCAGATCTTCAAAGTTCCAGCGGTAAAACTATTGCACCCAGCCTGACTGCAGACGTCAGCATCCAGAGATGGCTCAGTCTGATTCAGGTTCTGCCAGCAGTTCCGCCAGCGGATAAGCTCGGCCATTTTTTATCGTCAGGGTGACGTTGTCCGCATCTGCAATGTCTGCCAATGGATCTCCATCGACGATCACCATATCCGCCAGCATGCCAGGCTGGAGTGTACCTAGGTCATTTTCCACGCCAGCAGCAATGGCCGCTTGCACCGTTGCCGTGCGCAGAACCTGCTGTGGCGTCAATCCAGCGAGCGCATAGAGCCGCAACTCTGCATGCAGACCCGCACCGTAGGGTGAAAAAGGCGAGTCGGTGCCGCTGACCATCAGCGCATCGCGAGCTGCCAGCTCGCGCAGCAGCTCGGCATTCGCCACAACCGTCGCACCTGCACGAGGGCCGAACATCCGGGCCATCATTGCCGCCCCCTGACGTCCGCGCTCTCCATAGAAGGTCTCGAATTGTGGTGTTGTAAACAGGTCGGGTTGCGTCTCAGCTATCACTGCGTAACCGGGCAGTACCGCGGTAGGCGTGATCCCCATGCCTGAGTCGACCAGAAGATTAACCACGTCATCGTAGCTGTAGCCGAGCCCACTCACCTTGGGCGCAAAACCACGCCGACTGGTGCCACCGATGTGCTCAACATGATCCATACCATGCGCCACCGCAGGGAAGAGTTCATGGGACGATGTCGGAATGCCAATTCCGTGCGCAAACTCCACCACCCTGCGCTGCCACAGATCGGGCAGGCGAACATAAGTCTTGATGAAATCGAGTTTCAGCCGTTGTGCACGATTCAACGCCCGTTCCAGATGTTCATCAGAGGTAATGCCTTCCGCCACTGAGTAGTACACCCGGTTGCCATCGGTGAGGAATCCCGTGGTATAGGTCCTCGGGCCAATGCTCTTGCCGCTGTCCCACATTTCCTGCCGCTCTTTGGCCACATAGGGATGCGCGCCAGGGTCGCGCACGTTGGTTATTCCGTAAGCCAGCCAGGTGCGGCCCTGTGACTCACTGGTCTCACCCATATGCGCGTGCATTTCGAACAGCCCTGGATAAGCCGCCTTGTCTGACGCGTCCACGTCTGCTGCGCGACCTGCTGCGCCAGGCTCCATGGCCACAATGCGATTCCCATCGATGGTAACCAGCACGTTTTCGAGATAGTCGTCGCTGATGCCATCAAACAGTCTGCCGACCATCAGGGTCCACCGCTTATCCGGACGGGACGCACTCCAGGTCAACGGCGGTGTGATGTCCGTGGCGAGGTTGGCTTCGACATCCAGCCTGAACATCCGATCCGCGTCCATGTAGACGATAAACCGACCATCGCCGCTCCACGACGGAGTGTCCGCCAGTGAATCTGTCAACGCCACCGGTGCATCCTTGGGTTCGAAGTTTTCATTCAGATTCTGCTGCCAGAGCAGCCCATCCTGTACATAGGTCATGGCCCGGCCGGTTGGTGTGAGTGCGGCGCTGGTGATGTTTCTGTGGGCCACAGGTTCAATCTCGTAGCGTTCATCACTGTCCGGAGCCATTACCGCGAGACGATAGACGCCTTCCCGGTATCTACTGGAAAAAGGCACAAGCTCCGTCGTCGCCACATAAGCGCCATCCGCACTCCAGGAAATCGGCTGAGCCGGAACGGGTTTGTGAACAGGAGTGGCGGAGCCGTCGCGTAAATTGATAACGATCATCTGCCCGGCAAGGGGGTTGCCTGGAACTGACGTAAACACCGCAACAGACTGCCCGTCCGGTGACCAGCTCGGGCCACTCACACCTGGTGCATTCACGCTTACCCGACTGCTGATCTGCTGCTCAATGTCGTAGATCCACAACCCCGCTGCATTCGCGCCATTGTTATCAGCGGTCTCGTTAGTCGGCTTGTCAGAAATATAGGCGATCTGTCTACCGTCTGGCGACCAGGTCGGAGTCCGTGCAACGAAGGGATTATCTGTGATGTTGCGAAGAGTCTCGTCCGCCGGCCGCCACATCCACAGATCACCGAGGGCTGCGAACGAAACCCACTCACCATCCGGCGACAGCGCCGGTGCCGAAATCCCGAGCACCGGCTGCGGCGCCGTAGCATCGTGATTGCGCCGCCTCCGTTCGTAGCTGGGTCGCTGCAGATCAAAGCTCGCGCTGAACGGTATTTCGGCCCTCGGCGCACCCGGCGGCTGAAAATAAATGCGGCCATTCGCGGCATAGAAACCTGACCCGTTGTCAGTCCAATGCGCTTTAAACGGGAAAACGTCATCACCGTCTTCGCTAAGCACATCAACTTCGCCGCCCCCGATGGCGACGGTTCGCAGATCGGTCTGCGCTGCACCAGACAACTGATAGCTCAGACGATCCGCAGCTCGCCAGGCAACACCGCTGACGACGCCGGGTTCTGAGATCACCAGCTGTGTGTCGAGGGAGGCCAGATCGACGACATGAATTTCAGACGCCGAACGACCCATCGTCGCAGCATATGCCAGGCGCGCGCCATCTTCAGACCAGTCCGGAGAATATTCATCGCCCGTGCCTTCAGTAATCTGAGTCAGGCTGCCATCACTCAACTCCAGGACCCAGACGTCGTAGTTGCCGCTTCGATCCGATGAGAACGCAATCCGGGCGCCATCGGGTGAATAGCGCGGTTCCCTGTCATCAAAGAGATCACTGGTCAGCGCTTCGGGCTCGCCGCCTTGCGCAGGAATCGACCAGAGGTCCCAGTTGCCGTTGCGATATCCGTAGTAGGCGATTGCGGAACCATCCGGCGACCAGACCGGTTCACGCACGTCCTGGTAGTAATCGGTGATCGCCTGCGCACTTCCACCGGCTGCCGGTAACGTGAACAGCACACCCTGGACACTCATCGCAATCCGATCAGCATCCGGGCCTACATCAAACGACAGGTTGGTTCCCTGCGACACGACAACGGTGAGCGCGCCTTCGTTATCTGCGCTGGCAACGTCCGACCCCGCGCCACCGTCTGCAGCAGCCACGGCTGCTTCGGAGCGCACCCCGGCATCGGCGGCAGACTCCGGCGTTGATTCACCGCAACCGGCCAGAGCAAGCGCCGTAACCAGTAGCGCAATTCGCGCCATCCGCTCGCGCGGCTCCCCTTTTAGACCCATCAGCAGACACCCCTCACGTGATTTATAGAGTATCCACGATTCAGATCAGGCGCGGAAACTCTCACCCGGCCGATGCTCGCTGCCGACGCTCCCGGGCACCACCCGCACGAATGAACAACGGGCCCACACAGGCTAGCGCCATCAGCCCTGCCAGGACCAGAAAAGCGATTCGATAGCTGCCAGTCGCGTCATAGATCAGACCTGCCAGAGGGGATGCAGAAATTACCAGCGGCAGCTCGACAATTCTCAGTACGCCGGTTGCCGCGGCAAAAGACGCACTGCCGAGCGCGGTTGAGACCGCAAATGTCCGCAGCGGCGACATCCCCGAGTAGCCGAAACCGTAGAGACAGGCAGCCAGCAGTGCAGGTAAATACCGGTCCGCCGAAGCGAACAGCAGCAGTGCCAGACACTGCACCACCAGGGCCAGCCAGATCGTGACCCTGGCGCCGAACTGATCGGACATCCAGCCAACCACTGGTTTTCCCAGCGCGGCGAACAGTGCCGTAGCTGACAGCAACAGCGCTGCCTGGGAGGCATCGATGCCGATGTCCAGCAGATGTCCGAACAGATGCAGCATCACTGCCGAATACACGCATCCCATAGAACCGAAGATCAGCGCGATCGCCCACAAGGCCGGTGTTCTGAGCATCTCCTGCCAGGTCCAGACCCGGCTGTCTTCGGCAATATCCACCCGCTCTTCAGGATGAGCGTTCACATAGGCGTGACCATCGCGAACTTCGCCAATATCTTCCGGGCGATCTTTCATCAGGAAGTAGATGAGTGGCAACAACCCCGCCAGAGTAATCACCGCGAAAGTCACAAATCCACCGCGCCAGCCGACACTGGCCACCAGACTTGTCACCAGTGGCGGCATCATGATCCCTGCCAGCGACGCACCCATGACCGCCAGCGCGATCGCCCTGCCTCGCCAGTGGTCAAACCAGCTGATGACCGAGCGATGCCAGGCCAGGCCACCCATACAGGCCATGCCCACACCCATGCCCAGTCCAACCACCAGGTAGTACTGCCAGAGGGTCTGGGTTGCAGCCAGACCCAAATAGGAAGCGCTCACCACCAGCACGCCGAACAGCATGACCCGGCGCGGGGAGTGGCGATCAAGGAGATGCCCCAGGAACGGGGCGATGATGGCACCGGTAACTGCCGCAGCAGAAAAGCCCATTGCAATCGCAAAGCGGCTGCCTTCGGCGAGATCTTCAGCCAGTGAAGGCAGAAACACACCGCGGGAGTAGGCGTAGAAACCGGTGCCAAGAAATCCCAGCGTACCGGCGACGCCAACAATCACCCAGCCGTAGAAAATTCGACCGCCACCCTGGCCTGAGTTACCCGCTGACTGTTCCGACACCCCGATAGTTCCCCGCTTGTCGCAGCGCCATTATCACCGGATTTCACAGTCGGAAGATATTCGACCGGATCTGCGACGACGCAGATCCGGCCGAACTCAGGTTTAAAGTAGTCTGAAAGCGCTCAGGCTGCCCGATCGCTGAAAAACTCAGCCAGTTCATCAGCACCGCCGATGTGATCACCATCGATGAACACCTGAGGTGTGCTGGTAGCACCAGCAACCGCCGCCAGCGTTGACGCCGACAGGCCGTGGCCAAGCTCGATCTCTTCGAACTCCATACCCGCATCGCGCAGGTAAGCGCGTGCCCGGTCACAGTGAGGACAGCCGGGTTTGCTGAACACAGTGACTGCCCTAGGCTTGGCGATTGCCGGGTTCAGGTACGCCAGCATCGTGTCGGCATCTGAAACCTCAAAGGGGTCTCCAGGTACGTCGGGCTCGATAAACATCTTCTCGATCACCCCATCGCGGACCAGCATCGAGTACCGCCAGGAGCGATCACCAAAGCCGAGATCGTCTTTATTCACCAGCAGACCCATGCCGCGGGCAAACGCACCGCTGCCGTCAGGAATCAGTTTGACTCGCTGCGCCTGCTGACTGCGCCCCCACTCGTCCATGACAAACGCATCGTTCACGGACATACAGTAGACGTCGTCTACACCGCTGTCCTGAAAGCAGCTGTACAACGCTTCATAGCGCGGCAGGTGGGATGACGAACAGGTTGGCGTAAACGCACCGGGCAACGCAAACACCACCACAGTTTTCCCGGCGAACAGATCATCGCTGCTCAGATCTTTCCACTGGTGATCGGCACGGGTATGAAAAACGACCTGAGGTACCTGCTGACCTTCATGATTCTCCAACATATTTTAATTCCTTACTTAGTGAGAATTTAACTGAGCGCTGTCATGCAGCTGATGAGGCAAAGTTTCAGCTATCTCGGGTAATAGATAAAATCGTTTTACTTAATCATTTCGATAGATGAAACAGATAGATACCAGCACATCGGCGATTGGCCGCCGCTGACGGTAAATCTTCAAAAAGTGGATGGCTGTCACAGTCTCAGGTCAATTGCTCACAAGCCACTCGTCTATAATTTGCTCTGACGCCCTGGTAAGAAAACCACCTGATAAAGCGATGAGCGCCGGGTAATAAGCTGCCAAAAACCAATAGGCGTCCACAGGAGCAACCAGCGCTGACCATGTGTGATAAGCGCTGACGACGAGAAAATTTTATGCGTTGGACTCGTGTTGAAGGATCAGCACTGCTGAAAACACTGTTCGCGAGCCTGGCGATAACCCTCGCACTCTGTCTGGTTGCCGGCAGTCTCTATCAGTGGTCACTGCAGACAGCCGAGCAGGAGCAGTTCCCTCCTCCCGGGCAGATGATCGAAATCGATGGACTGAGTCTGCATATCGACTGTCGAGGCCAGGGCACGCCCACCATTGTGATTGAGTCCGGATTGATGTCAGGTTCCGCCAGCTGGGGGCTCGTTCACGACCCACTGGCCAGTCTGACCCGAGTTTGCGCCTATGACCGACCCGGTATGGATTGGAGTGAACCCAGCGATGAGCTACTGCAGGCGGATCTCGTTGCCGAGCGACTGCACCGGCTGCTGGCGGCCGCGGGGATAAGCGATAAAAAACTCCTGATGGGTATGAGCGCCGGAGGGGTTTTTGTCCGCGAGTACTATCAACAGCATCCGGAAGACGTTATCGGAATGGTGCTCGTCGACTCATCCCACGAACAGCAGGGCGCACGTTTGCCGGAGATCAACGGCATTATCGATCTCACGGCCCAGCTGCATGCCTGCAGCTGGATGCAGCCGGTCGGCATCATCCGCGCGTTTGACCTGCTTGATGAATCAATCGTCCCCGACCAGCTGGATGGCGACATCGCAGCAATGCTGCGGGCCCATGCCTACCAGTCGCATACCTGCGAAGCGATGCTCAATGAATCAGAAGGCTTTGCGCGGGAGGTAGTGGATACCCAGCCACCTCAGACGCTCGGTGCTTTACCGTTGCTGGTTCTGTCTCAGGGCAAACCGCCTGCTGATGATGAACTCGAGGGTTTGAGCCGGAAGCAGGCCGACAATCTGGTAATGCGCTGGAACCAGCTGCAGCTGGAGCTGACCGCACTGTCTACCAACAGCCGCCGGGTCATTGCCAGGGAAAGCGGGCACATGATTCATCTGGAGCAGCCTGATCTGTTGATCAGCGAAGTCAGCCGGATGGTCCAACAGTTGCAGAGACAATAACCCCAATCAGCGGGGATCCAGACGGAACACCACTCGGCTGGGATCAAATCCCTCGAGCTCTTCAGGATCGTCCACGACCACAGCTGTTACCGGGTAGATGGTATCCGCAAATCTGATCCGCACATTGGCATCCATAGCCAGGTGGCTGTACCAGGTTCTCTCGGGATCTGGATCCAGATAGATTTTTCCATCGCGCTGCGTGAAATAGACCCGGACCGAATAGGGGTCCTCAGGTGTGGTTTCCAGCTCCAGACTTTCGAATCCAGCAGCCATCTGCCAGTTACTACCTGCAGCTGACATCTCGGAACCTTTCAGAGCGCCACCGGGTATGAACGCCATCGGACCGTCACAACCACCCAGCACTGTCAGCAGCAGCAAAATTGACGTGAGTTTCATGGCTGGACCTCTACTGTGAACTTACCGTGCCGCGTTCTGTACTCCGGTCTGGAGACCAGTCAGTCCTGGCGCCGCGCCTCAGACAGATATAGTTTAACTATAAACTGTTTGAAGCTGAACATACTATGACCTTTTCGGGACCGCAAGCTGAATCATGAGCCAGTTGATCGACCAGATGACCACCCAGCTCGATCCTCTGTTCGCACAGGTTATCGACGTTCTGGACCGCCACGATAACGCCTATCCGATGGCATTCTTCACCCAGCTGCGCATCGCGCTGGCAGCTGCAACCGACGAAGCGGACGTTATCCAGATGTTTTTCGAACTCTCGAGCGCTGCTTTTCAGGGCTTTGTCTTCGATGCCGAGGAGGCTGACGCCGTTGATGCGCTGCTTGCCGCCTGCGAGTCCGTTTCCCACGCGATGACGGCTGACAATCACTCTGCACACTGATCTGGCATCCGACTGCCACAACCACCAGCCTCAGGCTATGCTTAACCACGCACACTTGCTGGTTCCGTTGTTATGAGCTTCCTGCTCGAGCTGCTGATATTTCTCAGCGCCGCCATTATTATTGTTCCGATCTGCAAACGCCTGGGCTTGAGTTCAGTGCTCGGCTACCTGGGTGCAGGTCTGCTAATTGGTCCCCCAGGACTGGGTATCATCGATAAGGCCGGTGAAACCCTGCATTTCGCCGAGCTGGGCGTGGTGCTGCTGTTGTTCATCATCGGACTGGAGCTGCACCCGAAACGTCTGTGGATCATGCGCCACCTGGTATTCGGCCTGGGTACGCTGCAGGTCCTGGCGACCAGTATCGTCATCAGCGGCTGCCTTCTGGCCGTCGGGATGGAACGCAATACCGCATTGCTGATCGGCTTTTCCCTGGCGCTGTCCAGTACCGCTTTTGTCCTGCAGTTGCTCGGTGAACAGAAAAACCTCGCGACTCCGCATGGCCGAGCCGCATTCGGCACTCTGCTGCTGCAGGATCTGGCAGTCATTCCAGCCATCGCCCTGTTGAATCTGCTGCTGATCGACGCCTCAGACCCGGCCTACGAAGAGGTTGCAGCCTGGGAGATTGTGCTGGTTGTGGTTGGCACCGCGGCGGCTCGCTACCTGCTGCGCCCGCTGCTGCGGATCATTGCCAACACTGAAATCCAGGAATTGTTTACCGCTGCAGCGCTGGCATTAGTGATAGGCGCGGCAATGGCTATGGAAAGTGTTGGTCTCTCAATGGGCCTGGGCGCTTTTATCGCCGGCATCATCGTCGCCGATTCTGAGTACCGCCAGCAGCTCGAAACCGACGTCAATCCGTTCAAGGGCCTGCTGCTGGGTCTGTTTTTCATCGCCGTCGGCATGTCAGCCAATCTCAGCCTGCTGTTTACAGACGGCACCCTGATCATTGCCCTGGCGCTGGCACTGATGGCCATTAAAGCACTGCTCATCGTGCCCCTGGCGCTTATGCAGAAGCTGCCACTGAAAGAAGCTGTGCGGACTGCACTGGTGCTGGCCCAGGGTGGTGAATTCGCTTTTGTGCTGCTGAGTGCCGGACTCAGCGGTGGCATGATTTCCAGGGCTGACGCCGATATAACTATTCTGGTGGTGACGCTGAGTATGGCCCTGACACCTCTATTGGTCGCTCTGGGAGAAAAGCTCCTCGATGACGAAAAATCTCAAGATCGCCCGTTTGACGACATGTCCGAACAGCAGGAGCAACGCGTAGTGATCGCTGGATTCGGACGGGTCGGGCAGATCGTCGGCCGCGTTCTGACCATGCATCGCATTCCGTTCACCGCGCTGGACATGAACCCCCAGCATGTCGATTTTGTGCGCCGCTTCGGCAACGAAACCTACTTCGGAGATGCCCGCCGTCTGGATGTTCTGAAAGCGGCTGGCGTTGGCAAAGCCACCGCCCTGCTGGTTGCGATCGACAACGAAGCCGCTGCCGCCGAGATCGTTTCCGAAGTCAAAACCTGCTTTCCCGCCGTCAAGGTTCTGGCCCGTGCCCACACTCGGCATCACGAGATTGTGCTCCGCGAAGCCGGCGTGGACTTCGTCATTCGCGACACTCTGCTCTCCAGCCTCGCAATCGCCACGGAACTACTCCAGAACCTGGGTCTGCCAGTCGATGAAGCCGAGCGGATCGTCGCTCGCTTCAAAGTCCACGACGCCGATACCCTGCAGCGACAGGCGGCGGTTTTTCATGATGACGAGGCGTTCCGGCAGGAAACTCTGTCCGCGGCAGAAGAGCTGAAACAGCTGTTCGCCTCAGACACCACAGCAGAGGACGGTTAAAAGGCGGCGCCTCGCTGACCGCCAGATTGTTCATCAAACTGAGCTAAACTGGCGCCTGAACTCAACCGGAATCGGAATTCTCATGCGCTACCTGCTCGCCATCATACTGGGTCTGCTGTTGCTCAGCAGCGCACAACCAACCCGGGCGGACTGCCAGTCAGATAGTGGTGACGTCGACAACATCACCGACTCCGGCACTGCTGTCGTTTGCAACACCGAAGCCCCGAATCCTTATCTCGGCGGCATTGGCACAACGGCCACCAGCACCAATATCAGCGTCACCATCGAGGAGAGCGCGGAAGTCATCAGCACCGATGTGGGGGTTGCACTCGCCGACGGCGGCGACCTGGACAACAGTGGGACACTCAGGGCCACCGATACTGCGGTAGACGGTGCGAACCGGGTTAATGGTGATGGCATCACAATCAGCAATAGCGGCACCATCCGCAGTTCCGACGGCGCCGGCGTTGTGCTGGCATTGCCCAACAGCAGCATCACCAATTCCGGCACGATCAGGGCGCAAACGCTGGGTATCCAGTTCACCGACAGCAGCCTGGATAACAGCGGCACGCTGAGGGTCGACGGCAACAGCGCAATTGCGCTTGATGCCGGTGCCAACAGTAGCATCGATAATTCCGGGGACATCGTCAGCGAGGGTCAAGCAATCAGCCTGGGTGAGAGCAGCTCCCTGAATAACCGCGGTACGATCACCGCAAACGGCGGTGCCGCAATTACTGCCACCGGTAACGCGATCATCGATAACGCCGGTACCGTCAACAGTGACGGTGCCAACGCGCTTGAACTGAACGGCGGTGGGAACCGGCTGACACTGCGCAGCGGCTCAGAAATACGAGGCAATGTGGTTGCGCTGCCCAACGGTACCGCCAGCGATCAGCTGATTCTCGAAGAAACCGGCTCTGCAGCAGACGAGTTCAGCGGCTTTGCGTCGGTGACTATGCAAGGCAGCAGTTGGACGCTGAACGGCGCTGTGGCTGCGCAACAGATCTTCGTCGAATCAGGCACTCTGACTGCGAACAGCAGCGTGACCACACCCGGCGGTGTGGAACTCAGCGGTGGCACGCTGGCGGGTACCGGCACCATCAACGGCACTGTTAACAACCTCGCGGGCACTATTGCGGCTGGGGATCCGGCGGGGCAACTGACGATCACAGGCGATTATCTGCAGAGCAGCAGCGCAAGTCTGCGAGTCTCCAGTTCAAACACCAACATCGGCCTGCTGCAGGTAAACGGCAGCGCAGATCTGGCTGGAGATCTGATTGTCTCAGCAGGTCCAGATCTGATCGCCGACCTGCTGATCGCAGATGGTGGCATCACCGGCGCGTTCGAGCGCATCAGCGTCGACGGCCGTGCCCTGGTCGCCATTGTGCCTACGGCCAACACCATACAGATGGTCCGGGTCAGTACCACGCTCGAAGACAACATGGTCGAAGCAGGTCTGGATAACAGCTATCTCACCCTCGACACCCTGGCTTCAGGTATCCATAGCCGAGCCGGTTCCGGGATCTGGCTGAAAGCCATGGGCAGCTATGGCGAACGGGATGAAGTAGATGGGCTGCCCGGCGGCGACTACACAATCGGCGGCGGTGGCATCGGTGGTGACTGGCAGATTGGTGAAAACTTCCGCATCGGCGGCCTGTTCGCATACACCTCTACCGATCTGGATTCAGACGATGGCGGCGACGGGTCAGCGGACAACTACAACTATGGCGCTTTCGCGAACTATGATCGCGCCACTCGCTGGGGTGGGGTCTGGGGCACGCTGGCAGTCGCGGCCGGTTCCAGCGATCTCGATCAGAATCGCAGCATTCTCATCAACAACACGCGCGACAAGGTTGGTGCCAGCTACGATACCAGTTCCTACGCGGTGCGGGCCATCTTCGGCACCCGCCATGGGTTCCTGGGCGCTCAGGCAGATAGCTGGGTGTTTGAGCCCAGCATCGGCGGCGACTATGTCGTACTCGACCTCGATGACTACCAGGAAGAATCCGGCGCACAGCTTAATTACAGCATCGACGACATCGAGTCAGCACAGTTGTTTGCGACGCTGCGTGTCCGCCAGCTGCTGCAGGATGGCGACCGATTCGCGCCCAGATTCCAGCTCGGTGTGGTCCGTCGCATGGCTATTGATGATCGGGAGTGGTCGGCCACCGGTTCAACGGGTGGCAACAACCTGATACTACCTGGTAACGACGACGATACCACCAGCCTGGGTGCTGCTGCCGGCTTCGAGTTTCGAGCCAGCAAACGCATTTACGGTTACGCCGACTGGTTAGGTGAGTTCAGTGAAGACAAGCGCCGCCACAGTCTTGTGCTCGGTGTGCGCATCAACCTGGGTGTCTGAGCGCTTTCACAACGAGACAGTCAGGCAGTAAGAATCTCCACACCGTCATGCGTGACCATGATGGTGTGTTCAAACTGAGCGACCAGCTGATCTTTGCCAACTGCCAGAGTCCAGCCATCCGTCAGCTCTTCAACCCAGGGCACGCCGGTGGTGAAGAACGGTTCAATCGTGAAAACCATTCCCTGACGTAAACGGCGAGTCTCAGCAGGGTTATCCACCGGCACATACGACGGCTCTTCGTGAATCGATCGGCCAACTCCATGACTGCCCAGATTGCGGATGATCTGATAGCCGCGGCGTTGGGCCACCCGCTGGGCGGCTTTACCAAGAACATTCAACGACCTGCCGGGTTTCACCTGGGCGATAGCATCGCCAACGGCCTCCCGAACCGCGGCGCAGATTTCATGCTGAGCGCGCCGACCGCCGCCGACCACAAAAGACTCACCCATATCGGCGACATAACCATCGAGCTCTGCAGAAACATCAATGTTGATCATGTCGCCGGCTTTGACGCGTCGGTGGCCCGGAATGCCGTGAGCGGCATGCTCATTGACGCTGATACAGGTATGTCCTGGAAAGTCATAAAACAGTTTAGGCGCCGACACCGCCCCGGCGTCTGAGAGCATAGCTGCCGCCAGCGCATCCAGCTCAGCGGTGCTGACACCCGCAACAGCCGCCCGCTTCATCTGCTCGAAAACGCGGCGGACCAGCGCACCAGCAGCGCGCATGCCCTGAAAATCTTCAGGTGTTTCTACCGTCACATCAGCTTTCCAATCAGGTCCTGGAGTCAGCATACCCCCAGCTGCAGCAGACAACGAGAGCCGCTTTTATTGACGGATCACCCGCCAAAGGCGACCATCAGAACCCTTACTATGTCACCCGCTAGCCACCAGGAAATCGCGCCATGAGCATCCCGACAGTCCGCACCGCCCGACCGGAAGAGCTTCAGCAAGTCCTCAATACCGTGACCCTGGCGTTCAGCGCCGACCCGCTGATGCGCTGGTTCTTCCCCAGCGCGGACGCCTACCTGACCAGCTACAAGGGTCTGATCGAAGCCTACTGCGGGGTTTCTGTAGCCAACGGCGCCACCTTTGTCTCCGAAGACCTGGGGGGCGCGGCTCTGTGGCTGCCACCCGGACTGGAATCTGATGAGGAAGTCATGGGCCAGTACGTTGCCGAACACCTGCGACCGGAAATCCACGAGGACTTCGGCGAATTGATGGGTCAGATGGACCACTACCACCCTCACGATGTGCCCTGCTGGTACCTGGCGGTGATTGGCGTCGACGGTTTCCATCAGGGTCAGGGGCTCGGGTCAATTCTGCTCAAGCACACCACCCGGATGCTCGATGAGACCAGCACAATCGGCTATCTGGAGTCTTCCAACCCGGCCAATATCTCACTCTATCAACGCCACGGATTCGAAATCATGGGCGAAATTCGCGCCGGCAGTGCTCCGCTGGTCACGCCGATGATACGCAATCCTCAATAGTCGGACTGCTTGAGTCGGGCTCAGAGCTTCGACAGGCCAGCTTTGTCGCGCACTACCATGGCTACCATCAGCAGGATGACAAGGCCAACCACGCAAATCAGTGCCGCGACATCATACGACCCGCCGAGGTCTTTGCCGAGGCTGAACAGCAGCGGTCCGATCGCGCTGGCAAAGACCGTTACCGACGTGTTCAAACCGCTGATTTCACCCAGATGCAGCAAGCCGAAATGCCGCACAAAAGCCAGATTGGATAACATGCCCCACAAGCCACCACCGGCACCAAAACCGACCACCATCAGCCAGTAACCCCAATCCGCTTCCAGATTCATCAGTCCCCAGGTGCCACACAGAAACGCCGAGATCATGCCGAGCAGGAATGGCTTCAATGGGCTGCGATCAGCAAGCCAGCTGGCGGTCAGATTGACGGTCACCGCCACCAGAGAGTTAGGGAAAAAGTAGGCGAAGGCTTCGCTGGCATCTCTACCGGCTTCAGTGAAGATCGACACGATGTGATAGGTCACTGCCGTGCCAAACAGCGCCCAGACGGCCATACCCAGACTGTAAATCCAGAACACCGGACTGCGTCTGGCTTCGAGCAATGTCGCGCTGGGTTTATCCGCCATACGCTGTATCGAGTGCGCACCGGAGTCGTCCGCCAGGTCATCACCGTCAGCAGCCAGCCCACAGGACAGCGGGGAGTCTCTCAACAACAACAATGCAAAAGCTGCAAATGCCAGCAGAATCAACGCCAGCAGCAACAGCGCACCGCGCCAGCCGAAGCTGCTGATCAGCAACGCCAGCGGCAGAGGCGCCAGTGAGAAACCCAGGGAAACAAAAACTCCACGGACCCCGGTGACCAGACCCCGGCTGCGTTCGAACCAGGGCATAAGCGCGTTGCGCGACGCGCTGGTCAGGACCCCCTGGCCAGCAAAGCGCACTCCGAAGTAGCCGAGCATGACCAGTGGAAACGACATCACGCCCAGCGCCACACCAGCCGCAGAACTCAGTGACGCAGCAAAGACATCAATACCGCAGATGAACAGCAGCATGATCGCCAGCAGCACAGACGCACCCACCACCATTGACCGGGCACCGACCCGGTCATACAGGCGACCCGCGCGGGTCAGAAACAGTGCACTGCCAACGGTGCCGAAAAAGTAGGCCACAGACAGTTGCGTGCGGGTGAGACCAAAAGCTTCGATGAACGGATCGGTAAATACCGCCATGCCCATGGTCTGCCCGGGCACGCTCATCAGAAAACCCAGTGTGGAGACCAGCCAGATCACCCAGCCATAGAAGAACGGCGCCCGTTTCGGCTCGAACGGCCAGTTGCCGGGAAGGGTCATCGATCGTCGGGAATCAGTCTTCGCTTCAGGCACCGGATTCATTTGCCTCAGGCCGCCAGTGATACTCCACATCCGCAACCAGTTCCGGCGCCGGGCTGATACCAAACGCAACTGCGCGAAATCCGTGATGTTCGTAAAACGCTCGCGCTCTGGTGTTCTGCTGATGGGTGTGCAATTCCAGACCCTGAGGACTCTGCTCACGCGCCCAGGTCAGCAGGCGCGCACCACAGCCCTGCCGCTGAGCGCTGGGATCAACATAGAGTCGATCAACATAGCTGCCCTTGAGCGCAATAAAGCCCACGGGTTTATCTTCGTGCCAGGCAACGCGCAGTTGTGCATCAGGCACAATGACCTCGGCAAAAATCTTCCGCGCCGCTGCAGGCGTCAGTGCCAGAAACCGAGGCAGATAACTGTACTCATCAAGACCTGCGCGGTGCCAGACTGCGGCCACCAGAGCCTCGTCCTCCGCCTGATAGGCCCTGATCTCCAAAGCTTTCGCCTCCCCGCAAATGGACGCGGAGTTTAGAAGCGCCTGCGGCGGATAGAAAGCCTGCGGCGGATAGAGCGCCTGCGGCGGATAAAGCGCCCGCGGCGGATAAACAGCCTGCGGCGGATAAACAGCCCGCGGCGGATAAACAGTCTGCGGCGGATAGAGCGCCCGCGGCGGATAAACAGTCCGCGGCGGATAAACAGCCCGCTGCGGATAAACAGTCCGCGGCCGACAAACACCCCTCAGCGGATAGCAAGCCTACGGCAGATGCCAAATCCGGCAGCTTCAGGTATGGTCGCGCGCCCTACGTCCACCGGAGTGTGCCGTGAGCCGCCCAAGCCTGACCTATCCTCTGAACATCGCCACTTCCCTGATGGCCACCGCGCTACGCACCGGGATGGGCATCATCACCAGCCCGGCGGTTCACCAGCCTGCACAGCTGCTGGAACTCTACGAGTTTGAGGGCTGTCCACATTGTCGGCTGGTCCGGGAAGTGTTGACCGAACTGGATCTGGATGCGCAGATCTATCCATGCCCGAAGGGCGGTGAACGCTACCGTGCGAAAGTGCTGGAAATGGGCGGGAAAACCCAGTTTCCCTACTTCGTAGACCCGAATACCAGCAGCGCAATGTATGAATCCGCTGACATTATTAAATACCTGTTCACCACTTATGGCAGCGGCAGCGTACCCGTGCAGTGGAAACTGCTCGAACTGCAGCGCTTCGGCTCGACATTGGCCTCGATCCCAAGAATGGGTCAGGGAATCAGCGTCAGACCCTCGCGCAAGCCCGAACAAGCGCTGGAACTTTACAGCTTCGAGTCTTCACCGTTTGCCCGACCGGTTCGCGACGTCCTGTGCGAACTCGAGCTTCCTTACGTGCTCCACTCTGTTGGACGCAGCCGCGGCAGTGACTGGGTACCACCGATGTTCCGGGATGCACTGTCGGTCACCAGTGAACCCGGCACCCGCAACCGACAACGACTGCTTGAACGAGCCGGCAGGATCTCCATCCCCTATCTGGTTGATCCAAACACCGGTTCAGAAATGGCTGAATCGGCTGACATTGTTGCCTATCTGAACACCACTTATTCTCAAAGCTAGAATTTCGATTTCGCTGCTCAGCGCTGGTTGCCGAGCGGCGTCGAACAGGGAAAACGTACCGCCAGTGCAGCCAGAGTATCGCCGATCATGTGTGCGAAGCGACGGTTTGCAAACAGCTTGGGCGCTCGCCCGGGCAGGACATAGAGACTCAGCTGAACTTCCAGTTCGCCAGCGCCGTCAGCTGCAAAAAGCCATTCTCCGTCTGCCAGTTGCATACGGATAACGCCCTCCAGAGGCGGCAGCGCGTCGGGCAAACCGATCATCAGCACTCTGACGTTGTGAGCGTCGATCACCTCCGGAATCAGTTCATAAACCATATCCCGTGGACGCATCGGCCAGGGCGCGCTGTTCTGCATGTAAAACACTGTCCGCTGCGCTCCGCGCTCGATCAATCGGGCTTCGCGGGTGTGTGCCACCCAGTTCGGATAACTGTCGACATCGGCCGCAAAACTCACCACCTCTTCCAGATCCCCGCACATCGCAACCCGGCCTCGGTGTCTATCGAAGCCGGAATCGGTGCGGGCTGCCTCCACGGACACGGCATCCACCGAGTAAACGGGTCGCCAGTCAACGCTCTGTGCATGAACCGATCCGGATGCAATAAACGCTGCCAGCAGCAGTCGGCCAGCCCGAGTCATTTCAGTTGAATCCATCCTGGGCTCTTAGAGGTAGTGCTCATGACGGCGCTCTTTTTCAACAGGTGCGGATATTATCCATCATCAGAAACGATAATATTACGCGATGATCGACTCCCGCTCTGACAGCAGACATCTGGCTCCAATTCTGCTGCGTTTGGTGTTTACGCTGGTCCTGATAAATCCGCCGTTAGCTTTCGCGCAAAATTACCGCACGGATACTGATGCGGATGGAAGCTCTGCAGGTGCAGACCTTGCGGCACTGGAGCAGTCGCTCGAACAGATTCTCGAGCAAACCAATACCCCGGGGCTGATCGCCGCAGTCGTCGACGGGGATCAGACAATCTGGACAGGCGCTCTGGGCCTGGCAGATCGCGCCAGCGGGAGGGCAGTCACCAGCAGCAGCCGTTTTCGCATCGGCTCGATCACCAAATCATTCACCTCCCTTACCGCTCTCGTACTGGCTGAACAGGGCTTGCTGACACTCGATATGGAACTGGCCCCGCTGATACCGGAGGCTGGCATCGACAATCGCTGGCGGCAAACCGATCCTGTCCGGCTTTTTCATACACTGGAACACACTGCAGGATTTGACGACATACATCTGCACGAGTATGCGTTCAGTGACCCGACCATCTCTCTGCTCGACGCCATCCAGCTCAACACCACTTCGCGCATTGTTCGCTGGCGCCCGGGCACGCGCATGTCCTACTCCAACATCGGCCCAGCGATTGCCGCACTGGCCATGGCAACTGTGACCGGCGAGCGCTTCGAAGACCTGGCACAACAACATGTCCTCGATGTGCTCAACCTGCAGCACACCGGCTATTTTCATCACCCCGACGTGGTCAGCAGTTATCGGGCGGACGGTCAGACACCTGAGCCCTATATGCACATTGCCGATCGTCCTTCAGGATCGATGCACAGCACGGCTGGCGATATGGCACAGCTACTGCGCATGTATCTCGGTAGGGGCAGAATTGATGACGACAAGGTAGTGATCAGCAGTGTGTCACTGGACCGCATGGAAAAACCGCACAGCACGCTGGCCGCAAAAGCCGGCCTGGTCGCCGGTTACGGACTGAGCAATTCAGGCAACGAGCGCAATGGTTTCTGGTATCAGGGTCACGGCGGCGGCATCGACGGCTTCCTGTCCAACTACGCCTATTCACCAGCGATCAACCGCGGCTACTTCTTCGCCATTAACGCCAGCAACGGCGAGGCAGTGCGGGAAATTGACAGCACACTGCGCAGTTTTGTTACCCGGGATCTGCAGACACCCCCACAAACCCCGTACCTTTCAGGTGTAAACCTCTCGGCCATGAATGGCTATTACCAGCCAGACGCGCCCCGCCAGGAAATTCTCCGCTGGCTGGAACTGATCACCGGTACCGTTGCGATCACCAGCGCTGACGATACCCTGGTCATTACGCCGATGTTCGGCAGTCGCAGCCTGTGGCGTCCGCTCAGCGAACAACTGCTGCGCAGTAAAGATGGTATTGCTCCCACCCTGGCATACGTCACCAGCACCGACGGCGAGCTGCTGCTGCAGGGACCGTCGGTTGGAACTCTGAAGAAAATCCCCAGCTGGCTGGCCTGGACCAGGCTGGTGCTGATCACACTGTCGCTTTTACTCGTTATCAGCTCCTTGTTATTCGCTTCAGTCTGGCTGCCTCGTCGACTGCTGGTCGGCACTGAATTTCCGCTCATTTCGGTCCGCGCCTGGCCTGTATGTGCGAGCCTGACGCTCGTCAGCAGTTTTGTTTTACTGCAGTTGGGTCAGAACGTTGCTGTACCGCGGCTCGCCACGATGACCTTGTATTCAATGGGATTCTGGCTGCTCAGCTGGGCATTCGCGTTCGCCAGCCTGGTCTCGACATACAATCTGATCAGCCGCAGAACTGAACGGCACCAGATGGACAGCATAGTCTGGTGGCATTCTCTGCTGGTCACCATGGGCAATCTGCTGTTGCTGACCTATCTCGCCAGCTACGGCGTCATTGGCCTCCAGACCTGGTCCTACTGAACCAGCAGTTTGCGGTGCTCTGTTCATGTTCGCCCAATACTTGGGCTTGCGGGGCTTTACAGACCGCCTACCTGCCCCCGACCAAGATCGCAAGCTTGCGCACCAACTCCCGGCAGTCGACACTCAACGCACACGAACAGCAGCAGTCACAATGAGCGAAAAACCGCAACGCAGCGTCACGCTGCCAACCCGCATCCTCTATGGCACCGGCAGCGTTGCGGACGGAGTCAAAAACACCACCTTCAACACCTTCCTGCTGTTCTTCTATACCCAGGTTGCCGGACTGTCGGGTTCGATGGCCGGTGCGGCAATTTTTATCGCGCTGCTGGTAGATGCCGTGACCGACCCACTGCTTGGCAGCATCTCAGACAACTTCCGCTCGCGCTGGGGTCGCCGCCATCCATTTATCTACGCCTCTGCGGCGCCCATGGCGATATGTTTCGTGGCATTGTTCAGCCCGCCGGAAACCAGCAATCAGACCACGCTGTTTCTCTGGATGCTGGCGTTCTCAGTTGGTGTCCGCGTATCGATGACTCTCTACGCTGTCCCCAGCTCGGCACTGGTGGCGGAGATGACACCCAACTACGACGAGCGCACCTCGCTGGTGAGCTTCCGGGTGCTGTTCGGCTGGATTGGCGGTATCACTACAGTCCAAGTTGGCTACCTTGTGTTCTTTGCACCGTCGCCAGAGTTCGCCGATGGCCGCCTGAACTTTGACGCCTATGGAGACTATGCAATGGCGGGTGCCATCGCCATCTTCTGCGCGATCATGATCTGCGGCATAGGCACTCACCGACTGATTCCCAATCTCCATGAAAACGCCGAAGGGGTTTCATTTACCTTCCGCGGCTTCGTTCGCGAACTGAAAGACGTGTTCAGCAACAAAGCCTATCTGGTCCTGGTCTTTGCGATTCTCACCATCGCCACCGCTACCGGCTTCACGGACAACATGGGTCTGTATGTAAATACCTATTTCTGGGAACTGTCGACGGCGCAGATTGCGCTGCTGGTTTATGGCGCACTGGTCGGCACCCTGCTGGCGTTCATGTTCACATCGACCATTGCTGCACGAACAGACAAACGCACCACGGCCATCGCCTATATGACCGGCATTCTAATCATTGGTCCGCTACCCGTGTGTCTGCGTCTGTTAGGACTGATGCCGGAAAACGGCCACCCGGCGCTGGTGCCGGTGTTGTGGGTCTGGACCATGACCATCGTTTTCGTCGCCGTTGGCACCACCATTCTGGTGGGTTCAATGATTGCCGACATCATCGATCAGAGCGAGCTGAAAACCGGCAAACGCCAGGAAGGCATGTTCAATGCCGCTTTTGCGCTCACCAGCAAAGCAACCTCAGGGCTCGGCGGGCTGGTCGCCGGAATCGCGCTGGACGTGGTCGCCTTCCCGACTGGCGTGGCACCCGGTGAGGTGGATACAGATACCATCTTCGCACTGGGCCTCGCGGTAGGACCCGGCATTCTGCTGTTCTGGATCATCGCGCTGGTGATCGTGGCCCGTTATCCGCTGACTCGAGCCGACCATGCCCAGATCATTCGAGAACTGAATGAACGACGTGCAGCCTCTTAACGTCAGCGTTCTATCGAACGCCCGCCCAGGCAATCCGCTCTTCACCATCCGGATCCAGCACCACTTCTGAGACATCGTCGTAGCGCATCACCGAACGTTCATCGAGCGTATACGGCGCCCAGGCTGGATTCAGATCGGTGATGAAACTGATCCAATGCTGGTGCATCACATCGGCCAGCGGCTGAGGGCGCTCACCAGGGCCAACAAAGATATCTACCCCAGCCTTATCCAGATTGTCGAACACAAACGGAATCTCCAACGCGTGGGTTGCACCCAAGCGACCTTCGAAGGCTCGAGACTTCCAGCAGAACCAGTACATCCAGTTGTCGCTAGCCGCATCTGCAGCCAGTCGCGCCTCGACCAGTCGGACCGCCGGAATTCGGAACATGTGATCGGTGGTCAGCGCAATCATCAGATCGGCAGGCGTCGCATGGGGTCGCGTATGGCGATAGGTTTTCAATAACGCTTCGGCACCATAGGTTGCCGCCGCACGGGCCAGAGTTTCTTCACTGACATCACCATAACCCCAGAGCGTGGTCTCATCCTGATTACTGCCGGTCATCACCGGAATACCGCCAGACGCACCTTCAGCTATCGCCACCAGCGGATCTTTTGGCACCACGGCGTTGCCCTGAACCGGATAGAAGGCAGATACCGCAACACCAAAGTTCTCAAGGCTGCGGAAGCCTTCACCGATTTCGTCGCTGACTTTGTTCTGCGCATCCAGCAACCTCTGAGCATCCACCTCGGTCAGGGCTTCGGGAGACTCGACATCGAGCTCAGCCATCAGATGTTCGGTACAGAATTCACCCGCAGCTTTCGGCAGAGTGTGATGAGCGCCACCACTCTGCGGAATCGCGCCGCGGAACAGTCCTTTGGCTTCCGGACTCGCCAGCAGCGTGGCAACCGCAAAACCACCCGCTGACTCACCCGCGATGGTGACCTTGCCCGGGTCGCCGCCAAACCGCTCGATATTGTCACGAACCCAACGCAGGGCAACAATCTGATCCAGCAGGCCATTAGCGCCGGAGGTGGCATATTCGCTGCCAAATCCGGACAGATCCGTAAACCCGAAAGCGCCCATCCGATAGTTGATGCTGACCACCACGATATTGCCCTGCTGGGCAAAACGGGTCCCCGAATACCAGGGAATTGCCCCCTGACCGGTGCGATAGCCGCCGCCGTGAATCCAGAACAGCACCGGTCGTCGACCCGTATCGGCTGCAGGCGTACAGACATTCAAAGTCAGACAGTCTTCGTCCCAGCGCACAGACGTGCTGGCAGTCATGCCGCCGGTGGGGGTCTGTGGCGCTGCAGGTCCAAAGCGTTTGGCAGGCCGGACCTCACTCCACGCTTCGTGAGGCTGCGCGGCCTTGAAACGCAGCGATCCAATCGGTGGTGCGGCATAGGGCACCCCGGCAAACAGCAGAGTCCCGTCTTTTTCACGCCCTTCGATCGGGCCGGTGGTGGTGTCGACTACTGGCATAATGCTCCCCCGCTGAGTAAATCTGAGCACCAAGATTAGACCCGCTGGCGCTTCCGGACAAAAAAACCTTGGGCTGTGCTGCATCGCAGCATACAATGCCGGCGCGGCACACCTGACGACCGCGAGACCACCCAGCAACCTCCGAGGAAGACCCGACATGGCGAACACCCAGCTCCAAGGCCAGGTATTCAATCGCGACGGTACCAACTATCTGGTGCTCGACGACAACGACTGGTCAGCGGATACCCTGCGGGTAAAGAGTGTCGATGCCAGACGGCTGGTCTCAGAAATGACCCTGGAGAGCATTATGGAATGCGTTTTTCAGGCTTCCAACCAGCCCGCCACCAGCCCGACCTAAGCGCTCATAAGCCAAGCTGTTACTCAGCAGCTTATGCTGCGCCGGGCCGCACCTGCGCGTTCAGCGACTCGCCAGTTACACTTTCTAGTTACTGAAGAGGCACAACACCCGCATTTCCAGGCTCTCCCGCTGTGGGGCACCCGCCCCGACATTCGGATCAACAAACGCTGAATGCGGCGTCCAGAACGCTCGCCCTTCCTGCTCACAGCGACTGTCATAGGTTCGAAACGCGATCACTTCATCGATTCGCAGACCGGGAAACGTGTACCAGCACTGCGTCTGCGGATCCTTCGGCGATAAACCCATGAAGGTTTCGAACGCAAGCTTCTGGCCGCCGTACTCGGGCACCAGGTACGAGGCGAGTTCGCTTCTGGGAACTGTCGAGGCATCACACAGCGCAAAAGGTCGATCCGGAAAGGCATCACCAATGTTGCGCCAGAACTGGAGCATCAGCAGCCGCGACGCATTTTCCACATCGTCCCGGCTCAAACCACTGGCCGCGAGCAGCGGATCCAGAAACTGCCTGTAGGGTCGGTCCCGTTCCTGAACCATCAGCCGATAGTCTTCAGTGAAATCTGAGTGCACAGCCTCGATGGGTGCATAGTCATCATGACTCGCCGCTGTGACAGGCGAACGAACCAGCGGCGGATAGACCACCACCTGATCGCAGCCGGAAAAGTCCCGGGCAAGCTTCGCGATCTCAGGTTCATGAACCCGTCGCAGCTCAGATTCATCACGCCAGTCACGCACCTCAGATTGATGGGACAGCAGTGTGAATCCGCAGCGTTCGTAATCGATTCCGCCCAGCGCTTCGCGGCCATTATAGATGCTGACGCCGACGGGTGTCGGAAGGTCGCCGCTGTAATAATTCAATCCTGTTTCGCAGTAAACGTTGGCTTGCGTCATAGCTGGTTCCCTCACCCCATGGTTTTAGCGTAGTCGACCGTCAACCACCGATCTGCGCGAATACTGACACGCAGACTTTCGTTGGCAGCGTTCGCTTCAGTGTAAGCAGCACCCATCTCAGCCCCAAGGTAGCGGATCGCCATCGGCAGCGTGTCTTGGTCTTTATCCGCCCGGCAGATCTCGGTGACGCTTCCTTCAACACTAACATATGCATAAGGCATGGCTTCCTGCTGGGCAACCAGGGTGACCTGGGACCCCTCAGACAGCAGCCTGGCTTTCAGCGAGTTCTTGCCGACCAGTACCCAGACCTCACTACCAGGCTGATAGTCGTACCAGATCGGGGCAGTCAGCGGTGCTCCATTTTGCCGTGGAATGGATAGAACCCCCACATGCAGATCAGCAAGGAACGACTGCCGTTCCTGTTCTGACATTCGAGTATCCGACATCTGCTCTCTCCTGAACTTAAGAGCAGCGATTGTAACTCCTGACACAGCTCGAAGCGGCGCCAGCTCAGAACAATCAGCTGATCGGGCTTGTCAGCCGCTGTTAACCCGAGTCAGGTAGCGATCGAGCGCATTGGCGAAGCTTTGCAGGTCGGTCTTGCCGAGGGCCGCCGGGCCACCGGTGATCTGGCCGGTGGAGCGCAGTTCCTCCATGAAGTTACGCCGAGCTAGGTGACCGCGTATGTTCTCTGAATCATAAAGCGTGCCACGGGGATTCAGCGCCACACCACCGTTGGCAACAACGTCCGCGGCGAGGGGAATATCCGCAGTGATCACCAGATCACCATCTTCAACACGATCAGCGATAAAGTTGTCCGCCACATCAAAGCCCTGTTCTACCTGCAGCAGGCGAACATTCGGCGCTTTCGGTACACGCATTGCGTGGTTGGCCACCAGCGTCAGCTGTACCGCACGTCGATCCGCCGCTCGGAAAAGGATCTCTTTAATCGGCCCGGGACAGGCATCAGCGTCAACCCAGATCTGCATCGTTGCGCCACGAAGTAAACAGGACGCGCTATCATAATCAGCTGTGACGGCACGAGAAACAGGACAATGCACAAACAGTCAGCTGCCTTGCTACGCCTGACGCATACCTTTACCTACAGGATCAGCCGACAGATACGGACCAGATTGGTGGTCGTTGCGCTCTTTACAGGGACGCCGGCCAGCCTGCTCCATGCAGCGGAATGGGAGATCTCCTCTCGAAATCTGCCATCACCCGCCGGTGCCAGCAGCGAGTTGAACGCATCCATTGCGGCAAGCCCACGGCCAAACATTGCCAGCCGGCAGTACTACCCGAAGACTGTTGAAGAATGGAACGCGGTGATCGCCCAGCGGGCTGCTGCCCGAACGAAACCGCTGGCCGAGGTGGAAGAACAGTTTGGCGTCACCATAGCCGCGGATGAAATTGCCGGAGTCGGTGTGTTCCGGATTCAGCCGAACAACATCCAACCAGCCCACGAAAAGCATCTGTTTCTTTACCTGCATGGCGGTGCATATGTCTATAACGGTGGCATAGCCAGTGTGGGTGAAGCAGCCGTTATCGCCAGTCGCGCCGGAATCCCCGCTATATCCATCGACTACCGCATGCCACCTGCGGACCCATTCCCAGCAGCAGTCGATGACCTGGTCAGCGTTTATCAGGAGACGCTGAAAATCCACAACCCAGCTGAGATCGCCATTGGCGGCACAGCAGCCGGCGGCGGACTGGCCCTGGCCGGGGTCCATCAGTTCAAAACCCTGGAGCTGCCGGTACCTGGCGCAATATATGCCGGAACCCCTTGGGCAGACCTCACCAAAACCGGCGACACGCTGTTCACCAACGAGGGCATCGATCGGGTACTGGTCACCTACGACGGGTCTCTGGAGGCAGCAGCTCTTCTTTACGCCAACGGTCACGACATGAAAGACCCGCGGCTGTCTCCCGTATACGGCGACTTCAGCGGCTTCCCGGCAACTTTTCTGATCACCGGCACACGCGATTTGTTCCTAAGCGATACCGCGCGTACTCACAGGAAACTCCGGTCCGCGGGCGCAATTGCAGACCTGCATGTGTACGAAGGCATGTCACACGCAGATTATGCATTCGAGCTGGCTTCACCCGAATCGAAGGATATATACGCGGAGTTGGCGGGGTTTCTGGAACAACACCTGCGCTGATTCAGAGCGTTCCGGGCTACTGCTCGACCAGTTCCAGCACGGTGCCATCCGGATCTTTGAAACAGACAAATCGACTGGCCGGTTGACCTTCCATCTGCACGGTTGCTGGCGGAGACAGAAACTCAACTCCATGAGCCTGCAGATGGGTCATGTCCGCATCAAGATCATCACTGGCCAGCGCAATGCGAGCGATCCCAAGATGATAAAGATGGGAGTAAGGCGGATCAGAATCATTCGGCTCCTGCCATTCAAGCAGATCCAGCATCATGGGCACTTTGGCATTACGTAATATCAGCAAAGCGCCTTTCACGGTATAGGGTGGCATACCAACAGCCGCCGCGACCTCCGCAGTATTCTTCGGCGGCACATCGATTGCCTTCACGAAACCCAGCAGTTCATAAAACTTCAGCGACCGATCAAAATCACTGCAGTTGACGTTGACGTGTACCAGTCCGGTAATACTCATCGTGCTGACTGACCTATGGTGTCGCCGTTATCCACCACCAGCTCAGCACCGTTGATATGTTTGGACTCATCAGATGCCAAAAAAAGCACCATGTTAGCGACATCCAGCGGTTCGCCGATTCCCATCGCTTTGCGAGCAGCCTCCGGATCATCCTGTTCCATCAATTTTATTCCTGACAGAGTTTCCAACGCATTGTGGACCATAGGTGTGGAGATACTACCGGGGTGGACAGAGTTACAGCGAATATTGTTCTTCTGTTCCCGACAGTACATGGCGATTGATTTGGTCATCGCTCGAATGCCACCTTTCGCGGCTGAGTAGGCAAGATAGGGCGAGATGCCAACCAGTGCCGCAGTCGAAGACATATTGATGATCGAGCCACCACCTGACTTCGCCATTTCTGGCACCGCTGCACGACATCCGAAGAATGTACCATCCAGGTGCACACGCAGAATTTTGTGCCACTGCTCGGTGGTTTCTGTTGCTATGTTCGCGACATGGGCGATACCGGCGTTGTTTACCAGCCCGTCAAGCCGACCAAACTGTTCGACCGTCGTCGCAACGAGTTCATGCCAGCCAGCTTCGCTACTGACATCCTGCTCAACAAACAGCGCATCACAGCTGTCTGCCACCCGCTGACCGGCTTCTGCATTGATGTCCGTCAATACCAGACGCGCTCCCTCTTCGGCCAGTCGCTGGGCATCCGCTTTCCCCAAGCCCGAGGCCGCACCGGTAATAATGATGACCTTGCCGGCAACGCGATTCTGTCCAGACACAATCAGGCGTCCAGGGCGGCGCGTGCACCTTTGATCGCATTGCCATAAATCGCACAGGCAAACTTGACGGCCTGCGCTTCTTCTACACCCTTGGGATCAAAACTCCCCACCCAGTCGACCGTAGTGGTGCCGTCGCCATTGTCTGCCAGCTTCACGGTTGCTGAGTAGTTCGCAAACGGCAACGGCGAATCGTCATTAATGATTGAGTAGGTCCAGGTTTTTCCGGCTTCGTCATAAACATCGAGACGTTCCACAACGGTGCCGTTAGCGAGCCCCATAGAACGGGTCATACCAACCCCTTCACCTTCATACTCGACCGATTCTAGACCCGGTCCCGGCTTGATCCCGGCAAAATTTCCAAGTTGGGCAAATACCCGATCAACAGATGCTGCGATCTGTTCAACAACCTTCGCTTGCGCCATGACTCTCTCCCTTTTTGTGTTCACCATTGTGCCACTCGCGTGAATTGCACAGCTTCAGCCATGCTCTTGTGTCGCCACCCGGCAACAAGCCTTCACTACTCCGGCTTCAGCCGATAAAAAATCGTATACAGCACCGGCACCACCACCATTGTCAGAATAGTGCCGAATGCCAGACCGAACATAATCGTTATCGCCAGACCGACCCAGAAGACATCTGACAGCAGCGGTACCACACCAAACACCGTCGTTGCCGCTGCGTTCATTACCGGCGCCAGACGCGATACCGCAGCCTGTTTGACCGCGGTATAACCTGCTATGCCACGATCGACATTCAGATTAATCTCATCGAGCAGCACAACCGCATTCTTGATCATCATTCCGATGAGACTCATTGCCCCTAGAAGGGCGATAAATCCAAACGGAGTATCTGTCACCAACAGTCCATAAGAAATTCCGATGAACACGAATGGAATGACCAGAATGATGATCAGCGGCGGCCTGAATGCGTTGAACAACACCACAATGATCAACAGCATGATGACACCGGCCGGTCCGAAACCCGGCGTTAAAGCTTCCATAGACTGCCGCTGACTGTCGAACTCACCGCCCCATTCAAGCGTATAGCCAGACGGTAGAGGGATCGCCAGGAATGCTTCTTTTACATCGTCCATCAGCACTGGTGCCGTTCCGTTTCTCGGCGCCGCCTGCACAGTTATGGCGCGTTTGCGATCCCAGCGCCAGATGATGTTGTCACGCCAGACCAGAGCACTGCCATCTACTACCTGCGCCAGTGGCAGCGTGTTGGTGGTGTTGCCCATGATGACCTGCAGCTGATCGAGCTCAATTGCTGCAGAGTCACGCGTCCGGTTCACCGAACGCGCAATAATCGGAATCTGTTCGTCACCTTCGCGATACAAACCTATAGGGACACCATCGCCGGCACGACGGGTAGTAGCGCCTACATGAGTCCGGTCAACACCGGCAAAATTGCCGCGGTTTTCATTGTATTGAAGCTGCAACTCTCGTGACGGGGTTCGCCAGTCTGTGCGAATCTCTTTGGCGTGATTGCTGGCCCGCAGGATGGCCATGCCCTGCTCAGCCAGATCGCGGAGCACAGCAGGATCTGCATTGGCCGGACCCGCGAAGCGGGCTTCAAACTTCCAGTCATCGAAGGCACCCACTGCATACTTGCGCACTCTGACCAGAGCGTTGTCGTTGTGCGCCTCCAGCCAGGCATTGGTTTTATCTATCAGGGTATCCACTTCCGGCAGATTGTGAGTGTTCACAATCAACTGCCCGTACGCCGGGTAGTTGCTCTCCGGACTCACCGGCAGATAGAAACGCGGTGGCCCTGCACCGATAAAAGTGCTCACCAGATCTGTTTCTTCAAACTCCAGCAGAGCCGCCTCCAACTCAGCAATTGCCGCAGAGGTATCTTCAATCCGGGTGCCTTCTTCCATCCAGTAATCAATCATGATCTGGGTGCGCGACGAGTCCGGAAAGTACAATTGCCGGACATAGCCATAGGCATAAACTGCAGAGGCAAGAAGCACCAGCATGAGTGCCATGAACACCCGGGCGTTTTGCATGGAAACATCCAGCACACCACCAAACCATCGGTACAGGGGCGTGTCATAGGGATCTTTGCCACTGTCTGCCGGTTTCGGATCCGGCAGAAACATCACACACATCAGCGGAGTGATGGTCTGTGACAACAACCAGCTGATCAGCAGAGATATTGCTACGACGGTAAACAGGGAACCCGAATACTCACCGGTATCGAAGTCCGACGCGAAGATAGGATAAAACGCCATGCACGCAACAATAGTCGCGCCGAGTAATGGCATAGAAGGCAGACTCGCAGCTTCGACTGCTGCCGCGTTGCGTTCCATACCTTGTTTCAAACGCACAGCAATGCCATCTGCGACCACAATGGCATTGTCCACCATCATGCCCATCGCGATCACCATCGCGCCAAGAGAAACCCGATGAAGATCGATGCCCATGATGGCCATCACAATCATGGTGCCGAGAATGGCAAACACCAGACCGCTGAAACCGATGATTACACCAATTCTCACGCCCATCGTGACCGCCAGGATCACCAGCACGATAACCACCGCCTGAATCAGACTGACCATGAAGTCACTGATGGACTGACTGATCTGATCGGATTGCCAGGAAATGCGTTCGACTTCGATTCCGATAGGCAGCAGCGCCTGCAACTCTTCCAGGCGTCGATCGATGGCAGCACCTACCTCAACAACGTTCACTCCGGAAACTGGTGCAGCAGCCAGACCAATCGCTGGTCGACCGTTCATCCGCATCAGCGTGACGGGTGGATCCTGGTAGCCGGCTTCGATTTCAGCTATGTCGCGCAGCAGAATGATCTCGTTGCCACTGATGCCTTGAAGCGATTCCTGCACCTTCGACGCACCGATCGACAGTGCGCCAATGTCCTCCGGCGAATCAAATTCACCCGTCACCGACATGCGCAAGCGCTGATTTTCAAAGTTCAGGTTACCGGCGTTGACCACCATGTTCTGCTGTTGCAGAGCAGCCGTGATATCCGATGGTCGAATACCCAACTGAGAAAGCTGAGTTTCAGAAACGTTCAGATAGACCCTGCGGGCCTGCTGCCCCCAGAAATCGACCCGGGCGACATCTTCAACCACCTGCAGTTCTTTACGGATGGATTTGACCCAGTCGTCGAGGTCCGCATAGGTATAGCCGTCGCCGCTGACGCCAATCAGAAACCCGAAGACAAAACCAAAATCGTCACGAATGACCGGCTTGCCGACACCGGGCGGTAGCTGGTCTTCGATGTCCCGGATTTTACTGCGCATGATGTCCCAGACCTGGGGAATACGATCAGCCCAGTACTGATTCTGGATGTCGACTTTGATGATGGCCTGACCCGGACGCGCCATCGAGTAAACGTTTTTCAGCTGCGTCATTTCCTGCAGCTTCGACTCGATCAGGTCGATGACTTCCAGTTCGACCTGCTCTGCTGACGCGCCTGGATACATCACGGTGATCGCCGCGGTTTTAACGGTGAATTCGGGATCTTCCAGCTGACCCAGCGAGGTATATGACGCCAGTCCGCCGAAAATCAGCAGGAAGGTGCAGAAATAGCTGATTGCCCGTTTATCGAGTGTGGCCTGGGTCAAATTCATGGCTCAGCTCCCTGACCGCTCGACTCGTACCTCCTGGCCCTCACGTAACGTGTGCACACCAGCGGTCGCGATGATTTCTCCAGCCTGGAGACCTTCCAACACAGAGATACCACCGACCCCCAGCTCGCCTACACGCACCTGCCGACGGCTGACTCGGCTGTCATCACCAACAACCCAGACTTCACTCGCGTTATCAACTGCCTGACCAATGAAGGCACTGGCAGGAATAACAAAGCCGGGGACCGAATCCGGATCGAAGCGCCCGGAAGCTACCGCCACACCGGCCATACCGGCGAGAATTTTCTGTTCTTCAGGTTGCTTCATGCTGAGCGTGATCGGAAAGGTGCGCGTAGTCGATGACGCTTCCCGACCGATTTCCGCAATTTCTGCTGGCAGACGCAGATCCGGAAAGGCATCAAATACAACTTCAATGGCGTCCACATTCGCCAGGTTGGCAATCTGACTTTCCGATAAATTGACCACCATCTCAATTCGCTGCGTACCAAGCAGGCGGGCAATATCGCGCTTGGCAGGTACTGACTGGAAATTTTCCACCAGCATGTTTGAGATCACGCCATCAAATGGCGCTAGAATCACTGAATCACTCAGCGCTTTGCGAGCCAGAGACAGCTGGGCCTGGGTGATATCCACAGTGGCCTCAAGCCGATCCATTTCTGACTCCGAGATAAACTCTTTCACCAGCAATTCTCTGCCGCGGGCAAGATTACGCTCCGCGGTACGGGCATCCGCTTCGGCTGCCTGCAACCTGGCTTGAAAATCTCGCGGATCCAATCGGGCGATCAGATCTCCTTCGCTCACCTCATCACCAATATTGACGGGACGCTCTATCAAGGTGCCGCTGACGTTAAAAGACAGATCCACCTCCTGTGCTGAGCGTGCCCGGCCGGGCAATTGTCCAGTACGAAGATCTGCGACTACACCCACTTCCATGGTGCGCAGCTTGCGGATCGGCGCCGGTTCCGGTGGCGGCGGGCCACACGCAACCAGGAGCGCAACCAGTGTTAACCCAGCCATCAGCTTGAGGCAGTCCATAGTTTCTCACCCTCGGATTTGTAAACAGTCTAAGGGTTGGCTGGGGTTGGGGTAAACGGTCCGATCATCGAGTTATACTCACGCGGAAAGTTGTGACTGGGGAGACAGGCAATGGCGGAACAGGAGCTGACGGTCGATCGATCTGACCAGAGCGCAATCATCACCCTTAACAGACCGGACAAACTCAACGCCCTGTCTTCCGGACTCCGAGCACTGCTGAGTGAGGCTCTGGACGAGGCGGCAGCCGATGACGCTGTGAGGGTCATCATCCTCACCGGCAATGGCAGAGGCTTCTGCTCCGGTGCCGATCTCACCAGCGCTGCGGAAGCACCTCCACCCAGCCAGGCCGATCTGTTGGATGAATTCGGCTGGATGGGGCGCCAGGCGATGAGTGTCTACAACCTGGATAAGCCGGTGATTGCGGCGGTAAACGGCGTGGCTGCTGGTGCCGGTATGAGCCTGGCACTGAGTTGCGACATGCGCATCGGTTCAGAAAACACCCGGTTCAAATCGGTATTCATTGAGCGCAACCTGTCACCAGATTCCGGTATGAGCTTCTTCCTGCCGCGCATCGTGGGTCAGTCTCGAGCTGCGGATATCATCTACACCAGCCGTCCGGTGGGTGCAGAAGAAGCCCATCGAATCGGCCTGCTGGACCGACTCACCGAGCACGATCGGCTACTGGAAGTATCGCTGGAAGTCGCATCGCAGATGGCCCAATGGCCACCGCTGGCGCTGCGCTCATCCAAGCGCGTTCTGCAGTACAGCATCGAAAATCCACTGGAGGACGCACTGCGCAACGAGATGGCCGGGCTGAGCTACGCAGGCAAAGCCAAAAACGATGCAAAAGAATCCCGGGCTGCGTTTCTGGAAAAGCGCAAACCCACCTATACGGGCACCTGACTGAATGCCTCACCGGAAAAACGGGGGCCGATGCCCCCTTGAGTAGAGAGTTAGTGAGCGTCGAACTTTAGAAATCCGCGCTCAAGCGCATGTAGTAGTAACCACCCTGCCAGTCGACGATGGACGCTGACTGATAGACACGGCCACAGCAGTAGTCGTTGCCGTGACGGACCGATCTACCTGCTCAGGGTGCTGATCCAGGAGGTTGCGACCACCCACCGAAACCCGGAAGTTGTCATTGATCTGCCAGGCGCCTTCCAGATCGAAGAACGTCATCGCTTCAAAGTGCTGAATCGAGCCTGCGGGTGAACCGTCGGTATCCTCTGAACAACCAAAATATCGTGCCCGTCCAAGAATATTGAAAGGCCCCCATTGATGCATGGCTGAAACTACCGCACGCCAGTTCGGATCCTGATTTTCAGAATCACCCTGGTCTTGCTGCTTCAGATACTCGCTGGCATCGGAGTCGAGTTCAGACTTGTTGTAGTTCACCGATGTAGTGAGCGTGGTCGTGAAATCATGATTCGACAGGGTCACTATCAACTATGCCTGACGAGCACTTTGAATCCGGAATTGATGAAACAGCGCCTGGATCTGTTTGCAAAACAGCAGCAGGACCTGGATCCAAACGGATTGTCTGTGGAAATAACAACGCCGGCCCTACGAGCTTCCTGAACGTACCTGAGCAGATTGCGTGGCGCGATTCCAGACGCTCGCCCGCAGCGCCACCATGACATCAACTGGTTCGGCAACCGCCAGCGCACCCGCAAAAGCACTGTACGGCTTCAAACCCAGCTCCGCGTGAGTCAATCGAAAACTGGCGCGAACCTCGAGTCGCTCGGCGCTGTCTGACCACTCGACAGGCATTAGCCTGGTCGTAGTCTGGGAACGCAGCACTATACTCAGCAGCACCTCGCCCGGCGCCGGTCCGGGCGCAACATGAATGCGTATAAAGGGATGGTCGTTACTGTCCAGCAGCCGCGGTCCGAGCATGCGCAATCGGGTCGCAGCAACGTCTGATTCGGTTCGAATCGACTCGAATTCCGGCCCCGCGGCAGCGCGCGCTTCCGGATCGTCAAGAACCAGGTCGTAGGGTCTGAAGTAGAGATCGGCCATCGAAGCCCCGCCGGCAGGGTCTAGAAAAATCAGACCGTTCAGCGTTGACGCCGTCAACACGTGACTATGGGCTAGACCTTTCAGCCACCCAGCCCGATAGGTCTTGATCACCAGCTCTGACTGATCAACCGAAAACACCTGGCCAGGAGGGCGCTGCAGATAGCGGGAAAACGGAAAATCCGCTGGCACGTCAACAGCGACAGGAGAGATCTCAGGTTGAGGAAGCGCTGCGCACCCTGCCAGCAGGATAACCGCCAGCAGTAAACACCAATGTCTGTTAGCGATCGGTGACTCGGCGTCCAGCTCGAAGCCGTCGTTCATCCACTACATAGCGCTGCGGCAGACCATCGTCAGAGTCACGACGAGCCTCGGTACGACGGTCTTTATAGTGACGATAGCGACACGTACAGCTGGCAAAGTGAGAGCAAGTTGCCAGGGGCAACATGGGTGCATCTTCGGATAACATCCGCTGCCCCTCGAGCGTACGAACTTCAGCGCATGCACTACTACCGGCCACAACTTCCACACCGTGAAATAAATGTACAATAGATTGCACATCGGACTTTCGCCGACTATTTTTTCCCTTGAACATCAATCTTCCCTAGAATTTCGTGCAGCAACCGCTGCTCGAGTCCAAATCCCACTCATATCCTGCATCAGAAACATGACATTCTCAATGTATGTATGGAACATGTATTGAATTGTCCGGCGATCGGCAGGGGCAACAGCCCCTTAAGCTGGCGGTATGAGCATATCTGTTGCTCTGGTCATATCAGAACAATTAGCTCAGATGTCTGTACACCGACTCATAATCTCTCGAACACAGAGACTAATGAGCAGGCATCACGTTCTGCAGCACCTTCGATGGGCCCGCTAACGCGTTTTCAACGAGATCTCGCAGTCGATGCCGATTGATCTGTCGGTCAGCGAAGAACTGGGCCACTATCGGATCCAGGCCGCTGCCTGCCGCCTGCAGTTCACGATCCAGATCTCGGAACATCAGGGTCGCAAAAGCTGTATTGGCTCCGGTAGAAGGATCCGCAAGCTGGCCATTGTCTCGTTCTGCCCAAGCTTTAAGTTTCAGGAACGCTGATTCAAATCGGTGCTGACTGATCCCGCCACTGCGCCGCAGTACAGTCAGACTGTAATACTCGGCCAGGCCTTCTGCGATCCAGTCGTCGCCCTGAGCCGGAGGATCCGGCATCGCCACGTGCACAAGCTCATGCAGCAAGGTGCTGGTCCCATTCTCACTGATCAGAGGTCGGTCAGGGTGCAGATAGATGGAATTAGGTCCAGACAGCGCACCCCGCCACATATCCCTGTTACCACCAGCAACCAGAAATTGATCAGGAAACGTTGGCAATAGGGAAACCAGATCCGGGAGGGTCCAGTTCAGGAACGCAAGGATATCCATGCGCCGGAATGATTCCCCCGTGGGTGCTGCAACGACTATCTGACGCTCAGCAATCTCACTGCGCCGTACGCCAAGCTCGCCCGCTACCAGCCAGCCGACCGGCCTGACGAAGCGCCGATCCGGATTAACTACCTGCACCGCCGTGTCCACCCGGCCGTAGCCTGTCTCGAAACTCCACTCTGCTGGCCCGGACAACGTCAGACTCGCGGATGAATAGGAACCGACATCGCTGCGCGACCGGGCGGGCGGAAACAGATCATCCAGCCGAAGCACAGCCCAGTTCCCAGTGATCAGTGCATCATGAGCGTTGCCGCGAAGTTGATTAACTAACACACGATAGGTGAGCTGACCACCGCGGGGAGGCACGCTCCAGATAACCCTGGAGCCGTCACGACGAAGGGATCCTGAGCCGCGAAAATCAGAGTAACGCTGCTCAGGCACGTCGAAATTCAGTTCTCGCAGCAGGCCGTTGTCCTGACCCACTTCAAGTGTCACCAGAGCCTCGCCTTCAGCTGGAAGAAATTCCGCGTGATATTCCACGTCGTAGACGTTTTTGTCACCAGCTTGAGCACATGCAGCGCACGAACCCACTAACACGACAAACAACGCTTCAAGCAGCCGCGCCCGGTGGCTCGTCACGCTCTCAACAAAGTCAGGCATATTTCCAATTTGTATTATCTGCATAAAAACTGTATCAAAAGCCCGTGGATTAAGAATGAGTCCCATTGGACGCATTTCGTTCTTTGCAGTTCTGCTTGTTCAAACTGACTAACAGGAATTCGTAAGGATTTAAGGAACGACCAAGTGAAGAAGATACTACTAACCTTCGTGAGCGCAATTCTCACCATCTCATTTACCGCTGCTGCCTTCGCAGCCCATCATCTGCCTTTTGAGTATGGGCAAATGTACACCCTTAAGGTGTCCGATCCAGCTGCACTCCTCGCGGCGATGCAGAAATTTCGTAATTCGCCTATCGGCAAACAGAACCCAAGCGGCGTCAGTCTCAATCAATTCATTGCCAATGGTGAATCTGATGCCACCCATAGCATCAGCGTTACCTATCCAACAGCAGCTGCGATGGATGCCTCGAGAAAAATGAACGCCGGCTCTCCCGAAGTGGCTGAAGTTGGCAAAGTCTTCCAGTCTGTGTCAGAGCCGGAATCCTCCGGTCTGTTCATGCTGATGAAGGCTGAGATTGTCGAAGGTGCCATTACTTCGGCAAATCCGGTCAGCATGAGCATCGGTCTGGCCGTAACCGATCAGGCTGCGTTTATGGCTGCCATCGACAAGCTCTGGGACTCCAAAGCCTCGAAAGCCTTCCCGGGTAATCGATATATGGTGAACGTGATGGCGAGCGGTGAATCGGACGTCACCCATGCTGTGGTCTTTCAGGCCAACGATATGGCAACACTGATGCAGGGTTTCCAGGACATCCAGTCTTCACCGGAAATGGCCGCCTATCTGAGCAATGCCGCCAATTTCCGTCGGATCGTCAGCAGAACGGTCGGTGTTAATGTGTGGGCTTCGCCAATCCCATCTAACTGAGAACTTCCTCCAACTCCGCAATAAAGCCGGGGCGATTGGCCCCGGCTTTATTGCCAAACGGTTTAATCGCTACTGAAAGAGAAGCGGAGGGGCAACTGTTGCAGCCCTCGCAGCAGCATGTTTGCCGGGTAGACAAGCAGGTCGTCGGCGCAGTTGAGCTCAAGCTCATCAAAGCGCTGAAGAATCGTCCGGAACGCGACTTCGAGCTCTTTTCGGGCCAGGCTGGCGCCAACACACATATGGACGCCATGGCCGAAGGCAACATTCGCCTTCGCGTTGGGTCGTTCAATATCGAAGTCATCCGGGCTCAAAAACCTGCCTTCATCGCGATTGGCAGACGCAAACCGGATCTGCACCATTGTCCCCGCCGGGATTTCCAAGCTGTTGATCTGAGTATCTTTTACCGCAACCCGCCACATGTTGGCGGTGGGCGTTGACAGCCTGAGCACCTCCTCCACCAGAGCCGGAATGAGTTCAGGCTCTGCTTTCAGTTTCCGCCACTGCTCCGGGTGTCGGATTAACAGCAGCACACCTTCGGAGATTGCATGAGTCGTGGTTTCATTTCCCGCCACCAGCAGCTGCTGCAGAATGGACAGCATCTCGGCCATTTCTAATGGCCGCTCATTTTCGAACTTCGCATGCACAATGTCAGAAATAATATCGTCTGCAGCAGCAGCGCGGCGCTGCTCAATGCGCTCGGCGAAATAGTTCTGAAATGCCAGGATCTGTCTGGCAGCCGCCAGCTCTTCATCCGCACTGGCCAGTCCTGATAATTGGGCAACAAACGCATCTGACCAGTTTTTAAACAGCTCGTAGTCGCCCAATGGCACACCGAGCTGCTCTGCAATTACTGTCATTGGCAGACGTTTGGCAAACGCGCTTACAAACTCACACTCACCATCAGCGACAAATTCATCAATCAATCCGTGGCAGACAGCTTCGATATGGTTTTCCAATGTAGCCACCCGCCGGGCGGTAAAGGCCTGATTCACCATGCCTCTATAGCGTCGGTGCTGGGGAGGATCCTGAGTCAGCATCGTGTCTACAGCCGGGTAGCCCTCACGTTGTACTTCGGCCAGGCGTGGATCAGTATTGGTAGTGTTGCGCATCGCCTGGCCGAAACGGTTGGAGAAGGTTTCATGGTCTCTGGCAATCTTCGTAACTGTATCGTAATCGGAAACAAAGACGATTCCGGTGTGCGGACACTTGTACACTGGCGCTTCAGCCCGCAACCGTGCGTTGAACTCGACCGGACAGGCCAGCACCTCAGGGGCTAAAGGCGTAGTCGCCTGCAGTGGCTTGCCGAGCAGGTTCTTCAGATCCTGCGCTGCGCCTCCGGGATCGCTCATCTTTGTGCCGCCTGTTCAATAGCTTCAGGTTGAAGGCGAAAAAGTATGCGCGCATACAAGGTTGGTGAAAACCGTCTTGACGGACAAATTTGCCCCGGTGATGATGAAGCTCAGGGGAATGAGGGGACACCATGGATCTGCAACTGAAAGGCCAACGGGCACTGATTACCGGAGCCACCAAAGGCATCGGTCGCGCAATTGCCGACACGCTGGCTGATGAAGGCTGCAATGTGGCCATCTGTGCACGCAATGCTGACGATGTTGCCAGTACGGTCGAAGCTCTCAAGAGCAAAGGCGTTGAAGCCTATGGCGCATCAGTGGATGTGGGAGACGGCGAGGCACTCAAAGCCTGGGTCGCAGCTTCCGCCGACGCTCTTGGAGGAATTGATGCTCTGGTTTCAAACGTCAGTGGCGGCAATGCTCCAGGCGAAGCCGGCTGGCGAGCAAACTTCGAATACGATGTACTCGGCGCAGTCCGCCTGGTTGAGGCCTGCACGCCGCATCTGGAGAATTCAGACAACGCCAGTATTGCAATGATTTCCTCTACTGCCGCCCTGGAAAAATTCATGAGCGCGGGCGCATACAACGCTATGAAAGGCGCACTGATTCAATATGCCGGTGCACTGGCACAGGACGTCGGCGTAAAAGGCATTCGGGTTAATGCCATCTCTCCCGGACCTATCTACATCGAAGGCGGATCGTGGGCTTTTATCAAAGAAAAAATGACCTCGCTATACGACCAGACCGTCGCCGACATCCCTTTAGGCAGGTTGGGTTCGGCACGGGAAGTAGCCGTCCAGGTGGCGCTGCTGGCAAGTCCATTGGGCGCATTCACTACCGCCACCAACATCGTAATCGACGGTGGTTTCACAAAACGTATTCAGTTCTAAGTCCAGCTGTACCATTTCACTGGACATGACTACATTCTGACATCGTTCTAATCTCATGGCGGAGAAGCAATGGCTGATCCCAAGCGGACCGACAACAAAACCGTAAACGTCTATCTGGTGGCTGCCGGAGACTACCACGACATCGACTTTGCCAGACTGGAAATTCTCAAGCTGCTGGCAGAAGATGACCGCATTCGCACCCGAGTGGCCGGTGACTATCACGATCTCGACGCGATCCGCGGCAGTGATTTTCTGATCACCTACACCTGCAACCTGGTCCCGAGCACTGAACAACAACGGACTCTAAGGGACTACGTTGCCAGCGGCAAACGCTGGTTCGCACTGCACGGTACCAATTCAATCCTGAAGTTCCTGGCTGATGGTCAGGTGGAATCACCGGAAATTGCTCCCGTCCTGATGGAAACACTGGGTAGCCAGTTTATTGCGCATCCGCCAATTACACCGTTTCAGGTTCGACTATCAAATCCCGACCACGAACTGGTGAAAGGCATTGCCGAATTCGAGACTGACGATGAGCTTTATCTCTGTCGCATTCATGGTGACCTTGAACTGCTGCTTCACGCGGAATTTTCCGGCACAGCGCCCGGCTTCGTCGCATCTGACTGGTCTGATGATGCACCAAGACCGGTGTATTACCTGAATCGTGTTGGCGGGGGTGAAGTGCTGTATCTGAATCTTGGCCATTGCCGCGGCCATTACGACATGCAGCCGATGATCGACTATTACCCGAAGATTGAGCGCGGCAGCTGGGAGAAGCCCGAATACTATGAGCTGCTGAGACGTGGCATCCAATACTGCACCGAAAACATCTAGGAGAGCAGGGCGATGACTCGAGCTTTCCGCTTCGGGGTGCAATCATTCAATGCCGAGAGCGGTGTCCAGTGGGCAGCCAGAGCTCAGCGGGCTGAAGACCTTGGCTACTCAGCCTTCCATCTTGCCGACCACCTTATTGGTCCAGGTCCCGCCCTTGAGCGCAGCGCACATCCAGTCCAGAACCTGGCGGCGCTTCCCGCTATGGCTTATGCGGCCGCCGTAACCAGCACCATTCATATCGGCTGCCGGGTCTTCTGCATCGACTACTACAACCCGCTGGTCCTGGTGAAGTCAGCCATGACCATCGATCTTCTCTCTAACGGGCGCCTGGAGCTGGGCCTGGGTGCAGGTTGGCTACAGGATGAATACGCTGCGATCGGCCTCGATTTCGATGAGCCCGGTGTGCGTATTGACAGGCTTGCAGACGTGATAGAAGGGATTCGAGCATTCAGCGTTGAAGGTCCAGTTAACGTGGACAATGCCAGCCTGCGCTGGCGAGAGTTTGAAGGCGTTCCCAAACCGGTGTCAAAACCCCCACTGATGATTGGTGGTGGAAGCCCGAGAATATTGCGATTAGCCGGTCGTGAGGCGGACATTGTCAGCCTGAATTTCAATAATCGTTCCGGCATGCTCGGTGCGCAAGGTGTCCAGAGCTCGTCTGCGGAACAGACCGAACGAAAACTTGGTTGGGTGCGTGAAGCTGCCGGAGCGCGTTTCGATGCGCTTGAGATCGAGATCGGTGCTTACTTCACTTTTGTCATGGATGATCCATCTTCAGTGCTGCAAAACTTTGCGCAGATGTTCGACTACTCGCCCGCCGAAATGCGACGCCATCCCCACGCACTGTTCGGCAGCGTGACTACTATCTGCGAAGAGCTCGAACGCCGCCGGGAAGCGCATGGAATTTCCTATATCACTATCAGTGACGTCGCGATGGAAGCATTTGCACCAGTCGTCGAGCGTTTATCCGGAAAATAGCCAAATTTATAAGAGAGCCATGTCAAAGAAAATCATCATCTCCGCCACCATCGATTTACCACCGGAAAACCTCGAAGCCGCGCTGGCAACCAGCCGTCCGTTGATTGAAGGCGCGCTCACGGAAGTCGGTTGTCTGGCCTACGACTGGTCCATAGAACCCACTCATCCTGGCCGTATCCGGGTGTTTGAACTGTGGGAGAGCGAAGCGGCGCTGGCTGCGCATTTTCAGAGCGAATGGTATCTGGGGATGCGCGATGCGATCGGCTCTTTTGGTTTGCTCAATGCCGAATCAGCCAAATATCGCGTCGACCTGACTGAACCCGTCTATGACGAAACCTTCACCGCGCGGGCCGATTTTTTCACTGAGCAGACCTGAGCGCGGTCTTCAGCCAGCCAGCCACTTCGATAACAGGTGGTGAAAGTGCCGTATCTTGGTCTCCTGATAGTTCGCGAGCACAACTTCATCAAACTGGGCGGCAGCCAGACCTGCCTGCACTTTCGGCAGATTGAAAGTGTCCTGAGTAAACACCTTGGCAAGTAAACCCAGTTCGGGTGCATTGGTCCAGGGTTCGTCTTCCGCGAGAAAGTGCATTTTTGCAGGCGGCGGACGCTCACCAGCAAACGGGCTTAAGTAATAGCATTCCATCAGACACTTGTCGTGGCGATTATCAAAGGGCCGAAACCGGTAGTTGATCCGGTTGAAACCGCCCCAGGGGTGAAAATTCGGAAACAGCGTGTAGTAGATACTGTCTGCAACTTCAGCATCTGAAATCACCGCGTCTTCACCAACAACACGCTGCAATCCTGCTCTCGCGCCCGCTGCCATCATCGCCCGGGCGGTCATCCCATCCGGCACGCGAGGCCCGGGATCCTGATCAAGTTCGCGCATGGTGACCGAATCAAACAGCTCCTGCTCTGAGGGCTTCCAGCGCAGATGTGGACTCGGCGTCGCATTCGGCGTGATGGCCCGCGAGAAGTTACCCCATGCGTCATACTGAGAATTTTCGTCGCCAATGCCAGCCAGAATCTGTGGGTGAGTGGTGATCACATGAAAGGCTTCCATGAAAGCCTCCTGACAGGCTTTCCAGTTACAGCCAATGACTTTGCCAACATGCGCTTCAATGTAACGCTGCTCGGGCGTCCAGATAGCAAAGTGTTCCGGCAGCTCACCAAGAAACGCCGCCAGCGGCTCGGCCTTTGCGTCCATATTGATAAACACCCAGCCACCCCAGGTATCGCAGCAGACAGAATTCAGATCGAAGTCGTCATGATCAATCTGTGGAAAGTCCCAGCTTGATGTCACTCCACGGAGACTGCCATCAATGTTCCAGCTGAAACCGTGAAATGGGCAGATGAAACTCGCCGCATGACCATCAAAGTCACACAGCCGCCGACCGCGGTGTCGGCAGACATTGTGATGGGCTTTGATCCCCGAGGCAGTACGGACCACGATGATCGAAAACTGGCCGATCTCATAAAGGAGATAATCGCCTACTGCCGGGATCTCTTCTTCCCGACAGGCCATCTGCCATACCTTCGGCCACAGCCGTTGCATTTCCAGATCATGGAATTCGGGTGTGGTGTAGCGGGAAACCGGCACCGATTGAATGAGGACATCGGTGAGCGGGCTTTCCAGCTTGAGGACAGCCGGTGGCGGCACAACGTCTTCCGCCAGCAGTTGCTGGTAGCTGATCCCAGCGGATCGATTGTTCGCCTCAGCTTGCGTCATGACTCAGTCCTCCGAAGACCAGGAGCGCTGACTCCGGCGGGCATTAGGATCATCTTTCGGCAGCTGTGGTCCAGCCAGCCAGACCAGCATGTGCGGATCAGCATGAGTGAGTTCTCCCTCGAGATGGCGACCGGTAGCAGTAAACAGACCGGTCAGGCCGTTGTTTTCGACCCGAACGGTGTCATCACCAACCAGGGTATAGACCGCTCCCGACAGAGCGTGTCGCAGTTGCGCCATTCTCTCTCCCCAGGAAAAACGCCAGCAAAGATTGTAGGGAATTTTGTGGTCAGGGTAAAAACCAGTCTGCCATGCCAGTTCCACACCCGTAAGCTGATCACACCAGATCCGGATACGGCGAGGTGATAACGCTGTCAGATGGCGCTTTGCGCTCGTGATAGAGCATCGAAAAATGCCGCTCCGCAAACACCCAGCCGTCACCTGCACGAATATAGCGGTCCTGATAAACACCAATATTGATCATCACACCGCCGTCTTCCCCAACGATGTGCTCACTCAAATACCAGCGTCCTGATCCGGTGTCTCCATCAATGTTTACCGTGCCGTTATTCATACGCTGGAGCACAAACGGAAAGCGCGCCATCACACTGTTCCACAGCGCGACGATGTTATCCCTGCCTTTCGTCAGTGGCGCGCCAGGAAGCTGCCAGAGCGCATCAATCGCCCAGGTAGCAGCAAAGACTGGTTCATCATGCCGACTTACCGCATCTGAGTAACGTGCCACAAGGTCATGCAGCTCATAACGTTCATCCATACTTTATCCCCTTGAGAAAACAGCATCTGCTCATGCACTATTCATACTGAACAGATCAGACAGATTCTCCGAATCGCACGCCAGCAATCGTTCGATAAACCCGTGAAAGTGTTGACCGCCTGCTTCATTGCGTCCAAACAGCACCTGCGCATCTGGTCGACTCCGCAGCGCAGCCTGCTGCCTTAAACCGGTGGCATAGTCTTCATCGCGCACCACCATCTCCAGTAATCCGAACTGCTCGTGGGCTCTGTCTCGCACCGCATCACTTTCCGGCAACCGCTCCATGACATAGTTCTGCACGGTATAAGACTCCAGCGGAGTCTGCCCGGGAAACAGCTGCGACACCATCACTCCTCGGCCTCCACCGCCATCAAAGGAGGCAATTGAGACGTGTGGGAAAATGGTCCACACGCCTTGCAGGAGACGCGCGGTCGGCCAGTCAGATTCATTACTGTCCTTGAGCTTCAACAGACCGGGATCCGGTGACGAAACTCTTTGGTGTGGTCCCCAGGCGTCATAAAGTGCCTGGTTAGGCATATTGGCGCCAAAGGTATTCCGATGCAGGATCGGCAGGTGATAAAGGTCCAGGTAGCCATCGTAGGCGATCTTCCAGTTAGGACCTTTGAGAGTGCGGTCTTCAAACAGGGACCAGTCTGCAAAATCGAATTGCGCGAGCAGTTGATCGTAGCCGCATAAGAAAACATCGAGATCGAGTGTGGACTCAGGATCCAGCGACACCCAGACCATTCCCGCCCTCTCACCAGCAGGAAGCCGCGTCAGCCCATGGCAGGATTTGTCAATCTCGCCGAAATCACTCTCGGCATAAATCGAAACCAGATCACCACGACCATCATAAGTCCAGGCGTGATAAGGACAACTGAAACGAGTGCGCGAACCCCGCTGTTCTGTCACCACCACCGCACCGCGGTGGCTGCAGGAATTAATGAATGCGCGTACAACCTGCTCATCATCGCGGACCAGCAACACCGGCACACCGCAAACCTCAAGCGTCTTGAAATCACCCGCGGCTTTCAGTTCGCAACTCATGGCCAACATCAAAGGCACGCGTTTGAATACCTGGTCAACTTCCCGCTGCCACTGCCGCTCATCGAAGTAGTTCGACGCAGGTACGCGGACAACGCCATCAGCCTGCTCAATCGTGCCAGCTTCAGCATGCAGCATATTGCGGCGGGCCATACCAATCAGCTCAGCACGCGCGTCGCTGGTCCGGCCAGGCGATACCTTGTCACCAGTATTCATGCTGAGTTCCCCTTCCCGCCCTCAAGAATCAATCTCAACCAGAGCTGATCCAATGGAGATTGATCCTGAGAGTGTACTCGGCGAGGATGGTGCTGGAAATCCTGCATTGGAGGGCGCTGATGGGCCGTGCTGAAGATCATGAAATTGTCTCAATCTATCCATTTACTGACGATGAAGTGGATAGTCTGATGAATACAGCGGGTGAGTGTGTACTCATGTGGTCAACCAAAGACGGCTGGCCGGTGGGCGTGACTCACGCGTTCGTCTGGCACGACGGCAAAATCTGGGTCACCTTTGGTTCACATCGCCATCGAACTGCCGCAATCCGCCGGGACAACCGGGTCTCTATTAACGTCAGCAGCGCATCCTATCCGCGCGGTGTTGGCAAAGGGCTGCCCCATGGAGCGATCACCTTCAAAGGCCGCGGCGAGCTGTTCTCAGACGACACCACCAAAGATAAGTTTTATCGCGCATTGTCCCAGAAACTCAATCCTGGCAACAAAGACGGTGAAGACTACTTCTACAACTTTCTGGATTCGCCGTTGCGGGTGGTTCTGTCGGTCACTCCGGAAAAACGCATCATGTACAACGCTGGTACGGCTTCAAAACACATGGCCGGCACCATCGATGAAGACGCGCTTGGCAAACGTATGAGCAGCGACGCAGTCAGGATGAATGCAGAACGGAAGAAACACGGGCTGCCGCCTCGGTGAGCAGCCTTCGGTGACCGGGCTTATTGCCGAATAGACTTCTTTATCGCGAGCTCATGGTGCTGGATCAACCAGCGCCCACCTCTGCGCACCATCTTCGTGTTGTATGTTCCCCACACCAGCAGTATCTGCCCCTTCGGCTCTTTGACTACGTGCATAGCCTGAAGATCCGTTCGCGTCTGGGCGCTATCCCCGTCAATCGTAGCCAGCAGCGGACCGAGCATATGCTGAGTGCTTCTGAACGGTTCGAGCTCTTCATGCAGGAAAGACATCCACGCATCCACACCCTTTATCGCCTGTTGACGAAACCCGGGTGCGACCAGGTCTTCAGCAAAACAGCTTCGCAACAACTCGTCGTGCTGCTCATCAATCCCTGCTGCATACTTCAGCATCACATCCTGAAGCTCTATACGATCTGTGTGTTCGGTTCTCATAGTGAACCTGCTCCGCCTTAGAAGAATCGGGAAAAGGTCTGACTGGAGTCAGCCATTGACGCGACCTCGACCGACAAACCACCTTGAGTAGATGGGTCTTCGATCCGCGGCACAAGCGTCACGAAAATAGCAGGCTGCCAGATCGATCGCAAACGTCATACGCTATCGCATACCAACTGAAACTCTGGAGCAAGGCAATCGCTACTATTCATCTCATTGAAGGCCCTGTGGGTGCCGGTAAATCCACCCACGCGGGCAAACTGTCGTTAACCCACGCAGCCCCATGCCTGAATCTCGACGAATGGATGGTCATCTTGTTCAGACCAGATCGACCAGAAACAGATTTCATGCAGTGGTATTCAGATCGCAAGAGCCGCTGCATTGACCAGATCTGGCGCGTCGCTTGTGAACTGATCGAAACCGGCACGGATGCGATTGTCGAACTGGGGCTGGTCCAGCTGGCTGACCGGGAAGACTTTTATCGGCGAGTGGACGCCACCAACTACACCCTGAAGGTATATCTTGTGGATGCGCCGGTAGATGTTCGAAGACAACGGGTGAGTGAGCGCAACCAGCTGCAGGGCAGCACCTTCAAAATGGAGGTCTCGGACGAGATCTTCGAACTGGCGAATGCTGCATGGCAGGAGCCAGACGAGGCGGAATGCGCCGAACGTGATATTCAGATTGTCTAGGCAACAGGTGATAGCAGGCTTAAACCTTCGCTCGCCTCCTCAAGCGAGTGGTTCTCGAACCAGGTAAGGAATCCGATGTCGATCTCTTCAGATTTTCGCACCGCCATCGACGCTATTCTGCTGCGCCACAAACCCTCCCCAACAAACCAGCTCGCAGTGCAATATAAGGCGCCGCGAAACGCCGAGTAATACCGCTCCAGCGCAGGCGCTGCACCGCCAGGCATCACCGGGTCAATCGAAGCCGACGCAGATTCGGATCCGGCTCAAGCTTGGTCACAATCATACTGAACATCCCCCCCAACCTTCACCATCGGGAATCGGAATCTTCTGACCATTGCGTTCGGCGTACTGAATTTCACCCAACGGGGCATCGAGGGCAATACCAGCGTCGGTCAGCGTTTGCGCAGCTGCGAGGGTTTCATCGGCAACGTTGACACCTCGCGGTGTCTGCACGGGATCTGCCGGATCAAACTGTACTGCGTCAAAATTCTCGATGTCTTGCGCTGCGGTCATGAACTCGTACCATAAGTGGCCACCGCGGCAATCAACAGCTTTGCCCTAAATCGCCAGAATACTCAGCTGCGATCAGCGCGACCGTTGTGCAACATCGCCTCCACAGCGTTGACATGCTCACCGGCGCCACTGTTGGTGTCTTTAAGGGCTCGAATAATCGCCACCAGATTCTTATCCCGCTGCCGCTCCAGCTCGGCAATGCTGAGGTGTCCTGATTGAGCGTCCGACTGAGCGGCAATTTTATCGACCAGCTCTGCAGTCAACTCGGGAACGTCCGTAAGTTTGCTCCACGGCCACGCCAATGCGGGTCCAAACTGAGCAAGGAAGTGCTGCATACCCGCGTCGCCACCGGCGATGCGATAGGTCTCGAACAAACCCATTTGCGCCCAGCGCAGACCAAAGCCGTTGCGCATGACCTCATCGATCTCCTGAGTGGTAGCAACGTCGTCAGCCACCAGCCACAAGGCCTCACGCCATAAAGCTTCCAGCAGGCGATCGGCAATGTGGGCATCGATCTCTCGACGCACGGTGACTGGTTTCATGCCGATGTCGGTGAGTATTTCGATGGCTTTGTTTACTGTCTGCTGGTGTGTGCGCTGTCCCGCAACAACTTCCACCACCGGCAGCAGATAGACCGGATTGAATGGATGACACACCAGCATCTGGTCTGCGCATGAGAGATCCGATGCCAGGTCGGTCGGTTTGAAACCGGACGTGGAGGATGCCAATGGCGTACCGGCAGGCAATGCATCCTGGATCGCCAGATACAGGTCACGTTTTATGCTCAACAATTCCGGGATGCTTTCCTGAATCCAATCGGCATTCGCTACGGCCTCAGTGACCGATGCAGCGTGATTAAGCTGACCTTCACTTGGCAATTCAGCGTCATACAGCTGCGTCAGAGAAAACCTTGCCTGATCGAGTGTTTGGCTCATTCGCCCAGGTGCAGCAGGATCAGCATCATAGACAATCACATCCCAGCCGTGCAGCAGAAAACGAGCCGCCCAGCCACAACCAATCACACCAGCACCTAAAATTGCCGCCTGCATCTTCCTAGCGCGGTGACCGTTTAGTCAGTCCCAAGCGCCGCCGCACCTGCTCCGGACCCACAACGCCTGCGCCGAGCTGTTCGATGATTTTCACCGCGTGCTCAACAAGCTGTGCATTGGTGGCAAGCACACCCCGCTCAAGAAACAGGTTGTCTTCCAGGCCAACACGAACATTGCCACCCGCGAGCACGGCTGCGGCAACGTAGGGCATCTGATTCTGACCCAGGCTGAACGCCGACCAGTGCCAGCCGTCCGGAACGTTGTTGACCATCGCCAGCAACGTATTCAGATCATCGGGTGCACCCCAGGGTACGCCCATACACAGCTGCACCAGTACCGGAGGCGGCAGGATTCCTTCGCTCACCAGCTGTTTGGCAAACCATAGATGACCGGTATCAAACGCTTCGATTTCTGCCTGCACACCAAGACCCGCGATCATCTGACCCATGGCCCTGAGCATGCCTGGAGTGTTGGTCATCACATAATCGGCTTCGGCAAAATTCATCGTGCCGCAGTCCAGCGTGCAGATTTCCGGCAGGCAGTCGGCGATGGGTTGCATGCGCTCACTGGCACCAGCCATATCTGTGCTGGCGGCAGGTGGCAGCGGTTGTTCGACCGAGCCCAAGATCAGATCCCCGCCCATACCGGATGTCAGGTTCAAAATCACATCGGTATTCGCGGCGCGGACGTGTTCAGTAAGCTCCCGATATAGAATAGGGTCTCTGGATGGTGCACCCGTTTCCGGATCGCGAACGTGACAATGCACCACGGCGGCTCCGGCTTCTGCTGCTTCTATAGCCGCATCTGCAATCTGCTTCGGACTGCGCGGAACATGAGGGCTGCGCTCCGCTGTGGCACCTGATCCGGTGACCGCGCAGGTAATAAAGACTTCTTTGTTAATAGATAACGACATCGGCGGCAGATTAGCACACACCTTTTGCTGACAGTGGATGGCCCAAAGGAGGAATTCGCCACCAATCGCCAGCGCCTGTATCTGGCGAGCTGCCCATTTGCCGAGTATGCTCCGATATCTCAGGGGTCGTGCTTTAGGCCTGGCTGATCTGCTGACGAAGACGATGGATGGAGGTAACTGCGCGGTGATTGGATGCTCGACGTTTCTAAGGCGAATGGCGATGTGTGCAGCATTCACATTGGCGCTGAGCGCGATATTGACATCCCCGGCGTATGGTCAAGAAAGCGCTGGCGACAAAGAAATCCGGGTCTATATTGACCGTCAGTTCCTGGTCGCACTGGAAGGGGCAGATGAGAAATACCGCTTCGATGTGGTGACCGGCAAAGACGGCAAAGAGACGACGGCGGGGACCTACTCGATTTTCCGCAAGCACGAAAAGTACGAGAGCAAAGCCTACGGAGCCGAAATGCCCTATGCGATGTTCTTCAGCGAAGATGGTAAAGCCATCCATGGCACAGAGATGGCTCCACTGCGTTCTTATCTGAAAGTACTGGGTGCTGATGATGTAGGGTCTATGGGTTGCGTCGGGCTGACGGATGACAACGCCAAAGTGTTGTTCGAGTGGGCGCCGATGGGGACCCGCATTGTGGTTATTCGAGATGATGAGGATGAACAGCGGGATGCAAGCGGCGAGTAGGCACCGGATAATTTCAGGCAAGACGGCGGGTTGAGAGATGACTGGTAGCGAACTTTCCGAGCGCCCCTCTCAGGTAACCGTCGCAATTCGACTGTATATGGCCGTCATTGCAATCGGCGTAATCCAGGCAGTTATGCTCGCGCTGCGGCACATCGAAGTGCGATCACCCGATCTCCTGATTGCGTCCAAGCTTGCGATCTACGCTCTAAGTTTCTTTCTGTTGTATCGGGTTGGACAAGGTGACAACTGGGCGCGATGGCTGATGGCCGCTATTCTGATCGTCGCAATTCCACTCGCCAGCCTGCCCACCCTGCAGTCATTTACCCACTATCCGCTGTACGGTCTGCTCGAAATCGTTTCGATCGCGCTCTACGTTGGCGCAACCATGCTGCTATTCGGCACGCGTGCATCAACGTGGTTCGTGGACTCGAAGTAGAAACTCGATTCGCCAGGTGATGCCAGAGGCTCACAAAGCATTACACTATTACAACAATCTGCAGGGCAGCCCCACATAGTCTGACGCCGCCAGTGGTCGTTATGCTAAGTAGATGAGCCAGGCAAAGATCTCCATTCAATCGCCGGCAGATCAGTCGGCAGATCCGCTGAATCTGAAGCTCCGCGATGCAGACACGATCGCGCACTGCTTCCACGCTAACGGCTATGCAGTTGTCAGAAACGTATTCAATCCCAAAGAGATGGAAGTACTGCACAGTGCAACCGAGCGCTCAAAACTGCGGGGTCTGAAGGTCGGCAGATCGTTTCGTCAAGGCAATCTCGGCTACTGGGTCGACGAGGACGCCCACATCGGTACCAATGTGATCGGTATGCAGTGGCCCAGCTATCAGGAGCCAGCGTTGGAATCACTGCGTCGAGATCCTCGAATGCTCTCGCTTCTTGAGCCGCTGATCGGGCGGAACATTCGCCAGATCGTCAACCAGCTGCACTGGAAAACGCCGGGATCAAGCTTCGCGGTCAGTTTTCATCGGGATCGAATCAATCGCCGACCTGCAGCAGAGTTCCGGCAACTGGCTAAAAGCTACATCCAGACCGCCACGGTCATCGATCCGATGACAGCGGATAACGGCGCGCTGCTGGTAGTGCCTGGCAGCCACCTGCGCGACCCGCAATCTGAACATCCAGGAAACGGCAATTTCGTCGCCGGCAAGGTGTCTCGAAGCTATCTGGAAAACGAGGGATTCTGCGAGAGTGATCTGCAACCGCTCTATGCAGAGCCTGGCGATATTGCGCTGTGGCATGTCGATACAATTCACGGCTCCGACATGAACCAGGGCAATCAGGATAGATGCCTGTACATCAATGGCTATGTCGATGCGCGCGCCTGCATGCGCGGTCACTGGGCGTTCATCGAAGGTCAGAGCATACCGCTGCCGCCAATCGATGTGCCGGTGCTGGTTCATCGGGACGACATCTTCGATCATCTTGACGTCGAGTTTACCCAGACCACACTGCGGCCGATGGATTAACCCTGTGCACGGCCGGGGACAGTGATGCCAATGACGAGATCAATCAGCCAACGAGGAACACTTACCGGAAAGCCCTTGATTTATGGTTATTCGGTCTACGGTACACCACTGCAGATCTGGATGCCGGAACACAACAACGTGGATGTTCTCGTTTTCGCAGGTATTCACGGTGAAGAACCTGACAGCACCGTGCTGCTGTCACGCGCTCTGCGCTCGCTGCGACAACCATCCAGTTCCTGTGCGGTCATTCTGTGCGCCAATCCGGACGGTGTGCAGCTTGGTACCAGAGGCAACGCCAACGGTGTGGACCTGAACCGGAATTTTCCCAGTACCAACTGGACAGCTGCACCGGTGACTCACAGCTGGAACTTCGATTCCAACAGTCGAGTCACGCTCTCTCCGGGACCCAGGCCCTGTTCAGAGCCGGAATCGCTGGCTTTGCAGCAGGCAGTCGAACGTTTAAGGCCCGAATACGTGGTGTCGGTACATTCGCCGCTGGGTCTGATAGATGATCCGGAGAACACGGATCTCGGCGCATGGTTCTCCGCAAGATCCGGTTTGCCAAGAACCGTGCTGGCTAATGAAACGACGCCGGGTTCATTCGGCTCGTGGACCGGGGACATCGGTGTAAAAACAATAACCTACGAGCTACCCAACCAATCTGTCTGGGACATGCTGCCCGTTCATCTACCAATTCTGCACGATCTGCTGGAAAAGGGACCCGCCGTCGTCAGCGAAGAGATTCCGCAGATTCGAGCCCAACACCTGTAACACCCAGCAAACCCGTCCATAATCCCGTCCGATTCCGGCCCGGTCTGAGGTGCTTGGGTCTAGAATAGAACCTGACCAATTTTTCTTCGGCAGCCGATGACCACAAGTACCCGTTTCATCCACACTTCAGACTGGCAACTGGGCATGACGCGGGCTTTCCTCCATCCGGAAGCCACCGCCCGCTTTGCCCAGGCGCGCATTGATGCGATTACCGCCCTTGGACAACTGGCAACCGAACATGACGCGGAATTCATCGTGGTAGCCGGCGATGTCTTTGAATCGAACCAGCTCTCAAGACAGACTCTGATGCGCACCCTGAATGCACTTGGCACACTGCCGGTGCCAGTTTTCCTGCTCCCCGGCAACCACGATCCTTTAGACGGCGCATCGATTTTTGCCACTCGCGAGTTTTCGGAAGCCGATGATCATATATTTGTAATTCAAGATCGATCGCCGATCCGACTACCCGGACGAACGGACGTGGAAATAGCAGGAGCACCCTGGCGCACCAAACACCCGAGCTCCGATCTGTGTGCGGAGTTAGCCAGCGAGCTGGAGCCGGCGACGGGTGTTCTGCGAGTTGCCATCGCCCACGGCCAGGTCAACACCCTGTCACCGGATGAAACCCGACCCGAAATCATCGACCTCAGCAACGCTGAGCAGGCGATTACCGCCAACAAGTTCCACTATCTCGCTCTCGGTGATCGCCACTCGGTCACGCAGGTGGGCACGTCCGGGCGTATCTGGTATTCGGGCGCGCCGGTTGCAACTGCATTCGATGAAGTCGACCCTAACAAAGCACTGCTGGTTGAGCTCACAGATCAGGGTGAATGTCAGGTGCAGCAACTCAATGTAGGCCACTGGTCATTCATCGCCGAAGCGCGAAACATGAACGGCGCCGATGATCTGAATCAGTTCGAACAGTGGTTGAACGAATTGCCAGACAAAGAACGAACGGCAGTGAAGGTGAGTTTCGAAGGCAGCATCAACCTCGCCACCGCGGCTGCACTGGATGTGTTGATGGAGACACAGGCGGAGCTCTTTGCGAGCTTGAAATGGCGGGAACGCACCAGCGACCTGGTAATCGTGCCCGATGAGCTGGATCAGGACAGTGTTTCGTTATCCGGTTACGCCAGGGAAGCCTGGAACGAACTGCTGCAAACAGCCTCGACCGGAGATCGCACCGCACAGGATGCGCTCAGACTTTTCTATCGGCTCAGCGGCCGGGAGAACGGGTAATGCGGCTGATTCGTCTATCACTGGAAAACTGGAGAGGTGTTACTGCTCGGGACATCGAGTTCGATCAAAGCGTCACTCTGATCGAAGGGCCAAACGAAATTGGTAAGTCGACAATTGTCGAAGCGCTGCAGATGCTCTTTAAGGAGCTGGATTCTTCGAAGCGCCGGGAAGTCAAAGCGATCAAACCCGTAGACAAGGATGTGGGTAGCCGTGTTGAAGTCGAAATTTCAGCCGCCGACTACCACTTCGTTTACGCCAAGACCTACAACAAAGCCCCGCAAACCACTCTGGAGTTTCTGGCACCGAACCGGCAACAGCTCACTGGTCGGGAAGCCCACGAAAGAGTCGAACAGGTGCTCGAAGAAAGTGTTGATATGACACTCTGGGATGCGTTACTGATCGACCAGGGTGAAAAAGTTGGATTGGCGAATCTGCAGAATTCTGCTGGGCTGGCAAGAGCGCTGGACGAAGCGGCCGGTAGTACTGGAAGTTCGGATGATCCGAACTTGAGCGAAGATGGCAGTTTATACGCAGCCGTGCAGACCGAGTATGAAAAGTACTACACGCTCAAGACCGGCAGAGAAAAATTTGGCGGCGAAGAACAGACATATCTGGAGGCTGAAACCGAACTCGAAGCCGCCACAGCCAGACTGGTTGAAGTTCAAGCCAACGTCGCTGAGCATGACCGCCAGTCTGCCGATGTACAAAGGCTGCAATCCCTGTTGCCCGAACTGGAGAGCGTTCTTAAAACCCGCGAGGAGGAGTGGCAGGCGGTGCGCCGAGTCAGCGAACAGCGCAGTGCCAAAGAGAAGGAGCTGACTGATGCACAGACTATCCTCACCAACGCAGAACGCGAGCAGAAAACCCGCCGTGACATACTGGCCAGCGTCGCGGAAAGCGCAGCTCAGCTGGAAGCCAGGCGCCACAGCCAGACGCCACTCAGTGAAGATGTTGCGCAACTGAAAACTCAGGCCTCACAAGCCGGCAGCGCTCTCGCAGCGCACAAAGACCAGGTACGCTCAGCGCGAGCGTCACTGGATCAGACCCAGGCAGACGAAGCCCACCTGACGAATCTCGAGACGCTGTCCGCAGAGCAGACCCGACTGCGGGAACTTGAGAGCGTCAGCAAATCGCTGACAAGCCACCTGAAGACCACAGCGTCAATCAAAGTCGATGATGCCGCACTCGAAGCGTTCCGCCAGGCAATAGCAGCGCTGAATCTCGCCCGCGGCAAACGCGATGCGGCGGCAACAACAGTTTCCATCACTGCGCTAACAGACCTTACCGCAGAACTTGACGGTGATCCGCTCACCCTGAAACAAGCAGAATCTGCAGAACGTTCGGTGGCTTCTGCACTCGAACTGAAGCTACCGGATATCGCAGATATTCGCATTGCCCCTTCTTTGTCTGTCGCCGAGCTGGCGGAAGAGACAGAGGATGCCGAACGTACGATTGCAGACTTATCTGCAAAATTCGAGGTCAACAGCCTGGAGCAGGCAGTTGCCATGAATCAGCAACGCGCAGGCGCTCAGCGCATGATTGATCAACTCAAAGGCCGCGAAGCCGATCTGCTGCGCTCGGATAGCCGCGAAGAAATCACCCAGGATGTCACAACACTGCTCGCCGAATGTGATCGCTATATCCAGCAGCGCCAGTCTTCAACTGAACTGCCTGAAAGCGTGGCAGCGGCGAGGTTGAAACTCAGCGAAACAAAAGCCCAGCTCAGCTCAGCAGAACAATCACTGGAAGATGCTCAGCAGAAATTCGAACTGGCCACCCGCCAGCATCAGCAACGCGACGCGCAGCTGCGGAGCGCGCAGCAGGAGCTTGCAGGACTGGATGCCGCGATGACCGAAAAGCAGCAGTCACTCGAACGGAACCGGGCCGAGCAACCCGATCAGGTGCTCGAACAACGCGCCCGCAGCGCTGCTGAAACGCATCGAAAGCTCAGCGCACAGATGAGCGAACTGACAGCGTCCCTTGACGCCATCAACCCGGACGTCGCGCAGGATCTACTTGAAAACGCTAAAGCGGTACTGGCAAGAGCCAACAGCGATTTCAGCGAAGCTCAGACCAGTCTGGCGGTGCTAAATGATCGCCTCGAACAGGCTCAGGCCAATGGCAGATTCGAAGAGACGGAGTCCGCGCAACGCAAATTCGACGAAAGCCTGGACGCATTCGAATCCATCCGCCAACGGGCCCAGGCTGCGCAGCTGTTGTGGACAACCCTGAACCACCATCGCGACGCTGCCCGTGCGGTGTATGTCCGCCCGCTCAAAGAAGCCATCGAACGTCTCGGCACAATGGTCTTTGGTGGTGAATTCGAAGTGGCGATTGGTGATGACTGGTCCATTGAGTCCCGCACGCTGCAGGGTAAAACCATCAGCTTCGATGCACTCAGTGTCGGCGCCAAAGAACAGCTCGGGATTCTGGCTCGACTGGCCGCCGCACAGATCGTCTCAAAACAGGGTGGCGTACCGCTGATCATCGACGACGCGCTCGGGTTTTCAGATCCGTCGCGGCTCGAGACCATGGGAGCAGCGATCGCGACAGCCGGGCGGGACTGCCAGGTGATCATTCTGACCTGCACACCCGGCAGATTTACTCACGTGGGTAACGCCAAGGTGGTCCGATTCGCTGAAGGATGAGCTGACTCAAAGCGGTGACGGACGCTGCTTTGTTCAGACCCCAAACACCACTCTGGGTAATCCTTCATCATCAGGTCTCACTTCCGGTGTACAGGTCACCAGTCGCGCACTATCAATGCCCGCATCAATCAGACCATCTTTGATCACAAGCTGGCGTTCATCCGCAAGTCTGGCCAGATCAGCAAGCTGATCTTCACTCAGCGGTTCGCTGACATCGGGGAACAACGCGGTCACATCTGCCTGCACTGCCCTGGCACACACGGTGAGATTGACCTTGGGCCGTTTGGCCAGCAGCCCGGCCATATTTTTCAGATACTGCCGTTGTTTGTCATCGATATCGCTTTCGCCGGCAGTAAAAGTCACCTCCTGAAATCGCAATGCTGACGCGGCTGAATAAAGCTTGGTCGCCGCCAGCGCGGGCCACAACGGCGCAAAGTATGTGGTCGCTGCGGTCTGCATACCGGCGACCAGACCCTTTTTCATCACCAGCCGGATCGCATCCCCAACCCCGACTGACAGGTCAGCCAGATCACCTTGCATCGGAATGGTCAGCCGGATGGTTTCCTGATCGTCTTCTAAAAGGCCGAGGGCTGTCCCCAGCGGCACGCCCAGCTCAGTGGAAAACTCATCCTGCTCGTCCGCATCCAGCGGGTCGATCATCAGTTTGCGAATGGTCAGTTCTGCGGATGAATCCAGCAGCTGACCCTGCAGTGCCAGGTCGAGATCGGAACTGAGGGTGCCACTTTCGATCTGATAGCCAATTGCCCGCCTGGCGAAGCCATCCAGCTTGATCATGTTGATGTCTTTGATTGTGCCGGTGCCGTTAACAAACGTCTCTTGCGCCAGTGGTCGCACTGTGCCGTTGAAGGCAATCCGGCCATAACGGCCTTCGGACGCTGCAAATCGAAATGCAGTATCGGCGTCTGGCCGAGCGGCATTGACCTCACCGAACTCAAGCGCAAACGGCTTCAACTCCAAACGGGCCACTGGTCGCACCGAACGATCCAGATACACCAGCGCGGATTCGCCAATTGTCTTCACCCCGGCAAGACTGAACAGCAGTGGATCTTCTGACTCTGCCACACCCGCTTCAGCCACCGTCGACTCATCATCTGGTTCGGTATCCGCGGTCGCATCTGCTTCAGAAGTTTCTGCCGTTTCAGGCAAACCCAGCATCAGGCTGCCATTCTGTGCCCGCTCCAGCCATAATTGAAAGTCGCTGATCAGCACCTCGCCCACAGCCAGATCATTCTGGCGCAATGCCAGGGTATCCAACTCGATATTCGCCACCGTCAGCACGTGCGTCTGTTCGTTAGACTGCGACGTTGCCCGATTGAGCAGGTTCAGCTCCACCAGCGTAATGGCACCCAGCGACACTATCTGATCTGGCTGCAGATCCATCAGTTGTGCAGTGATGGTGCCAAAGCTCAGCAGCGGCGGTTGATCGACGTAACCGGTGCTAAAGCCTCCCGCAGATATTTCACCGCTGGCTTTAGGCAGCCATTGTTCAGCACTCGAGGTTGACGCCTGACCCTGCCATACCAGTGATTCCAGTCCCGTGACCAGGCGTTGCGCCGCCTCATTCAGCTGCAACCCGCCCATCCTCAGCTCACCATCCACAGAAAGCCCTTCACCCTGCTCACCGGCTTCCCCGGCAATCAATCCCTGCCAGTTCATCTGCGACAACCGCACGCTGGCCGTTGGCGCTTCCATCCCCAGATCAGCAAGCTGCAGCGAACCCTGTACCGCAAGCGTGTTGGTATCGCCAAAGATCCCGACGTCCAGATCGCCCGCCCATTCAACTGCATCGATCGCCAACGACTGATCGGGCATTGTCAGGGCCCACGATTGCAACGCCAGCTCTCCGGTGACTGCAACGGTCATCCCTGCATCCGGCGGCGCGCTCACCTTGATCTGAAAGTCGGTGTGGAGCAGACCGCTCAGCGAAGTAATGCCCGCCTGTTTCAGCAGAGCTTCCAGGCCAGCCGCATCCAGTTTGTCCCCTGCCACTTCGAGATCGAGCTCGAATGTGTCGGCAAAAGGATAAGCGTGTCCGGCTGCTGAGAGTTCGGCAGCTCCGGATGACAGTGTTACCTCCAGGGTGGTGGCCTGGGTTGGATTCCAGGTGGCGAAGTCGTCCAGCGCCAACGAATCGATCTTCAAGGATCTGGTAACCAGCGGATCCTGATAGTCGATATCGACATTCTCAATGCGCAGCTGATCAATGCCAAAGCCCCAGCCGGATTCCTGCTCACTGGTTTCCACCCCTTCAACCGCCTGCGCAGCGCTGAGCACAATCGTGCCTAAAAGCCAGCCATTGGTTTCCGTGCGCTGGATTTCCAAGACGGCGTCACGCAGTTCGAGTTGCGACAACCTGATGCGCTGATTGGCAAGCTCGGTCCAGTTCAGGTTAAGTTCGGCGTGGCCGGCTTTATGCACCCCGCGGTCGTCTTCGAATTCCAGCGATTGAATCGTGAAACGGCCGACAAATGGGTTGATGTCCACATCGCTGATACTGACATTCACTACGCCGCGGTCACGCAACCAGTCTTCCAGATACCACTGCACAGCGAACGGCAGCAAGGCAACAACCAACGCACTCAATACCAGCAGGCCGAGCAGGATTTTCAGCAGTATGCCAATGGATCGGCGAGGCGGTGTCGGTTGGTCTGTTTGAGTCATGGGCAGATCATAGCCTGGCTACGTGAAAGAAGTTTGAATCTATGCAGAAATACGAAGATCAGGGACCCGCATGGTAGCGAGCCCCGGGCAAACAGTCCCGGATTCGAGGGGGTTGGCAGAGCAGAAAAATCTGCCACCAGCATAGCAGCGATCCGTTAAGCTGGAATTTAAGTCATGTTGAAGGGTGACTCCGGATAGTGAACGACCCGATGGCATTGAGTTCACTCGATCTCGCCGCAATCGCCGGATACTTTGTGATCCTGCTGTGGATTGGTGTGCGGGTGATGCGTCAGGCTCACGAAGGCGAAGAGTCTGAATCTTTCCTTGCCGCCGACCGGGACATGGACCTCGTCCAGACTACAGCCAGTACCGCGGCCACGGACTTAGGCGGTGGCTTCAGCATCGCGATGGGCGGTCTTGGCTTCACATTAGGCATCTCCGGATCCTGGCTGATTGCAATCTCAGGTTTGAGCGTGTTGATAGTGTCTTTCCTGCTGGTGCCAAAAGTGAAACGCTGGTCAGACAGAGTGCAGGGTCTGACCACGGGGGATCTGTTTGAAGCCCGCTTCGATTCCCGCACCGGGACCATCGCCGCCGTGGTAATTGGTTTGTCGTGGTTTGCGTTTGTTGGCGGACAGGTCATCGCCGGCGGCAAGCTGCTGCAGGTGACCATGTCGCTGGACCTCACCCTTGCCATCGTTCTTTCCGGCAGCGTGATTCTGGCGTACACCGCAATGGGCGGCCTGAAAGCCGTCATCTATACCGATGTATTTCAGATGATTGTGCTGATGGTCGGCATCATCTTTCTGCTGGTGCCTATTGGACTCTATAAGGTCGGCGGCTGGAGCGCGATGAGTGCCCACTTCGCCGCCAGTCCAGCTACTGAATCAATGATCGACTGGCAGGCGGTCAGCGCCAAGCAGCTGTTTGGCTGGTTCTTTTCAGTGTTTCCCGTGTGGTTTATTTCCATAGCCGCAATGCAGCGGATTGTCGCCGCTCGTGATGAACGCACGGCCCAGCGTGCCTTCATGTTCACCGGGGTTCCCATCGAGTGGCCGATCTTCGCGATTGGCAGCACCCTCGTGGGCATGTTTGCACGAATGCTTATGCCGGATCTTCAGGACCCGGAGCTCGCCACCCCGATGATGATTCTGTACCTGCTGCCGCCAGGTATCGCGGGCATCGTCATTGCCGCCTACATCGCTGCGGTGATGTCTTCAGCAGACAGCTGCCTGATCGGCCCGGTATCTATTTTCACCAATGACATCTACCGCAAAAAGCTCAAACCCACAGCAACGGATGCGGATCTCATTCGCGTCGCTCGGATCTGCACGCTGGTGATGGGCGTCATGGCCATTGCGATTGCGTATCTGATCCCTAACGTTCTTGATCTGATTCTCTACGCCTACACGTTCGGCGCGGCAGGTTTGTTCTTCCCGATGCTCGGCCTGCTGTTCTGGCGCCGGACTACAGCAACCGGTGCTTTCTGGAGCATCATTGCCGGTGGCCTGTCTGCTGTGCTGTGGACGCTGGCTGGTGAACCCTGGGGATTCTCTGCTTCTTATCTTGGCTGGACGGTTGGGTTACCGAGTCTGGTAATCGTATCTTTGTTGACACCACACTCTGAAGAAGAAGACCTGGAGCTGTTCAGGGGCTGAACTGAGGATCAAAGTGCAGCTTGACCAGCTCCGCAATGAGCGATTAAGTCGAATCCGCTACTGTCTGACGCTGCGCGTACCGGAAACAACTACCGACACCCGTCGGTTCTGCTGTTTGCCCTGCGCGCTGTCATTAGACGCGATCGGTTTAGATTCTCCGTAGCCAACGGCCCGCAGCCGATTTGCCGCGATGTTGTGTTGTGCAACCAGATTGTTAACAACGGCAACTGCGCGGCGTTCAGAGAGCTGCTGGTTGTATTCGGCAGCACCGTCGCTGTCGCTATGTCCTTCGATGACGGCCGTCGCGGTTGGGTACGCTCGGAGGAAATCGACTGCGCGCTGGATCTCTTCACGATGCTCCGGTCGCAGCTCGGCCGAATTTGTGCTGAATTCCAGATTCAGATCGATGGTGACGGTCTCTTCAAGCTCAACGTAGCAGCCACGATCATCCACTTTGGCCCCGGCAGCACTGTCAGGGCATTGATCCTGATAATCAGCAACACCATCGCCATCGCTGTCGAGTGGACAGCCTCGCGTGTCTACCGCCACTCCCTGAGGTGTATTCGGACAGCGATCCTGGCCATCGGCAACACCGTCGCTATCGGCATCAGCTGGTGCCACAGCAACTGGCATCACCGGAGTCGAGTCGAGTTTACCGAGCAACGCAGTTACACCGAGAAACGCAAACGGTTCAACCGAATTTTCTTCGGTGCTGTATACCCCTCGAATATCGCCGCGCAATGAGAAGCGATCATTCAACGCACGGAATACGCCAACTCCGGCGTTAAGTTGGCCATCGTCGGTGGTGCTTCGGGACCCCCGATCACTGCCTGTATAGCCACCACCAATGAGCAGAAACGGCTGCCACTTCTCGTTGCCGCCAATGTCGTAGAGGAAATTCAGCCAGGCAAGCTGAGTAGTGTCATCACCTTCATCGCCTGGAAACTCATAGTCCACATCGAAACGGGAATACAGAAGTTCCACCGCCCACTTTTCAGTGAGACCATAGCCCATGGCCGCCGCGGGACCAAAAGCTTCATCTTCGAAGACGTCATCGTCCGGTGGAGAGTACATAACCGCACCACCGTTGAGATAGAACTTACCTTGTTGCGGGCCGGGCTGAGCGTTGGCGCTTACACTCAATGCCATCATCGCCGGCAACAGAATGGCTAACAGGCCACTAAAAAATCGCATTAAACGCCCTCTTTGTTATTCAGTCCGACAAGGTCGTACAAACCCGACGGTATACCAATGGGAAAGGTAAAATTCACGTAAAGATCAGCTGAAACGGGCTCCGTTTTCGGCCAACCTGCACTCACTACACGAGTTCTATTTCAACAGAGATCCCAACAGGCCGCGCACCAGACGGCTGCCAAGGCTGCGGCCGACAGAACGGGCAGCGCTCTTGAGCATGGCTTCCGCGGCACTCTGACGCTGTCGGCCCCTGGGCTTGGCAGCTGTGCGAGCGGCTTTTTCCGCTGCTTGTTCAGCTGCCTCCTCAGCCTCCTGTTCACGAGCCCTGCTGGCGGCGAGTTCAGCGCGCTGCTGCAGCAGCTCGTAGGCGGATTCCCGATCAATATCCACATCGTATCGACCTTTCATCGGCGATCGACTCATCAACTGGGCCCTGCTTTCCGGCGAAACCGGTCCGATCTGGGATTCTGGTGGCTTAATCAGAGTGTGGTGAGCGGAAGCAGGAATGCCATCGTCATTCAGCGCCGAGACCAGCGCTTCGCCAACTCCCAGCCGGGTAATCAGGTCTTCGAAACCAGCCTCATCGCCACCGGGAAAGCCCTGCGCAACCGCTCGAATCGTTTTTCGATCTTTTGGTGTGAACGAACGTAGGGCGTGCTGCACCTTGAGAGCGAGCTGGCCGAGGACTGACTCCGGAATATCCATTGGGTTCTGGGTAACAAAATACACCCCGACCCCTTTCGAACGCACCAGCCGCACTACCTGCTCTATCTTCTCCAGCAGTGACTTGGGCATGCCTTTGAACAACAGATGAGCCTCGTCGAAAAACAGCACCAGCACGGGTGCTTCGGGATCACCCAGCTCCGGCAGTTCCTCAAACAGTTCGCTGAGCAACCAGATCAGAAATGCGGCGTAAAGTCGTGGTGATTCGCGGATCAACCGTTCGGCGTGCAGAACGCTGACCACGCCGTTGCCACTGAAGTCATGCTGCATCAGATCTTTAATCGACAGCGCAGGTTCACCGAAAAAGTGCTCGGCACCCTGCTCTTCCAATACCAGCAGGCGACGTTGAATCGCACCCACCGATGCCGCCGATATGTTGCCGTAGGTGCCCCGCAGCGCCTTGGCGTTCTCGGCAAGCCAGGCCAGAATCGAGCGCAGATCCTTCAAATCCAGCAGCAGCAGGCCTTCGTCGTCGGCCACCGCAAATGCGGCATAGAGAATTCCGGTCTGGGTATCATTCAGTTCCAGAAGATTAGCCAGCAACAGCGGACCCAACTCTGAAATAGTGGTGCGCACCGGGTGACCGTGCTCGCCGAATATGTCCCAGAACAGGGTTGGATAGCCTCGGGCCTGGTATTCCATACCCGGAGCTGCAGCAAGGCGACGGGAGACTTCCGGGTGTGGGGATCCCGGCTGACCAAGTCCGGAAAGATCACCCTTCACATCGGTGACAAACACCGGAGTACCCAGGCGCGCGAACCCCTCAGCCAGCACCTGCAGGGTGACCGTTTTACCCGTGCCGGTCGCCCCGGTGATCAACCCGTGCCGATTAGCCATCTCACCCAGCTGCGCAACCACCATGCCGTCACACCCGCCGATGGGCACTGTCTTACTCATCTGCTCTTCCCTGTTACCGATCAGAAGAGTCTGGCCTGTCCGCGCGATCATTCCAAGCAGGAGGAGCTGATTCGATATTCGGTTCCGGAGTAGCTGCGTCGCTCCACTTCAATCTGGCCCGAGCAACGGATGAACTAGAAAATGGATGTCTGCATAAACAACCGGGTCAGTCATACTCGGCGGGATGGACCAACCCGATATCCTGTCTTTATTACCTATCGCCGTAACGCTGGTGGTCGCACTGCTTTCCCGCAATGTACTCGCAGGGCTGGCGGTCGGGCTGTTTACTGGTGTGCTGATGATCAGTGCGGCAGATCCGCTCACCGCTGCAGGCCTGCTGGTCACCGATCATCTGGTACCTCAATTGATGGACAGCTATAACGCCGCAGTCCTGGTGCTGCTGGTGTTCATCGGCGGTTTTGTTGCTCTGATGGAACACTCAGGCGGTGGTGCTGCATTCGCCCGCGACGTGACCCGCTGGCTGACCACGCGAGCGCGCCTGCAGCTGGCAGCCTGGTCCGGCGGCATCCTGATTTTCTTCTCAGATCTCGGTACACCCCTGATCGTTGGGCCGGTGTTCAGATCCCTGGCAGACAAACTCGGCATGTCGCGGCAGAAGCTCGCCTTCATTATCGATTCCACCGCCGCCCCGGTTGCCATCCTGATCCCGTTTATCGGTTGGGGTGTGTACATCATGAGTCTGCTCCAGCAGCAGTTCGAGCAGCTCGGCGTCGGCGAATCAGATTTCACCGCTTTCATCCGGGCGATCCCTTTTCAGCTGTATGCCTGGCTGGCGGTATTGATGACACCCTGGCTGGCTTTTCTGAAGCTCGACTATGGGGCAATGGCCCAAGCTGAACAGACTGCGCGCAAACCGGGAGAGTCGGTCATAGCGACCCCGGTTTCGACCGACGATGATCGCGCCCGCGCCTACTTCATCTGGCTGCCTCTGCTGGTGCTTGCAGCTATTCTCGGCTGGATGCTGGTGCCGCTGGGATTCCCGTTTGGTCGGGTCAGTGGCGGTGACTTTCGCGCCGCGCTCTCCGTCGCCTACCTGGGTGCTGCGCTCACCCTGATTACCCTGCTGATGATGACCGGCGCGCGCAATCTGCTGTCCAGTCTGGCGTTGTACTTCGAAGGTATGAGCCGAATGATGCAGGTGGCGATCATGCTGGTGCTGGCCTGGGCATTGAGTGATGTCGGTGCAGAACTTGGCAGCGCTGAGTACATTGCCGGGGTGGCTGCAGCAGGCGTACCCGGCTGGCTGATCCCGCTGATGGTATTCGCTTTCTCAGCCATGATTTCTTTCGCCACTGGATCTTCCTGGGGTACGTTTGCGATCATGTTTCCGCTGGCACTGCCTGCCGCGCTTGCCACCGATGCCCAGCTGTTTGTCACCATCGGCGCAGTGCTTTCTGGCGGGCTGTTTGGCGATCACAGCTCACCGATATCAGAAACCACCATCCTTTCGGCGACGGGCGCGGATTGTGAACAATATGATCACTTCCGCACCCAGCTGCCTTATGCGCTGAGCAATGGCGGTCTTGCTGCGCTGGGCTTTCTGCTGGCCGGCATCACCGGCAGTGTCTGGACACTGGCAGGGCTCGTCATCGCGCAGGTGCTGATGCTATTGCTGATCCGGTCTGCAGCGACTGGTGACCGGGATGTACTGCCATCCCCGGGTTAGCGGCAGTCAGCACTTTGAGCGCGGCCAGACTCCGGGCACTACGCGCCTGATCAACGGAGAATTCGCCGGGTTCGACCCCGTGCTCCCAACCCCAGGCGGTATGGCTGGCATCTCCGGTAATCAACTGCGCACCGGTTGAAGTACGGGCAACAAACGCTGTGCTGCCAGGGGTATGACCGGGTACATGGATGGCCCACAGAGAACCATCACCAAAGATATCAATGACCCCGGCAAACTCACCATCCGGGTCAGCGCTGAATTGCCACTCGAGCAGATTGTCGACGTTCTTGAGCAGGCGGTCTGTTGTGCCTTGGGTAAAAGCATTCTGCAACGAACGGACCGACGTTTCTCCGGGACCCGCATATACGGCTACACCCGACGGTACGTCGGTCAGCCCCATGATGTGATCCATGTGCAGATGGGTAAGAAAAACTCCATCCAGCTGAATTCTGCTGTCATCCAGCCAGTCTGCGATCGACAGCTGCAGCTTCAGATCTGACGTATTCATCGCCTGTCTGATCAGCCAGCTGACGTCGGCATTGCTGGCCGGGTCGGCAAAACTCTCAGCGACCCCGGAATCGATAATGTAGGTGCCGAATTGCGGATGGCTGACCCGATAGAAATAGATTTCGATCGCTTCGTCACCGGCTGTCAGTCCAGCCTCGCGTGCTCTGGCGTGATCGAGATTGATAAGCCCGGCCCGGTCCACCACCCAGGTTGCCGCCAGCAGTTTCTCGACCACCAGGGGTCCCGGTTCGTTGATTGTTGCCTGCAGCGCAGAGCTTGAGCTGGATTTTCCCAACGGCGCAGGACGCACGCCCTGTGAGGTACTGGAGCAGGCGGAAAACATCGTTATGGCCATCACAACGACACAGATGAATAAGCGTTGGCGCATTGGAAAGTCCTGTTGTTTAGATCGGTCCATAGTCTTATCCATCCTCTATCAGATATAAATCGACAAAATTCGTATATATTCATGCACTAATGTATACATAAGCTGGATATCGACCACGATGCAGATCTCCTGGGACGATGCACAAACCTTTCTGGCAGTCAGCGAACAGCGCAGTTTCAGCAGCGCCGCACGTATCCTGGGGGTTGGTCAGCCCACGGTAAGCCGACGGATTGCGAATCTGGAAGCCAGAATGGGCACCCAGCTGTTCCGACGCGGTCGTCAGGGTGCCGAACCAACTGATGCCGCATTGCGACTGGTACCGGCAGCAGAGCAGATGGCACGCTGGGCGACGGAGTTTGTCCTCGGAGCCCAGGCCCACGACGCCACCATCAGCGGCAGCGTCCGAATCGCCGCCCCACCGGGTATTGCGGTAGAACAGCTGGCACCGTTTGCAGCGACGGTCAGAGCCCGCTATCCGGACGTTATACTGGAAGTCATTGCCGGTATCGAACACCTCGATCTGACCCGTGGAGCTGCCGATCTCGCACTGCGGACTCGCGCACCCAACGAGCCGGAACTCATTACCCTGATGAAAGCCAGAAGCGGCGTTGGTGTTTATGCTCAGCGCCGCTATGCGGAAAATCTGCCAGCCCAATGCACCTGGTCAGACATCGACTGGATAACCTGGTGCGCGCCGTTTGAGTCGGTCGCGCCCAGACCCGTCCTGGAAAGACTTATTCCGGGCTTTCAGCCGGTATTCGCATCCGATGACTATCTCGTTCAGAAAAGTGCGCTGCGGGCGGGTCTGGGGGCAATGATCATCAGCACATCTGAGGCGAGCCGGCCGGAAGATGATCTGGTAGCAATTGATCTGGGCATAGGCATGCCCGACAGCGAGTTCTATCTGGTTTGCGCAAAAAGCACTCAGATGGTGCCGCGTATCCGCGCGATCGCGCGTCTGCTGACGACACATATCGAAAATCTGTACACGTCTGCCGCGCGTTGATCAGGTGTTTGCTTTACCCAATGGAACGCGATCGTTGTGCACTTTGCGGTGACCCATCACTGCGTCGAAGAAAAACACCGCCAGCACCGAATAGACCGTCGCTCCCAGGAACATCAGCAGCCGATCCAGAAAACGACCACCGGCGGCATCTCCTGAATCCAGCACAATCGGTCCCAGTATGATCAACATGGTCACATACCCATAGGACCAGACCTGCCCTCCCGGTGCGAATGCCGCGCCTGCAAAGATCCGTCGCCCCATCACCAGACCGGCCAGCAGCACCAGCAGGCTGTAGAGCAACAGGCTCGGCCATACCTTGAGCACCATCCAGATCAGAATCGCCGCAACCCCGCCTATGAAGGTTGAAGCCAGTAACGACCATCCCGCCTGCCTGGAGGAATCGGCGCTGGCCTGCTGGCCCATCGAAGATACTTTGATCGCCACAGCGATGTTGGATACCCCACTGGTGGCCAGCAGCCACACCAGCACCGGCATCACCACCAGAGTTGACCGTGCAGCCAACCGCGCTGGAGGAACAACAGGGCCTGCGGGTGTCGCTGCTGCAGGTTGGACCACGGCGTTCGCGATGACCGGAGGATCAGGAAAGATCGCGTGAAAAAACCACAGAGCCAGCAATGCAACCAGACCTGCTTTCAACAGGCTTACACAGACACTGATCGCAGCTGGTACTGACAACACGCCCACTATGGGAACCGCCGCAAGCCCGGCGATCGCCAGCGCAGTGACCAGCGGATTACCGCCTTTGAGTGCGTAGTAGAAGACGCTGAAGAAACTCAACGCCAGCAGAAGTAACCCTGCAGCCTCATAGTATTTAAGCGGCCCCAGAATCAGCAAGCCGAGCAGCAACGCTGCCATCAGGATAATCAGAAAGACCAATCCACCTTTGAGTTTCGGTGGTGACATCGGCAAAGCGAGAAACGTGGCAGCAAAAACTGCCGCAAGATAAGACTGATCCCAAGCCAGAATCTGCGATAAAGCCAGTGTGGAGCTGGTACCCACCGCATAACGGATTACCCGCTGATCAGCCAGCACACGCACGTTTGGCTCAGTAGGCATAGCTGAGGAGGCTGATGATACGGACATACAGCGCACCCAGCAGATTCATCAGCCAGCGTTCGTCGGTGTATACGATGACACTGACCTGAGAGCCAACCCGCAATCCGATTGGCTGCTCCAGAGTGCCAGGGTCAAAATCGATCACCACGGGAAAACGCTGAGCATCACGCAACCAGTTCGGATCGTTATCAATCGTCGGCAAGGTCCCGAGAGAGTCGTTGTCTGAAGAAATGCCGAAGCCAACACTGCGGACTTCTCCAGTAAATATACGACCCGGCTGTACATCGAGAACAAACTCTACTTTGTCTCCGGCAGTCACGTGTCCCAAGTTGTTTTCAGTCAGGTCCGCCTGGATCCACAGTTCTTCAATCGCTATGAAGGTCATCAGCGGCTGGCCCGTCTGCGCATAGTTGCCGCGATCCACTGCCAGATCGGTAACCAGACCCCGTTCAGGTGCGCGGATGATTGTGCGTTCGAGATCCAGTCGGGCGGTTTCCAATGCCGCCTGCGCCGACAGGATGCGGCTGTTGTCGTCACCGGCCAGACCCTGATTCTGCTTCGCCTGTTCGAGATTAGCCTGGGCCTGAACCAGCGAACTGCGGGCTTCGACCAGACTGGCGTCCGCTGACTGCACCCGACGTTCAGAAATTGCGCCGGGGTCCTGTTTGAAAATACGCCGCAGCCGGTCAGCTTCCTGCTCCGCTTTGGTCAATCTCGCCTGCGCCGCACTTACGCCCGCGCGGGCAGCATCAACGGCCGCCGTGGCAGCACCGAGCTGCTGGCGCGCCGCCGCCAGACTTGCTTCGGCAGCCTGCACGGACAGTTGATAGCTGCTGGGATCAATCAACACCAGCTCCTGGTCCGCTTCAACAAGTTCGTTGTTGCCGACTTTAACCTCGATAACCCGTGCGGATACCTGCGGCGCAATCGGCACCACGTAGGCTTTGATTCGCGCTTGGGAGGTAAACGGTGTGAGACGATCGGCAGCCAGATACCAGCAGATCAACACAACAATCACACCGGTCACGATCAGCGTCCAGCGCCGGACAGGATCTGCTGGTGCAGCAGAGGTGTCCTCGGCGGAGTCTGCCAGGTTATCTTCGGCCATAGTTCATCCCGTTGTAGTTAAGCATCCGGTTTACGGAAGGTTCCCTCAGGCTCAGTAATCGCCGGGTCTGTTGCCTCGGGTTCAAGTAACTCTCCCCAATCCGTACGCTCGCGCATCTGCGCACGGATCGCCTCGTCCACAAACTGCTGGCCTTCACGCAGCTGCCAGCCACCACCAAGCGCTTTGTAGAGCGCCACTACTGCCTGAACAGTCGACCCTTGAGCTTCAACATATCGCTGCTGCGAGGAAAACAATGACTGCTGAGCGTCGAGCACCCGCTGATAATCCGAAAACCCCTCCTTATAGCGGAGCAATGAAAGATCAGAAGAACGCTGAGCTGAAGTCACCGTGCGCTCCAGAATCTCCGCCTGCCGTTTGCCGTTGAGGAAGTTGATCATCGCGTCTTCTACTTCCTGAGCGGCGTTAAGCACGATGTTCTGATAGTTGATCAACAGCTGCTGCAGGCGGGCGTCCTGAACGCGGACGCTGTTCTTCAATCGCCCGTAGTTCAGCACATTCCAGCTGAACTGGGGGCCAGCTGAGAACTGCAGACTGTCACCATCCAGCAGCTCGGTGAAACCACTGTTACCCGTCCGCGTCGTACTGGTGCTGCCAGCAGCAGCCAGACCAACAGTGCCGACCAGAGCAAATGACGGATATAGATCCGCCTGCGCCACGCCAATCAGATTGCTTTGAGACACCGCCTGCAGTTCCGCCTGGCGAACATCGGGCCGTCGCCTCAAAAGATCAGCAGGGATACCCACTGCGATCGATTCGGGCAGGCTGGGAATCGCGCTTTTATCTCCCAGAGAACCTGCAATCTGGTTGGTGGGGAGGGCCAGAAGCGTGGCCAGTGCATTGCGCGCCTGAATGAGCTGAGCCTGCAATGACGGCACACTGGCCTCGGTGCTGAGCAGCAGCGTCAAGGCCTGCTGCATATCCAGTTCTGAATCCTGACCCTCGCGGAATTTCAGCTCGGCAATGTCAAAGCTGCGCTGCTGCAGAACCAGATTTTCCCTGGCCAGCCGGAGTCTTTCTTCGATAGTACGAATCGTCGTGTAGGTGGTCGCAACCTGGGCAATCAACAACACCAGCGCATTGTCATACTCGGCGATGGAGGCCAGGAAGCTGGCATCCGCAGACTCAATGCCGCGCGAGAAGCGCCCCCAGAAATCCAGTTCCCAGCCAACGTTCGCTGCCACGCTGTACTGCGCATAGTTGAGGTCACCGGCACCGGTATTGGCATTGGATTTACTGGCGCGCAACCGGCTGGCGGAGCCTGCGAGCTGCTGGGACTGAGGGTAGGCAGAACCAATTGCGATACCCAATTGGGCTCGGGCTTCCAGCACCCTGAGTCCGGCAACTTCCAGGCCGTAGTTACGCTGATAGGCCTGATCGATCAGATCACCAAGAACCGGATCCTGAAAAGTCTGCCACCAGGCTACCAGCTCGGCAGACTCGGCTTTCAGGCCGACCTCTTCCGGGTAGGTCCACGATTCACTGATGGCAGTTTCAGGCTGCTGATAGTCAGGGCCCAGCTGGGTGCATCCAGCCAGCGGCAGCAACAAGCCTAAACCGCAGATCTTTAACTTCTTTCGCAGATCCATACCCCAGCCTTAACTATCCACACACCCGGCAAACGAGGCGCTCCCAAGCGGCGGCAAGAATACCATTGTGTCCCCCAGGTATGCAGAACTGCGCACAGGTTAATCGCCTGCGCCACCTCGAATCTGCTATAAAATAAACCGATAAAGGCAACGGCAACCAAATTCGATCCGATCGCGGACAATCCACGATGCCTCACTGAGCAGGCGATCGACAAGAACGGAGATACCACCATGGGCGAACAGTACATCAGCAGCAGTGACGAAGAACGTAAATCCCTGCTGGCACGATCACGATCTGGAGACATGACCGTTTCCAATAAAGAGATGTTGGCGGCATTCGCCATTGACCCGGACTATGACCCCTATTCCATTCCTCTGGATAAAGTAGATCCTTCACATCCAGCGTTGTTTTTAAACGGCACCCACTGGAAACATCTGGAACGGCTGCGCAACGAAGATCCGGTGCACTACCACGAAGAAAGCATGTTTGGTCCCTACTGGTCGGTGACCAAATATGACGACATCAAATACGTGGACTCTCATCACGAGCTGTTTTCTTCGCAGACCAAGAAAGGCGGAATTGCCCTTGGCGGCGTACCAGACCGTGAAGACGAGTATTCCCTGCCCATGTTCATCCAGGAAGATCCACCAAAACACGATGACCAGCGCAAGGTCATCGCACCGATGTTCACACCGAAAAACCTGGCTGACCTGCAGCCACTGATTCGCGAACGGGCCGGTGCAATTCTCGACGCGCTGCCGCGCAATGAAGAATTCAACTGGGTGCGCCATGTATCCGTTGAGCTGACCGCGCAGATGCTGGCGACCCTGTTTGACATACCGCAGGAAGACCGGATGAAGCTGATCGACTGGTCCGACACCATCCAGAATCTCGGCGATCCGGAATACTTCGAAACACCGGATGAAGGCTTCAAAAAGCTGTTTGAATGTCTGGCCTATTTTCAGGCTCATTACGAAGAGCGCAAAACCACGCCGCCGAAATTCGATTTGATTTCGATGCTGGCGCACGATCCGTCTACTAACAACATGGATCCACAGGAGCTGCTGGGCAACGTCATGCTGCTGATTGTCGGCGGCAACGACACCACCCGGAATTCGATCTCAGGTGGCGTTCTCGCACTGAACGAACATCCTGATCAGTATCAGAAGCTGATGCAGAACCCCGGTCTGATCCCGAAGATGGTGCCGGAGATTATTCGCTGGCAGTCGCCGGTCGCTCATATGGCGCGTACGGCCACCGAAGACACCGAGCTGGGTGGCAAGCAGATCAAGAAAAACGATCGTGTCTGCATGTGGTACATCTCCGGCAATCGTGATGAGGAGAAGATTGTCGACGCCAACAAGTTCATGATTGATCGTGACAATGCCCGTCAGCACACCGCGTTCGGTTTCGGCATTCATCGCTGTGTGGGCAATCGTCTGGCTGAGATGCAACTGAACATCATCTGGGAAGAGATCATGAAGCGCTTTCCGAAAGTGGAGGTCACCGGCGATCCTGTGGGCCTGGCTTCAAGCTTCATTCACGGTATTCGTGAGCTGCCGGTGACCCTCCGCGACTGACCTAAGGTGGCATCAGGGCACGTTCAGAAAACCTCTGCCCTGATTCCGCACAGCACCGCAAAGCGGCAATCGGGTCAGTCTCAGTGCCTGACCCAAAGCGCTTCGGACACCAGGCAGATTCCTCCGGAACGCTCGAGCAGCGGCCGCACATTTTCGACAATCCGCTCAGCCACCGCATCATCATCTGTGGCGATGATAAAAACAGCGTTAGTCAGGGTACCGGTCGGATCATCAGCTCGCCGTGCGCCACGATCCCCCTGACCGCTGGCGCGGGGAATCAGGGTATAGCCCGGAGTGCCCTGAGCTTCCAGCATCTGCGCCATGCGCCGGGTCAGGGTTTCTTCAATAACAATTTCTATGCGTTTACAGGGCTTCATGTTCGACTGTGTCCTTGTCAGCTGGGCTCACGCGAGCCACCGCAGGATCTGATGATACAGCGGAATCCCGATCAGTAGATTGAACGGAAATGTGATGGCCAGTGACATTGGCAGGAAAATACTCGGGTTCGCCTCGGGCAGGGCCAGCCGCATGGCTGCCGGCACGGCAATGTACGAAGCGCTGGCACCAAGCACAGTCAACAACAGCGCATCACCCTCAGAGAGCCCGAGCAGCAGCGCCAGGCTGCCACCCAGCACCGCGTTGATCAACGCAAACGACACGCCCCACAACGCCATGCTGCCGGCGCCGAAACTACGCCGCGAAGATCCTTCGCTGACTTCCTGCAGTCGCCGGGCCGCAACAATACCCATATCGAGCAGGAACAGGCACAACATGCCAAGGAAGATATCGTTGGTGAACGCAGCCAGCTGAGCTTTGCCATCTGCACCCGAAATAAACCCGATGACAAGGCTACCCACAATCAGCAGCACCGAGCCATTCAGGCAGGCTTCGCGACCCAGCTCACGCCAGTCAATGGTCGTTTTCTGATCCGAATCCTGACGCTGACTGAGTCGATACAGCAGAATGCCGATGATAATTGCCGGAGACTCCATCAGAGCCATTGCGGCAACAAGGTGTCCACTCCAGGCGATCCCGGATGCGTCCAGATAACTGATGCAGGTAACAAAGGTCACCGCACTGATTGAACCATAGGTCGCCGCGACCGCAGCTGCATCCGCGATCTGCATTCGTTTACGCAGCAGTGCAAAGACCACCAGCGGGACAATTGCTGCCAGTACCAGGGCTGAACCGAGCGTCAGCCAGACGCTGCCGTCCAGCGGACTTTCTGCCAGCGCAACGCCGCCCTTGAAACCAATCGCGAGCAGCAGATAGAGGGAGAGGAATTTCGCAACCTGGGTGGGAATCTCCAGGTCAGAACGCAGAAAAGCCGCGGCAGCGCCCAGAAAAAAGAACAGCAGCGGCGGCGAACTCAGGTTGGCAAGGAAGAGGCTGTCCAATCAGACGTCAGCCGCAAGTTTTCTGGCTTTTGTCATCACCTTCTGAGCCATTTCGTCTTTATACGTCTGCAATCTGCCGCGCAGTTCCGGGTCTGCGACAGAAACAATCTGCGCCGCGAGTAACCCAGCATTCGTGGCATTATCGATCGCGACAGCTGCAACAGGCACACCCGCAGGCATCTGCACAATCGACAGCAGTGCATCGTGACCATTCAGCGCTGTCGCATTAACCGGAACGCCAATCACCGGCAACACTGTCAGACTGGCGACCATCCCCGGCAGATGTGCCGCACCGCCCGCTCCGGCAATGATCACATCGAGCCCGCGCTCTACCGCGCTCTCGGCATATTCAACCAGACGCATAGGCGTGCGATGGGCACTGACGATATCTATTTCGTAAGGAACCGACAGCTCTTTGAGAATGTCGGCTGCAGCATTCATGACCCGCAGGTCTGAGTCACTGCCCATAATTACGCCAACGCGGGGTCTCATCAAATACTCTTCTGTGTGTGCAGACTGTTCAGTACATTCCGCGCAATCGCCAGTGCTTCGGTAGAAGTCTCAGCGACTGTGGTGATGTGACCAACTTTTCGTCCGGGTTTGCTGTCGCGTTTGCCATACCAGTGGACGAAAGTGTCTTCGGTATTCTTGGCCATCACCGCATCATCCGGGAACTTCCCGTCCAACTCATCCCCATACAGCAGATTAAGCATCACGCTGGGCTTCGACTGCAACGTTGCACCGAGCGGTAATCCAATAATCGCCCGCAGGTGCTGTTCAAACTGGGAGGTTTCGGAACTTTCCAGAGTATGGTGTCCCGAATTGTGGACCCTCGGAGAAATTTCATTGATCAACAGCGTGCCGTCTTCGGTCAGGAACAGCTCAACCGCAAACACACCGGCGCCTTTCAGGCGACTCAAGGCGCGGTGAGCTATTGCCAGCGCGGTGTCGCGCAGGCGTGAAGCCAGTTGCGCCGGTGTCACCACAGTTTCCAGAATGTTATCGGCCTCACTGAACATCAGTTCCGACACCTCGTAACACTCAATTTCACCGGATGCGCTGCGGGCGCCGACTACTGAGAGCTCTCTGACTGCTTCAAGACAGGGCTCAACAATTGAAGGGACCGGCCAGAAAGGCTGATCGGGCGAGCGCAGAATCTGTACGCCGCGCCCATCAAAACCACCGCGACGTGCCTTCTGAACACAGGGGTAACCGAACCAGGCGCCGGCCCCTGTCGAATCCGCATCCCGATCAAGGCTGCGAAACGGCAATGTCGGCAGATCATTGCGCACCAGCCACTGTTTCTGCAGCAGCTTGTCCTGCAGAACCAGCATGCACGAAGCTGACGGCTGAACTTCAACCGTCCCTGCCTGAGCTTGTGACGCGAGAAATTTCAGTGTGGTGGGTGGAATTTCTTCTATATCGAAGGTGATCACATCGACGTCGGCAATCAGCGCAGCAATCAGATCCAGATCGCTGAGATCACCGCGGATCAGATTGTCGGTCGTGTAGGCTGCAGGCGCGTCGCCATTGTGGGCAACCACCGTAGTGGTGATGCCCAGGCGTTTCGCCGCCGAGCAGAGCAGCATGGCCAGTTGGCCGCCCCCCAGAATGCCCACATGCTCGAGCATATCAGTTCAGTCCTCACCACCAAAGAAGCCCAGCAGGTGCAGCAGACTGGTAAACAGATTAAAGATCGCTACAAACAGCGTCACGGTCGCCATGATGTAGTTGGTCTCACCGCCCCGCAGAATGTTCTGCGTTTCGTAGAGGATCAGCCCGGACATCAACAGCACAAACAGGCCGGAAACCGCCAGAGATAGAGCCGGTATCTCAAAGAAGATGGCTGACAGGCCGAGCACAAACGCGGTCAGAACGCCGACAAACAGGAAGGTGCCGAACCGCAGCATGTCGACAGCCCGTTCGCTGCGTGCGTAGGCAGAAAGCGCCAGGAAAACGATACCAGTGGTACCCATCGAGGTCGCAATTAACGTAGAGCCGTTGGACAGAGTCAGGTAAGCGGCCAGCAGCGGTCCGAGGGTGTAGCCCATAAAACCCGTCAGCGCGAAGACGCTGACCAGGCCCCAGGCACTGTTGCGAAGATGCGATGTGGCGAAAAGTAAACCGAAGTAGCCGACCAGAGTCAGCACAATGCCCGGATAAGGCAGCTGAAGCGCCGCGCTGGTGGCAGCCACAACCGCGCTGAAGCCGAGCGTCATCGCCAGCAGCCTATAAGTATTGCGCAACGTCGCCGCCGCAGTGGGGGTTATAGCGCCTGCGGCGGATAAAGAATCTGCGGCGGATAAAGAATCTGCGGCGGATGAAGCGCCTGCGGCGGATAAAGAATCTGCGGCTTTCGCGCCTGCGGCCGGGTAAGTCGACTTGGCAATATTCTGTTCAGACATAGAGATCTCCTAGTTATCCAGGATCAATTATTGGTCGCAACCATACCGGTCTGGAGCCATCGCTCCATTCGAATCTTCTATGCCTACTATTCGGCTTTTCCGAACCTTGATGATTCGGTTTTGCCGTACCTTTGACGCCGAATCTGCGAATATCCCGAACTCAAGTCGCCCACGTCATTACAGCGCTGACTCTACGGTCAGCAAGGAGCCCAGGCCTCGTGCGTCATCTGAACTACAACCACCTGCTCTACTTCTGGACTGTCGCCCGCGAGGGCAGCATCGTGCGGGCTTCGGAAGTTCTGCACCTGACACCCCAGACCATCAGCGGCCAGTTGAAACTGCTCGAAGAGACCATCGGAGAGACGCTTTTTCAGCGGGTCGGCCGTGGCCTGGTGCTGACCGACACCGGTCGTACCGTAAATCAGTACGCCGACGAGATCTTTTCTCTCGGCGCGGAACTGACTCAACGTATGAAAAGTAAAGCGTCGGGTTCACCGGTAACACTCAACGTCGGTATTGTGAATTCGATTGCGAAGCTGATTGCCTACCGAGTCATCGAGCCCGCGCTGGGTCTGGCCGATCAGCTACGGGTAGTCTTCACCGAAGGCAATCTGGACAGCCTGCTCGGCGATCTGGCGGTTCATAAACTGGATCTGGTGCTCTCTGATCGTTCCATTCCAACAGGACTGAATGTCCGCGCTTACAATCACACCCTCGGACAGAGCGGTGTGTCGTTCTTTGCACCGAAAAAGCTGGCCACCCGGCTGATGAACAAATACCCGGATTGCCTGGACGGCTGCGATATGCTGCTGCCTGCCGCGCATACACCGCTACGCAGAAGCCTGGACGAGTACTTCGACCATCTGGGCGTCTCGCCCAGAATCGTCGCAGAATTCGACGACAGCGCACTGATGAAGGCTTTCGGCGAGGCTGGCGCCGGTATTTTTCCTGCCCCGACGGCGATCACGGCGCAGGTGGAGCATATGTATCACGCCCGCAGCATTGGTCAGGTCGACGGCGTGAACGAAACCTACTTTGCAATTTCCCCCGAGCGCAAACTCAAACACCCGGCGGTTGTCAGAATCACCGAAGCTGCGAGGTCGGCGCTGTTCGGTTAAGCGTTCTGTCAGCCATCCGGCTGCGTCTGCGGCTGATCGCGCGTCGAACACGGGAAAAAGTATCGCCAATGGCGATTCTCCCGTCCTGATGTTCACAGGCCAGTTCCAGCAGTTCTCCACCCGATCTCGCCAGAAACGTACATCGAAACCGACTCGTGCCATTTTCACGCACCTCAGCAAAACGCACCAGCGGGTTTTTCAGACTGGTGTTCACCGACGCAAGCGTCAGTGCGAACTGATGTTCGATAACAGGCGCCCACTGGCTGCGCAGTTCGGTTCCAGTTTCGAGACGAAAACTCATGGCGGTGACTCATGACTCTGATCGCAGACATTCTAATTTTGAAGTCTTCACCAACAAGCAGAGTTTCCGGCGCAAATGCCTCGATAGTTCCGAACCTTTGACCGGCACATTGACGAATCGGGCAAACCAATGTCACCTAGAGCCTTCAGCGGATAAGAGCCTTCAGCGAATAAAGAGCCTTCAGCAAAAAACAACGAGTTCGCGCCCACGAAAAATCGCCAGACGGGCCAGCTCTGTTGGTGTCGGGGAGAAGAGAATGGCAGATGAGAAGTCATCTCACCTGCCTTCGGTAGCACGATGCTAGGGAGTTTCAGGCATCTGCTTGTCGATCGAATCCATGGCATTGCCGGCTTCAGCAGCAGCAGAATCCCGCATCTCGGCCGCGGCAGCTTCGGCGCCCTCTAAAGCTTCATCAGCTGCTTCAGCAGCCGATTCCGCAGCCTCGGCAGCTGCCTGAGCGGCCTCATCAGCTGTTTCTGCTGCAACTTCCGCTGCTTTTCGCGCCGCTTCTTCAGCCTCATCAACCAACTCCTCGGCCGCGTCCACAACATCGTCAGCCATCTCTTGCGCGCTCTCGACGGTCGAATCCATCGTATCGGACGCCGACTCCATAACCTGGTCTGTAGCGCTGTTGCTAGAATCACTGGATTCGCCGCAGGCAACCAGCAGTGGCAACAGCGCAGCAAGTATCCATCGAAAAGACAATTTCATCTAAACCTCCAGGGTGAACTCTGTGCTGTCATTGTGACCGAGTGGAGGACTTATTTCACTGATTACGACAACCAGAACCCACCCTATATCCAGATATCTATCGCGGAATTGCCGTACCGGCTGCATTGCACTCGACCGTCGCCTGTGGAACACCTGGAAACACTTCCCGCAACATGCTGAGCATGTTCATGGTTGACCGCCGGTCGGACGCTTCATGCAGATGACCCGGCGGGCCAATCGTCGGCGGCAATGCAAAGCCGTGAGGCGTTCGAGCATGATCGTGGATGATCCAGTCAACTCCGGCGGCATCCATCTCGGCAACAAAGCGGGCTTTGTGCTGCGCTGTGACCAGATGATCATCCGCGCCATTTTCGATCAGCAGCACGGTGTTGGTATTGTAGGTATTGGCAGCACGAACCAGTGGCGGACGCACCACGCCATAAGGCTCCGGGCTGGCATCTTCACCCGTCTGCAGCAGGCCATGAAACGAGATAGCCGCAGATACATCGAGCCCACCGCGGACACATTCGATTGCCGCCACCCCGCCGAAACAATAGCCGATGACCGCCGGGACAGAGGTTTTATCGACGCAGTCCTGCGCCAGACCCCGATCAAGCCATTCTTTTAGCAGTGCCCGAAAAAAGCCGTAGTCGTGATCTACCGAAACCATGCCGGTGAAGCAGCCCTGCTGAAAGCGTTCGATGCGAGCCGGATCTTCCGGCCAGACCCGCTCAGCGGCAGGGACGGTATCGCCATACATGTCCACGGCGAGACCAACGTAACCAACTCGAGCCAGATATTCGGCAACATCAACATCAAAGAACTTCAGTCCCTGATAGTTGTGCACGACCAGCACCAGCGGTCTCGGACCCAGCGCCGCGGGTGGAGCCACCAGGTGACCGACGTAGTTGTTGTCTCGAAAGCTGAACTCAAGATCCGCACGCTGCAGATCGGGCGCGGGTGGCCACCGCTGCTCATGGCTGGACATCGCAAGCACCTTATTTTGCACATTTACCAATGGCCAATGGTGCCCCGCCGGTCCAATACAATGCAATCGCCTGCTACACTTGAGTGGCCATGACGGAGTAATCAAGCGATGTCCGTACCCATCGAATTTACCCGCGATTTTGTTAGCGCGCATTCCCAACCCGAAGACCACCTGTACCGGGATTTTCTGCGCTGTGGCGAACCCTATAAATCCCTGTTCGCCAATAATCCCCGGCTCGTGCCCCCTGATGTCAGGCAACCGCTTGAATGGGGTGATGACCATTACTGGGATACCACCGTTGCGCGGAAACACGACTACTGGAAGCACGTCGATCTGCCCCAACCCACTCGCGATATCAGAGCTTTACGTACCCACCTTCGCGAGTGGGGCTTCTGCCTGATTGCAGACGCGATGTCGGACGCACAGTGCCGACGCTTTCGAGAGCGGCTGTGGGCGCAGGCAGAGGGCGAGCGACTGGCAGGAATTGCTCAACCAACACCTTCAGGGCAGTACGTGAACACGCTGATCAACAAGGGCACAGTATTCGGTCAGTGTATCGAGCAGAATCCAGAAGCTGTGCAGGCTGGCCCGGTGATCGAACAGCTGCTCGACGAAACCCTCGGCAAAGGCTGGATCTGCCACAGTTTTCTCGCCAACGGCGCTGATCCGGGCGGATATCCCCAGGGACTGCATATCGATCAGGGACCACTGCTACCCTGGATCACCGAACAGGCTCCCGCCCTGGTCAATACCATGTACATCCCGGAGGACGTCAACGAAGTCAACGGTGGCACGCTGATGATTCCAGGCTCACACCGGGCGCTGATAGAAGCAGGCTCCGGAGGCGAAATCGGCGAGCTGCCGCCCGCCATCAATCTGGAAGCACCGGCGGGGACCATCATGGTCTTCGATGGTCGGGTCCTGCACGGCACCGGGGTGAATCGTTCAGAACAGCGACGTTTTGTGGCGACCATGAGCAACGTGAAATCCTGGATGCGTACTCAGGAAAACTGGGTGATCTCGGTTGCGCCCGACGTGCTTGAAGCAGCCAGTCCAAAACTGCTGCATCGGCTGGGTCTGCAGGCGCTGACCTACGGGGCGACTATCGAAGGTTTCGGCTTAGGCGCCAGCGGCCGCATTGGTGATCCCTGGGGATCGAT
>CAKZWF010000023.1 GCA_937921865.1 uncultured Pseudomonadales bacterium | reverse complement strand
TGGCGATTGGCGTAGACCTCAGCGGTCAGCCCGGTGGTAGCCCAGCCTGTCCACAGGCGCTGGGTCGTTTCGCGATTGAAGATCTCAACGCCCAGACCGGCAGTCGTCACCTCCCGCAGATCAGAATAGTTTCCGCCCCATCGCCCCGGATAATTGTTGACCACCAGGCCGCTGCGCGAGCCTACCACCACCGAGACCAGGAGATCGGCGTCTGCAGCGGTTTCGACCTGCCGCAGGCCTTTAGCCGCGAGCAGTGTCGCGGTCTCTTTGAGCGCAAAATCCCGCGTTTCGGAGGCGATTGGACGAGGCGATGAGGACACCAGCGGCGGAGTCTGCCAGGCAAAGGTGCGATAGCTCGAATAGCGGGTGCCGGGGTCATAATCGGTGAAGACCTGGGGGTCGACCTCTGAGACCGCGCAGCCGTGCATCAGCATCACAGCAAGAAGGCTGATCACCAGTGTGATGATTCGGGTCGGATTAGCCGCGTGATTGCAGGTCATGGTCTGGTTTTCCTTCAGCCACACCCTGCTGCTTAACTGCTGCGTTGATGGAAGCTGGTGTTGGTTTGAGGCCGCTAGCCTAGAGTGCTACGGAATCCCCTGCAATGACGGTACAATGCGCGGCTTTTCGTGACCGGGCAAAAGTCCCCATACCTAAATGGCCGAATCCGCCTCCAGCAGTGCATTTTCCTTCGTTGAGATGGAACACGAGATCCTCGCTTTCTGGGAGGAACATCAGGTGTTTCAGCAGACACTCGATAATACCCGGGAAAAGCAGCCGTACATCTTCTATGACGGCCCGCCGTTTGCCACCGGCCTGCCGCATCACGGCCATATTGTTGCCAGCACCATCAAAGACGTCGTGCCCCGTTACTGGACCATGCGGGGTCGGCACGTGCTGCGGCGCTTCGGTTGGGACTGTCATGGTCTGCCGATTGAACATGAAATCGACAAACAGCTGAACATGTCCGCCCAGCAGGCGGTGGCTGAGATGGGGGTGGCCGGCTACAACGCTCAGTGTCGGGCCATCGTTTCCCGCTATGTGGATCAATGGCGCCACACCATCACCCGACTGGGTCGCTGGGTCGACTTCGATAACGACTATAAAACCATGGATACCTGGTACATGGAGTCGGTGTGGTGGGTGATGAAACAGCTCTGGGAGAAGGGTCTGGTTTATCAGGGCGAGCGGGTCATGCCGCTGTCCACCGAACTGGGTACACCTCTGTCCAACTTCGAAGCCAACTCCAACTATATGGATGTCCAGGATCCGGCGGTCACGGTGCTGCTGAAGCTGGAAGACGACAACGCCTATCTGGCTATCTGGACCACAACCCCCTGGACGCTGCCTTCCAACCTGGCGGTCTGTGTTGGCCCGGATATCGACTATGTCAGGGTTCACGACGCGCAGCTTGGCGGCGATGTTTATCTGGCTGAAGCACTGGCTGCAGACTATGGCGATCATGAGGTTGTGGCGCGCTGCAAAGGCAGTGAGCTGGTCGGGCTGCGCTACGAGCCGTTGTTTCCGTATTTTGCCGATCAGGCTGAGCTGGGCGCATTTGTGGTGATCTCTGGTGACTATGTCACCACCGACAGTGGTACCGGCCTGGTGCATCAGGCGCCTGCATTTGGTGAAGACGACCATCGTGCGTTCCGCGCCGCCGGTCTCGAAGCTTTTGCCTGTCCGGTGACCATGTATGGTGAGTTCACCGACGAGGTCACCGATTTTGCCGGTCAGTACGTGAAAGACGCTGACAAACACATCATCACCTGGCTGAAAGATCACGGCGCGCTGTATCGCCAGGACGTCATTCAGCACAGCTATCCATACTGTTACCGATCCGACACGCCGCTCATCTATCGGGCAATTCCGTCCTGGTATGTTCGGGTCACTGAGATCAAAGACAAACTGCTGGCGGCCAATCAGCAGGTGCGCTGGGTTCCGGAACACATCAAAGACGGACGCTTCGGCAACTGGCTGGAAGACGCCCGCGACTGGTCTATCTCACGTAATCGCGTCTGGGGCACACCGATCCCGATCTGGATCAATGACGAGACCGGCAAAGAGTTCTGCATCGGCTCGATCGACGAACTGGCGGAACTGACCGGCACGCGGGTAGACGATCTGCATCGTGAGCATGTCGATGATCTGACCTTCACTGTGCCGGGCGAATCCGGCACGTACCGTCGGATAGAGGAAGTTCTGGACTGCTGGTTTGAATCCGGTTCCATGCCCTATGCCCAGCTGCATTACCCGTTCGAAAACGAAAAGGTCTTCAACGCCGGGTTCCCGGCGGAATTTATTGCTGAAGGCCTCGATCAGACCCGGGGCTGGTTCTATACGCTGACTGTGCTGGCCGCCGCACTTTATGACAAACCGGCGTTTCGCAATGTCATTGTCAACGGCATGGTGATGGCCGAAGACGGCAAAAAGATGTCGAAACGGCTGCGCAATTACACGCCGCCTGATGAGCTGATGGAAACCTACGGTGCCGACGCGCTGCGCCTGTATCTGATTAACTCCGGGCTGGTCAAAGGCGAAGAGCAGCGCTTTGCTGATGCCGGTGTGCGGGAGATGACCCGCCGCGCGCTGCTGCCCTGGTATAACGCATTTTCGTTTCTAAAAACCTATGCGGAAATTGATTCCTGGTCGCCCGACAAAGGGTTGCACACCGGAGACAATATCCTCGATCAATGGTTGATCTCGAGATTGCAGACCCTCAAACACAACGTCAATGAGCAGATGGAAGCGTATCGGCTTTATAACGTGGTGCCGCAGTTGTTTCATTTCATTGAAGATCTGACGAACTGGTACATCCGCCTGAATCGTTCCAGATTCTGGGGGGAAGACATCGATGCGGACAAAATCGCTGCCTACAGTACGCTGTACTCGACGCTTTATGACCTGAGCCAGGTGATGGCACCGTTTTCACCATTTCTTGCAGAACAACTGTATCTGGAACTGTCTGCGCTCGGCGGCGGATCAGCCAAACCCGAATCGGTGCATTTGTGCCAGTACCCGCAGGCGGAAGTCTCGCTGATTAACAGCGACCTGGAACTGGCCGTAGATCGCATGCAGCAGGTTATCCTGCTCGGCAGGCAGAGACGTGAGGAAGTCAAAATCGGACTGCGCACGCCACTGCGCTCACTGACCATCATTCATCGTGATGCCGGCCTGCTGACAGACATCGAGCGCCTCGAGGACTACCTCAAACAGGAACTCAATGTGCTCGCGGTGAATTACGCAACAGATGAAAGCGCCTTCATCAGTCTGGCCGCCAAACCGAATTTCCCTGTGCTCGGGAAGCGGCTTGGTAAACGCATGAAAGAATTCCAGAAGCTTATTCAGGCGCTGGATGCAGACCAGATTGCCACGCTGCAGGAAAGCGGATCGGTCACGTTGAATGGCGAGAGCTTTGACTTGAGCGAGATCGAAGTTCTGCAGCAGCCGCGGGAAGGCACCGGGACCCTGTCTAATCGCTACATTTCAGTGGACTTGGACTGTGATCTCGATGAAGAACTGATTCGCGGTGGCTACGCCCGGGAAATCGTCAATCGGCTCCAGCAGTATCGCAAAGAACAGAATCTTCACGTTGCCGATCGCATCGACGTACGCTATTTCGCTGCGGACCAGGAACTGCTGCGCGCAGCGGAGGAAAACCGTGAACACATCATGAGCCAGACGCTGTGTGTGAAGTTTGATACGGCTGCTGAAGGCGCACTTGGCCCGGCTGCGAAGAAAACCGAAATAGATGGCCGCCAGTTTGCCTTTGTCCTGAACAAGGCTGAGTCGTGAGCGCGGTTGAAGTTAAATCCGGCTATCACCACGGCGATCTGCGCGAGGCGCTGCTGTCTTCTGCAGAAGCACTGCTCGCAGAAGAGGGATTGTCGGGTTTGACACTGCGTGCCTGCGCGCGCCGTGCTGGCGTTTCCCATGCAGCCCCGAAACATCATTTCAACGATGTTGCTGATCTTCTGTCAGAAGTGTCTGCGCGCGGCTTTGATCGTCTGACTGAGGCTTTGAAGGCTGCACGCGAACAGGCGGGTAGTGATCCGGTAGAACGATTTGTTGCGGTCGCCCGGACTTATGTGCTGTTCGCCAGGCAATATCAGGCGCAGTTCCGGCTGATGTTCCGTTGGGACGCTCTCACCACAGAACACAATGCGCTGCTCAACGCAGCACAGCGAACCTTTGCGGAGATGACCAACTCCATCACGGTGCAGCGGGGCGAAGCGGATGTATCTCCAGAAACTCTGCAGCAGCGTATCCACGATCGCGGTCTGCAGAATGACGTGCTGATAGGCTGGAGCCACATTCACGGCTATGCGCAGCTGTTCTTAGAAGGTCAGTTTTCCGGTTTTGCGGCGGAAGAGGGCGAAGATGCCTTCATCGAGCGGACCCTGCGGGAGTCCTGTACCCGGTTGAGTCAGCTGTTGCAGCAGGGTTGAGCATGGGTCGTTCGTAGGTTCTGAATAGGTGCGTGGCCTGGGCTGGGCCAATCAGATACGAAGCCGAGTTCCGGGAGTCGATTGCCTCCTTAAGCACCGTGAAGCGAAGCCGAACGTAGCGAATTGACGCGGAGCGGCAAGTTCGGGGTGTGAGGGAACCGCGGAGCGGCTGAGCGAGGTGCGTAGGAGCCAATCGACTCCCGGAACTCGGACCCCAACGTTCAGGCTGCCTCTTGCCGATCCCGCTTGGTTTCATTCATCCGCGAAGCCGCACGCGCGTATGGCCCGTTAGCCGGGATTGTCTGATACGCCTTGGCCAGACCAAAACGCGGCATGTTGTTGTAGACGCATTCGAAATTGCCGGCCTGAACCTTGTAGGTTTCGTGCCAGATGCCGACATCACCGTTGGATGCCACCGCCTTGTTAAACGCCTGCCAGGCCGGCAGGTGTTCCTGGGAGCGGGCTGTTGCATAGGCTTCCAGTGCTTCGAAGGAGTCCCAGTACTGGACCATTATGCTGGTTCGGCCGAACCAGTTTTCCACGTGACGCAGTCCCAGATCGCCAGCGCTGAAAAGTTCGTTAATCATTCTGCCCATTGAGCGCGCAACCGGCAGCCACTTGTGAATTTTCCAGGGTTTATTGATACGCATACCGATCAGAAACACCACCATTTCATCAGCGTCCACCTGAGCTGTCACCCGTTGCGGAATGATGACCTTGTCAGCAACTGTGATGGTTCGATCCTGGGCGTCATCAGCGGTGCTCATGTTTTCTCCTTTGTCTGCGTGGCACGGTTTGCCCGGCGCTTAGGGCTTTATTATGATTGAGCGCATCTTGACGGCGTCAACATACGCTCAATGTGCACTCAAGGTCAAGACCTCGACGGATTCGCAGAGCAGATGTTCGTGGCTGTGGACGCTTAAGACTGTGGTCGTGCCGCGGGCTGTGCAGTGGACGGTCAGAAGTTTGGTTGTTCGCGTGTCGGGCAGGTGCGGAGGCTGAAAAAGAAAACGGCCGAGCAACTTAATGCTCGGCCGCCCCTCTGAAAAGGAAGCGCGATGTTGACTCCCTTTCCCCCCTCGCGATGAATAAAATCAATTCCAGCAGGTAGTGTCAATCGTGCACTGCGCAATAGAATTGTCTCTGTGACTTGCACCAGAGCGTTTGTCGCGGTCAACTGCCCGCTGGTTAACAGAAAAACTCCACAATGCCTGATCACGAAATTCTGCCTGCAAGAACCGATACCGCCACTGGTCATGTCGGCACTTATCGACGCGTACTTCCTGTCAGTCTGGAACGCATGTACGAAAACGCTCTGGACTGGGAGCACCTGCCGCACGTGCATTCCAACAGCTTTGCCGCGATCGAATGCCTTGATGCCGGAGCCTGGGGCTGGCGGGCTGCGGTTGTCGATGGTCGTGGCCAAAGCTCAGTGATCGAGCTGGCTTTAGACCGGTCACTGCGGCGCTGGATCACCCGGAATCTTGAAGGGCCTAACACAGGTGCAGAGATCTGGACCCATGTGTTCCCGGTCGAGGACCGACGGGTGGATATAGTTGTCGACTTCTTTGTCCCGGGTGTGAGTGCTGCCGATCGGGAAAAAGTCGGCAACGCTTATGCCGGGCTGTATTCGATACTCTATGACGAAGACGTGGCGATGATGGTCGAGCGCCAGCGGCAACTTGACGCTCGTCTCAATGCAGGCGCAGTCAGTGTAGATCTCGGCGAGCGTGCGACGCTTGAGTTCCCAGTATCAGTTCAACTCGGTTCGAGGGAGTTTGTTATTGCCGCCATTGGCGAGGAACTGGTGGCCTATCCTGCGTTGTGCCCGCATCAGCTCGGACCACTGAACTCAGTACCTCTTGTCGATGGCACCGTCACCTGTCCGTGGCACGGCTATCGCTTTGATGTTCGCAGCGGCAGCTGTGTCAGTGGACAAAACTGCCGCTTGCAGAGAGCGGAAGTCGAAGAGCGGCAGGGCAGGGTTATTGTTTCGACGACTCACTGATGACGCGACGCCGACTGTCCCCGGCCGACCACTCAAGCGTTACGTTCTCCGAACGCACTGAAACGATCTGACCACCGAGCTCTGAACCACTGGCGAGTGGTACCAGCCTTTCGATTCTCGCTGGCTCCACGCTGGCCGCGGGTTCGCCGATCTGAGCAGCCGGTGTGGCGGCGGCTGATTCGGCAGTGTCGATTGATTTGACAGCTGATTCTTCAGCTGACGGGCTGTTGACGACATCGGCACTGGTAGAGCCGTCCACAGCCGCTGTCGCTTCCTGCAGAATTTCTGCTGCCGGTACAGCTGCGGTTTGTGGCTGTGTCGTATCGATGACTTCGGCGACGATGGCGTCAGCCGCGGCAGGCTGGGGTGGGGCTGGCATCGTTGCGGTATTGGACGCCAGCAGACCGGCGCTGACTGATTCCTGATGCTGGCCGGACGTCAGTACCACACTCATCAGCAGCAGAGCGGCAACGGCGATCATAGACAGGCCGGCGATCTGCGCCTTGCTGTAAAGGTGGTAGCCCCAGTAGCTGATCAGGATCGCTGCGCCGATCAGGAGCACACGTTCCAGGCCGCCGAAAGCAAGATATTCCCATAAATTCATTGTTCGTCTCGGTTGAGTTGCAGTTTAAGTCCCGAGCGAGTCCTGCGCATCTGCTCTTATTGTGTCCCTGGGGACCTTGAGGCGCAACTAGTTTGACGAATCAGTCACCGGTGAATTGCGCTCGCTCGCTGTTGAGGTAAGCACTTACAGCCGCGCGGCGATCTTCGCTCGAAGCGCTGAACAGATTCTGATCAACGTCCATATGCATGATCGAGCTGTCGAGGGCGCTGACAATATGGTTCACGCTCTGTTTGATCATCTGAACTGCAGCCGGGGGTTTGGCAGCGTAGTGTTCGGCGAACCTCCGAGCGCTGTCCAGCAATTCGGATCGGGGCACCAGCTGGTCGAGGATCCCCCAATCTAGAAGGGTCTGCGCAACTATGCGTTCACCACCCGCCACCAGACGCTTGGCGCGGGCGGGTCCGACCAGGTGGGTGATCAATGGCAGGCTTTTCCACATCAGATTCAGCCCGATGTCGACCTCGGGATACTGCATGAAACAGTCGTCAGCGCCGATGCGAAAATCCACCGCGGTGGTGATGCAGGCGCCGCCGCCCATCGCGGCGCCGTTCCAGGCTGCCACCGTGATCTGATCCATTGCGTAGAGCGCCTGTATGGCTCTTTCACCAATCCTCGTGCGTCGGCGTCGAAGGGCCAGCGGTACCTGATAGGCCTCGCCCGGGTCGCTGAGATCGGCGCCGGAAGAAAAGTGTTTGCCCGCGCCGGTAAAAATCACCACGCGGGTTTCCAGGTCGTCTCGAAACTCCAGTGCGGCTGTCTCGATTTCCAGCAGGTGATCGAAATTCAGGGCATTGGCTTTTTCGGGCCGATTGAAGGTGACCTGGGCGACGTGCCCGTTGCGTGCGATGTTCAGATGTTGATAAGCCATAGGCGCAGATTACCAGAGCCGCAGCGTCGTGCTGAGCGGATGGACGGGTAAAACTGGTTTGTGAAAACGACTGAGAGAACTGTGGCGAGGTTAGGGATCTGGTGATCTCTAACCCCGCCCACGAGTCTAAAGAGGGGGTAGATGAAGAGAGATACCCGGAGAAGGGGAGGGAGGGGAGGGGTGGGTATCTCTCGTCGATCTGAAGAGTATGTTACCTAAAGTAACAGCGAATGCAACCTTAGGTAACGCTTTTTTTCGATTCGGCGCCGATAGCCTGGAGAGGCCGAAAACGGGCGGCCAATTGCATCCTGGCAGGGGGTCTGCGATGGTTTCTAGGCCCCAGGGCTGGCATAAAGACATATAAACTGACATAAAATCTCCTCGGAACTCGAAATTATGACCATCGCAAGACGTCCAACCTCTCACAGCTACTACTCACAACGTCTGCGATTGCATTATCTGGACTGGGGTAACAGCCATGCACCGCACCTGCTGCTGGTGCATGGAGTGCAGGATCACTGTCACACCTGGGACTGGTTTGCGGATTCGTTCATCAGTGACTATCACGTGGTAGCGCCGGACCTGCGGGGCCATGGCGACTCGCAGTGGGTGCGTGGTTCCAGCTATCATATGATTGACTACGTTTATGATCTCGCCCAACTGGTCAGGCAGCGCGAACTGCAACCGCTGCTGGTGGTTGGCCACTCAATGGGCGGTACCTTAGCGTCGCTGTTTGCCGGCCTGCATCCGGAACTGGTGGAGAAGCTGGTGCTGATCGAAGGTGTTGGTCTGTGGCCGGGTATGATGTCGGGATCGGTGACCGAGCGTCTGTCGATGTGGATGGAGAACACCCGAACGCTGGCGGCGCGCCAACCGAAACGATATCCATCACTTGAGGCGGCCTTTGAGCGCATGCACAAAGCCAACTCGCATCTCAGTGAAGTCCAGGCACGCTATCTGACGATCCACGGCACCAATCAGAACGAAGACGGTACCTTCAGCTGGAAGTTCGACAACTATACTCATGCGTTTCCCGCGTATCGGATGCCCGAAGATGAGATGACTGAAATCTGGCGCAACATCTCCTGTCCGACCCTCTGTCTCAATGCCAGACAAGGCTTCGCCCACCGTACTGGACAAGACGGGACCATTGAACACTTTGCCCAGGGACGGCTGGAAGACATTGCGGATGCCGGGCATTGGGTGCACCACGATCAGCTTGATGCCGTGGTGAGTTCCGTGCAGGCGTTTATCAGCGAGCCGCTTGCCTGACTCAAGCCCAGGGCGCAAACTTATCGCTCTAGTTTGGGACCTGGACGGCTCATGCAGGGTGCGCCCCTGAGGCTCCGCTGCGAATATCTCGAAGATCCGATTGGTATCGACGAATTGTCACCGCGTTTGTCGTGGTGGCCCGATGACCCACGCCCGGCAGAAATTCAAACCGCTTACGAGTTGCTGGGTGCCAGCGCACCTGATCTGCTGGCATTGGATGAAGGGGACCTGTGGGATAGTGGCCGAGTAGAGTCGTCGGCCACCAGCGTTGTCTATCGAGGCAAGCGCCTGGTGAGCGGCCGGCGTGTGTTCTGGAAAGTTCGCACCTTCGACAGTGACGGTCTGCCGAGCCCCTGGAGTAAACCCGCGCTGTTCGAAGCCGGATTGCTGGCACCTTCGGATTGGCGCGCCCGGTGGATCAGCGCGCCGCTGAGTGGCAGTCGAGCAACCAGTGTGCCGGTGCCCTGTCTGCGGCGGGTTTTTGAACTTGCAGCCGCACCAAAATCCGCACGTCTGTATGTTGCTGCCCTCGGTCTGCATCAGGTCGAAATCAACGGCCAGAAGGTCAGCGATGATGTGATTGCACCTGGCTGGTGTGACTTCAATCGCCACGCCGTTTATCAGACTTATGATGTTACTGGAGCTCTGCGAGCGGGTGCGAATGCAGTTGGCGTGCTGCTGGGTGACGGCTGGTTTGCGGGTCGAACCAGCCCGGGCAGGCGGGAGCATTACGGCCAGCGTCCGGAGCTGCTTGCCCAGTTGAATATTCAACTGAAATCCGGAGCAACCCTGATCATCGCCAGCGACGAGAACTGGCGGTGGTCTGCATCCTGGATTCTCAGTGCTGATCCGATCGCTGGGGAAAGCTGTGACTGGCGCCAGCGGGACCCGCGCTGGAGTTCGCCCGACTTCGCAAGCCCGGTGTTTCCGGTGCTTGTCAATAAACGTGATATCAGTATCACCGCTGCGCGTCAGCGGTCGATTCGTAAACTGCGGGAAACGGTGCCTGAGCTGCAACAGGTGGCCGATGGTCGACGACTGTTTGCGCTACCGGGAGTACGGGTCGGCAGAGCGCGCGTTACCTGCGCTTTACCCGCCGGCGCGCTGTTGACGCTTCGCTATGGGCTGGGCATTGATGCGCAAGGGCAACTGAACGATGTCAGCGGCGAAGACGTGCACGTCGCAGCTGGAGTGGCACCGGCAGAATCCCTGGTGAGCCAGTTTTCACTGCAGGGTTTTCGGTATCTGGAAATCAGTGGCGATCTGCATGACGATCGTGAACTGGAGGTGTGTGTCGAAGAACTGGGTCAACCGGTCGCGGTGACGGCCAGTTTTGTCAGTGATCGTGCCGAGCTCAATGAACTGTTCGAAGCACAGCAGGGTTATCTGGGATCCTGTCTGCAGACGGTCCCGTTTGCGACCTTGTCTGCCGATCGCCGGCAGGGCTGGACGGCGGACAATACTCTGCGAATCAAAGCCTGGCTGTTGACCCATGCTGCTGAAGCGGAGCTCGACTGCTGGTTGACGGATGTCCGAGCCGCGCAGCTGGAAGGCCATGGCTTTCCGGCCATGGTACCGGCGCCACCTGACCTCGATTTTCTATCTCTTGATGATGTTCCCGGGATCGACACCCGCAGCGGTGTGCCGGTGCAGGAAGTCTATGCGGACGCACTTGTGGAAGGCGCCTGGCAGCAGTTCCGGCTGCTAGGTGACCGTAGAGCTCTGGAGGCTGGATATGACAGCATCCGCCGATATCTGAACGGTCTTGCTGCCGAGCTCCCACACCACATCCGCGGTGAACCGCCGGGGGATCTCTATGCCACCCTCGGCTACTACCGATCCGTACGCACCGCGGCTCGGATCGCCGGAGTACTCGGTAAGCTAGCGGATCTGGAAGACTTCGAGATACAGGCGGCTGCCATTCGTCAGGCTTTCCGGCGGCGATTTGTGAGTGCAGATGGACGACTGGTGACCGACCGGTTGAGTGCCTATGTGGGTGCGCTGAGTCAGGGGTTGTTGGATGCTCCCGAGCGCGCTGTTGCGCTGGCTGAGCTGTTTCGGCACCTTGAGTCGGGGCAGCATCGCAGCAGCGAGCCGATGGCAATTCCCGCGCTGGTGCCGGAACTGTTACGGACTCTGACTCTGCTGGGTCGCATCGAAGCGGTGTATGAACGTGTTCTGGGCCTGGCGAACGCGGCGCTGGATGATGATGCTGAACTCGCGCAGATGGCACGTTGTGGTGTCCTGGAGTGGTTGATCGGATCACTGGCGGGAATGGATCAGGGGCGCGATCTGGGTGAGTCTGCTAACGCTTTTCGACGGATGAGGATTCAGCCGAGACCGTTGCTGGGGGGGATTGCCGGAAGCGCTGCCACCGCATCTGCAGGCCCTCCGGTGCGGGCTGTTGAAGCAGCCCTGGATACCATTAACGGCCGCTACCAGGTCAGCTGGCAGATCACCGACCAGGCGTTCGAGCTAATCGTGCTTGTGCCGTGTAACTGTGCTGCCGATGTGATCATGCCAGACGACACGGTTTACGAAGTAGTAGCAGGTGAGCACAGCTTTTCCATGCCGTTCCAGCATGCGGGAGACGGTATCCCGATCCTGCGCGAAGTCTCCGGAGGTTAACGGATGGATGGGATTCACGATCTTGGCGGCAAACAGGGTTTTGGCACTATTGATCGAAATCTTCCCGAAAAGGCTTTTGCCGCTCGCTGGGAAGCGGCGGTCTTCACAATGACGCGCACGGCCCGCAGTTGCGGTGCGCTTCAGAACACCGACCAGTTTCGCTTTGCAGTCGAACGCATCGATCCGGTTGCCTATCTGACCCACAGCTATTACGGACGCTGGCTGGGTGCCGTTGAAAATCTGCTGGTGGAAGCCAGGGTGGTAAGCAGCGAGGAACTGGCGGAGCGGGTAGTCGCCAGCGGTGGTGACGCTGATGCTTTGATTGCCGCACGACCGGATCCTGCCCTTGGCCCCATCGCCGCGGAAACTGCCAGCGGCGCTCGCAGGCCGGTGAGCGCTCCACCGCTGCACGAGTTGGGTCAGCGGGTGCAGACTGCGGCAGCGCCGAGTTCGGGGCATACCCGATTACCCGCCTATGCGCGCAGCCGGTGTGGCGTAATTCGGGCTCTGCACGAGGTCTGGGTTTTGCCGGACAGCAACGCCCACGGTGCTGGCGAACAGCCTGAACATCTCTATACCGTGGAATTCAGCGGCGAAGAATTGTGGGGTGCTGGCGCTGAGCCGGGCACCCGGGTGTGTCTTGATCTGTTCGAAAGCTATTTGTCAGCCGCTGATCTTAAAAAAGGTAACAACCCATGAGCGATACATCGATCCCGGCACTTCGTGCCGAAGCGCTTGAGTCGCTGCTGATAGAAAAAGGTCTGCTCAGCGAAGCGGAAATCGACCAGACCCTGGAATTTTACAACGAACGGGTTGGTCCGATGAACGGGGCCCGCATGGTGGCGCGGGCATGGGTGGACGAAGATTTCCGCCGGCGCATGCTTGCAGACGGCACCGCCGCGGTGGATGAATTCAAGTTTGTTGGCGGCGAAGTTCAGAAGTTGGTTGTGGTGGAAAACACTCCGGAGGTACACAACATGGTGGTCTGCACCTTGTGTTCCTGCTATCCGTGGGCTGTCCTTGGTCTGCCGCCGAAGTGGTACAAGGATCCGGCTTATCGATCACGCTCGGTTCGTGAACCGAGGGCCGTACTGGCGGAATTCGGCGTTGAGTTGGATCCGGACAAAGAAGTCAGAGTCTGGGATTCCAGCGCTGAGGTCCGCTATATGGTGTTACCCGAGCGACCCGCTGGCACCGAGCATCTGGATGAACGGGCGCTTGCAGAAATCGTATCCAGGGACGCAATGATCGGCGTTGCGGTCTGTGAGTCGAGCGCTGTGAGACAAGGACTGTGAGTGAAGAACTGGAACTCACCGATGAACTGGCGCCGCCGATGGCCAATGGTGAGGTGTTGTTCGAGGCACCGTGGCAGGGTCGGGCGTTCGGTATGGCGCGAACGCTCGCGCAGGCTGGGGCCTTCGGCTGGGATGAGTTCCGCGCTCATCTGATCCGGATCATCGGGCTGTCGGATCGAAGTGCTGACGATGCGGACGACTACGAGTATTACCAGCATTTTCTCGCCGCTCTCGAAGCCGTATTAGCCGAGAAGGATCTGCTCGATGGCGAACTGCTGGGCGCTCGGCTCGCAGAATTTCAGGCTCGGCCCCACGACCACGACCACGACCACTGAGCCGTCAGTTTGAATGCAGGGTGGTAACGCTCAGCCAAGCGGCTGCAGCTCGCTGTTGAGATAGTTGAGGAGGGTGTCCGCATCGCCGGTGAGCGTCACCCGCTGGTGCTTTTTTTCCAGCTGATAGTCGTACATGGGATCGTAGTACCAGCTCAGCAGACGCTCAATCCAGGCGCTGTGATTGCCGTTGTCGAACGCCTCAGCGAGCAGTCGTTTGACCTCGGTGTGTCTTGCCCCGCCCAGCCGGCGCGCAATGCGATCGAGCGCGTCTTCGATGCGCTGCGCCAGGTCTGCCTCTGGTAGCCCTTGTTGCAGCGGTTCATCGACATACTCGCGGCGGATATTTGCGCAGCGGCTGGCCATATCTGTTTCCAGGATGATCAACTCGGCGCTCTGCATTTTGCTGTGCCAGGATTCTGGAATTGCCAGTCGGCCGATGGTCCGGCTCTCGTCTTCAAGCAACAGCACCGAGTGCTGATGTTGCAGCAGCACAACCGCCAGCTGATTTTCGAAATTTGCGGTTTCCGGCTGAGGAGTATCCCGGGCGCCGAATGCAGAGCCGCGATGGTTGGCCAGACCTTCCAGGTCAATGGCAAGTGGCGTGCGTTGCAGCAGCAGGGTTTTGCCTGAACCCGTTCTCCCACCGACCACAACCCAGCGTTTAGTCGTTGTTGCTGACCCAAGTGCATCCAGGCAGGCATTGCGCAACGCTTTGTAGCCTCCAGCGACGCGTGGTGCTGAAACACCTGCAGCTTTCAGCCATTGCTGTGCGGTTTCTGAACGCAGTCCACCGCGCCAGCAGAATAACCGGGCGTCGGGGTGACGGGTGAGAAAATCCCGCCAGGCTTTGAGTCGAGCGTCTCTGACTGCGCCACTGACCAGTCGATTGCCCAGTTCGATCGCTGCGGCCTGGCCGGAGTTTTTATAGGTGGTGCCGACATCGGCACGCTCAGTGTCGGAGAGAATGGGCAGATTGATCGCGCTGGGTACGCTGCCGCGGGCAAATTCACCGGGGGCCCGCAGATCGATCAATGGCACGGCGTCGCGTAGCAGGCAGAGCAGTTGCGTTACTTGAGCCGAAGGCGTACCGGGTGCAGCATCCGTCTGCTCGGGTTGGTTCACGGAGCCCTTTCGGTGATGGTCTGGCGGTCGATGAAGATCTGCAGATGTGTTTCGAGAATGTCACGTACGTCTTCAAACTCTTCTGCCTGAGCCACTGCGATTGCCTCTTCCTGAAGCGAAACCGCCCGGGCAAAGTCGCCGTTGGCGGCATGCGCTGCAGCCCATGTGTCCAGATACTCCGGACGCCGACGGGCGATGTCGTCGCTGTTCATCAGTTTGTCCATGATGCTCAACGCATAGCGCTCGCGGCGGATATCCTCGACGTCACTGACAGTCAGAGTCCAGGCGATTTCGTTAACGATGGTGGCGTTTTCCGGCTGCGCTTTGACCGCTTTTTTGTAGTAGCTGACAGCTCGCCGCGGGCTGGCCTTGGTGGCGGTACCGCGGGCGTGGAGGTTGCCCAGGAGTGCCAACGCGGTGGCATCGTCCGTGTCGCTGAGTTCTTCAAGCCAGCCGATAATGCGGGGGTCGACGGGTTGGTTCGTGTCAGGGTCCATCACAAAGCGCGCGTAACTGTAGCGGGCGCCGGTGTTGCCCAGAGCGGCAGCCTGAATGTAGTAGTTGCGGGCGCGTTCGAGATCGCGCTCCACCCCTTCGCCAGCGTAGTAGATGTGGGCTAAGAAAATCGCCGCATCCGCATGGTCCATTGCGGCAGCCTGGGCCAGCAGGGTCATCCCGGAGGCCTGGTTCTCCTCGCCATAGTGTTCGTTCAGATACAGCACCCCGAGCGAGTACATTGCGTCAGAGGAGCCCAGTGCGATCGCGTGCAGGTAGTTTTCCAGAACTTCGGCCAGCGCAGCATCTCTGGATTCCTCATCGCCGGCGGAGCTGGCCTGCTCCCAGTAGATTCGGGCGAGGATGCTGTTGGCGAGCAGGTTGCCCCGTCGCGATGAAGCCTTGAGCCAATCGATGGCATCAGCCACTCGGCCCTGGGATGCCAAAAATGCCCCGATAGCAGCCTGGGCGGCAGTGTCGTTGCGTTTTGCCAGCATGCCGATCAGGGAAAACGGCGTGAAGTTGTCGTCACCGTCTGCCAGATCCATGCGCTCGGCCTGGTAGACGCCGCTCAGGTCGAAATTGAGGTTGATAATAGGCCTGTCGACGGGTTTGGCCTGCAGCAGCAGGGAGAAGGCTATGGCGTCTCCCGACTGATAGATGGATCCAACCGGTGACATATTCAGACTGATAGCGTACATCTGAGCTTCGATGGCAGTCATCGTCGGGTACGGTTTCTCGCGGCTGCCATCCCCTGTGCTGCTCATATCGCTGCGGATCTTGTCCAGCCACTGCTGATGGGGTGCGGCAGCTTCAGGAGACTCCACGTGCTCGTAGAAACGGGTCAACACATAGTGGCCGGTGACGCTGGCGTAGTAGGTATCAAGAATTGCGCTGCCGATTGAGCCGAGCTTCAGCGGTTCGTCTTCCACCAGCTCCAGCGCTTGGGCTTCCAGCTCAGCCAGACGCTCGAGCTGCTCCGGCAGATCGGCCCTCAGCAGGAACTGGCTGCGCAGATCTGCCACCGACACTTCTTCGCCGGCGGAGATCCTGTCGGTGAGCTGTTGGTAGTCTGCATGAGGCGCAGTCTGGCAACCCAGGCAGAACGTCAGCACCAGGCCAATGAATAAAGCACGCATGTGCGCGTTTATAGCACTTGTGCGAGAGTGGATGAAAGGTATGATTTCCGGCCTCCTTTGCTACAGGCAGGTTAGACATGGGTTGGCAACAAAAACTCCATCTTCCGGAAAAAAATCAGGCGCTTCCTGGTCGTGACGCACAGATGCCGGTTCACAACCGCCATTTTGTCAACGACACGCCTCTGCTGCCGCCGTTCCCGGCGGGGACGAGCGAAATCGTGCTCGGTCTGGGCTGCTTCTGGGGCGCTGAGCGGCGTTTCTGGCAGACCCCGGGGGTCTACACGACCGCGGTGGGGTATGCGGGCGGATATACGCCCAATCCAGGTTATGAAGAGGTCTGCTCGGGCCTGACCGGCCACAGCGAAGTTGTGAAGGTTGTTTTCGACCCGAGCACGGTCAGTCTCGACGATATCCTCAAAGTCTTCTGGGAAGCCCACGATCCGACCTCTGGCATGCGCCAGGGCAACGATGTCGGCACCCAGTACCGATCTGCTATCTATGCAGCCGACGAAGCTCAGCTGAAGATTGTTCTGGCCAGCCGCGATCGTTACCAGCAGGCGTTGACGGCGGCTGGCCACGGCCAGATTACGACCGAAATCGCGCTGGCAGGCCCCTTCTACTACGCAGAAGACGTTCATCAGCAGTATCTTGCGAAAGTACCAAACGGTTACTGCGGGCTGGCTGGAACCGGAGTCAGCTGCCCGATTGGGCTCGTTGAAGCAACGGGATGACCAGAGCCGCCGGCAGCACGCAGCGCACCCGGGTTCGACGTCTGTCAGCCCGAGGGGAATATGATCCGGCGTCCATTGCCCGGGTGCTCGATGCCCAGCAGGTGTGCCACGTTGCTTATGTGGTCGACGGTGAACCGCGCATTATTCCGACTCTGTACATTCGCATTGACGACTATGTGTACCTGCATGGCAATCGGCAGGCGGCGCTGCTCAATCACCTCTCCGCTGGCGGCTTTGCCAGCCTGTCGGTGGTGAGTCTGGATGGGGTGGTTGTCGCTCGCAGCGGTTTTCACTGTTCCATGAACTACCGTTCTGTGGTGGTGTTCGGGCAGGGTGAGGCGATTCCAGACGATCAGCGGGCAGCGATCCTGGATGCGTTTGTCGAAGCTCTGGTACCCGGACATCAGGCGGTAGTGCGTGCGCCCACGGCTCAGGAGCTCAACGCCACCGCCGTGGTGCGGCTGCCGCTGAACGAAGCGTCCACTAAAATCCGCACCGGTCCGCCTTCTGATGCAGAAGGTGATATCGACGCTGACGTCTGGGCGGGGGTGATTCCGCTGTTTACCCAGGTCGGTGAGCCGCAATCAAGTCCGGATCTGCGCGACGACGTCGCCCTTCCTGATTACATCAAAAACTATCGCCCACCGGCGTAGTTCACGAGCACCGGGAAGTTCATGCGTTACGGCGTTGGTATTGATTTTGGCACTACAAACTCGGCGGCAGCCGTTTACGACGGGTCGCAGGTTCGGCTGGTTCAGCTCGAACGCACCGGCGCGATCATGCCCTCAGCCACCTATATCGATCGCGATCTGCAGACCAGTACCGGTCAGACCGCGATTGATCGCTACATCGAAGGCAACACCGGTCGTACAGTTGAGCTGATCCCGGAAGTCATCGGTGAAACCAGTGAGTTTGTCGAAGGCGGCGATGGCGAAACCCCTGCGGCGGTGGAGACCACAACCACCAAGATCTATGGCGCTGCGGTTGTCGACAGTGGACTCCAGGGGCGACTGTTTCGCGGTGTGAAACGTCTGCTCGGTGACATCAACGTGCGGCGGTTGATGGTCTTCGATACCGCGTTTCGACTGGTGGCGCTGATTACTCCGATCCTGCTCTACATACGGAAAAAGCTGGCTGAAGACATTGGTCAGGTCAATTACGGTCATCTGGGTCATCCTGTGACCTTTGAGGGTCGTGACCAGTTCCGCGACAAGACAGCGCTCGGTCGGCTTGCCGAAGCCTACAAGTATGCGGGCATCACCGAGCAACACTTTTATCCGGAACCGATTGCCGCTGCCGTCAGCTTTCTGCAGGCAAATCCTGAGGTGGCAGGAGAAACTCTGTTCACACTCGATTTCGGCGGTGGCACGCTCGACTATTGCGTGCTGCGCCGCCGTGAGCGTCACTTTGACGTGATCGCAACACACGGTATTGCCCTCGGTGGCGATCACATCGATCAGCTCCTGTTCCGGCAGCTGCTGTTTCCGCTGCTCGGCAAAGGCGAACTCTGGCGTCGGCGTGGCATGGATCGGGAAATCGAAACCCGCTTTCCGTTTGAAGACTACGAAGACCTGCTGTTGAACTGGGCCATCACCTATACGCTCAACCAGAATCGCTACACCACGCCAGTACTGGAGCGAATTGAACAGGGTGGGCCGGGGAGCGAAAAATTAGTTCGTCTGCGTGATCTGATCCAGTTGAACCTGAGCTACCTGGTGTTTCAGACCATCAAAGAGTTCAAGGCGGAGCTGTCCACCCGGGAATCGGCGGTGCTGGATATTCCGGAGCTGGATATTGAGATACATATGACCCGCCGCGAGTTTGAAGCATTAATTGCGGAGTCTCTGAATCAGGTGCGCAGCTCGCTCGAAGCGACGCTGGTCGGCGCTGGCATGTCCGCCGATTCTGTCGACATTGTGCTGTGTACCGGCGGGTCGAGTCTGATTCCCGCTGTCCGGCAGATTCTGGAAGACTATTTTCCCGGCAAAGTGGTGGAACATGATCCGTTCACAAGCGTTGCTGCCGGTCTGGCAATTGCCAACTACAACGGCTGGTGATTATCGCTCGGGTGGTGGTTGCCAGTCGGGATTCAGAGTGGCAAAAAATGACTTCAGCATCCGGTAAGTCAAACCCCAGACGAAGTGACCGCGCTCCAGCCGGTAGCCATTAAAAACGGTGGGCTGACCGGCCATTGGCCGGGTTTCCCAGGTGTGGCGCTCACCACTGATCAACAGCGCCAGATCGGTCCAGACTACTTCAGCCACTTCGTAGTTGATGTCGAATAGCGGATCGCCGTCGAGCATGAACACATGTGGAGCGATCAGCATGTTCAATGGTCTGCCCCTTGGCATGGCGCGCTGCTGGTCGAGAGCGCCAAGGTACTCGGCGGGTGACAGGTCCAGACCAATTTCTTCGTGTGTCTCGCGCATGGAGGCAGCCTGCAGATCAGCGTCTGAAGGTTCCAGATGACCGCCGGGGAAGGCCATGTGCCCGGACCACGGGTCGCCGTCTTTTTCAGCGCGCTTGATAAACAGAATGTCTGTGCCACTGTTGCGACCGGGCGTTGGCCGCAGAATGACCGCCACCGCGGCCTGTCTGGTGGTCTCGGTAGGGTCGAAGGTTTCCGGCTGATGACCGGCCAGGCGTTCGCGAATGAAGTTGAGTTTGTGCACGGCGATGCATTCTCACATGGTTCGGACGAGCGCGCGAGGCGATATGCTGCCGGTTTGCGCACAAATGTCACTGTCAGCACCAAGCCGGTGGCGATGGCAGCAGCGCTCTGCAGCAAGCCTCGATCCGGTGGCGCTAACTCATATACCATGGCCTGCGACGTCATGGTTACTGAGGTGGAGTGTGAGTCTCGATCACGTATCGAATGGATGTTTTGTCTGTGGACCGGGCAATCCGATTGGCCTGAAGCTGAAGTTTCGACTGGATTCAGACGTCTGCCGGTCTGAATTTACCCCCGACTCTCATCATGCCGGCTATAAAGACGTGACTCATGGCGGGATAGTGTTCAGTCTGTTGGACGATGTCATGGCGAACTGGCTGTGGCTGCAGGGGGTGCAGTGTTTTACCGCGAAAGCGGATATCCGCTACCGGGCTCAACTGCCCATCGGTGTGCTGGTGGACCTCGAGGGCCGTTGCCTGAAGCGCAAAGCCCGCCTGGCGCTGATGGAGGGTAAGGTGTTGCGTCGTGATACCGGTGAGGTGGTGGCCGAAGCCACGGCCAGTTTCATGACCAAGGTCGAATAGACTAACAAGCAAACTCAGGAGAGACAAATGGCGTACGCGACGATTATTGCCATGCTGGCGCTGATTGAATATTTCTATTTCGGGATGCAGGTAGGGGGCGCACGCGCGCGTACCGGGGTGAAAGCACCCGCGGTAAGCGGCAACGAAGAATTCGAACGGTTCTTTCGTGCTCATCAGAACACGTTAGAACAGCTGGTGATTTTTATACCAGCGCTCTATGCCTCGGCCTACTACGTACATCCGCTGTTTGCGGTTGCCGGGGGCGTGGCCTTCCTGGTGGGCCGCATGCTGTATTTTCGCACCTACACGGCGGATGCTGAGAAACGGGGGCCCGGCATGATCATCACGGTTGCTGGCACGATGGTGCTTACGCTTGGTGCGCTGGTGGGGGCTTTACTGCAGATCTTCTAGTGCAGACCCGGGAGCAGCAGTTTGGCTGACGATGCGTTTCGCTATACCACCAGCAAAGATGGCAGGGTGCATATCTTTCACCGTGGCAAGCTGGCTAAGGTGCTCAAGGGTAGTGCTGCACAACAGTTGCTGGAGCGTTTCAGTGGCGGCGATGCTGCCAGCGCGCAACGGTTAATGGCGAAGGCAACCGGTCAGTACAAGTTCGGCAACGAACGCCGAGGTAACTAGGTCTTTGAATGTAAGGCTATTGCGTCAGGCCTCGACAATCGCTTTGAGCGCGACCAGATGTTTTATGTCCCAACCCAGTTCGTAGCCTTCGAGGATCTCTGCGGCCTGCGCACCCAGAGTTTCGAAGCCGTGATGAAACACTTCGACTAACGTGCCGTCATAGAGCGACCTCAGTCGAAAGGTCCAGTAGGTGGGCACCGGCCAGTCATCTGGTGGCTGCCAGTTGCTTTCAAAGGTGAGTTCACGCGTCGGCTCAATCACCAGGACGCGGCCGCCGAAGCGTTTCTGGGCGCCGTCGATGTCGACAGAAAACTCAACCTGGCCGCCAGGCTTGAGGTCCAGTTCCTGGAGAACATGACCGCGACTGAGCCAGGGCTTGATTCGTTCCAGCGTTGTGAATTCCTGCCATACCCGCTCTGCACTGGCGCGAATGAAGACACTGCGGCGAACGTGCAGCGGTCCGATGGTCACACTCATGAAACGCCTCCTAGAGGTTGCTCTGATCGGGAATGATCTTTGCCAGAGCGGCCATAAGCTCCGGCGCGCTGTGCGGCCCGACGGATACCGTGGTGAGATACTCCGCGTGAGGAAATTCCTCCGGCGTCTCGAAGTACTCGGGTTTGAGGATATAGCCCAGAGCATCGAGCCCGAGTCCCAGGATGACGCTGTGGTCTGGGTTACCCATCAACTCTCGAGTGGCCAGTGAGTAGGCGGGTGAGGTCTCGCCCGGATGCGTTGCAAACTGAATGCCGCCAATAGAGAACCAGGCCACTTCTGTGCGCAGGTGCCCAGCGAATATTTCCCGGTCCAGAACACCGAGGAACATCAGCAGCTTAAAGCCGAAGTTTTCGAGCGGCAGATCCAGCGTAGCGGCGGTGAATTCGAGTGCCGGCGTGCGGATGGATTCGGCTTCCAGCAGCAATGCCGTGCTGATTTGTGCGAGCAGCTCGCCATAGTCTGTGGCCAGTGTAAACGAACGATCTCCCTGTAACGGTTGCACCCAGCCGCCAATAGCACCCTGCAGAAACAGGTTGGCGCCACCGTGCCGCTGGTCCATTGCCTGGTAAAAACCGCCTACATAGTCAGAGGAGAGCAGATGGTTTTCCGGCCCGAGCACAGTCGGATGGCAGGGAAAGTTGGTCAGCGTGGCGATGCTCCTGCCGGTTGGGTTGATGAACTGGACGGTGGTGATGGTGTTGTCGAGCAGACCTGGTTCGCTACGATTTTCGACCCAGGATAATTCCGCCCGGGCGCTGGCAACCCGCAACGTGGCAGGCTGCAGTTGCGCGAGGGCGTTGACGACCTGCCGTGCGGCTGTCTCGACCAGGAAATCAATGTAAGCCTCATCACGACCGTTGCTGAAAATGTGTGCCCCCCACAAACCGGCGACATCCGGGCCAGCGTGGGTGTGCGTGGAGGTTACGATGATCTGCTCTGGAGACAACAAGCCGCCGTTGAGCAACTGGCCAGCTCGTTCACGGATCCTGACCACATCTGGATAGAGAAGACCGATACAGTCGATGACGACGATGGCGATTGCGCTGTGTGCATCCGTTACGACAACGGCTTTCGCAAAGACCGGGTCGTGTTCACCGTCGGAGCGTCGATTGTGATCGTAACCGGCAAGAAATACCTGTTGCTGTGGGGAGACACTGGCGGCCGAGGCACCGACGCGCAGCGCCGCGTTGGCGTCGCAGACGTAAACAAATATAAGGAGAACAAGCAGCAGGATCGGAGGCATTACCATGAACTGATTCGCACGCAAACGTGCGCTCACAGTATCAGACTTACCTGTTTTTGGTGACTCAGGGGCCGGCGGCGGCTCGCAACTCCGGACTCAGTGCTGCCAGCCTGCGCCGGGAAGCTTCCCGGGCGTCAGTCGAACACAGCACGAACAATGTGCGCATCAGACAGGCCGCGTCCTGGCGCACAGTGCGGTTCCTGAAAGCCTGCAGATTGCTGGCTACCTTGGCGGGAATCAACTGGGATCGATAGATTTTTGTTGGGTCTGCAACACCGGCCAGCACTTCATCCTCAGCGATGAATTCCAGCTGCACCGGGCCCGTCATCCCCGGCCTGATGGCGAGGAATTGCTCCAGTGTTGCAGGGTCAAGGTCAGCCAGATCAATAGCCAGCTCCGGACGTGGGCCCACCAGCGCCAGCCTGCCGGTGAGGACGTCGAACAACTGGGGCAGCTCGTCCAGGCGAGAACGACGCAGCACGCGGCCCACCGGGGTGATGTGACGATCGCCTTCTGGCGTGACGATGTCTTCTGGAGTATCTGTCTCGAGTGTTCGAAACTTGTGCAGCGTCAGCGTCTGGTGCCTGAATCCCAGACGGCGCTGGCGATACAGCACCGGTCCTCGATTCTGGATGCGCAGGGCTGCAGCAATCATCACCAGCACAGGTGCTGTGAAAACCAGCAGCGCACTGGCGACACCGAGATCAAACAGTCGCCTGGGCATGACTGCAGCAGCCGATTTGGACATCATTGAGTTCCGGCAACCTGCTCGAGATAATTCATTATGCCAATACCGGACGCTGCACCGTCAGCGAATCCCAGCGACACATCGCGCAGCCGGGCTGAACTGCGCTGGGAGGGGTTCTGGCGCCTGGCCGATCCTAAAATCAGCATCACGTCAGCGGTGTGTATGTTGATTGGCGGATCGATTGCCGCCACCCTCACCCCGTTGAGCTGGTTGTGGCTGGCGGTTCTGGGTCTGGCGCTGTTCTGTATGGAGGTGGCCAAGAACGCCTGGGGTGACGTCATTGATTTCGACTCCGGCAACGACCTTGCGGTCGCGCCCGAAGACCGCACGGCTTTTTCCGGCGGCAAACGCGTGCTGGTCGACGGCCTGCTGAGTCACCGGGAAACCTGGATCGTTGCTGGCATTTTCACTGCGTTTGGTCTGCTCGGCGGCGCGCTGATTGTTTTCTTCCGCGAACCGGATGTGATCTGGATCGGACTTTTCGGTCTGGTGCTGGGTTGGTCGTATCACGGTCCGCCGCTCAAACTTGCTTATCGAGGGTTCGGCGAACTGGCAGTACTGGTGTGTTACGGCCCGGTACTGGTGTTGAGCACCTTGCAGATCCAGACCGGGTCTGCGAGCTGGCCGGCATTCTGGTTGTCACTCCCGTTGGGGCTGCTGATTACCGCGTTTCTGTGGGTCAACGAATTCCCTGACTATTTCGCAGATGTGTCCGCAGGCAAACGCAACCTGGTGGCAAGACTTGGACGGCATCGCGCCAGCAGGCTGTTGCCGGTGATTTATGCATCAGCGTTCAGCCTGCTGGCGGCACTGGTGCTGTTCGGCTACTCAGCCTGGATTCTGCTCGGTTTTGCAGCGCTGCCGCCGGCGCTTTATGCGGTGCGGGAAGTCTGGCGGGCACCGCAGACCTTCTATCGGCACAAGCCGGTTCAGCCCGCTGCACTGTTGAGTTTTGTGCTCTATTCGCTGGGTGTGTCGTGCGGCTGGCTGCTGGGCTACGCGGGATAGTGTTTGCCGAGCCAGGCCAGCATGGCCTGATTGGTTTCCGTTGGACACTCCTGTTGTATCCAGTGACCGCAGGGGAATTCCACCACGTCCACATTGGGGACAAACGCTTCCAGATTGGCTGACTTGCCGACCACATCATAGGTGCCATAAATCATCAGTGCCGGCACCTTGACCAGCTGCTCGACTTCTCCCAGCCGCTGCCAGTTGCGATTGAAGTTTCGATACCAGTTGATTCCACCGGTGAAACCGGAGTGCTCGAATGCCGCAACAAAGACATCGAGTTCGTCTTTACTCATCAGTGCCACCCCATTTGGCGAGTCACTGGCGGCAAGATTGATCAGCGGCATGCCGGGCTGCTGTGGTTGCGCGGGCGATTCCCACTGGCGGGTGCGATAGATATTGCCGAGAAACTGACGGGTGTTGGCAGCAAATGCCTCATCAGCAACGCCGGGCTGACGGTTGAAGTGAACTATGTAGAAGTCGCCCCCCAGATGCTGCTCCCAGAAATCCACCCACGGCTCGCTGCCGCGTTCCAGAAACGGCACACTGAGGTTGATGACACCGGCAACACGCTCCGGGTGCAGCAGCGACAGCGCCCACACTACGATAGCGCCCCAGTCGTGGCCGACAAACAGCGCATCTTCATAGCCGTAGTGATCAAGCAGACCGACAAGATCCCCACACAGATGCTCAGCGTCATAGTCGGTGACCGACTCCGGGCGTGATGAATGTCCATAGCCGCGCTGATTCGGCACGATGACGTGATAACCGGCCGCCACCAGCGGTTCGATCTGATAACGCCAGGAATAGGCGTGTTCCGGCCAGCCGTGGCAAAGGACCAGTGGACGGCCTTCACCGGCGCTGAAAACTTCGAGCTCGATGCCGTTGGTGGCGATGGTCTGTGGGGCCGGAAACTGGGTCATGAAGTGCCGCTCTCGAAAGGTAAACAATGGTCTCAACCCTACCGGTCGTCCGCGGGCAAGGGAAGCCTGCGGCGCTGGGTTGATGACTGGACTACGCGTGCCAACATTGGATCAAACTAAATGCGCCCGGATTTCGACATAATTAGTAACCGGTTTAGAGCGAGGACTTATGATCCATGCATAACGACACCCATAGTCTGGCGGTAGGTTACCTGCTGTGGATATTTGGATTTCTCGGATCCCATCGTTTTTACTTCGGCCGGCCGATCAGCGGCACCATCTACTTCTTTACGCTGGGCCTATTTTTTATTGGCTGGATCATCGATCTGTTTCTGATGCCGATGCTCGAAGACAAAGCCGAACGCCGGTTTCAGGGTGGTGAATACAATTACACCATTGCCTGGGTGCTGCTGACCTTTCTTGGCTTCTTCGGCATCCACCGTTTCTATCAGGGAAAAATTGGCACCGGTCTGCTGTATCTGTTCACGCTGGGATTATTTGGTGTGGGCGTGATCTACGACTACTGGACACTCAATGATCAGTTGAGCCAGCGCAACAGCGAACGTCTCAGCTATGTCTGAAAATTCCAGGCCCGAACCATCGGAGTTTCAGACAGACTGATTCAACCCTGCATCGCAGAGGTGAAGGTTGCCATGTCGAAATAATCACGCCAGATGCTGATTTTGCCATCGACCATTTCAAAGACGCCAACGCACGGCAGGTCAACGTTGCCGGCCGAGGTGCGGGTCCGATCCAACCGCTCGGCGATCACAATATTGCCAGTGGCGGCGATGTTGAGCAGGTCCCATTCGGTTTCAGACCAGGTGGCGATGAATCCGGCGATGAATTTGCGGACACTGTCTTTGCCGGTCACCGGCGCGATGGGCATGTTGTAGTAGGTGCCATCTTCGGTGAAGTAGTCGGCGAGCTTGTCCGCATCCAGGCTCGACCAGTCACTGATGAAGTTGCGAATGATAGTGACATTTTCACTCGTGGAGTCTGTCATAAGTTTTCCTCTGGTGGGCAAGGTCGTTTGGCGACCCCGATAAAAAACAGGTTGATGTTCAGATCGTTACAGTCGATGTTGACGATCTCCCAGCCCTCAGCACCCAGACCGCAGAGATAGGCCTGCAGTCTGGTCCGTTTGGCACGTTTG
>CAKZWF010000022.1 GCA_937921865.1 uncultured Pseudomonadales bacterium | reverse complement strand
TCCGCATCGAGGGGCTCACCACCGAGCTGCTGGCGCTGATGAAACGCAGCGGCTGCTACAGCCTGGCCGTGGGCATCGAGACCGGCTCCCCCCGGCTGCTGGAGAAAGTGAACGATCAGCACTTCCGTAAAGTCAGCGGCTATGTGATTCTGACCATCGCCGCAATCTGCGTGATCAAAGGTGTCAGCGGGTACCTGGCTTCCTGATCGGCAACCGACCCCGTTTAGCGACGCTCGAACAAGGATCGTTTCACGAACGTTGTCTGTTTTTAGAATCTCGCAGCGCAGACTCGATGGCAGTCTTAGTGTGAATCGAGCCAAGATCAATGCCCAGCTCCGTAATCGTCTGAGCGATAGACGGAGAAATTCCCGAGATGATTGTCTTGCAACCCATCAGCGCGGCCGCCTTGGCAATCTTTATCAGATGATTAGCGATGTCGGTTCAGGATTCGGGTATTGGGATTCCGCCCGACAAGATAGAACATTCTTTCGTAGAATCTTCACAAGCGGATGAAACCACCATTCATGACTATGGTGGCACTGGCCTCGGCCTGCCGATCAGTCGAGGTTTCTGTCAGATGATGGGAGGAGACATCACTGCAGCTTCTGTCGTCGCGGAAGGCTCCACGATTACGATAAAGTTATCACCCGTGATAGAGGAGCCTGCACAATTGTCCTCGATCGAACCGGCCGCGATTGCACCTGTTTCTGAGGGTGCCGACGCGTTCTGGTAGTCGATGACAAGCCGGAGAACCGCACAATACTGAGCCAATTCAGGAATTACGCGCAGTGTCGAGGATTCGCAAGAGTCGCCAACGAGCAAGGACTCTAATTTCCAACCGGATTCAGCCCGATGTGCTTAATCAAGTAAGCTTGAACTATTTCACAAAAACAATGTTGGTACATGCAACCATGGCGTCAACAGCAGCGCCTTGTTTCATTCGAACCACAAAATAGTGAAGACGAGCGCCTGTCCAAATATTGTCTTTGTTGGCATACTATGGAGTGACACAACTTTTAGTCTTGTGTAGAGAGTAATTCTTCTGTCCTGACTTTCTTTTTTTAACTACGCCGGACATCAGGCCAAACAGCAATGTACAAATTATCGATATTTCTGACTCTAGGGACATGTATTCTCTTATTCGGCGCAAACTCAGCAGCAGAAAATAGCGAAAAACGAATCTGGGCCTGCAAGGTCAGCCCGGATGCAGAAGAAGATTTGTGGCTGGTCGAAATGGGTACTTCGAGTAGCTATGTAAAGCTCTACGGTAACCGCATCTGGGGAAACTTCAGCTACGAGGGAGAGGATCGCCGCTGGGACTTTGATCGTCGCTCTGACGGCCTGGCACGCTACTCAGCAATACTCAAGCCGGATAATTCCGTCGACTACTACGACTTTGAAGGTGCGAAGGCTGGAGAGCAATTGGCCCCTTCTTATCATTATACCTGTCGCGAAACAGATTGATTAACGCGTACTAGAACGCATTCGATTCCGTGCAAGTTCCCGATTACGGTGAGCAATATCATAAAATCGTGGCGATAAACGAATTGCTTCGTCGAATAACGCCTCAGCTTCTTTAAAATCTTCATTGAGAAGCGCGACATAACCAACGTCATTGCGTGCCACTTGCTCCTCTGAGGATATCTGGAGGACTTCAACCGCTTCTTCATATCGTCCTGTTCTTGCGAACACAAGTCCCAGGTTACGCCAGGCAGTCTCGTATCCATTATCGTTCGATATTGCGCTCAAGAAATCATGCTCTGCTTGCACGAGATCTCCGGCCAAATAGCGCGAATAGCCAATGTTGCTCATTAGCATTGCGGAATTCGGATTAATCTCTAAGCCGAGTTGATAATGTCTGATTGCGGTCGGATAGCGTTGTTCCAGGTCAGCAATAACACCCACCCCATTGTGTGACCGCCATCTGGATGGATCGAGTTCTATCGCTTTCTCCAGAAGAATTTTAGCGTTGGAGATCGATTTCGTATCGAGGTAGATCAGCCCGGCACCTTCATAAGCGTCCGCATTACTCGCATCCAGCGTAATAGCGCGTTCGTAAGCCACGAGCGCCTGGTCATTAAAGTCGAGCGTCGACTGAAGCTGACCAATGGTGCTCCACAGATGGCTATCTTGGGTAATCTTGCTCGCCTCAATATATAGAACCAGAGCGCCTTGAATCTCACCGCGAGAACGTTTTTGATCCGCCTGAGCGATAATCTTCTTAACGTTTGTCTCTCCTGCCGTAAGACCAAGATCCAATTGGGACCCGGAAGCCGGAACAGAAGCACAACCGCCGAAGGCCAACACCCCGAGCAAGGAGTATCCAAGCAGTTTGGCAATTTTTTTATTCAACATCTGATAGTTCCGCCTGTAATTTCTATTAGAGATTACTGAATGCTTCAATCAGCTTGATCACAGCAGGTCCAACCGCTACAACGAAAAAACCCGGAAACATGAAAAATACCAATGGGAAAATCATCTTGGTACCCATCTTAGCCGCAGCCTCTTCGGCAGCTTGCATTCGCTTATCGCGAAATTCTTCTGCGTAGATACGTAATGCATCAGCAATGCCGGTACCAAATCTTATGGTTTGGACCAATAGGCTGACCAGACCACGGATATCTTCCAGACCAGTTCGTTCGGCGAAATTGCGCAACGCAACTGTATTTTCTACACCAACCCGTATCTCCGCGTTAACAAGCGCCAGTTCGGTTGCAAGTTCAGGGTGGCTGACTGCGAGTTCCTCAGAAACTCTCTGGATCGCCTGTGCTAACCCCAGCCCGGACTCAACGCAGACAACCATCAAGTCCAAGGCGTCCGGAAATCCATTTCGTAATGCGCGCTGGCGCTTGGAAAGCTGACGATCAACATAGTAACTGGGACCAATAAAACCGATGTATATCGCACCCAGTGTGTACATCATGATCGTGTTGTCAGTGACGTCCGGAAACCAACTACTGACGAGCATTACCAGCATAGGCAGCGCTACAGCCAGGATTGCTCTCGCACTATAGAAATTTGATAGTGCGTTGGGGCTGCGAAATCCGGCATGAACCAGTCTTCTTGTCGTCTTAGAACGTTCCAGTTCTTCGGTCGGTACCAGATACTTGGATACCGGACCAAATATTGTGTCGATTTTGACGTAACGAATGTTCTCGTCTGCAGCGCCATCAAAATCGGATAGATTATCACCGCGTGCCGCACGCAGGCGTCTTCGTACAGGATCTGACGCACTTACTAGAATGTAGGATAGTCCCAGACCGAAGACAAAAACCGTCACCGAAACAAGTGCGATGACCACCACACGCATCGATGATGGATCATCGATCCAACTGGCAACATAGGCAAGAAGGGATTCCATGACTAATACTCCTATACGTCAATTCGGATGATTCGACGAATCACGTAAACACCCAGCAAACTCCACAGCGCAGCGAAAGCTGCCATCTGCTGACCGGTCGGATCTTCCAGCATCATAGGCAGATAAGTCGGATTCGCGAATGAAAGAAACGCAAAAAGGCCCAGTGGAACCATTGCCAGCACCCATGCTGACATCCGTCCTTCTGCCGACATTGTTTTAACCTTGCGCGCGAATTTGAACCGGTCGCGAATAACGGCGGAAATCTGTTGCAGAATTTCCGCAAGATTGCCCCCGGTTTCTTTCTGAACCAGCACTGACGTAACCAGCGCCATAACCGTCACGCTTGGCACCCGACTCAGAAGCCCAAGCATTGCCCGCCGCACGTCATTGCCATAGGTCATGTCGGAGAACGTTAGTTCGAATTCGCGAGCCGCGGGCTGATCAGAATCCTGCGCGACGAGATCCAGACAGGTAGTGAAAGGATGTCCAGCCAGCAGAGCGCGTCTCATGATATCGATACAGTCTGGTAGCTGCTCTTCGAATTTCTCAAATCGTTTAGTGCGATCACCGCGAATTTTTATAAATGGCGCCGCTGCGCCAAGGATGGCTCCGCCTAACGCTACCACCGGCATCAGCGTGAAAAACCAACCAAGGCACCCACCCACAATCATCATAAGTAGACTGATGAGTATCAGCCGATAGGCAAGAATCTTATTACCTGATTGCTCGATAAGCTTACTAAGTGCCTCCATAAGGGGTTGTGATTCGAGCCAGCTTTCAACGGGCGAGAGATTTCTTAAATATCTTTCTCTGAGGATCGACGCGATATCTTCACCGCCCTCTTTTGCTGTGATGTCATTCAGTCTAACTGCCAGCAATTTGCGTGTTTTTGCATTCTCACCGAACACAGGGATGATCAATCCTTGTGAAAGAAAGAATGCCGCCACGAATACGAGACCAATGAAAATCAGCATTTGTTCAGACATTTACCTAGCCCCCCGGAAATAATCCGGCCTGCGTTCAGTGAGATTCATCGTGTTCAGGTTGAAATACGCTAATCGGCATTTCGATACCTTTGCTTGACAAGGTCCGATAGAACTTTGGCACAACGCCCGTGGGCCGAAGTTCACCCATAACATTGCCGTCTTCATCCATACGAGTGCGTACAAAGCTGAATATTTCAGACATCGTAATGATGTCGCCTTCCATACCGTCGACTTCCTGAATACTCACCAGACGTCTGCGCCCATCTTCGCTGCGTTCAATTTGGATAACCGCATCGATCGCTGAAGCCATCTGCGCTCGAAACGTTGCCACCGGGAAATTTACCCCGGACATGGAGACCATTGTCTCGACACGACCCAACGCGTCTCGAGCCGAGTTAGCATGAATAGTAGTGAGCGAGCCATCGTGACCGGTATTCATAGCCTGCAGCATGTCCAGAGCTTCTGAACCTCGAACCTCACCGACGACGATACGTTCGGGGCGCATACGCAAGCTGTTGCGTACCAGATCGCGAGCCGTAACTTCGCCGCGACCTTCAATATTTGGTGGTCGCGTTTCTAACCTGACAATATGGGGTTGTCGCAATTGTAGTTCCGCAGAGTCTTCAATCGTAACGACGCGCTCGTCTGCTGGGATAAACCCCGACAGAACATTGAGTAGAGTTGTCTTTCCAGAGCCTGTGCCACCTGAAACGAGAATGTTCATACGTGCTCGGACCATGGCTTCGAGCACTTTTGCACACCCTTCTGTCAACGAACCAAATTCGATCAGATGATCGACTGTAAGGAGATCAACACCGAATCGGCGGATTGATACACTAGGTCCATCCAGGGCTAGAGGCGGAATAATTGCGTTTACACGGGAACCATCTTTCAGCCTTGCATCAACCATCGGAGAGGACTCATCGATACGTCTACCAACAGAAGAGACGATCCGATCGATGACATTCAGGAGATGTCGGTTGTCGTTGAATACAACCTCGGTCTCGTAGAGTTTTCCACCGCGTTCTACATATACTTGTTTTGGCCCATTCACAAGAATGTCAGAAATTGTCGAATCCTGAAGCAGCGGTTCAAGTGGTCCAAGTCCCAGAATTTCATCTTCAATACGCTGCACAATGTGCTGACGCTGCTCAACGTTAAGCGGTGCTGATTTCTCAGACATCACCCGATGACACACTTCTTTGATCTGAGCACGCGCTTGCGAATCCTGCAAAGTGTCTAAAAGCGACAGATCTACGGTGGTGAGAAGTTCTTGATGAACACTTTCTTTCCACTCACTTTCGAGCGTACTCAGTACGCGTATCTCAGCCGTGTTTGATTCTTGTTCGGCTGGTCGACCCAATTTCGATTCAATGGCGCCAGATCCTGCCTCGGCACTCAGTAAACTACTTTCTGTTGTTCTAAACATTTAACTACGACCTAAGAAATGTGGATATGGAACGGGTAAATATGTTGGCCATATGCGGTTGCATTTGGCCATCCAAAGCGACTTCCATCTTCTTCAAAGCTTTTGATATCGGCGAACCGGGTGCTCCCTCAAGAATTGGTACTCCTGTATCAATACTTCTGGACGCGCTTGCAAAGTGATTAGGAATAAGTATCGGATCTTCAAGTTCCAGAGTGTCACGAATGTCCGATAGTGACGCGGGCGCGTTCGATTGATATCGGTTGATAAGCAACCGGATCCGAGAGCTTTGAATATTTAGATTCTGGGTCAGAATGTTCTTCATTCTGACGGCATCACGAACACACGGAACCGACTGCTGCATGACCAGAATGATCTTGTCAGCCCTCTCCAGCGTTGCGACACCTAAGGCGTCTAGATTACGCGGTACGTCAGCGATGATGCGCCCGAACTTCTGGTCGAGTAAATCGAGCAATCTGAAATACTGTTCGAGCCGAAGTGGAGTGCTATCAATCACGCCAAAATGCATGAAAAAATCGTGTCGCTCTCCCATCAGCTTCAAACCACTCTTGTGCGAACTTAGAAATGCATCCAGCGCAACGATGTCTAAATCTTGACCGGCATCAAACGCTTCACTCAGACCACGTTCAATCTTGATATCCAGATATTGAGCAAGAGCAGCAAACTGGCGATCGAGATCAAGAAGAACCGTATCCTGGTCAAACTCCGTTTGACAGGCGTGAGCAAAATTAGCCGCCAGAAACGACGAACCAACGCCACCTTTTGCATTTATAAAAGCGACAATTTCATGATTGTCGTCTGCTTCCACATCTAATTCTAGGACGATTCGTTCAACCGCCTCCAACAGAGCGTTTCCGTCTACGGGTTCATCTAGAAAATCTCTAGCGCCAGCTTGCATAGCAAGACGCATACAGACGGGGTCATGAGACGGACCTACCACAATCAGCGGACAGCGCTGACTCATCGGTCTGAGCAAGTACTCATCGAGTTCAGCCGTACTGCCTTCCTGCATTCGAAGTATCAGTACGTCAGGTAACGACTGAATTCCGTACAGCGGATCTGAGTGGCCATTGCGCATAACGCTTTTGGAAACGTTGTAGGTATGATTTGCACCTATAAGTGCTGCTATAGAGACAACCGAGTCTTCTACCCGACTGGCAATAAGGATGTTTATGCCTCTTGTCATGTTGTAATCCTTGACGGTTTCAAGAAACCTCCGATGTGACTACTTTGCAGGGTCCATCTCAGCATTCTCAGCATGGTGTTATACCTTCCCGAGACACCCCAAGACTTTCTCTAGGTAGTGTCGTTTGAAAATCCGGAGCAGTAAGCGTTGTTGACAACAACGGAATGCGAATGTCTATGTCAAAATTCACTACGGCAACGCGTACGTACCAAATGTCGCCAAAATCGGCAACAGGGTCGGCGACCGGAACACCTAAACGGTTCAGGTAGCGCAGATCCACATTAGCAACGTTCAGGTCTGCAATTATTCTACTGGACGCGCCACCCCCTGATGTGTTGAAAATCGCAATTTCACGAATTGCGGGATCGTTGACCGGACAGACAGCAGCCATTCTGGCGCCTCTCCTTGTCGCTTCGTTCAACGCGTTGAATACATACATGGTGCGTGCGATTTCAAATGCGGCGAACAGAACCACAAAAAGCAACAGCCCAACAATGGCGAATTCAACACTCGTGGTTCCTAATTGCGCTTGCTTGAACTTCATAGCGCCCTCATCGTCGTCTCAGATCGCAAGGTAAAGTTCGGCGCGATATCATTCCCAAGCCCGAACAGCGGCACTACGGTAAATATGGGGCTGTAGTCGTAAACTGCTGACACCTGCACGTCACCAGGTGTTGCCGCGGCTGTGACGGTCACATCAGCAGTAGATAGTCCGGGCAAAATTGGGGTTCCGGCACCGGTCATATCACCATAAACTGTCAGGCTCTTGACCGCTGTCGATAGATTAGCGTCTATGACCACTAAACCGGTCTGTCCCAATACTGCCTCCGCTGCTAGGAGACGAACGCTGTCTCGAACAGCCTTCGTCAGAGTATTGTATTGCATGAATGCGCGACCAAATTCCGCTGTTACAAAGATCAAAACCAACAGCAGTGGGAGCGTAACGGTGAATTCAACGATCGCTAACCCACACATTCTGCTGGGCTTGCCTGAGATTTTGTTTTTCCATTGCTTCATGATTATGACTCTACGTTTGCTGCATCTTTGTAGAGTTGAAGGACATATGGTCCAGGGCCGTTAACCGGCACGGGACCTGCCGTACCGGTCACACGACACCCATTCGGTGTAAATTGTCCAAATACGTCAGGGTCATTACCCTGATTCACTTCCTGAATCATGTAGAAGCAAAGCACGGTAGCGAATGGTATTTCCGACTGACCGGCTTCATCGCCGCACACACCAACGGGCATTGCGATCACACGCCGACCGGCTATACCACCGGCTTCCTTCTCTGCATAAGGACTGGCAATATCCACGGCATAGTCTGAGTATGAATAATCAATGTCGCTGCCTTGAGTAACAGCCTCGCCATCGTAAAGTATCGTTTCACCATCCGCAGCCAGTTCAAGACGGCTTGGTGGTTGAGTGATAATTGCGTCCGGGGGGTACTGATCTTCACTGCCAGACATCGGTCCATTGTATATTCCTAATCGCGTATTGAATCCCTGCGCCACTGGTCCTACCGTGTTGCCAGGCTCGGTCTGAATAGGCGCATCAGGTGTAATGCATGCGTCGTAGGAACCGGCGAGTGCCTCACGGGCATCTGCGCCACCTTGTGAATCATCAAGACGAATCAGCTGGAAGTTGCCTTTTTCCATAGCTTGGTTGGGGCTGCCCGCTTTGAGAACTTCAATCTGATTGGGCACAAATCCGAAATAAGGATCGTAATCTGCAGCTAAAGGATCCAATTGCGGATCCGGACCTGCACACACCATCATCGGTGCAACGTTACAGATACGCCCAAGAGAGGTACTTGGACCTGCCACTGCAGAAGCCGAGACCGTAGTATCATCAAAACCTGCTACGGAAATAAGCCAGCTATCAAGCACAAGATTAGTCGCCGTCACTCGAACGTATTGCGCCGGAGTTGATCCCGGAACGAACGGCAGTAGAGTGCTCGAAAACTCCACATTCACCGTCATTTCGTCGCTCTCAAAAGAACTCTGCAACTCTTCGTTACCGCGGCCACCGAGATTGTCCGCAAACATTGCCAGCGCCTCCGCCCGGGCAGCCGTGACATCGCCACGAGTCTCATCAAGCGTTTTTGCCGAACTCAGGGCTGCAGCATCCACAGAGTTTTGCACGCGCGTTTTCGAAATCATCGTATGCGCGCCGTCCAGCGCTAGCCCGGCTGTACCCAGTAGAACCACCATCGCGAGGACGACGACTACCAACACCGCCCCCTTTTCGCGTTCCGGAAAACCACTGAATGTACTGTGACGCCGCGTCATGTCTAGTTCCCCGAACCAGTAGATGAAGGATCAATATCGATTGCTCTATCAATTGCTGCCCGGGATCCAGCATCAGTTCTATAGGCTTCTATCACAGCCTCTAATCGTGGGCCGTCACCGGCTTCTTCCGCAGCTGCCTGCGGATTCGGGTTAGCAGTCTGTTCTGCGATCATTTGACGGACAGAGTTACCAAAGTCTGCTTCTGTGCCACTTTCCTCATTCCAAGCGCATGCCATAGACATGACCGGTAAAGCGGAAATCAGTATCAGTGTTCGGATAGATTTCATGATTAGCTCCTTACTGCTGTTCATCAACCTGGTGGCCAAAGTTTTCTTCTACACCAGCACCGCCTGAGGGCGTGGATGTACGGACCACCTTACTGTTACGGGTTTTGCCTTCTGTTCTTCCCAGCAGGTAAAATTCCAGATCACTCGGCTCAACGAATCCATCAGTAGGCAGCGATATCTCGCCTTCAAGCGGCTTTGCCAGTCGTGGCGTCACCAGGATGACCAGTTCGCTCTCGTTGTTAATGAACTCCTGGCTTCGGAACAATCCCCCGAGTACAGGCAAGCCACCAAGACCAGGAAACTTGCTCACGACTTCCCGTAATTGTTCATTGATAAGACCAGCGATACCCATCGTTTGGCCATCATTCAATTCGAGCGTCACAGCAGCGCTTCTTCGCGTCAGAGAAGGCACGATGAAAGAAGAGGTCGAATTCTCGTCGCTGAGTCCCAAGGAGTTTGAATTGACAATCTGACTCACAGAAACATTCAACTTAAAGTTAATTTTTCCTGAACCGAGGACTACCGGTAAGAACCGCAGCCCGACGCCAAATTCCTTAAATTCGACAGTAATACCGTCGTCGCCTCTCGGCACCGGTATCGGAAATTCACCACCGGAGAGAAATTCAGCTTCCTGGCCAGTAAGTGTAGTCAACGTTGGTTCGGCAAGTATTTTCGCGAGGCCTTTTTCTCGCGCAGCATCAATCGCGAAATTGAATTCGAAAGAGTTGCTTAAAAACTGACCGAACAAACCTGCCTGTTGAATGGTAGGTGTTGATGGTAAAAACGCATTTGCAACATCACCGCCGGGAAATACGGCTCCGCCATTAACACCACCCCAGGTCCAGTTACCCGTTCCGCCAATGGCGTTAAATTGCGCATCAAGCCGCTTTAACTCTTCTCTGTTGATTTCTGCAACTTTCACCTCAAGCATTACTTGCTGTCCGCCACCTACCTGCATCAGGTTGATAACTTCACCAGTGAAATCGCTAGCAGATTGATCAAACTCTGTTGCGTCAACGGCGGTCTGAACATCGGCTAGATAGCCTTCAGCTACCGATAGTGCCGCAGCCATTGCAGCCAAATTGGACACTGTTCCGCGCAATACAAGTGATCGCTGCGCTGAATAAACCTCTATAGGCTCATCAGGAAGCAGTTGATTAAGCTTGGATTTTAGAGATTCCAGGTCGTGTGTGACTTCCACACTGATACTGGCGACCAGATCATCATTTTTGTCCCACAATAGAACGTTGGTCGTACCAAGGTCTTTGCCAATTACATAGATCTGCGTTGATCTGAGTATCAGAATATCCGCGATATCGGGACTACCAACTGAAATACGAGTCACGGGCTTCCGTAACTGAAGCGATTTTGACTGAAATAGCGGTACAACTAGCGCTTTTGAATTTTCAGCAAACGGCGAATCGGTGGGCTCGGCTGCTTGCACTTTCGCTACCACGCCCAGCAAAAACGCCGTCAATAGCAACCATTTAGAAAGGTGTGCCATACCTGTTGATCTCTTAAACATCATGTCTGGTGCTCCTACACAGATTTAGCTTTTAGCCTTTTTGGTGGCCACTTGCGTTCCACGAATTACCGTTACCGTTGACGATGACGGGCCTTTCGATCTGCTCCTTCGCGGAGCCGTCATGACGGCGGGTGCTTTTTTCACAATCTCCGGCTCGACTTCAGCAACTTGCTCATCCAGGGGATTACGCAAGGTCAACTGAATCTTGCCTTCTTCTTTCGCCTTTAAGAGCTCCTCCGACTGGATCGGAGACAGTTCCAGAGTCACTGCTCTTACGATAATCGGATCATTGTTTTCCGTTGCTGCGGTCTGATCCACTGCAAGAACTTTGATGTCACGAAGGATCGTCTCAGCAGACGCTCGGTTCGAACGTCGATCAGTTTTTGTAGCAAGAATGTCTACTCTGTTACCCGGAAGCAGGAAACCTGCAACACCAACTACATCGTCTACCCTGACCGTTACTGCCCGCATATTCTTGCTGACTAGCGCCGCAAGGGTGCTGCCTGTTTCATGGTCGGCAAAACGTGTCTGCAGCAAAACTTCACCTTGGGACACTTCTACCGTCGCGACCATGCCTTCGATACCGCTTAGCTCTTTAAAGGCACCTGCTGGAACGCTGTCCGGTGGCAGGTTCGTGATACGAAGATGCCGTCCGCTCACCTTGGTGCCATAAGGAATATCCATTGCTGCTACAACAACAGCTGTTGCGTCACCTTCTGCGTCGGCTGCAAGTCGCTGATTTACCCAGGAATTCGCTGCGAGGGCAGCAACTGAGCCAAGTACCAGCGAGATAGCAACTAGCAGTATTCCGCGTCTCTGAAACATAACTAATTTCCTCTACCTGACATTGATTTGACCACTGACGTATCAACTGATACGAAATAGCTGTTCCAAGCCTTACCTATATGATCCTTGGTAACGTGTTTGGGCAGGCCCTGAAATTTGGTTTGATCCACTGCCATGCCCAGGAGATCTCTTGGATGACAGGGTAGTAATGGAGTATCGGAGTCCGCGTGAAGTACGTTGATTGTGTAATCAAGTACATCTGATTCCAGGCTGATCCCATGCTTTTGGCAGTAATCAGTCCAGATCTTTCCGTATTCACTAGCGCTGAGATATGGAAACTCAATCTTGTAGCCAATTCGTCGTAAAAACGCTTCGTCTGCGAGATCGAGAGGATTCATGTTAGTTGAAAAGACCAATACGACATCAAACGGCGTACTGAAGTGACGACCCGAACCAAGCGCCAGATAATCGGTCTTTTCTTCCAGCGGTACGATCCACCGATTGAATATTTCTGACGGTGAAACGCGCTGGCGGCCCATATCATCAATAATGAAAATTCCGTTGTTTGCTTTCAATTGCAGAGGAGCTAGATACTCCTTGGTAGAACTGTCGTACTGGATCTCCAGCATTTCGGCAGTAAGTTCGCCGCCCGTAACGACTACAGGGCGTTCCGTGCGTACAAACCGTTCGTCGAACCCCTGTTCCAGCATTAAGCTGGTCGGTTCCGTTCGCGTGATTGCCCGATGCACAAGAGGGTCGAATATGCTCACTACTGTTTCGCCTACTGAAACTGCATAGGGCACCAGAACATCATCTTTAAAAAGTGCTGGCAGCATAGACGTAAGGAATGTCTTACCAGTTCCAGCTGATCCATACACAAACGTTGATTTACCGGAATTCATCGAAAGACCAAGTTGTTCGCGAATGTGTTCAGAAACCACAACGTCGGAAAAAACTTCGTCAATCATGTCTTTAGTAACGTCATGTCCGTGAATGGACTGAGCAGAAACAACTTGAGCGTATGTTTTTAACGGAACCGGAGCAGGCCCGACATAACTACTACGCAACATGGCTTCGAGAGCCAGGGATCGACCGCGTTCTGTTAATGCAAACCTAAGCGCGTTGGATTGCTCATACCTGCCAAGTACTTCGACACGGGCTTCATCACGAAGATCTGCAACAATGTCTTCTACAATGCCTCCTGAAAGTGCACAGGTTTTAACTAGATCTGCAAGAGTCGACGCTCTACCGTTTAATAGATGTTTTGACAGCAGATCGCATAGAAAGCTTCTGGATAGACCCGTCTCTGCAACATTAATCGGCCGCGGAGCGTTAACCTGATGTGGTGAGTCAGGAATCTCCTCAAGAAACTCAGCACTTTTGCTTTGAACGTTCATTAACTTATCCCGAATATTGTGAACTGCAGTGGCTTCAACCAAAGTGAAAGCATCGAACCTCCTGCAATTGCTACGCCGTAAGGCAATTCAATTTTTTTGTGAGATGGGCCGCTATGTGGAAAAAAGGCATACATACGAGGATTCAGATAAGCGAGCCTGCTTACCAATATGTAGTAGAAACCGAGCAATCCGCCGATCAAGAACGCGAGGATAGTGCCGTTAACCAGGCCGACAGGACCCAAATATGCTCCGCACGCTGCGAGTAATTTAACGTCACCTGCGCCTAGCCGACCAAAAGCGTAGATCGGCAGTAACACTACCAACCCGATCACCATGCCAATGACACTGCTGGTAAGACCAGCAGCGCCACTCGAAAAAATACTTGTTATGACGCCGAGGACTACAATCCCCAAGCAGGCAACATTCGGGATTACGCGATGGCGTATATCCATCACGACAGCGAAAAGCAGCAAGCCGCTAAACGTTGTTATCGCAAGGATGTCGAATGTCGAACTCACTGGAGAATCACCTTGTCGTCATAAACCCATCAAATGGATACCAAGATAGATATTTTCTGCTAACTCGCCGCGCGTCGGTTTGAAAGCCGGAAGTCTCTATCTTTGTTATTCGGATATCCGTTAACACCGCCCTTTCGGGCGGCGTTAACGAAGCGCAGCACCTACGCGCAGGCAACACCGCCCTCAATAGCAGTCTCGAGACAGTTAATTTCTGTCGTGACCGCGTCGCCCAAGTCCTGAAACGCAACTACAACAGCTCCGGCCACGAGGGCACCAGCAACTGCGTATTCAACAGTCGTCAGACCGTCTTCGTTTTTGAAAAAGGAAAAAATTGCATCTTTCATGGAATCACCTGTTCTGTTCAATTTGTTTGTTAACTTCCCCCCGAATCATTTTTTCCTAGATTCGGGAGAAGGTGTATTTAAGTTGAGTTCGACTTTCGTCACTAGAAGGATCTTGGCGTAAACCTAGTAATAGAATTAGGTTTTACATCTGCATTAACCTTCTTAAATTCCTTTACCTTCAGCCTTTACCCTTCGTATTCTTCGGTACTGGCGAGTATTCGGGACAAATCTCGTCTTCGAACTTTTCCTTCAGTGGTTTGCCGATGTAACTTGATGGCAGCGCGCCAAAGTACTTTTTGAAAACCCTGGTAAAATGAGACGCGTCGTTAAAGCCGCAAGAAAAACAAACCTGGGTGATGGATACCGAGGGAATTTCAAGTAGTCGACGAGCTTCTCTGAGTCGATAACGGGTTAAGTATTCATGGAAACCGATGGCATATGTTTCTTTAAACCGTTTGGAGAAATAGAAAGGATTCATGCCGCACTCTGCAGCGACATCTTCGTTGATGACTCGAGAGCGAAAGTTTTTTTCCACGAAACTGATTGCAGGAACTAACGAACGATGACCACTATCTTTTTTGGTTGCGTTCGCTTCCTGGGGAACCGACTCTCGCCTATTGACCACAACCCGTTCAGTCTGCAGTCCTCGCCAATGGGCAATTTCTTCGAGTCTTCGCAGGCAGTGTTCAGCTTCGGTACGTGACACTGGTTTGGCGATGTAATCCAGAAATCGACTTCGAAATGCCCAAACTGCAAGAGATTCGGAATGTTGAACCGTCAAGATGAGCATCGGAATACTGGGAAATTCGATCTTGAGATCCGCTACCCGCGCAAGATCGATTTTGCTGGGGTAATCAAAATCGACGATTACTAGATCTTGTTTCGAATTTTTGAGGCGCGGACGCAACACGTCAACATTGTCGCAAGATTGGATCTTGCAATGATCATAGAAAATACTTGGAAGTTCCGACTGGACGGTCGAGAGAGTCAGATCCAACCACACAGCATTTAGTTTTTTATCCGGCGCTGATTCCATGCGCGTTAATCCACTCGCAGTCCTTGCCTGCAGATATTCGACCGTCGCCTTTTATCCTGCGTGAAGCTGTGAATTAGTCTATGTTTCTGATAACCGGTAGTTTTTCGCCTGCTGGAATCCCGCTCATATGCTCTTTCTGTGAACTGCGTCAGTTTGTTCTTGTTCGGCTCTTCGGTGAATTTCTGAGCTTTTACTCATTGAACTTCGTCCCGGTCACTCTTGCGTAATCTCAAAGAGCAAGGAGGAATTGAACACCAAACGTAAGTCAGAACTGGCAACGTTTGTCATTTTCTGCTTTCTCAGCGGCCAACTTGCCTAAGGCAAACGAAACAACGACCTATATGGTTCCATTGCGCTGATCAGGGCTGCAATGTCGTTCACAGCAGACAAAGAAACCTACAATTGTGGTGAGCAGACGCTGCGGATCGTGGCATCGTTTGAGACTTGCCTGGGCAAATCATCCGGGAGCTTGGAACGCTAAGTGGCCTACTGAACGTTGATGATCAGATAACGCGCAATGCCTGGAATCTGCGCACGGCAGAAATGTAGTCAGCTGGGCTGAACAACCTCACCTGCGCAGCTACTAGTTAACCACGACTATCCACAATGGGATGGTCTCGGCGCACAACTCATTAGCTGTTTTTTCGTCGATCGCGTGAGCCGCTGCGCCGATCAGTTGCAGCGTGCAGTTGATCAGCCAATCCATATACTGGAGAACGACGGTCGTCCTGCTGGCGCCGATCATCCCAGTGCTTGTACTTACATCGGCAGCTTGTCGGATGTGCGCAATCTGTGAGCGGCAGTAGTGGTGCTTCAGCAGACAGGTATCTATGATTTCTGATCGTTGTGGCTGCCTCGCACGCACCCACTGTCGGTGCCTGAACAGATACTGCTCTGTAAGCGCTAAATGATGTTGCTAATTTTGGTTTCTTCATGGCCTCTCAGCCTGACAGATATCTGTTTGGCCGAAGTAAGGAAAGGTCAGGTCTTTGTTTAAACAACGGCCTGCGAAGTACCTTGCACGTCTGGATTCCACTCAGTCCATACATTTATCAACCGATTTCGATCCGAGGCAGCATCACACCACGAAGCCCTGCCATTGCAGATTGCACGGCCTCTAAGACCAAGCTAGCCAATGTGCGTGCTATCTGCGGTATGCCTCGGGCACCAAAGTTACGTGATGTATCCACAGCGAATCTCCACGTCCTCTTGCTACCCATATTTCATGGTGATCGTTGGCGTGCACCCTGACCCCCATGGGCGGCACATCAGGAGCATCAAAGTTTCGACAGTTGCGGCCTCTACACGGTTTGGTTCCACCACCGCCGGTATCAGTTGCGGCGATAGAGTCATAGACGTCCAAGTGTGTGTAAATATTGGCCAGTAAGGCATAGTCGTGCGAATTAGGAAACTGGCTGGCCGGGTCGTTTGAGTAGTCCATGCAGGTTTTCTGGCTCGACCCGTCTTCGCTGGTGTGTCCCAATCCGTATAAATGCCCCACTTCCTGACACATGACGTGATACTTGAAGTCTTGAGAGTAGGGGCCGTAGGTGTCATTCATCTTCGCGGTCCCACGAATGATGTGACTATGACCATCGACATTTTCGATGTTGATTGATGCCAATCCAGCCCATCCGTTATAGCCATACGATTCGTTACAAACACGAATTTTGCCGGAAATCGATTGGCATCTGCGACGTGTTTTTTTTGCGTCATCGCTAGCAGTGACCGCGTTGATCATTACGCCACTGTCATTCCACTTCGCAAGGACCTCTGCTAGTTCCGTATCCCAAAGCGAGGAAACACTGTCGGTAACCTGAAGTTGGAGAGGAGCATCCATCCGGGCCCAATGGTAGTAGTTAGGTGGGGGGCCCCATCCATGATCAGCGATCGAAGGGACAGCCGTTGCGAGCAGAACCGATGCGAAAGTGAGCATCAGCAGTTTCGAGGAGTATCCTTTGAGCCTCATCCGCGGTCTCCCGGTTGCGCTATACAACACGACGGTAGTCTATGTTCCGCCCACAATCCACAGGTCCTACCATCCACTTACATCCCGTCCGATTGTCACGCCGCAACTGCTTAAGCGTACATCCGGACGGCGGCTCGTCGACCACACTCTATTGCGGAGTCTGATTATCCGTCCGTTCCGGCAAATCGAGTATCTGCCGTTCCGATTCAACCGTCTCAGTTTCTACTGATGGCGCTGCATCTGAAGAACCCTCCATGAAAGATTGGAGCTTCACCGGGAACAGCCAGGCGCCATCGAAACCTGCGGCTTTCGCCTGCTCAACCATCTGCATGGCTGCTTTCTGACTGAGAAATGGGCCGGCAACAACCCTATAGTAAAAGCCTTTTTTAGTATGGGTAGGCTGTAGACTGAACGGTTCGGACAATGTGGATTTAGCCGTTTGTTGTAACCGCTCAGCGTCTTTCCAATATTTGGAACTGGACACCGAAACCCAGTATTCAGTCTCAGCATAAGCGTTCAGCACTAACAGCGCTAAAAAGCAGCAAAGGAAGATTCGCATCTGTCACCCCTTGTAAAAGTGCAATGACTCTAGCAGTTTCGCCGTAGGGGTCGGAAGCTCTATGGATGTGCCGGATGAGCTGAACACTAACAAATAGACGTCAATGTTCGTTCCTACGCTGCATCGTTGCTTACCGTAAGGATTAAACCGATTATCTATCCAGGGTTCGTTACGATTATCGGCGGCATCAAAGCAGCGCCCTTTTCTTCTCAGAACGCCGGCAATCGCTTCCACCTGTGACAAACACTCATGAACTGAGAGGTAGTAGGCACCCAAGATGCCTAGTAGCCCACGTGATTCATAACCCGTTCACAACTACTTACTTCGATAGCTGCTCGTTGAGGCAATATTTAGCACAGAGCGGGTTTATCCGGCGTTCGACACATCAGAAGATTGAGGGGCTAGAAGTGAAAATCGGAATAGTGATTCTATGTTGTGTGCTTTTAGCATGCACCTTGCCGTTGGTTTTGACCGATCTATATTTCACCGGACTTTTAGGATACGACGCTATGAGCTGGTTAGCTGCAATTGCAGTGCTGTCCCTTTGGATACTGCCACTTACTCTGCAGAAGGAACCTGACATTTAGCTCGTCAAGCAACACAAGACGCTTCGCGAATAGTTTAGCCCCACCCTTCCATTGCCTCACACTACGTCTACAAACTGTTGGCTATTTCCGTACACCGATCACTCCTGCCAACCATATAGTAAACGCTCTCCCTAACAGTATCTGCGGGACGCAACATGAACAGAAAGTTCGCAACACAACGTGACAAGCCTTCAGAAGCACCAAAACGCTTATCCTGGTTGGTGGTGTTCAGCTTGTTGGCTGGAATTCTGGCAATTTACAATATTACCTACGCAACGATTGTCCATTCACACCCATTGCTGCACCTGTTCCTATGGATTGCAGGCAGCATGACCTTCGGATTTGCATTAATCCGAATGTTTCCGGTCTATATTTCCCCGCTGTTCCAGAGTGTTGGTTGCGTAGCAACCTTCACAATCGCAGTGATCGCCGGAACGATGGCTCATGGTGGCGCAGTCCCAAGCCTGGGCGGCTCAGTCAATCCAACGGCTCTGTCTGGGCATTTCGAAAAAGCGGTAGTCAATGTTCAGTCATTTGGAGAAGATCTTCACACTAAATCAACCAAACTGATCAGCAACGTTTACGGATTCGTTCGCGCAACACTGGTGGAACAAAATGCCCAATCATAAATTGGGAAGTGCGCACGCTCGGCTAGTGCACCCAGCTCAACAAACTGAACGGCTGGTGAGGGTGAACCACCAAGTTCTGTAGTCATTACCAACGTCAATCAGTTCCGAACGGATCCAGGCGCTGCGCACCGAGCAGATATAACATCACTAGAGCCAGGAAGGCGAAGGCTCGCCGCTGTATAAGAGCCAAAACGTGAAGAGCATTCCTGCAAAGAACTGCATAAGGGCGATTCCAAAGTATGCTTTCCCCAAAATCATCAGCCACCGCATAAACTTTCCCCAATCGGCCATTAGTCCTTATTTGTAATGTAAACCTAATTGCCGGATATAGGAAGGAATATTACCTACCTCGTCTGGAATCGATTTCATGATCCCATCGCTACAATCCACGGCTGGAACGACTCTGCAGCCGCTTACGACTCGCATACCTCTATCTGCATTGAGAACTGCATAAATTGCAGCTACCGCAATCAGAGGCTTGATCGGGTCTTTGGAGAAGCGCTTGTTTTCTTGTTATCCCCGCGACTTCCGCAAAGTCAGCGGCTAGGTGATTCTGACCATCGCCGCAATTTGCGACTTCTAAAGGTATCAGCAGTTTCCTGACTCGCTAAGAGGTTAGCGCCTGGTGCCCGATCCGACAGGTTAAGCCTATATAAATCAATCGGTTACCTAGAAGTCCGCTGCAACCCAATGCCACACGATGGATATCCACCCAGGATCCAGAGCCCCATGGGCACCAGAACTCCTTCGAGTAACTGCCCCGGCGACAGACCAGAATTCACGGCTTCGTTCGCTCCAGTTGGGCGTCGAGTTCTGCTATCCGCTCCAACAGATCAAGGGCAAGTGCTGCGCCGGGTAGGTTCACGCCGAGATCCCGTTGCAGACTGACGGTAACTCGCGTGCGACGCAGGCTGGCGGCGGAAAACGCGTAGTGCGGACGCCGATCTGAAAGCGGTTCTAAGATGCCGTGTTCGATCATGGCTTCGATGTACTCACCCTCAACTGAGCAGGCGCGGCACAGCTCGGCCAATGTGAAGGTAGTCCGCTCGTCGATCAATTCGGCATGAGTTGTATTCTGGTCTTTGTCAGTCATGAGATCAGGCCACTCCCATATTTGCGCGGGGGTTGAACGCGAGCTGTTCTTCCATCTGTTTGTAGAGTGCTCTGGCAGAATCGGAGTCGGCGGGTGGTAACGCAATCTGCAGCACAACATACATATGGCCGGGTGTTTTTCCGGGAAGCCCACGGTCTTTGATTCGCAGCTTTTTGCCCTGGCCGGAATCTTCCGGAATCTTCAGATTCACCGCGCCGGATATGGTTGGCACCTTGACGCTGGCGCCAAGAGCCGCCTCCCAGGGAGCCACCGGCAGATCCAGATACACATCGGTACCTTCCAGGCGATACAGCGGGTGTTTACGGAACTCCACCTCTAAAAACAGATCACCGGACTCTCCAGTGCCCAGACCCGGTCCACCCTGACCTGCCAGCCGTAACTGCTGTCCTGGATGGATACCTTTCGGAATGCGCACGTTCAGCGTCCGCTCCCGCAGCTGCACATGCCCATCCGGACTGAGTTCAGGCACGCGCAGTGTGATCGGTCGACTTGCGCCGTTGATACTGTCTTCGAGATCGATCAGCACTTTGGCGTGGTGATCTTCGCCACGCCGGCCGCCTTGGCCTCGCGCGCCAGCACCATAGGCTCGCCCCCCCTGCGCGCGGCCAAACAGTTCTTCGAAAAAGTCGCTGTGAAAGCCTGCATCTGCACTGGTATAGCCGCCACCGGAAAACTCGAAGCCGGCATCCCAGTCTGGTGGGGGGGTGAAATTCTGACCTTGCTGCCATTGCTCGCCGAGTTGATCGTACGCGGCTCGCTTTTCCACATCCTTCAAGACTTCGTAGGCTTCACCCACTTCTTTGAAACGCTCTTCCGCATCCGCTTCTTTACTGACGTCCGGATGGTATTTTCTTGCAAGCTTACGATAAGCGCGCTTAATGTCATCCTGCGTCGCATCGCGTTCCACGCCGAGAATCTTGTAGTAATCGCGGTAGTCCACTGAGTTACCTTGTTCTGTAGACCTGATGCACATTCTGCCTCATACGGTTGATTCTCGCACATTGGCCAACCAGCGTGACCAACCAAATAATTTTTTGGCTGCTGACAGTTCCAGCCTGTGATTCCGCTATGCTTGCCCGGCTTTTTTCACTACCAAAGAGGAGTTGAACTCATGCGTGCGATCAGACTGAGCAAACCGGGTGGGCTGAATAAGCTGGCCCCTGTAGACATCGAACCACGGCCGCCTCGGCTCGGAGAAATTCAGGTGCGTGTGGAGGCAAGCTCTCTCAACTATCATGATTACGCGGTTGTGTCGGGTATGCTCAATGTAGCCGACGGACGCATCCCGATGTCTGACGGCGCGGGCACCATCAGCGCGGTTGGTGACGGGGTTACCGAACTCCGCGAGGGTGACGCTGTGGTCAGCTGCTTCTTTCCCAACTGGCAGGATGGCGGGCCAGAACTGGCCAAACTGATCGGCGTGCCGGGTGATCACGCGGACGGTTTCGCCACCCAGACTGTGACCTTGCCTGCAAACGCTTTCACCCGGGCGCCGACAGGTTATACGGCCGCCGAGTCGGCAACGCTGACCTGTGCAGCGCTCACGGCCTGGCGCGGGCTCATGGTGGAGGCAAAAATCAAACCCGGTGATGTGGTGCTCACTCAGGGTACTGGCGGCGTGTCTATCTTCGCTTTGCAGTTCGCTAAGGCAGCTGGATGCCGGGTTATAGCCACCTCTTCTTCCGACGACAAGCTCGACACGCTGCGCTCGCTTGGCGCGGATGAGCTCATCAACTACAAAAAGACCCCGGACTGGTCGAGCCGGGCGCTGGAGCTGACCGACGGACGGGGTGTCGACGTGGTTGTGGAGATCGGCGGTGCCGGCACCCTGCCCCAGTCCATCAATGCGGTTCGTATTGGCGGACACATCTCGCTCATCGGCGTGCTGGCCGGATTCGCAGGTGAGGTGCCGACGGCTGCGCTGTTCGGCAAGAATGCGGAGCTGAAAGGCATCACGGTCGGCAGCCGTGCCCAGCAGCTCGACATGATCCAGGGCATCGAAGCCAGCGACATCAAGCCGGTAATCGACTCCAGCTTTCCGCTGGAAGGCATTGCCGACGCATTCCGACACCAGGAATCGCAGCGACACTTCGGCAAGATCTGCCTGGAAATCTGAGCTGACGCGGCAATCAATAGCTGTGCTCTGGTGACAGTCAGCTGGGCCGGTCGAGCTTGAAATTATCCCAGGTCACAGTGCGTTCCGGCGTGATGACAATCCATCGGCGGCTGCGTCCTCCGGCGCTCGCAGCCATAGGCGGTGGGTTGTCTACCGGAGGCTGTCCATGGCCGCCGTTGTATTTGATGCCCATCTGTCGACGTGCCTGGGCGAGATCAGGTTCGGCAGCCTCATCTTCCGCTGTTTCCAGTATCCGCGCGGTGGCCCGCATCATGATTGCCTGCAGTTCCGGGAACTTTTCGTTGCGGTCCACGAGTACCGTGCAGTTGGAATTGCGTCGCAGGTTGACGACCTTCTGCCCTCGGCCGTAGATGTAGATCTTGCCGCCTGCCCAACCAAACCACATGGGCGTGAGATTGATGTTAGCGCTGGCGTCCAGCGTGGCGATGCGGATGTTCCAGTCATTGTTGAGCATATCTTCAATCTGATCCTGATCGAGCGCCAACTCTCGCGACAATGCCATGTGTTCTCTCCGACAATTTGGGTGTCGGCAAGTATAGCCCGTCGTTCACCCGCAGAATCCGGGGTGCATGCGCTGAGGACGTTTAGTAATCAACTGGATCGCAGAACGGAAGTTGCCGGTAGATAACAGCTGGAAGCGCGAAGACTGGAATCGAAGAGCCAACCTCGAAGATTTCCAACCCTGGTTCAATGAATGGCGCTTCGACTGGCTTGATATCCCGGCGCTGCTTGAAAACGCGGAATCGGTCTATGAATACCCGATGGTTGACCGGGATCCGTTACCAAAGTGGACCCACGGCAGAGTCACCCTGTTGGGAGATGCGGCCCGTGGAGGAACGAGCATTGAATGGTTATGAGAATCTGGAAGACGTCATTTCAACCAGGGAACTTGAAGATATTGCCAATAATTACAAGAAAGTCGCCGGCTTTGATAAAGAAATCTTGAACAGCCGTGCATCCCTGGTGGATGCATGACAATTCGGATTGGTGATGGCGAGATACCTCTACTGCTGATTCATGCCTCCGGTTCCGGCGCCAGACAGCTGGAGCAAGTTGCTCGTCTCATGGTGGCAGAGCAGCAGTCTTTGCAGGTCTGGCAGCTTCCAGCAGTGCGACCCGTATCCTGGGTGTTGTTGCCATTGAACCCATGGCCTTTAGACTGCTGGCGGGCCAGCGGGATCATGCTGTTCGCCAGGAAGACCGTGACGTACAGGCCCGGGTGAAGGCGCTGATGAAGTCAGGACAAGTGGAATCCGGGATTGCCGTTTTTATTGAATATTGGAATCAAACCCCCTGGCTGAAAATTCCCCATGCGGTGCGCGAACAGCTCATAACAAGGGCTTCCCAGATAAGCGCCGAGGCAGCAGCGGTCTCGATGGATACCACAACTTCCGACCCGATCAGCGCGCCCGTCCACCTCATCTACGGTGAAACTTCACCGTCACCAGCGCAGCGCATTGTTGCCCGCCTTGCCGAGACGCTCGTTTCAGCCTCAATTGAAAAGATACCGGACGCAGGTCATATGTCTTTATTGCGTAATCCGGAGAAATATATCTCCGGCATTTTGCGCCTGGTCAGACAGAGCAGTCAGTCAAAGTAGGATTATCTGTTGAGCCCATAGTCATCAGCATTCAGCGGCTGCCTGGCTCGATGATCGGCAAATACCCGCGAACTATAAGACAAAACCGACGCCCTCAGTTTCAATCCTCTGAGATCTCTCCGTTGCGGTAGGCTCTGCCTCCGATCCTGACAGTGCGAGCCTCACCGGTCCGATGCTCCAGCCCCGGATACTTGGGCAGGGTCATATAGCGGGCAAACCAGTCTTCCAGCAGTCCGTCTTCGTTCAACAGCGCGCTGAGAAGATCTCTAGCCTGGTCAATGAATGCCGGATCAATGTCCTCTGCGGCCATAGCCGGAGTGAGTGCCGGGTCGGTGTAGTGCTGGTCATTGCCCTGGGCTGAAATTTCTATAGCCAGGTCACCCAGCATGTCCGCAAGCGTCGGCGAGCGGAATCCGACTGACAGGGTGACACACTCGGATCGGGCAACACCCCAATGAGCGACCTTCGGTGGCAGATAGAGCATGTCGCCGGGTTCAACAAGCCAGTCATGAAGTGGCTGAAATTCCGCCAGGATCTGCAGATCACACCCGCTCAACAGCGGTGTATCGTCACCACAGGTGCTGCCAATCTGCCAGCGTCGCTGACCCTCAGCCTGGATCAGGAAGACGTCGTACTGGTCGAAATGCGGCCCTACTGAACCGCCTTCGACCGCGAAGCTTGCCATGATGTCATCAAGCCGCCAGCGTGGCAGGAAGTCGAAATACCGCAACAGCTCCCTGGCTTCAGGCACCCACAGATCAATCGCCTGAACCAGCAGAGTCCACGAAGTTGCAGGCAGCGTCTGCCGGTCTGCAGCTCGAAACGGCCCGCTGCGGAGCTCCCAAGGGCCGGTGGGGCCTGCCTCCAGAACAATGCGGGATTCGACGTCCGGATCTTCGGCCAGAACAGCCAACTCGCTCGAAACCACCGGCAGGCTATCAACCGCAAACGCGCTGCGCACCAGCAGCGGCTGGCGTTGCCAGTAGTGTTGAAGGAATTCTTCGGTAGAGATATCGCCAAGAATATGCGGTAACGCGTTCACGCCAACCCGTTCAACATCTGCACAGGACCCCCGAACCACACTGCGCACTGCAGCTTCGGCACGCAGTGCTCACTCCGCAGCGCTCACTCAGCCGCTGACCGGTTTAACAACCAGCAACAGATCGCCTACATTGACCTGCTGGCCACTGGTCATATTGATTCTGGTCACCTCATAGCGACTGTCTGCATCATAGAGATCAAACTCGGTGTTGAAATCCGCCAGCGTGACCGGGGTGAAGATCTTCATGGCTTCAAGCTGACCGATGGTATCGTCGATACTGATCACATCGCCGACGGCGACGTATTCCGGATCTGTCGGAGTTGGAGTCGTGTAGAAAATCGCTGTAGCTGGAGACAACACTTTCAACTCGTCACTGTCTTCGATTCGAATTGACTCACGGTCGATGCCACCGCTCGGATCACCTGCGCTCGCTTCAATCTCCGCAATCAGCGTCTGCGTATCGGTCCGCTTGAGGAATTGAGGCAGATACTCGGTATCGTATTCACCGTTGCGGAACACCTCATCTTTCAGAACCCGCTTCAACAGCGGAATATTGGTGCAGATCCCATCAATCTGCACGCCATCGAGGTAAGCATAAAGTTTTTCGATCGCCGCCTGACGATCAGTGGCGTGGACAATCACCTGCGCGACCATACTGTCGTAAAAAGGCGACACGAACTTGCCTTCGCCAACGGTGGCAATCACTTCTACGCCTTCTTCGTTGGGAAAGTTACAGGCAACTACCCGACCCGGATGAGGCTTGAAGTTCAGCTCGCCATTGTTGTCGAGCTGAATCCGCTCGGCGTTGATCCTTGCTTCAATTGCGTAACCGAGAGACTGAGGTTGCAGATGGGCGATGGATTCGCCTGCAGCGATGCGAAACTGCTCACTGACAATATCGATTCCGGAAACCCATTCGGTCACCGGATGTTCAACCTGCAGACGGGTATTCATTTCCATGAAGTAAACGGCATTCGAGGCCAGGTCGTAGATGAATTCAACGGTCCCCGCGCCGACGTAGCCAACCTCATCCGCAAGTCGCGCGGTGCACGCCAGCACTTCCTGATGCAGATTTTCGGGCAGCATCGTTGAACCCGACTCCTCGAAGACCTTCTGTTTATCACGTTGAACACTGCAGTCCCGAATCCCCAGCACCTTGGTATTGCCGTGATTGTCACGCAGCAGCTGAGCTTCGATGTGCCGCAGCGAAGTAACGAACTTCTCCAGGTAGACATCCCCATTACCAAACGCAGCTCGGGCTTCAACCCGCACCCGCTGAAAGTTCTCGTAGAAGTCTTCTGCCTTCTCTACCACCTGGATGCCTTTGCCGCCCCCACCGTGGACAGCTTTGATCAGGACCGGGTAGCCGATCCCCTGCGCAACTTCCGCCGCACGCTCGACGTCGGTAAGAATGCCGTGGCTTCCGGGTACCACCGGAACGTTCAATCGCAACGAGGTGTTGATGGCGTTGGATTTGTTGCCCATGGTTTCCATGCTGGACACCGGTGGGCCGATGAAGTTAATTCCATGGGATCGGCACAGTTCTGCAAACTGCGAGCTTTCAGACAGAAAGCCAATGCCCGGATGCAGCGAATCGACACGTTCCAGCTCAGCAACACTGAGCACGCTCCTGGCGTTGAGATAGCTCTCGTCAGGTGTATTGCCGCCAATACAGACCAGACGATCGGTCTCCCGGAGCATATCCACGGCGACTGATTCCATATCCGGGTCGGATTGAATCAGCACCACCTCGATATCATTACGTTGGGCAATACGGATCAGCTTCACCGCAGTACAGCCACGCGCGTGGATCAGAACCCGATTTACAGGTCGAACCAGGTCCGCATCGGTGTATCGGGGACGATGCGCCACTACCACCGGCTGTTCCCTTCTGAGTTCACCGGAAATCACCCGGCTGACCACCTCAGTCACGCTCTCTTCAGGCAGCGGGATTTCCGGGTCAACACGGCTCAATTCACCGTCAAGCTCCGGGTGAAACGGGTGTTTGACCAGGCCCTGCATGGCTCCGGGAACCTGCAACAGGTAGTTGGAGAGAATTGAATTAAGCGGCAGATTCGATGGTACGACGATCTGTCCGGCAAACGGCATGGTGGTGCCTGAGAAGTAGTAGGTCTGAACCAGCGGATGGGTCACGAAGCTGGCCTGGGCGCCACCGGTGCAGTCGCTGAAACCGAATACAATCAGTGGCAGATCGTGATCTCGGACAAAGCGGGTGATACGGTCGTTGACCGCCGCCATCGAGAACAGCGCACCTGCGCCCTCTTTAGTCTGCATGCCTCCCGAGGAGATGAAACACACCACCGGGAGATGTTGTTCTGCACACTCAACCAGCAGGCGGCAGAATTTTTCGGCACTGGCCATATCAAATGAACCGGCCTGGAATTCGGTATTCGAAATCAGCGCGCCAACTCGAATATCGCCGTCCGGGGTTTTGAAATCCCCGATGCCGGCGACGATCCCGCACGGCGGAATGTTGCGGGCTAACGCCTGTTCGATCGAAATGCGAAAGCCAGGGAAGTCTCTGGGGTCGGAGCTGAGCAGGTCACTGTAGCGTTCTTCGAAGCGGCTGAAAAACTCGTCAATGAAAGCCTGATAACCGGTCCGACGCTGATTCTTAACATCCCTGAGCACGTTCTGTATCAGCAGATCGCAATAGGCAATGTTCAAACGGTTCCAGAAGTCTTTGCGCCGGCCGATGTTCTTCGGCGCGATGCGGCCCTGGTAGTTCTTGCCTTCACGCTCAGAGAGCACAAAGGACATCAACAGACTTTCAAACAGGTAGGTGACCACGACAAACAACACGTCAGCCAGATACGGAAAGCTGACTTTCTTCCACTCTTCCACAGACAGATAGAACTGGGTGTTGCGCGGCATCTTCGATACCCGCAGGTACCAGCTAATCATCTGCTCCCGAAGCGCAGCAACCCGGTCCTCACCACCTTCACTGGCAGCAGAACCAAGCGTCACGCCTTTGGCGGCGAGTTCCAGCGTGCTGTTGATCAATGCCGCCAGAGATTCTTTTGACAGCGACTGACCCGCCTGAGCTTCTTCAGCAATCTGATCCAGATTGGCGATGATCTGGTCATAAACCGAGTTGAACAGCAGCAGATTCTCGCACTCGACAATGAAGTCTTCGCGCAGATCGTCTTCAAGCAGAATATCCAGCACGGTCAAGTCACTGAACGCCACTGGCGGCCGCGACACCCGAGCTGCATTGACCAGTCCAGGGTAACGGGAACTGAGAATCTGACGGTTGGCGGCAAACTCGGTGCCTGGTGCACCGCCCACCTCGAGCATGGCTGGGCCGGTAATGGCCATGTTGAGTTCAACGGTCAACTGCGTGGACAAATACACGTCTGACTTCTCAGACAGATCGGCGTCCGACAGAAGCTTGCGGCCTTCATGCGAAAAACAGTCCCGCAACCTCGGCAGCATCTCCGAGTCTGAACGAATTGCGTCAAGTAACGCGCGCGGGTTCGGCAGATCGTTCAGATGCAGAATCTGGCGGACGTTTTCCGGGTACTTCAACATGTCCCGCAATGCCCGCAGATTGCCCACAGACTCTGCTTTCCAACGGTTGTAGAGGAAGATACCAACCGCGGTCAGCAGGGTTGCGCGGGCGTCATCGTAGTTCTTGCGCGGCTCACCAAAGATCAGCTGAGCAATACGGCCCCGTTCGTCATGAACGGCCTGTTTCTTCTCTGCGTAGTTCTTCCAGGCTTTGGACAGAACATCTTCATAGACTACCCGATCGGGATCCTGCAGCCACTTCAGGAATGTCTGTCGGCGCTCCAGATCGGCGCGCTCCGCCAGTTCACCTTTGGGTAACTCCTGATCCGACAGGCGTCCGTACTGCTGTGTGTTCGACGCCTTGATTCGCTGACGGACCTTCAGATAGCGCAGGTATCGGAAAGCCACCCCGAAGACATTGAGGTACTCGGTCGGATTCTTTGTCAGTTTGAGCGCAGCAGTGTTCTGCATCTCCTGCAAGCGGGCGGACGGCTTCAGATAGCGCTGCAGACTCTGCTGGTAGTGATCCATGATGTAGGGATTTTCAGCGACAAACTCCAGCGTTTTGTCTTCAACCCGGCGCAGCGCAGAAACAATGGCCAGCTTGAGGTTTGCCGGATCTTCGTCTTCCGGCGCCCAGTCTATGACGCCGTCTATATTGCCCTGCGTGTAGAGCTCATAAGGACTCAAACCCACGTATTTGGCACACTCCTGCCAGGACAGGTTCAAGCGACGGGCGATACTCGCCAGACTGCGCGGCTGGATGGTGCTGAAAACACCGTCGCGCACAGCAAGAATGATGTTGCTCGCCGCCAGCGGAATAGCCCCACCCGAGTAGCCCAGCCCATAGACGATGCCCACATTTGGGACATCGAGGTTACTGGCTTCGGCAATGAGCCGGGAAATACTGTGGGCCTGGTTATCACGATTGGCCTCTTCTTTGGCATCCGCTCCGGGGGTGTCCATCAGCGTAACGATGGGCACGGCTCTTTTAGCGAACAGCTGGAGCCGGTCCGCTGCAGCCAGGTGATGCGCCGGACCCCAGGTGCCATTGAGATAGGTTCTATCCTGAGCAATGAATCCAATCAGCCGGGGCTCGCCGAAAAAGTCCATTTCCACACTGGCTGAGTAGAACGGACCATCGGAAACCTCTTCGGTGACCCTGCCCAACAGCCTGATCGCTGCAGGTGCCGGCAGGCGCGCGTGGTCTTCAGTATTGGCGACCACCTCTTCGACATAGCTGTCTACGTCAAGGCTACCCAGATACTCCTGACGCTGCAGGATTTCCCGCTCACCAAGGCATCCAGGGAGCAGTTCATCTGACCCGCTACCGGGAAAGAGCGAAAAATCTTGCGCCAGACTCTCTGCAATCAGATAAAGTCTGTCGCCGTCTTGAAATTGTTTTTCCACCGGCAGAACACAGGGCTAAAATTCGCCGGTACTCTAGCCACTTGAATCGACGAAGGCAATTGAGCCGGATGGGCAAAAGCCTCACTTTTTAACACCTTAGGGACCTTGAAACGCCCGTGAAAACACTCAACTGTGCCGTTTTGACCATCTCTGACACCCGAACCGAGCGCGATGACACCTCAGGTGCGCTGCTGGCGGAACTGCTGAACGCTGATGGTCATAAACTCGCCGATCGCGCTCTGGTCAGGGACGACGTCTATCGCATCCGTGCCACCGTTTCAGCCTGGATTGCTGATGAAGACATCCACGTCATTCTGACCACCGGGGGCACCGGTTTCACCGGGCGAGACAGCACCCCGGAAGCCCTGTCACCTCTGTTCGATAAGACCATCAGCGGTTTCGGTGAGCTGTTCCGGCAGATTTCCTATACAGACATCGGAGCTTCGACCATCCAGTCACGCGCCGTCGGCGGCCTCGCTAACGCAACCCTCATCTTCGCGCTGCCGGGATCGAGCAACGCGGTACGCACTGGCTGGGAGAAGATCGTCGGGCCGCAGCTCAATATTGAAACCCGACCGTGCAATTTTGTTGAACTCATTCCCAGACTCAGGGAGCGATGAGACCGCTAGAGATGAAATCTGCAGACTGGCTCGCGGATCACAATTACCGCCGACGCCGCGCTCACGTTAGAATGCAGGCATAGCAAAGGTTTAAAAGAAGGCACTGACTCGATGACACGAGACGTTTATCTGCTCGCCGCGGCACGCACACCAATGGGTGGGTTTCAAGGCGCTCTGAAGGACTTCACAGCGCCTCAACTGGGTGCGATCGCCATCGCCGGTGCGCTTGAACAGTCTGCCACCGACCCGGCAGCGGTGAACGAAGTCATCATGGGCAATGTGATCAGTGCCGGACTGAAGCAGGCACCGGCACGACAGGCCATGCGCCAGGCAGGTCTTCCAGATGCCTGCGGTGCGACCACACTCAATAAAGTCTGTGGTTCCGGCATGAAAGCGGCAATGCTCGCCACCGACCTGATTCGAGCCGGCAGCGCTGAGGTGGTGGTAGCCGGCGGTATGGAAAGCATGACCAACGCGCCCTATCTGCTCGGAAAAGCCCGAGGCGGCATGCGCATGGGGCATGGGGAACTGAAGGATTCGATGTTCTTAGATGGCCTGGAGGATGCCGAAACAGGCGGTGCGATGGGGGCATTTGCCCAGCAGACGGCTGACGACTACCAGCTCAGCCGGGAAGCGATGGACACTTTTGCGATCGAATCGCTGCGCCGCGCCCGTCAGGCCATCGAGAGCAAATCCCTGCTCAGTGAAATTGCCCCGGTTCAGATTGGCGATGACCTCATGGTGGACGACGAACAGCCAGGACGAGCAAAACCTGAAAAAATCCCTTCGCTGCGGCCCGCCTTCAAAAAAGACGGCACCATCACCGCCGCGAACTCCAGTTCAATTTCGGACGGTGCATCAGCACTGGTCCTGAGCGCGCAACCGGGCAGCCCGCAGCAGCCAGCACTGGCGCGTGTGGTCGGACATGCGACCCACTCCAGACACCCCAGTGAATTCACCATTGCCCCGGTTGGCGCCATCAACAAACTCTGTGAGCGGATTGGCTGGGAACTTGCCGACGTTGACCTGTTTGAGATCAACGAAGCATTTGCGATGGTGACAATGCTGGCGATACAGGAACTCCAACTGGATCCGGCGCGGGTCAACATCTACGGTGGCGCCTGCGCTCAGGGGCACCCTATCGGCTCCACTGGCAGCCGTTTGATCGCCACGCTGGCGCACGCCCTGCACCGGGAAAACAAACAGCGGGGTATTGCCGCGCTGTGTATTGGTGGAGGTGAAGCCACAGCAGTGGCGCTGGAGCGGGCTACCGCATGAAGCCACTGCCGGTGATTGTCGGGCTCGGGGGTATGAACCCGGCCGGAAGAGTATCTTTCCACCACGCCTACCGACGCCTGGTGCTGGACGGATTGAGTCAGGCTGACAGCGATCGTACCTACCAGAGCCTGGCCGCGCTGATGCAGCTCGAGCAGCCATCAGATAGCGAGTCGGCCAGGGCGTACATTCGCGATCACACGCTGATCCGTTCCATCGAAGCGTTCGATCCATCAGCCGTGCACATCCAGAGAGCTGCCAAGCTGCAGCCGAGTGATCCTGCGCAGCCGCTGGAATTCCTGCTTCGGGAACAACAGCTACCAGCCAGCATTCCGGAAGGCTGGCAGATCGAAAAGGTCGATGATCGGCATGTCAAGGTCCGCGCGCCGCACATCGATGCCTTCCTCGCTGACCGACAGGTTTCCAGGGTTGGTGCAGCCGGCCAGGTGCCGACCGGATTCAAACCCGGGGATCTGTATCCCTCCCGTAATCACCCTCGTGGGCTGCAGCTGACCGTGTTCGGCGCATCCGATGCGGTGCGCTCAACGGGCATTAATCTGGAAACGATCAAGAACGCGGTCCGGCCCGACGAATTTGCGGTCTACTCCGGCAGCGCAATGGGCCAACTGGACAATGAAGGCTACGCGGGATTGTTCCAGAACTCTCTGAAGGGTCGGCGCCCAACTTCGAAGAATGTGCCGCTGGGACTCCCGGAGATGCCGGGTGATTTCATCAATGCCTACGTGCTTGGCACTCTGGGCGGAACAGCCGGCATCATTGGCGCCTGTTCGACGTTTCTTTACACCGTTCGCCATGGCATTGCCGACATCGCCGCTGGCCGAAAGCGGGTGGTTGTGGTCGGCAACGCAGAAGCCGCCGTGGTACCGGAAGTCATTGAAGGTTATCGGACCATGGGTGCGCTGGCAGAAGACGAAGCGCTGATGGCCCTGGATGGCACCGACAAGCCGGATCATCGTCGCGCCTGCCGCCCGTTTTCCAGCAACTGCGGCTTCACAATCTCCGAATCCGCCGTGTTCGCAGTATTGATGGACGACAGCCTGGCGATGGAACTGGGCGCACGCGTGCTGGGATCGGTCGGTGGGGTATTCGTCAACGCAGATGGCTACAAAAAGTCCATCCCCGGCCCCGGCGTCGGCAACTATCTGACCGTAGCGAAAGCCATGGCTCTAGCGCGTGCAATGATTGGCGAGGACGGTCTGCGGCAGCGGACCCACATGCAGGCCCACGGGACCGGCACGCCTCAGAACCGCGTCACCGAATCACACATTCTCAACGAAATGGCGAAGAACTTCGGTATTGAGCATTGGCCGGTTGCCGCAATTAAAGCCTATGTTGGTCACTCCCTCGCACCCGCTGGTGGCGACCAGCTTGCCGCCGCTCTGGGCAGCATGGACAACGGGCTGCTGCCAGGCATCAGCACCATTGATCACATTGCCGACGATGTTCATCACAGCTACCTGAATCTACCCCTGCAGCACCTGCAGCTGGACGCCGGGAAACAGGACGGGGCATTTATTAACTCCAAGGGTTTTGGCGGCAACAATGCCACCGGCTTCTTCCTTTCTGCGCGGGCAACCCGGGAAATGTTGAGCAGACGCTGGGGCAACAAGGCAATGCTCGCTTATCAGCAGCGCCACGAAGCCATCGCAGAAGCCGCGGCAGGCTATGACGAAGGTGCGGACGATGGCTCGATACCACCCATCTATCAGTTTGGCGAAGGCGTGCTCAATGGCGAAGATCTCTCTATCAGCAGCACGTCATTGAAAGTGCCGGGCTACGCCCTCCCCATCGACCTGGAGATGGACAATCCTTACCCTGATATGAGTGGTCCCAGCGACGACTAGACGCTGAGTCGCAGACTCATGCATGTGCGTGCTGACAGCCAACTAGTGAAGAGTGTTGCGCTGGTCGGCTATAGCTTTCAGCTGTTCCTGCGCCAGCGCCAGCAGTTCGGGCCGGTCACCTGCAGCATTCAGACAGACTTCGAATGCAATGCGGGCCGCATCAACAGCCCCAAGGCGCAACCAGAAGTCCGCTCGCTCGAACAGCAGATTCGCATCCCCGGGAACCAGCGCTAGCTGATAATCCAGCATGTCCAACGACCGCTCCCAGGTTGCCGTCGCCGCGAACTGATACTTCAGATTGTTGAGCATGCGCAGCGCGATCAGCCGCGCGGGCGCACGGGCAAATGCGTCCCTGCGGGCGTCGGGCGCTAAACGGGCCAGACAGTCCGCTTCGCTGATGACAGTCATTTCGTATGGGTCAACGAACGTTTCGGCAACTTTCACCAGGAAATGACCAGGGAAATTGATTCCCCAGCTTTCCTGACCCTGAGTGCGGGCCAGGTGAATAAGCAGAACACCTAAAGAGATGGGTAAACCCGAGCGACGGGCGAGCACAGTGTCCAGGCGTGAACCTGCCAGAGCCGAGCCGCTGCCACCCTGGAAACCCAGCCTGTGAAGATAGCGCCACGGAGCTTCGGGTGAGGTGCACTCAGAAGCCAGACGCTCTACCTGCTGTTGGATCTCAATGACATTGACGTCAGCGGCAAGAACGCGCGCCACCAGACAGGCGGCCTGCAGTTCCCCGTCAGAATCATCATCCGACAGATTGCTGAATTCTGACGCAAGTATTTTTTCGACGGTACCGCGCGCCACAGCCATCAGCTGGCGAGCAGATCGGCAACCGTGGCCATCAGTTCCTGACGGCCGAAGGGCTTCGCCAGGGTGGCACCTGCGCCGATGAACCTTGCGGTTTCGAGATAGTCCATCGGACCCACACGGCCCCCGCCAGAAATCGCAATAATCGGCAGCCGGCTGCTGCGCTTGCGAATGTCGGCAATGGTCTTGAGCCCCTCTTTTTCGGGCATGATCAGGTCGGCAGTGACCAGATCAAACTGGGCATCATCCATCTGATCGACCACCTGCTGGCCATTTTCCGCGACGCTGACCTGGTGCCCTTCGAGACGGAGCATTTCGCTCATCACGTCGAGTAGCTGAGTATCATCGTCGACCACAAGAATTGAACTCATAACACCATGCATCCTATACGGGGCCTCTATCCAAAACCACACGGTTGTCTCAGATCAGTCTAGTAGACGATCACATTCGCGATGCAACTTCTGCCGCACATTCAGTGTTCCCGCGTCTTGGAAAAACGAACGTCCGGCCAACGCTCTTCAGCCAGCGCAAGATTAGCCCTGCTGGGCGCCAGATACGTCAGGTATCCGCCACCATCAATGGCCAGTTGCTCTTCGCTCTTGGCTTTGAACTCGCTGAAGATTTTCGGATCATCGCAGTTCACCCATCGGGCAGCATAGACATTGGCATCTTCATAGACGCAATCCGCCCGGTACTCGTCACGTAGCCGGTATGCGACCAGGTCAAACTGCAGCACTCCGACCGCCCCGACGATTAGATCGTTACGGGTGAGCGGACGGAATACCTGACTGGCACCCTCTTCTGAAAGCTGTACGAGACCCTTCTCAAGCTGTTTAGTCTTCAGCGGGTCTTTGACCCGCACCCGTCGAAACAGCTCCGGTGCGAAATTGGGTACACCTTTGAATTTGATCGGCTCACCTTCGGAAAACGCATCCCCGATCTGGATGGTGCCGTGGTTATGCAGACCAATGATGTCTCCCGGATACGCCTGTTCAGCCTGAACCCGGTCACCGGCCATAAAGGTCACGGCATCCGTCACCTTCACGTCTTTACCCAGGCGCACGTGGCGCATTCTCATACCATGTTCGTAGTGACCAGAGCATACCCGCAGAAAAGCAATCCGGTCGCGATGTCGCGGATCCATATTCGCCTGGATCTTGAAGACAAAACCCGACAGCTTTGACTCATCCGGCATCACGGTACGATCTTCCGCTTCCCGCGGCTGCGGGGGCGGTGCATTATCCACAAAGCCATCAAGCATCTGCCGTACTCCGAAGTTCCCTAAAGCGGTGCCGAAGTAAACGGGAGACATGGTCGCGCCAAGAAAGTCTTCGCGAGAAAAAGCGTTAGTGGCGCCCCGAACCAGTTCAATCTCATCACAGAACGTTTCGTAGTCTTCGGCAAGCAGTTCTCTTGCCGCGGGGCTGTCCAGCCCCTGAATCTCAGGGTAAGGAAAAATGTGGTGACCATGGCCCTGCGCGAAGCAGATGATCTTGTCCGCATACAGATCGTAGACACCCTTGAATCTACGCCCCATGCCAATTGGCCAGGTCATTGGCGCACAGTGAATCTGCAGGATGTCCTCAATCTCGTCGAGCACCTCGATAGGATCGCGTACTTCCCGGTCCATCTTGTTGATGAAAGTAACAATGGGAGTATCACGCAACCGGCAGACTTCCATCAGTTTGATCGTCCGCGGTTCCACACCTTTGGCACCATCAATCACCATCAATGCAGAGTCCACGGCGGTCAGAGTACGGTAGGTATCTTCTGAGAAGTCTTCATGGCCGGGGGTATCCAACAGGTTCACCACGGCATCCCGATAAGGAAACTGCATGACTGACGTCGTCACCGAAATGCCGCGTTCCTGCTCCATTGCCATCCAGTCCGAGGTTGCATGGCGATCGGATTTTCGGGCTTTCACGGTCCCCGCCAGTTTGATCGCATTACCGAAAAGGAGCAGTTTCTCAGTCATTGTGGTTTTACCCGCATCCGGGTGCGATATAATGGCGAAGGTGCGTCGTCGCGCGCTTTCTTCAAGCAGGAGGCTGGTGCGGGACATGTTGACTGCAGACTGAGAAAAGCGCGGCATTATACCTGTCGTGACCATCGACGTGGCAAAGACTTGTGACGCCGTTTTCAGGCAGCGAAAAACTGGTCCAGATCGAGCACCAGCACCCGGGCGTCTTCATGGCCACTATCCGCGGGATAGTAGTTACGGCGAACGCCGATCTCATTGAAACCGAGGGTCTCGTATAGATTTCCGGCAATGTGGTTGGACGGACGCACCTCGAGGAACAGAACGCTGGCGCCCAGACCGTGACTGCGTTCAAGCATGTGCAGAACCAGATCGCGGCCAAAACCCTGACCCTGGGACTCCCGTCGTATGCAGACGTTGAGCAGATGTGCCTCTCCGGCGCCGAAGGTCACCACGCCGTGGCCGACTATCTCGCCCTCAAATTCCGCAACACGGCACTCCTGGCCTTCTTTGAGACAGTCTTCGAACACTCCGCGCGTCCAGGGGAAAGCGTAGGCTCGCAGTTCATTGTGCACCACGCGCTCAAGGTCTCCCGGCCGCATCCGCCGGAAGCCTATCAATCTGCCAGCTGCTGGATCTGCGCCCACAATGTCCGTTTCGCGTCTACGTCGGTCGCCAGTCGAGCCAGACTGGCCGTCGTGCACAATTTCAGGTCTCGATTGCCGGCAATCTCAGTGAGATCTGAGAGCAACCCCAGGACTTCCTCGCACGCCAGGACATAACCGCCGGAGGCAAGATCGTCCAGCTGCTTATTAACGAATGCACCCAGCGCCCGACGACCGCTGACCGCAACACCCGTCACTTTTTCAGGATGCCAGTCAAACACTGTTTCCCGAGGTCGATCTTTCCAGTGACCCAGACTGCTGGACATCAGATCCCTGCCCAGACGCCGAGCGAGCACCAGGTCCGCCCCATCCACGAGTAGCAGTCCTTTCGAGCGCTGCAGAGCGACCACGCGACAGGCGCGAAGATCGTTGCCGCTAACCTGGTCTGCAGCCGGTGTCTGTGCCGGCGGTAGCGCTGGCACGTCAGCGATTTCGGACTCAGAAGAACGCTCAACAGGACGTCGACGCTGTGAATTCTGCAGGGTTTCCCGCAGTTCCCGGGTCAGACTGGCCGGGTCAGCGTTAACCGGCGCGGTCTCTTTAGTCTTAGCCGCCGCGGGCTTTATAGCCGCCGCGGCGCTATCCGCCGCAGACTTTATAGCCGCCGCAGCGCTATCCGCCGCAGACTTTATAGCCGCCGCAGACTTTATAGCCGCCGCGGCGCTATCCGCCGCAGGCGCTATATCTACTAAAGCCTGTCGATGCACCCAGACATCAATGCCCAGGAGCCGCAGAATCTGGTTTGGCTGCTCAGCCGCCAATTATGTGTGCTCCGAATGACCTGACTGGCATTGTACACTCACGTAAACTTCGCCCGAGCTATTGAGTATCACCGCAGGGAACTGAAATTGTGAAGTATCTGACCGACGACGTTCGAATCACCGGCATGGAAGAAGTCATTGCGCCGGAGTCGCTGCTTGAAGAGTTGCCCATCGACGATGCCGCATCAGAACTGATCTTCGCCAATCGCAAGACTATCAGCAACATTCTGCGAGGTGACGATGAACGTTTACTGGTTGTTGCCGGCCCCTGTTCAATCCACGATCCTCAATCTGCACTTGAGTATGCGGATCGGTTGGCCGAGGTTGCCCGCAACCTTGAAGAAGACCTGCACATCATCATGCGGGTGTATTTTGAGAAGCCTCGCACCACAGTAGGCTGGAAAGGACTGATCAACGACCCTCATCTGAATAATTCGTTTGATATCAATCAGGGTTTGCGCATCGCCCGAGGCGTGCTCCGAGAGGTTGCGGCTCGAGGTCTCGGCGCTGGAACAGAGTATCTGGACCCGATCACCCCACAGTATGTGGGAGATCTGGTCAGCTGGGGAGCCATTGGCGCCCGCACGACAGAAAGCCAGGTTCACCGACAGCTGGCGTCCGGCCTCTCCTGCCCCATAGGTTTTAAAAACTCTACCGATGGCTCTATCCAGGTTGCCGTTGATGCCATCAAGAGCGCCGCCCACCCGCACATATTCCTGTCAGTGACAAAACGTGGTCACTCAGCCATTTTTTCAACATCCGGGAACGAAGACTGTCATGTAATTCTGCGCGGCGGCGGCGGCAAACCCAACTACGATAACCCGTCTGTTCACTACGCAAGCCGTCTGCTCGAACAGGCAGACCTCAGCCACCGGGTGATGATCGATATGAGTCACGCCAACAGCGGCAAAGACCATCGTCAACAGATTTCCGTCTGCGACAATATCTGTACACAGATAATCGAAGGCGAAACCCGGATCTTCGGAGTTATGATCGAAAGCCATCTGATTGAAGGCAACCAGAAGCTCGGCGGTCCGGAACCTCTGACTTATGGCCAGAGCATCACAGATGCCTGTATCGGCTGGGAAGACACGGTTGAATGTCTGCAGAAACTGGCGCAGGCAAGCCGTGCGGGACGCAAACTCGATACCAGCAGTGTTGCCAGCAGCAGGCGCAATGACCACTCGCCCAGATAAAGAACTCGGGCTTCACCAGGATCCGCGCCCAGGCGACTGCCGGGGATCGAAAGCTCTCCGGCAAGCAGCCAGGCAAGATACAGAAAGGGACAGGCCAGCCTGCGCACTGGCCGCGCTCGTCAGCAATGCGCCGCCGGCCAACGACAGATCACGCATGAATCGGCGTCGGGTATGGAATGCTGTTTCGCTGGTTATTTCACTAGCCGCGACGTCATCAGGACGACGAATCAACATCTGCGAATCTTCTCAGGCAAATCGGTACCGACTGTTGGAGCACCGAAACCACCCCGGGTTCAGTCTCAATCGACGCGATCCGCCGCGGCGGCTTTGGCCCTGCTGTGACGATAGCGTTTCCAGAGTGCCTGGATTGGCCCTGACAGCGCGTAGACGATGGACATTGCCAGCAGCACCCGGGGCGGGTCTGCAAGCGCAATTGCAAACGCGAACACAATCAGCACCAGGGTCAGAAAAGGTACTCGACTTTTGAAGTCGAACAGCTTTGGCGAGAAATAGCGAAACGGAGAGACCATCAACAAACCGGCTGCAAAGGTAATTGCCGCCATCACCAGCGATGCTGCCAGTGACGGTGTTCCGCTGTTGGTTTCTGCCCATACCAGGATCGAGCAGGCGACGACGGCGGCGGCAGAAGGACTGGCCAGCCCCGTGAAAGAGGCACTTTCGCCCTTGGTGTTGAAACGCGCCAGGCGCAGTGCAGCGCAGGCCATGTAAACAAAAGTGACCACCCAGCCGAATTGACCAAGTGATGACAAACCCCAGGAGAATGCCACCAGTGCCGGGGCGACGCCGAAAGCAACCATATCTGACAGACTGTCGTACTCAGCACCGAACTGACTTTCCGTCTTAGTCCAGCGTGCCACCCGACCGTCCGCAGTATCGAGCGCCATGGCCACAAACATCGCCAGGGAAGCAGCGACAAAATGGCCGTTCATACCGGCAACAATGGCATAGAAACCGGCAAACAGCGCACCAGTCGTGATCAGATTAGGCAGCAGATAGATGCCCCGGCGACCACGCCTTTCTGTCGTCTGGGAATTTTCGCTCTCACTACTACCAGCTTCCACCTCTGGAGGATCTCCCTCGACAGGTCTCCCCTCCACAGGTCCCCCCTCCACAGGTCCCCCCTCCACAGGCCTCCCCGCTACCGTCGCTGACGAGTCAACGGCCCGCAAGTGTTTGTCCGCGTCGTTCATGCCGCCCCCTGTCTCCGCCCCTTCGACCCGGGCTGCCAGGTCCTGAAAGAGAACCTGACGAGCGCGTTGCGATCAGCTAGTTCTTGTCGCGATCAACCAGCTGATTTTCCTGTATCCACGGCATCATAGCACGCAGCTTCTCGCCCACCTGTTCGATCTCATGGCCCTGACTGATCCGCCGCATAGCTTTGATACTCGGTGCACCGGCCTGATATTCGCCGACGAATTCACGCGCGAATCTACCGGTCTGGATTTCCTCCAGAATACGCTTCATCTCGGCTTTAGTTTCTTCAGTGACAATGCGCGGACCCCGGGTCAAGCCACCGTATTCCGCGGTATTCGAAACGGTGTACCACATATTGGTGATACCGCCTTCATAGAAGAAGTCGACGATGAGCTTCAGTTCGTGCAGACACTCGAAATAGGCCATCTCCGGCGCATAACCCGCTTCAACCAGCGTTTCGAACCCCGCCTGAACCAGTGCGGCAGCACCACCACACAGGACTGCCTGTTCACCAAACAGATCGGTCTCGGTCTCTTCGCGAAAGGTGGTTTCGATGATCCCTGCGCGGCCACCACCGTTGGCTGAAGCATAAGACAGCGCGTTGCGCTTAGCCTGACCGGTAGCGTCCTGAAACACCGCAATGAGACTGGGTACGCCACCACCGGCTACATAGGTTGAGCGAACTGTATGACCCGGTCCTTTAGGGGCGATCATGATCACATCAAGATCAGGTCGAGGTTCGATGAGTTCAAAATGAATATTGAAGCCATGCGCAAACGCCAAGGTAGCACCCTGTTTGGCATTTGGTGCAATCTGCCCCTTATACAGATCCATCTGGTGTTCGTCCGGCGTCAGGATCATCACCAGATCAGCCGACTTAACACCCTCTGCCACTTCGGCCACTGCAAAACCGGCATTCTCCGCTTTCCGCCAGGAATCTGAACCCGGGCGAAGACCTATGGTGATATTTTCAACACCGGAATCGCGCAGATTGTTTGCATGTGCATGGCCTTGTGAACCATAACCTACCACCATCACATTCATCTTCTGAATGATGGAAAGGTCGGCGTCTTTATCGTAATAAACCTGCATCGTGATTCCTCTAATCGCTAATGTTTAATTTCAAATAGTGAATGTGCTTTATTTGGCGTTAATCGCGTGGCTTGCTTGGTGTTACAGTTATCCCGGCAGACCCGCTTAAGCGGTCAGCACTTTTTCACCGCGACTGATCCCCGAGACACCCGATCGGACCACCTCGAGAATGCTGACTTTGCCGACCGCGCGAATGAACGCATCGAGTTTATCGCTGGGTCCGGACAGCTGCACAGTATAACCCGTGGGTGTCACGTCGATGATCTGCCCACGAAAGATATCTGCAGTGCGTTTCACTTCCTCCCGCACTGCTCCCTCGGCGCGGACTTTGACCAGCATCAGTTCACGCTCGACGTGTTCTGATTCGCTGAGATCAACCACTTTCACCACTTCTATGATCTTGTACAGATGCTTCATGATCTGCTCAATTTTGCCGTCATCGCCAAAGGTGGTCAGAGTCAGACGGGACAACGTTGGATCTTCTGTTGGCGCGACGGTCAGGGTCTCAATATTGTAGTTGCGCTGAGCAAACAGCCCGACGACCCGGGACAGTGCTCCCGCTTCATTTTCCAGCAGGACTGCGATGATATGGCGCATTACATGTAGTCTCCCTGCATGCTGGTCGTAATCTTGCTGAGATACATGTCCTGCATGGATCCGCCTTTGATTGCCATCGGATAGACGTGTTCGTGGGGATCCACCCAGACATCTACAAACACTGTTTTGTCTTTCAGCTTACTGGAAAAGGCTTCGCGCATGACCGGATCAAGGTCCGCTGCGCTGGTCACCTTGAATCCCACGTGGCCGAAGGCTTCTACCAGTGTCTTGAAGTCAGGCAGGGAATCGCTGTAGGTACTGTTCGAATGACGCCCCCCGTATTGCATGTCCTGCCATTGTTTAACCATGCCCAGAGCCTGGTTGTTCAGCGCGATGATTTTGATCGGCAGACCATATTGCAGGCACGTCGAAAGTTCCTGCATATTCATCATGAAACTGCCTTCACCGGTCACACAGGCAACGGTGGCATCAGGATAAGCAAACTGCACGCCCATCGCCGCAGGCAGACCAAATCCCATGGTGCCGAGTCCGCCGGAATTGACCCAGCGCCTGGGTTTCGCAAACTTGTAGTACTGTGCTGCGAACATCTGGTGCTGACCAACGTCGCTGGTGATATAGGCATCGCCGCCAGTGACCTCATAGAGCTTCTGAATAGCCATCTGCGGCAGAATCGGTTGATCAGGCTCGATCGTCATCTGGTGATTGAGGCCATGCGCCCCGCGCCACTCTTCGATCCGCCGCCACCAGTCTTCCAGCGCTTTGCGCTCAGGCTGCTCAGGATTCTTCTGCCGCTGAGCGTCGAGAATCTGTTCCAGATCTTCCAGCACACTGGTGACCTGTCCAACGATCGGTATATCGGCATTGACGATCTTGGAGATCGACGCAGGATCCACATCGATGTGAATGATGGTGGCATCCGGACAGAAGCGCTCCGGGTTGTTGGTGACGCGGTCATCGAAGCGCGCACCAACGGCCAGAATCAGATCGGCATTGTGCATCGTCATGTTGGCCTCGAAGGTGCCGTGCATTCCAAGCATGCCGATAAACTGGGGATCGTCTCCGGGAAAACACCCCAGCCCCATCAGCGTATTGGTTACCGGGTAATTCAGACTGCGGGCAATCCGGGTCAACACCTCAGAACCATTGCCGATGATCACACCGCCGCCGGCATAAATAATCGGACGTTTCGCCGCTAACAACGCCGCGGCCGCTTTGCGGATCTGACGACCGTTACCTCGAGATGCCGGGCTGTAGGAACGGAGTTTTACTTCCCGCGGGTAAACGTATGGCGCCAGGACATCAGGATCTGTGGTGTCTTTTGGAACATCAACGACCACGGGCCCGGGACGACCTGTGGTCGCAATATGAAAAGCCTGACTGATTGCCAAAGGAATATCTTCGGCTTTCCTGACCAGAAAACTGTGTTTCACAACCGGCCGGGACACACCGACCATGTCCGTTTCCTGAAACGCATCCGTACCAATGACTGAAGTCGGCACCTGACCGGAAATAACCACCATTGGAATCGAGTCCATATAGGCGGTGGCAATGCCGGTAATTGCATTGGTCGCTCCGGGTCCCGAAGTAACCAGTACCACACCGGCCTGACCCGTCACACGGGCATAAGCATCGGCCATATGGGTGGCCGCCTGCTCGTGACGCACCAGGATGTGTTCGATCTTCTGTTGCCGAAATATGGCGTCATAGATGTGCAGCGCTGAGCCGCCCGGGTAGCCGAAGATGTACTCGACGCCGGCATCCTGTAACGCCCGCACCAGCATATCGCCCCCGGAGAGCATTTCTGCGCCTTCGACCGGTTCAGCGCTGGTGTTGTTATCCTGCTTGGTTGTCACTGCTGCTTCCAAATTACCCTGATTGCTCTAACTGTCCGATTACCCCGAAGTCGTCTAAGACCTGCAGCGCAGCTGCCGGCTGAAGCTGTTTGTCAATAGACGTAATCCGCACAGACACATCGTCCGCAGCCAACGGCAGCCTGCCATCAACGCCTTCAGGGCTTCCTGAGGGGTTGATCATCAACCGTTAACTGACTGAAAAGTGAGCGAATTTGCGGTCGGACTACCCACCTGATGGCGGGAAACCGGTTATTCTTCGGTTTCAGCCAGGACATGTCAACGAAACTGAGATGCAGGTATCAGTTTCTGACTCGACTGGCGGCTGCCGCTGCTGCGGCAGACAGGCTAGAATTAGGAAACCTGTAGTGTGATCTCGAACGAGGGAGCGCCCGAGTGCCAACACTGATATCAACTGTGCTCAGAACGCTGAGCGAGCAACAGACAAAAACTCTGCTGATGGCCGTATCAGCCCGCAGACTGGCGGTGGCTGCGCTGCTTTGCTGCGCTGGCGCCAGCCAGGCTGCCGAAATCTACCGATGGATTGATGCTGATGGGGTCGTGAACTACACCCAGCAGAAACCAAGAAACATTGCAGTACAGTCCCTTACCACCCAGGCCGGAGCGCCAACCACCGTAAAGGAACAGCCGGCCGCAGACCCGGTCGGTGAGCCTGACGCTGTTGCCAAGCCGGAAATGACCGATACCCAGCAACGGATGCTGGAAGAGCTGCAGGCCAAAGAACAGGCCCGGCAGCAGGAAGTTGCCGAAATTCGTGAAGGTAACTGCCAGAAATCCAGAACAATCCTCTCAGATCTGTCGGCGAAAGAGCGTATTCGCGTCCGCGGCGATGACGGTATGGAAAGAATCATGGGTGAAGATGAGCGGCAGCGACGCATCTCGGAAGCTCAGCAGGGCATTGTGGAAAACTGCGCCTCGGCCTGATAGTTCGCACCAGGCCTTGTTGCGAACTACGCTGGCAACCAGACCACAGTCGCCATTCGACCGGTCACTCCGTCTCGCCGATAAGAGTAAGTTAATGTCGAGCCTGCCGAGCACACGCCTGAGTAGTAAACACTCCTGACGCCCAGCGCGAGCAGTTGAGCACCTGCCATCGCCGCCAGATCCAATTGATACTTGCCCACTGTCCGCCCTGGCTGCAGCCAGCCTGAGTCGACCGGCTTTGACGACGTTCTATCCGGCAACGAAAAAACCCTGACGCTCTTGGCCACATCTTCTCCGACCTCATAAGCTCGGGCACTGATCGCTGGTCCAATCCAGGCCAGGTAGCCCGCAGCGGTTGGCGGCAGCTGCTGATAAACCTGCTCCAATACACCCGCCAGCAGCCCCCGCCAGCCGGCGTGAGCAACCGCGACCGCGCTGCCGTCTGCTGCCGCGAACACTACCGGCAGACAATCAGCGGTCAGGACTGCCAGACCAAGCCCGGGGGTGCTGGTCCAGGCCGCATCCGCAACCGGAACCGTCGCAGCGCTCGTTAAATCTGCGGAAATGACCGCCACACCATGAACCTGATCCAGCCATTGAACCCGGCTCAAACCGGTATGCTCCCGCAACAGCTGGCGATTTGCGGCGACCGCTACCGGCGAATCAGCAACGTGGGTGGCAAGGTTAAAACTGCTGTAAGGGTCGATACTGGTGCCGCCAGTGCGACTGGTAGTGACCGCGCAGACCCTGTCGGACAGCGGCCAATCTGGCGTGAACCAATCCCGGCCAAACCCTTCCGGGCCAGAACTGCTGGCCATTTTAAGCGTCTTCCCGTGACATCGAGGCATCAGTCCGCAGCAACTCCAGAAGCTGGCGCATATCGTCCGGGGCCGGGGTTGAAAACTCAAGCCACTCGCCGCTTACAGGGTGTTCAAAGCCCAGCTGCCAGGCGTGCAGTGCCTGACGACGAAACTCTGAAATCGCCGCGATGGTCTCTGCTGTGGCGCCGGACGGCACCCTGCCCCGAGCACCATAACGCCTGTCGCCAACCAGGGGATAGCCGATGGCGGCCATATGAACGCGGATCTGGTGAGTCCGCCCGGTAGCCAGGCGAGCCTCGATATAGCTGTGGGCCCGCAGCCGCTCCAGGATCCGAACCCTCGTCAGCGCTTCTCGACCGTCGTCCCGGACTGCCTGTCGGGTCCGTTGCTGGGGATGACGTCCAATCGGTAGATCAATGTCTCTGCCCGCAACCAGAACGCCTTCGGCCAGGGCCTGGTAGCAACGACTCACTGTTCTGGCGGCCAGGGCCGCAGTCAGTCTGCCCTGAGCCGGCAGGTTGGCAGCAACCAGCAGCAGACCGCTGGTGTCTTTATCGAGGCGGTGCACAATGCCCGCCCGAGGCAGGACTTCGAGTTCCGGACGATAATGGAGCAGTCCGTTGACCAGCGTGCCGTCAGGGTTACCTGCGCCCGGATGAACAACCAATCCAGCAGGTTTGTTGACAACCAACAGATCCTGATCTTCGTAGATGATCTCGAACGCGACTGGCTGAGCGCTTCGCCAGTCTTCGCGCGGTTGCAGGGTGGCAGACAGGGTGAGCGTCTCGCCACCGCGTAATCTGTGGCGAGGTTTCACACGGCGACCATCAACCAGCAACTCGCCCGTTTCGATCCAGTTTTTCAGCAATACCCGGGAATATTGAGCGAATACCGTCGCCGCAGTCTGATCCAGCCGGCCCCCCGCCAGTTCCACGGGGACCTGTGCCTTCAGTTCTATGTGCTGTTCATCCGGCATCGCTATCGCATCAGCCGCGGTTCGGGACTATTCATTGAGTTGCAACGGTACTCAAACTGTTTAAAGTGGCGGGACTTTGGGCAAATCCAGGCGAGTTATACCGGGATGATACGTGTTGTCGCGCTAGCAGCAATGTTGTGGGCGGTGGTGTTCACCACCGGGTGTTCCTGGGGGGACAAAGATCCTGCCGCGGCCGAAGACTATAACGGCACCGAACAGACCATGTATCGCCAGAGTCAGCGCGCATTGCGTTCCGGCAACTACACCGGCGCTATTGAGATGCTGCAACGGCTCGAAGCGAGGTTCCCGTTTGGCCGTTATGCCGAGCAGGCACAGCTGGAAATCATCTACGCCCAATATATGTCTGGTTCCTACGACGCAGCCAGAGCGTCAGCAGATCGATTCGCACGACTGCATCCACAGAATGGCAACCTCGACTACGCGATGTATCTGAAGGGACTTTCTTCGTACAACAAAAATCGCGGCATGATCGACCGCATCTTCACCAGCGATATCTCCAAGCGGGACATGTCTTCGGCCAGCGAAGCTTATGGCGAATTCGCTCAGCTGCTGGCAAGATTTCCGAACAGTCAGTATGCGCCTGACACGCGGCAGCGCATGGTGTACCTGAAGAACATGCTGGCCCGTGCGGAACTGAATATCGCCGACTACTACATGCGTCGGTCTGCTTACGTGGCGGCCAGCAACCGGGCCCGCTATGTGGTTGAAACCTACCCTCGATCAACCGCTACCGAAGACGCCCTGGCGGTACTGATCGAAGCCAACTACCGACTCGGTCTCGAAGACGCTGCCAATGACGCCTTGCGGGTGCTGGCCCTGAATTTCCCGGAGTACAAAGCGTTCGATGACGAGGGCGCTCTGATGCTTGCCAAGCAGGTGCGCAATCGCGATCGCTCCTGGACCAATCTGATCACCTTCGGCGTCCTTGATCGACCCGATGTACCGCCGCCCATTAATCTGCGCAAACCGGAAGAAGCCGTCGCCGGCGCCCCTTCAGATACGCCCAGCGGCACCGACTGAGTATTCTCACCGGCTCCGGTGCGCAGAAACAATAACCAGGCCCAGCCAACACACTCACCTGGTGAACGCCCACACGTTCTCACAGGCCTAGTTGCGCTAGTCTGCAACCATGACCACTTTGCACCACTCCGCCGTCAGCCGCCCGCCCCCGCCCGCCTAGCGCCATGAATACCCAGCGTTCTGAAATCCTTGAGGAAATTGAACGTCGACGGCTGGGAGTGAGCCTCGGCTTGTTGCGGGTCTACAACTACTACCGGGCAATGGTTGGGCTGGCACTGTTGATCGTGTTCACTCAGACCTTCATTGCTTCGCGTCTCGGCACCCTGCACCCGGACTGGTTTCTTGCTGTCACGCTCGCCTATACCATCATCAACCTGATCAGCGCTATTTCCGTGCAGTTTCTCCCTGCCCGCTTCTTCAACACTCAGTATCCGGCGTTTGCTCTGGTGTCGTTCGACATCCTGGTTCTCGCCTGGCTGATGTATCTGAGCGGTGGGGTTGCAAGTGGCATCGGAGTACTGATTCTTGTCGCCATTGCCACCGGCTCAATCATTGTCACCGGCGCCATCGCCAATCTGCTGCCGGCACTGGCGACGATTGCCGTGCTCTACGAAGAGTTCTATCTGTCCCTATCTGCACCCAATCTGCACGATGACTATTTTCAGGCAGGTGTTCTGGGCACCCTGTATTTCGCGATCTCGCTGGCCATTCAATCACTGTCGAAACGCATCCGACAGAATGACATCCGCTCCCTGACCCAGGCTGCAGAACTCGCCGATCTGGAAAGAGTGAATCGTCAGATCGTACAGCGGATGCGCACCGGCATCCTGCTGATCGATCAGGACAACCAGGTCAGAATGACCAATCAATCAGCCCGCGGTCTCCTTGGACAGAATCAGGACAACTCCATCAGCCTACTGCCACAACCGCTGGTTGAACACTTGAACGCCTGGCGGGTCAACAACCACCTGCGCATAGCACCATTTCAGATCCGTCCGGATACACCGGAAATTAAAGTCGCCTTCGCACCGGTACGGGCTGACGATCCTCACAGCGATGTGACCATTTTCATCGAGGATACCGGCGAAGTGCAGCAGCAGGCCCAACAGTTGAAACTGGCGGCGCTGGGACGTCTTTCCGCCAGCATTGCACATGAAATCCGCAACCCTCTTGGCGCAATCAGCCATGCTGCACAATTGCTTCGGGAATCGACCAATCTGGACAAAGGTGACGCTCGTCTCACTACCATCATCCATGATCATTGTCAGCGGATGAACGACGTCATAGAGAACGTGCTGGAAATGTCACGGCGCCAACAGCCGTCTCCAACTAAACTGATACTCAGTGATTATATGAACGAGTTCATCGCCGGGCTCGCCGCGTCGCTTCCAGATGCGATTGTGGAAGTCACCGTAGACCCAAAGGACACGGAAGTTCGGATGGATACACGACAACTCGGACAGGTCCTCACCAACCTGGTAAGCAACGGCATCCGCTACAGCCGGGAAGCCGGGCACGATGGTAAAGTGCTTCTGGAAGGTGGTGTCGATAGCCGCACCGACCGCCCCTATCTCAATGTGATCGATTTTGGCCCAGGTGTGCCAGAGAGTCAGGTAGGCAATCTGTTCGAGCCGTTTTTCACCACAGAGCATACCGGAACGGGGCTGGGGCTGTATATTTCGCGGGAACTGTGTGAAGCCAACCAGGCCCGCCTGAACTACTACCACCACGAAGCCGGTGGCAGCTGCTTCAGAATCACCTTTACACACCCTGACCGAATAACCGGCTGATCAGATGACCACAAAACGCGCCTTAATCGTAGACGACGAGCCAGACATTCGGGAACTGCTGGAAATCACTCTCGGTCGCATGAATGTGGAAACCGTAGCCGCCGCAGATCTCGGCGCAGCGCGATCCCTGCTCGAGCAGAATGAGTTCGATCTGTGTCTTACCGACATGCATCTGCCAGATGGTAATGGTCTGGAACTGGTCAATCACATTGCCGCTAACTCGCCGGGTTTACCCGTTGCCGTGATCACCGCTTTTGGCAGTATGGACACCGCAATCACCGCACTCAAAGCTGGCGCATTCGACTTTGTACAGAAGCCCGTTGACCTGGATCAGCTGCGCGCGCTGGTAGAGTCGGCGTTGAAAATAGCTCCCATGGAGACTGCCGAGAAAACGGGTGCTGCACGACTGACCGGCGCCTCTGATGTCATGGAGCGCCTGCGCAGCCAGATCGCAAAACTGGCCCGCAGCCAGGCACCCATTTATGTCAGTGGCGAGTCAGGTTCTGGTAAAGAAGTTGCCGCTCGGTTGATTCACGAACTTGGTCCGCGCGCAGAAGCGCCATTCGTGCCCGTGAACTGCGGAGCGATTCCCAGCGAACTGATGGAAAGCGAATTTTTTGGCCATACCAAAGGCAGTTTCACCGGCGCTGTGACTGATAAAGAGGGTCTGTTCGCTGCCGCTGAGGGAGGCACTCTGTTTCTCGACGAAGTGGCCGACCTGCCTCTGTCAATGCAGGTAAAGCTGTTGCGAGCGATCCAGGAGAAGGCCGTGCGCCCGGTTGGGGCTGCTGCGGAACAAAGAATCGACGTCAGAGTGCTCAGCGCGACCCACAAAGATCTGGCAAACGAAGTTGCCGAAGATCGGTTTCGCCAGGATCTCTACTACAGGCTGAACGTGATCGAGCTGGCCATGCCCAGCTTGCGAGACCGCCCTGCTGACATCCCGGAACTCGCCGGTCAGATTCTTCAGCGTCTGGCCACCAGCTACGCAGCCAAACTTCCCGTCATCTCGAATGATGCGCTGCAGGAACTGTGCGGCTACGATTATCCCGGCAACGTTCGTGAACTTGAGAACGTTCTGGAACGTGCTTTCACTCTCTGTGAGAACAACTGTATCGAAATGGCTGATCTCCAACTCGGTTCCGCGATCATCGAAGACCGATTGCCGAAATCAGTCCCCGTCCCTGAAGAAAGCGCTCCGAACACCTCCACAGCCGATGCTGCTGCACCTCACCAGCAGCCAGCTGAGCTGGCACTGGCACCGGGGCAGTCACTCGAAGAGTTTCTCGAGGCAATCGAGCGTCGGCTGATTACTGAAGCGTTGGAAGCCACCCGCTGGAACAAGACTGCAGCCGCAAAACAGCTGGGGATCACCTTCAGGGCTCTGCGCTATCGTCTGAAGAAGCTCGAACTCGAATAGCCACTTTCCCGAACAAGTCCGGGACGATGGCCACTGGCTCAAACAACAGCTGTCTCGTCAAATACGGCTGTGCAGCGTGGTCTCAGTCTCATCGAATTGCTCATTGCTCTGGCGCTGTCAGCTGTGCTGTTGCGTCTGGCTATTCCCGGCTTCCAGGATCTGCTGGCCAGCCAGCGCGCCACCGCCGCCAGCAACGCGATAACTGCAACCGTAGCACTCGCCAGAACCTCGGCAATCGTTTATCGACTACCGGTGGTGATCTGCCCGAATGATCTGGGTCGCTGTGGTGGTCGTTCACACTGGGCTCTGGGTGGGCTGGTATTTGCTGATCGCAACCGCAATCGACAGCGCGACGTCGAAGAACCTCTATTCGGCACGCTGCCTGCGTTCGAATCCGGAGCACGGGTTGTGTGGCGTTCGTTTCGTAATCGCAACTATCTGCTGTTTCTGCCGCAAGGATTAACCGACTGGCAGAACGGACATTTCCAGTACTGCCCCCAGGGCAACGATCCACGCCACGCAAGGCAGATCATCATCAACGCCCAGGGGCGCACCAGAGTGGCTCCGGATTCAGATAGAGATGGGATCAGGGAGGACGCCCGAGGACAGCCTCTGCAATGCACCTAGCCGGCAATGCAGAGCTGTCGGGCGAATCTGGCTGGCGATCAGGTTTCTTCGATTTCGCGGTTGTCAGGCAACTGCTCGATCGCAAAGATCTCAAGCTCGGTGGGCGAATACCGTCGGTACTCGAAAAACACTTTCATTCCCGGTTGCAACATCGTGTAGGAGCCATAGCTGCCACGAATCTCCACCTTGGCATCATAGGCAACCCGGAACGCGACACCACTGATGATGACCTCATTGCGCTCGAGGACAAGGCGCTCAATCACGCCCTCCTCTTCCGCCACATCATCTTCGGCAGCCAACGCCTGACCGCTCCAGAGAGCGATCAGCACCAGAGCCAGCATAGATAGAGTCTTGTGCAGTGAATTCATAACCCTGCTCCTAGTTAGCTTCGTTCAGTTCGCGCCAAGACAGTCGACCTGTCTTGGCGTCTTGTGGACCGGCAATCCGCAGGGTGACCTGATCATCACCACCACTCAGGAACAGGAAGTCTTCATCACCCTGTCCCACCAGCAGCGACGGATCCACCAGCGTGCCGTCCAGATCATCCTGATCAAACAGGATACCGGTGGCATACAGCTGACCTTCGTAGCTGACCAGATCGTTATCGTCGACAACTCCGTCGTTATTGAGGTCAAGAATCGGTCGCGTCGGATTACCGCCACTCAGCGCATCAATTGGCCAGATGGCACCCGGAGGGGCTCGGAAACAGGTGTTGGCATCACGCGGAATAACAGTACTGATCAACAGTGCATCACCGCGAGCAATGAAACGACGGATCGCACGTTCACCAGGGTACTGGGCATCCGGCGGCGGATTACCGGAAGTATCCGGATTTGCCGTGGTGCCGTCTGAGGTCGTGGTAGGTCGAACCATATCCAGATCGATGTACCAGCCATAGACACCCGGATTCCCAGAGTTGTCATCAGGCTCGAAGGCAACCTCATTGGCTGAGACCAGACGCTGTCGTTCGAACAACTCATTACTCTGCTCGATGATATTGGTCACGGTCTGTTCAACCAGACGATCGAACTTCGCATCCGCGTTCCGGGTGGCAGCAGGATCTTCGTCACGATCCCAGATGCCGTAGATCGACTGAATATCAGTGCTGGTGCCATCCTGCTCGGTGATATAACTGCCGGTCGCGAAGACCACCATGAATCCCGAGGTCGGATGTTTGAACACATAAGGCTGAGTGGTAATCGGCTGCCGGGTGGAAACGGTACCGTCGTAGGTAGCCTGGAAGATTCGGACCACATCCCAGTTATCCGGATTACTGTCTCTGATATCGAACCGGTAGAAGTTGCCGAACAGATCACCGGCATAAGCCAGATCAGCGGTGCCGTTAGCGTCCAGGTCAACCAGCGCCGGAGTGCCTATACCATTAGGCAATCCTGCCAACGGGTCGGGAGCAGACTTCACACCTTCGTCGGTGCTGATCTTGATGACTTCGTCATCTTCCCAGCCATCAAGACCCCCGTTAACGTCGAGCAGGAAGAGTTTGCCGATACCCGCAGTGCTGTTATAGCCATTGCCGAACACGGACATCCACTTCTTGTCGCCGCTGAGATCTTCAGCGTTGGTCATCACAATCTGCGGCTGAGCAAACGTATAGCCCAGATCTTTAACGGGATTACCCGTCAGGTCTAACAACGGATTCCCGAACCCGTCTTCCAGCGGAGCGCCGGATGAGTCGACAGGATAGGAATCATCTTCGTCAGTAAACTCCCACAGGACGGCGTCGCTGGCGTTAATCGCAGTCGCATACGAACTGTCCGGATCGGTGACGTTCAGCGCAAAGTAGCCTTTGCCGCCACCGGCCAGACCACCGACCATCAGGGTATTCCAGGACTTCTGGGTAGCGCCTCTGCTGGCACGCATCCAGACGTCCTCAACAGACGGCGTCAGGTCAACGAAGTAGCGATGAGCATAGACAAGGGAAGTGAGCTGACTCAGCTCGTTCGCATACAGCTCGGTTGAATCAATGATCTTGTTCGGGACATACGCGAACACCTCATCACCTGTGCCGGTATCAGACGAATCGGCACCCGCATCGAAACCGTGCAGCATACCGTCATTGGCTGCCACATAAACAATCCGCTGCCGATCGCTGCTGTCCGCAGCAAATTCAGAGTAGAGCTCTGACGTCGGATAAGGTGCCTGGTCGCGACGGAACGCGCGCGGCGCACCAACAAACTGTGGCGCTGAATGCACAATGTCGCCCAGCAGACCTTCGACGTCTTCGCGAGCCCGGAGAATACCGTTTGGCTCCTCATCACTGCGATCGCCACGCAGCCAGGCAAGCTGGTCGGCATTGAGAGTCGCTCTCTGATCGTCGTTCAGACTGGCGTATTCGAACAGGATGCCTTGTTCAGTCTGGTCGTCCCATGTGACAATCTTGCGAGTAGAAGGATCTACGCCGTCCATACGCTCAGCTGCACGCCACAGAGGGTTGGCGTTGTCGACCGTGCCGTCTGTTGCATCAACGGATAGCGCTCGCAGGTCGCCAGAGTTGTATTTGAGGTTGAAGAAACCGCGATACTCGACTGTTTCTTCCCGCAATGCCGTGGAGTTGAACGCCACCGCACTCACCGAAACAGAGCCATCAGAGAAGTCTTCAAACGCTTCCGCGAAAGCCTGAGACAGCAGCACCGGGTTGTTGGCCTGCAGGAACTCGCCGCGACCGTTGACGGCTGCGTGCAGCATATCGTCAATCTTGGCAAGGCCTTGTGCAAACGGGTCGCCCCAGGCAAACGGCTGAGTGTAATCCAGCGGCAGATCTTCGAATTGGGTGTTGCCCTGAAGACCAAATCCGATCGTATAGGTCTTCATATGCTGATGCATGATCTCGCCTTCGTTCTGGAATGCGGAAATATCCGCCCAGTCCTGGTCTCTCTGTGTGGTCGGGACACCGTCCTCGAGACCTGGATGCAGATCGCGTTCGTAGTAGTACATAGCAACATCTGCCAGAGACGACGCGACCGTGTCTTCAAACATTCCACCATCGAACGGACTCGGGCTCGGATCTGCTGCTGAGTCGCCGTCGTCGTTAGCGCCGGTAAAACTCGAGTTCCAGGTACCGTCAGAAAACAGCAGTGTGAAGTTGTTCTGACACTGGCCTTCAGGTGACGGCAGGATCGGACATTCCGGATCACCCGGATTGCTGCTGGAGGTAGATCCAAAAGCATCACCAGAGCGACACTCAAAGTGCCTTCCGGCACCATCCAGAGCGCGGCGCAACGGCGTGCTGCCGTTGGACACAATCTCATAGACCTGATCCATCAACTCTTTCTTGTGGCCAACCCGATAGGAAGAGTTGAGACTGTCGATCGCCACCCGTTCGCTGGCGTTGTTCAACACCGCGTAGCCCATACGGATATTTGACGCACCAGATACTGCTCTACCCAGCGCAGCCTTCGAGGAATACTCGCGGCTGCGATAATAGGTAAACCAGTTGGCGAAGTTCTGTTTCTCCTGGTCCAGCGTACAGGTCAACGGATCGTCGTCGTCGGCTGCGCAGTCAGCTCGAGCAGTACCGCCCGGGTAGTAGTTGACGACAGCGCCGGATGCAAGAGTGATCGGGAATACCGGTTGTCCATCATTCGGATCATCGCCGATGACGATCTTGGCTCTCGGGGCATTCCAGTCGGGCACGCCTACCGCAGTGGTGTCGTAGTAGTAAGGTAAGTAGACGTTGGTATTCGTGACAGACTTTCGCCGTTGCGTAATTCCAGGAACACGGTACGAGGTGAAAGTTACCGGATCGCCGAGGTCAATCAGCGTCTGCACTGCATCGAACGGATCGAGAGGTGCCGCGTCAAACGACGCGTCCTCAAACTCGTTACCATCTCGATCAAGGCCAATCCACGGCGTATAGCGGATTTCCGGATTGTAGTAGACAGTCGAGTACTGCGAATTGCGGGCACGCCAGACACCATAGTTGTTGCCTGCGAATACAGGATCCGCTGCAAGCGTTTCTTCTGTCGGCACATGAGTATCGCCGCCATAGATGTTCGTGGGGAACCGCGCCGTGTAGCGATAAGTTCTTGAATAACTGCTCACTCCGGGGTCACGAACGGCAGCGTTGGAGATACGGAACTCACCACCGCTTTCCGGTGTCATCACCGACCAGTCCATCGAGCCTGAGTCGTCCATCATGACCAGTACGTTGGCTTCTGCAGCTACCGCATCTTCCAGCGGAACATCAGCCAGGTCGAAGTCGAACTCCACCTCACCTGACGGAGGCTCAGCAACATCGGCTTCCACAGGATCGAAGTTGATGATCACTGTGACCGGATCTGAACCAACGTCGTTGGCTTCATCCCAGTAGTAGATCTGGAAGCTGTCGCTTTCACCAAATGCCGCGCCATAAGCAGGTTCCGGAGTGTATTGGAATGAACCGTCTGCGTTGGCAACGAAACCAGTTTCACCCGGAACAGAGTGCGCGGGTACCGTGGTGTAGCGGACTTCAAGACTGTCGCCATCGTCATCAACGGCAAACGACCTCAAACCACCTTCTTCAAGGATGTTCAGGAATGAGCCCTGAACGACAGTGTACTCAGGTACGGTAAACGCTCGGGGAGGATCGTCCTGTCCGGTAATCGTCACTGTTACCGTCGCTGTTGTCTCATCGCCGTCCGCGTCTTTTATGGTGTATTCGAAGGTGTCTACGCCGTAGAAGTTTTCCTTCGGCCGGTAGACAATTTGCCCCGCATCTACTGACAGGTAACCGTTCGGTTCAGTCACTTCAATACCCGACTCATCAAAGGAGGTAGTCGGATCACTGTTCGACACATCTGAGTAAATCGGAGCGTCCGCAGGCCAGTCCCGACCAACGCTGATAATCACCGTCGGCTCTTCGCCAAGATCGTCATTGGCCAGTACGTCGATCACAAGATCATCACCGTCTTCGACCATAGAAGCGGTGTCGTCGAACGCCGTCGGGAAAATTTCGGTCACATTGACATTGAAATCTGTCGTTATCGTAGTACCGGTCTGATCTCGAGCTTCCAGTTCAATCAAACTTGTGCCGAAGACGTTGGCGGCAAAATCCAGGGTCAGCAGGTTGCCAGTTACGTCGACAGTATCAAACAGAGTTGGATTGGAGACATTGAGCACCTGATAGGTCAGCACATCACCGTTGGTTTCGATATCCGCATCATTGAAGACATCGTCCAGATTGAGCAGACGATTCGCAGCATCTTCGTTTTCGCCGATGTCCGCGATTGGATTTTCGACATAAGGATCATCCGGAACTGGCGCGACGACCAGATCGAAGCTATCTGTCGCCGTCAAACCACCTTTATCCGTGACCGTAATCGATATTGGGATCGTGCCATTCTGGTTTTCACCGAACGACAGCGACAGGTTGGTGCCGGAAGTAGACGCAGAGGTGATCAGGGCGCTCGGCGCCACACTGACATCATAGTTCTGAACGTCGCCCTGAGTTAGCAGGTCAGGGTCGTCAAATACGCCAGCAAAGCTGATGGTCAGATCGCCCGCATCTTCCGTATGCGCTTGATCAGTCAACGGCATCGCAACAAACGGCGGATCGTTCAGACCAACAACTTCGATATTGAAACTGACGCTTGCGGTGGACCCTTCTGCATCCTCAGCTTCAAGCGTTATTACCGAGGTGCCTGCAAACTCCGGCGTAATGGCAAAATCGAAGCTGCCTGTGAGTCCAGACAGGACCGGGTTGAGCGGGGTCACCAGCGCACTGTCAGTGTTGCCGACAACCGTCACTGTATGGGAGTCACCACCCGCACCAAGGTCAATGTCGCTAAATACGCCGTTAATACTGATGCTGATTTTTCCAACATCTTCATTTACCAGACGATCCGGAATGAATCCTATTTTCTCTACCGGATCATTCACGGGATCAACTGTAAGTACAAAAGTATCTCTAGCGATGTCTCCGGCTTCATCACGAACACCGACCTCGATCTTGGCGACACCAGACTGATCGGGAGTCAATGTCAACTCAACTCCGGAACCAGACACTGTGACAGTTACCAGTCCGGGATTATCGTTACTCTCCACGATCGGCGTATGGCTGTCAGTCTGCGCTCCGAGCGTGAAGTCGATATCGTCAAATTCTGCCAGCACTTCGACGGTAGTCGGCCCGCCGTCTTCAACCATGAATTGATCCGAGACATCACCATCAAGAAATGGCTCATCGTTAACCGGGTCGACAACCAGCACGACTGAGAAAGTGGCGGAGGCACCACTGAGGTCTTCAGCCCGATACTCCAGAGTTTGAGAACCATTGATATCAGCATTCGGAGTCAGCGTAACCGCCGCAGCCGGTGCTGATAGAGTGAAATTATTATCACCGGAGTTTGACTGCAAGGTATAGGTCAGCGTATCGGTCGGTCCATCCGGATCGCGGAACGCATTAGCAAGTATAAGTTGCAGCGGCGGCCCGGAGTAATCCTCCACGAGTTGTGCAACATCTGCAGAGGTGATAGTTACACTCCCCGCCGAATCAGGAGGTTGATTCGTCGAGGTAACCGTTACATCAAATTCTGTGGATCCATCGTCATCAGTCGCCAGAACACGAAAATCGGTGCTACCGCTGCCACCAAGCACCAAGTTGACAGTCAGGGTACTGCCGGTAAGCAAACCGGTGGCTATATCCGTATCGTGCTGCGCCAGCAGAGTATATGAAATCGGACCATTACCTGAGACAAACCCGGCGAAGTCGATCAGAATTGGCGTCGCGTCGGCGTGAGACTGCGGCGGGATGATCGGCACGGTACCGGTCGGATCTGCATGTGCAGAAACCGTAAATGACAATGCAGTCACCAGCCAGAATCTGGCCAGAACGGTATAGACAAGTTTTTGGTGGTACATCTTAATCCTCCTACGCGCGGCAATACCGGTACGTGAAGCTAAACCGTTAACGAAACTAGAAAATCATCCCAAAAGTGCCCTGCAACATAACTCGGGCATTTGGCGTGGCACCCACTCCGCGTGAGGTGATACGAAATATCTCAATGCGGTCAAATACCGCGCTGTAGGAGCTACCCAGCAGATTGGGATTTTCATCCCGCTGCACTGTAGCTACCCACTCGACAATAAAGCGCGGCTGTGCCGAAACGCCGTCGACGGTGCTGACAACCCCGATGCTCTGGGCATTACCGTCCGCCCAGATGTCTTCTTCCCAACGCTGATCGGCCTCATCGTAAGGTGCCGAAGTCCATAGACCGTTGGCGCCATTTTCGCTGAACTGCGCAGTGGAACTGACATTGGCGATAATCCAACCTTCTGCTTCGCGCAAGGCGGATTCCGCTGACTGAAAGGCCAGGAGGCTATCGTGGGTATTGCGAGCCATACGCTCTTCCAGACTCGTGGTCTGTACCGCTGACACCCCAGCAATGGTCAACACCAACAGCAGCACCAGGCTGATAAACAGAGCGACGCCGCGCTGGCGGCTGTCGAAAACCAGAGTCATGTTTGTATTACGCATACGCATCTTCACCACCTCAGGTATTACGCAAGCTGATGGTTTGAACAAAAGTACGGCGGGTCGGCTCGTCACCCACTAACACATCGATCGTACTGGTGGTGACTTCCAGCCTCAGCGCCCGGACCACGTCATTCGCAGCCACCGAGTTGAAGTCAACGTAACGATTGGCTGAACGGTTGTTGTCATTCGGCGTGGTATCTATGCCGAAACTCACCTGAAGATCCCAAACGCCTTCAATCAATTCCTGGGGTGCACCGGTGCCCGAACGTCGCCATAGCGATCTTGGCGCCTGACCGAAATTGTTCTCACCCGCACCGTTGGCAACGTAATAGATGTCCGTGATCACCCGGCCAACAGTTGATGCCTGGCTGTCGATCGCGTTGCCATAGGGAATACCCTGATCAGACAGAGAGACACCTGCCGCATTCTCGTAGATTCCAACACCGCTAGCCCTGTTGAGCACAAGCGTCGCTTCTCCGCTGGACGCCGGCGCTCCGTCTGCAACGGCTGTTATCCGAAACAGCGCCGCCTGCTCGCAGTTACTGATCACCGCAAAGTCGTCAGCTTCGAAGTCGATATCGCCTTCGTTAATCACAGTAATCGGATCTGCCCCTGATTGAGTGATCTCAGAAACAGGCGCACCCGGGATTTCGACGCGCCGGAAAACCAGAATGTCGGTGTTCGGTACAAGTTCAGAAATATCAATTCCGGTGCCGTCTTCCACCGTGTTGATCGAAGAGCTGGCACCGGTCATGCGCGGTAACACATTCAGCGCGGGGGTCCAGTCATTCAGGTCGGTGCTGACGCCGTCGCCGGTGTAGTTAAAAGCCTGAATCGGACTGGTCAGGTCCATCTCAAACAGATTCGCCCAGGGACCGTTCAAGGTGTTGTAGATCTTGTCGTTATCCGGGTCACATCCGAAGTAGCCGGTTGATCGTGCCGACCTGGTGATGAAGTCCATAGCGTAGCGGGCGCTTTCCTGCAGTCGGGACTGACCGGTCAGCACGGAATAGGTCTGATTGTTACCCACAAAGAGCTGCACAACGCCAGCTGTGACAATCAGTCCAAGACCTAACGCCAGAATGAGTTCGATCAGCGAAAATCCGCGCTGACTGCTTTTCGATGAAACTTTCACGCTGAACATACCGCCTCCTATCCCTGGCTGTCGATGGTGATATTGCGGGCATCGCCATTGGGTTCCTGCCAGCTGACCACTACGGTGATCATGCCTGTCGCGACATCGACGGCAATTGAACCATCCCCATCAGGCAAACCCGGTTGGGCGTCAGCATCGGGGAGAACATCGGCATCGCGCAGATCTTCACAGACCGCATCGTCGTGATAGCCGCCGAGCGAACACTTCCAGACCGCCAGGTCAAACTCCACCATGTCAGCCTGGGTACACTGGGCCGCGTTGCACATCACAGCGGGTGCGGCGGGCGCATCATCGAGATCGATGCCGTCATAAGCTTCGCCGGCGACATTAGCGCCTGCCGGATTGGCTCGGATTCGATCCATCATGTCGTAGGCCAGCTGAACTGCCTCAGCCCGATACAGGGCTGCTCGGTTGTTCTGCAGACTGACCATCTGCAGAGCTGTGATGCCCAGCACACCAATACCCATCACGAGCACTGCAACCAGCAGTTCGATCATGGAAACACCGCGCACACGTTTGCGCAGACCTGTCGGAGTTTTACGAACATTGCGGCTGATCATGGGTTGCACACCAGTTCTCTGGACGTGGTCCGTCCTATCGTATTGATTTCAACTATCCTGCCCGGGTCAGTATTGGCATCGGTGCTGCACAGCCGGAAGGTGCCATCGTCGCCGTCAAGCGTGAGCAGACCACGACCATTGAAGCTGAAGGAATCTTCGTCATCGAGGATGCCTGTGGCATCGAGCGTGACATCGTCGTCAACCGTGAACACCCGCAGCGGGTTGTCGCAGTTGCCCGGATCTCCGATCACCACGCAGTAACCGGGTCCCCATTCATTATCCGAGTCACCTTCGTCAACCGCCTGGACGGTCACCAGACCGCCGAGCTTGACCGCTTCGCTGCGGGCATAGTGAACGGCGACCACCAGATCGTTGACCTGAGTAGTCATGGTCCGCTGGGTCATCATGCCGTTAAACGCAGGAAGAGCCATTCCAAGCAGAACAGCGGCCAGGGCCAGGGTAACCATCAACTCGATGATGGAGAATCCGGAATTGGACTGATTAATTGTCAGGTTCACTTCGTGCATCTCTCGCTACCTGCACCGCCAATACGGGACATTTCAATTGGATGGAGTTTACGGACCGATTTGCTGGACTGAAGGTGCGTCCGATGAGTGGCCACATTTGGTGTGACCAGTGGTCGCAAGCTACTCTTCCCAGGTCTCTTCAGCCGCCGCAATGGTGTCATTGCCATCACGATCCCAGCCCCGGACTCCAGCACTGTTGTAGGTGATCAGACCATCCTCAGCCATCTCGCCCTGGGGGGTCGCCGTCAGCGTGAAGCCCGTGTCATCGCCGTCTACAGCGATGACATAGCGATCTTCCCGTACCGAGGCGGGATCACAGATCTGTGCGGCAATCGGGCCGGCATCGGCATCACCAAGACCGTCAGCGTCAGTATCCGCAGAGTTTTCGTAACTGAAGTTGATGCTCGCGAAGCGCTCGAGGCCCTGTCCGCAGTTGAGCAGATCCGACATCGCCTGGGAGCGATAGGTACGATCGGCGTATTGGGTGTAGAGGGGCACGGCTATGGCTGCCACGAGCGCCATAATCGCCAGCGCCACCATCAATTCAATCAGACTGAATCCGGAGTTTCGCATCCGACAAAAACCTAGGCTAAAGACCCGGCGATGATATCCAGAGGAATTGATCCAGCCCACATTGCCCGGCCAGGCGGTAGAAAAGGGCCGATGAAGCCACCCGGACGGGGTCTGACGCAGGCTGTTAACCGAATCCGCGCTAGCTCGAACCAGCAGCCGGTTGATCTGGATCGATATCTCTAACTTCGAGAATGGACACATCAAAGACGATTTTCCGACCCGAAAGGGGGTGATTGAAGTCCACTTCGACCGTTTCTTCAAAAACGCGGGCGACTACTCCGGGCAGTTCGCCGCCTGGACCATCAAAGGAAACGAGCAACCCGGTTTCCAGTTCAATGTCGCCAAAGCGGGAGCGATCCAGCAACTGGACATTTTCCTGACGATGTTCACCGAAAGCCTGCTCCGGCTCGAGCAGCAGCTGGGCATCGTCTCCAGCTTTCATACCCAGCAGAGCGGCTTCGAAACCAGGCATAAGCTGACCGTCACCATAGTCAAAGACCGCCGGTTGCCCTCGCCGCGTGGTATCGATTTCCTCACCAGCTTCCAGATGCAAAGAAAAGTGCATGAGTACCTGGCACTGCTCGGTAATGCGACGATCGCTGTCTGTGCTGATAAGCTGAGACATCAGTTTTGCGTATCCCCTTGATTTTTAGTCCGTTTTGCCTCCAGCAGGAGAAAACCGATCCACAATACGGCACCGCAGCTCAGTGCAATATCGGCAATGTTGAATGCCGGAAAATACCAGTCCTGATAGTGCACAAGAATGAAATCCACCACATAGCCATAAAACAACCGATCCACCATGTTGCCAAGCGCACCACCTAGGATCAGTGCATAAACAAAAGCCATAAACCTGTCATTTACTCTCAGCTGGCGAAGCTCATAAACAATGAACGCCGTAAATCCAATCGCAAGAGTGACAAAAAACCAGCGCTTCCAGTCACCACTGTCACTGAGCATCGAAAAGGCTGCACCTTCATTGTGCCAGCGAACCCAGCTGAAAAACGGCAACACCGGAATGTGGTCACCCAGCTGCATATTGCTGGCAACCACCCATTTGCTGAGTTGGTCCAGCACTACAACTATCCCCGATATGCTCAGCCATCGCAGTAGACTGGGTCGGGCCTGGTCAACGGGTGGCACCTCGACTGCTTCAGTCATCCACCGGCTCCTCAAACCAACTGCGCGCGATTCGAATGTCTTCCATGATCTGTGCTTTCAGCGCATCGAGACCTTCGAAGGTCTGCTCATCGCGTACTTTGCGAACGAATTCTATGGTCAGCAGACTGCCGTAAATATCACCTTGAAAATCAAACAGGTGAACTTCTAACAACGGCTCTTTGCCGTCGACCGTTGGACGGATACCGATATTGGCAACCCCCTGATACTCTCGATCAAGGCCCTGCACACGAACCGCATAAACCCCTTCGAGCGCGGCACGATAGCGCTGCAACCTGATATTCGCCGTAGGCACACCCAGTTGCCGACCAAGCTGACGGCCATAGACCACCCGACCCATGATGAAGTAACGATGTCCGAGCAGTTTCTCCGCAAGTTCGAAGTCCCCGGTTTTGAGGATTTCGCGAATCCGGGAACTGCTGACCCGGCCATGCTCGAAGGTCAATGTACCCATGTGACTGACACCGAAACCCAGACGGTCACCGGCAGCCTCCAGGTACTCGTAGTCGCCAGCCTGATTCTTGCCAAAGCGGAAATCGTCTCCAACGACGATGTAACGTATACCCAGTTGCTCATGCAGCAGATGCTCAACTACCCACTCGGCGGAAAAGTTTCGGGTCGATTCATTGAACGGCAGACATAACACCCGATCAAGTCCGGTGTCGCGCAGTAAGGTGATCTTCTCGCGAAAGCGGGTCAACCGCGCAGGCACCGCCGCGCCAGCAAAAAACTCTCTCGGCAGCGGCTCGAACGTCAACAACATACTGTCAGTGTTCAGTTCGCGCGCTTTCGCAAGCAGGTGATTTAAAAGCATCCGGTGCCCGTGGTGCACACCATCAAAGTTGCCGATCGTCAGCACACCGCCTCGATGCTTCGGCTTCAGGTTATAAGTACCGCGAATTATTTCCATGACGCGCAATATACCCATTCTGCAACAGATACAAAGCGCCAATGACGTCTGAGTGAAGCAGCGAAATATGAATCAGGCACGGTGCAGCAGCTGTCTGGGGTGAACTCCACACACGACAAGCACGAGCAGGTAAGCGCTCCCACCAACAGCAACCAGACCTGCCGTCCAGAGCCCCCGGGTCAGCGCACCAGCAGAAAGCCATTGCGCGGCGTCGGGTGCGATCATAACAAGGACGCCGGCCATGATCGCTGACGCCAGCGCACAACACCCCATGAAGACGAGCAAAGGTCGCTTGATCTCGATGCGACCGCGCTGGTGCAGGCCACGAGCCAGCAACAGCGCGTTGACCCAGGCTGCGCAGGCAGTGCCGAGCGCGAGGCCGACATGTCCCATAATCTGGAACAGAGAAAGGTTGATCACAATGTTCACAGCAACCGCAACAACACCGGCGCGAAACGGCGAGCGGGTGTCTTCGTGGGCAAAAAACGCCGGTGCCAGAACTTTGACCAGTACCAGTGGCAGCAGTCCAACGGCAAAAGCCTGCAGGCTCAGGGACGCCATCAATGCGTCAATTGTGGTCAACGCGCCGTGCAGGAAAATGGTGGCAATCAGCGGCAAAGCCAGCAGGTAGAGCGCGACAGCAGCAGGAAGACCGAACAGAACCGCCATCCGCAGCCCCCAATCCAATGTCGCCAGAAAACCTTCCCGGCTGTCTTCCCGGGCCAGCCGCGACAGGTTCGGCAGCAATACCGTGCCCAGCGCCACTGCTACCAGGCCGATCGGCAGTTCTAAGAGACGATCGGAGTAATAGAGCCAGGAAATACTGCCGGTGACGAGCGTCGAGGCAAGCATGGTATCAATCAGTGCATTGATCTGCCCCACAGAGGAGGCGAAGACTGCAGGCAGCAGCAGAGCACCGACACGCTTTGCGCCCTGGTGACGAAGCGCCAGCTTCGGCCTCAATAGCAGCCCCAGCCTTGCAAGCGGTATCACCTGAAACAACAGTTGCGCAGCGCCCGCCAGCAGAACCCCCCAGGCCAGCGCGTAAACCGGCTCACTGAACCAGAGACTCGCCGTCAGCGCCGCACTGATCAGAGAAATGTTCAACAGCACTGGAGTAAATGCCGGGATCGCGTAGCGATGGTGGGAATTCAGCAGAGATCCGGCAAACGCGGTCAGCGAGATGAAGCCAAGGTAGGGAAAGGTAATCCGCACCAGGTTGGTGGCGAGATCAAAACGCTCCGGATCCGCCCAGAAACCGGGTGCGAACACGGTAATCAGTCCTGGCGCAAACAGCACCCCGGCAAAAACCACGATCAGCACAACGGTGCCGAGATTGCCGAATATTACCCGGACGAACTCTTCCAGTTCCGCCCTGGGTTGTTCCCGATAGCGCGCCAGCACTGGCACAAAGGCCTGATTGAAAGCGCCTTCGGCAAACAGCCGGCGGAAGAAGTTGGGAATGCGGAAGGCGACAAAGAACGCATCGGCAATGCCGCTGGCACCAAAGAAGTAGGACAGCACAACATCCCGGACAAAGCCGCTGATTCGCGACAACAGGGTCATACTGGCGACCACACTGCCCTGAGCAGCGACGTTTTGTCCCTTAGGTTCAGCTTGCCTTGACATGCTCACAGCCGGGCGGCATATTACCGCGCCTCAAAAATACCACTCCCAGGAGACTCAGTTGGCGAATAGCCCACAAGCGCGCAAGCGAGCGCGACAAGCCGAAAACCGCCGCAAGCACAACGCCAGCCAGCGCTCGATGGTGCGTACCTACATCAAGCGTGTCAACGCGGCAATCGCCAGCGGTGCTCAGCCTGACGCCAAGAAAGCGTTGGACGAAGCTGTGCCGGTGATCGACGGCATGGTCAGCAAAGGCATCATGCACAAGAACAAAGCGGCTCGACATAAGTCCCGTCTGAACGCTCACGTTAAATCTCTGGCTGGCTGATTCACCCAGCGTCGACCAGGACAACCAGATTGTCCCGGTGTATCAGCTCCGGCTCGTGGCAGAAGCCCAGCCGCGCGCTGATTTCTCTGGAATCCACACCCAGCAACTGCTGGGTGTCTTTGCTGGAATAGTTGCTTAGCCCCTGAGCCAGCAGCTGTCCATCCGCATCCAGACAACGCACCAGGTCACCCCTGGAAAACTCACCGGAGACCGCTGTCACGCCCACGGGCAGCAGGCTTACGCCTTTGCTCACAAGCGCCCTGGCTGCGCCAGCATCCACCCGTAATTCTCCCGCAGCCTTTAACTGACCGGCTATCCAGCGCTTGCGGGCATCCAGCGGCGAAAGATCTGCTGTCAGCAGTGTACCGACCGATTCACCGGCCAGAATGCTCTGCAGCGCCCCCTCGGTGCGGCCGCCGGCGAGTACCGTGTTCGCTCCGGAGCGGGCTGCGAGTCGCGCGGCCTGCAGCTTGGTGATCATCCCTCCGCGGCCGAAAGCACCAGAATCGCCGACCATTGCATCGAGCCGGGTGTCGCTCGCGGCGGCACAGCTGATCAGCTCACCTGCTGCGCTGCCATCTCCACCACGGCGGGGATCAACCGACAGCAGACCGTCAATATCCGTCAACACCACCAGCAGTTCTGCCTGCAGCAGATTGGTGACCAGTGCGGCCAGGGTGTCATTGTCGCCAAAACGAATTTCATCAGTTGCCACCGAATCGTTTTCATTAATCACCGGAACAACGCCAACGTCGAGCAGGGTGGCAAGGGTTGCGCGGGCATTGAGATAGCGTTGACGATCTGCCAGATCATCATGGGTGAGCAGCACCAGCGCGGTATGTCGGTCCGCCTGAGAAAAAGCCTGCTCCCAGGCTTCGATCAGGCCCATCTGGCCAACTGCAGCAGCCGCCTGAAGCTCGTGCATGGTTTCAGGGCGACGGCTTAAGCCCAGCCGCGCGATCCCCTCAACCACAGCGCCAGAGGAGACCAGCAGTACTCTCTTACCGGTATCCAGCAGCGCGGCGATTTCTGTGCCGAGACGTTCTATAACCCCTCTGGCCAGGCCGTCACGAGGGTCGGTGAGCAATGAGCTGCCAACTTTCACAACGATCGTCCTGGCGTCTTTCAGCCGCGCGCGCGCGCGGGCTTCAGGTGTTTGGCTCATTGCAGATCAGCCGTCCACGTATACGACTTCGACATCATGGTCATCGTCATCTGAATCGTCAGACTGGTCGCCTTCAGTAGCAGGTTTCGGGATGGCGGCGAAAGCGTCTTTTTTCTGCGCGCGCCTGGTCAGCGCGCTGGTTAGCACATCTTCACTGATCGCCTGCTCCTGAAGCGCGAGCTGCTCGGCGAGTTTTTCATCACTTTCAACGGCACTGCGAAACTCAGTTACCGCCGTACGCAGGGTATTGACCAGCTCATCGAGACCGGCCCGGGTGGCGGAGGAAATGAGAAACAGCGGTCGATCAGGAAAACGCGCCTGAAAGCGCTGTTCCAGCTCAGCCAGGTCCTCAGCGCTGATGATGTCCGTCTTGGTCAGCAGCATCCAGATTGGTTTCTCAGCCAGAGACCGGCTGTAGCGCATCAATTCGCCTTCGATCACCTCAGCATTGGCCAGCGGATCTGAAGAGTCCGGCGGCATCACATCCACCAGATGCAGCAGAATTCGCGTTCGAGCCAGATGGCGCAGGAACTGCACACCCAGACCCGCGCCTTCCGCGGCACCCTCAATCAGCCCAGGTATGTCAGCGATGACAAAAGCCCCGTCACCACCTGCACCAACCACGCCAAGGTTAGGCACCAGTGTCGTGAACGGATAATCGGCCACCTTAGGCCTTGCCGCGGATACCGCACTGATCAGGGTCGACTTCCCGGCATTTGGCAATCCGAGCAAACCAACGTCGGCCAGCAGCTTCAGCTGAAGTCGCAACACCCGATGTTCACCGGGATCACCCGGCGTGGTGCGCCGCGGCGCGCGGTTGGTGCTGGTTTTGAAATGGGCGTTGCCAATTCCCCGGTGACCACCGCGTGCGACCACCAGTTCCTCACCGTGCTTCACCAGGTCGCCGATCGATTCCAGGGTTTCTTCGTCGATAATCGAAGTTCCGACCGGCACCTTGACGCGCATGTCGTCGCCACCGGCTCCTGTTTTCTGCCGGCCGCTGCCGGGCTGGCCATTTCGGGCGCGATAAAGCGGCTGATAACGAAAATCGACCAGAGTGTTCAGGCCAACGTCAGCGACCAGCACTACATCCCCGCCGTCACCGCCATCACCGCCGTCGGGACCGCCTCTGGCGACATACTTCTCACGCCGGAAGCTCAGAGCGCCATGGCCGCCTTTGCCCGCTTCGACACGGATTGTGGCTTCGTCAATGAATTGCATAAAAAAAAACCCCGCGAGATGAGCGGGGCTTTCAGCTTAAGCGCTGGTGACGGGCTCAACCGTCACAAACTTCCGACCGTGGGGGCCACGAGTCAGAAACTTCACATGGCCATCGGATTTTGCGAACAGCGTGTAGTCCCGTCCGCAGCCTACATTGGCGCCGGGGTGAAACTTGGTGCCGCGCTGCCGGACAATGATGTTGCCGGCGCTCACGAGCTCGCCGCCATACCGCTTCACGCCCAGGCGTTTAGATTCTGAATCGCGACCGTTACGAGTACTGCCGCCTGCCTTTTTATGTGCCATTGTAAGTCTCCCGAGCCTGTTAGGCGCTGATAGCGGTGATTTTCAATTCGGTAAAATACTGTCTGTGACCCTGACGGCGCAGAAAATCTTTACGGCGCTTGAATTTCAGCACGCTGATTTTCTTATGACGATCATGACGCAGCACTTCGGCTGTCACCTTGCCGCCAGACACATAAGGCGTACCAACAGCGACGTCGTCACCGTCAGCAACCATAAGAACCTGATCAAAAACCACTTCTTCACCAGGTTCTGCCTTCAGCATCTCGATCTTGACGATCTCGCCTTCGGTCACCCGATGTTGCTTACCGCCACTTGAAAACACCGCAAACACACTCGTACTCCTTAAAAAGGTCCCGTTTTGAGAATTTGAGCCCATCCAGAATGCTGCCAGCTTATGCAGCCTCGAGGATTCCGGCTCCACCACTGCCTGTATTACAATGCAGCCCGGTACCCGTACGGAACATCAATCTTGTATTACTTCCCGGCCAAACCGGGCAGAACACCCCTGACCACACGGCGTGCGTGTTTTGGGGTGTCGCGAAAGGCGCGTAATTCTACGGGCAAAGATTTGCGATTACAACGACTTAGCGGTAGTGGACGCACTATGGCGAAAAGCGTGAAATAATGCCCGACAACGACGACACCAACAGCCATCACAATACAGAACATCGCAACAGGAATCGGTATGTCAGGCGAACCCGCCATCATCAGCGCTGAACTCAATACCGAGTCGCGCCCCACACCTGCTGGCCCGCTGGGCAGCATCTACGCTCTGGTTGCCGATGACTTTGCCGACGTTAATTCTCTGATCCCCCGTCAGCTCACCTCAGATGTGGATATGGTTGAGGAAATCAGCCAGTACATTGTCGAAAGTGGGGGTAAGCGCCTGCGACCGCTGATGGTCCTGCTGGGCACGCGCGCGCTGGGCTGCAGTGGCCCGGCCCAGATCCGGCTGGCCACAGTGATCGAATTCCTCCATACCGCCACCCTGTTGCACGATGACGTGGTTGATCATTCCGTGCTGCGCAGGGGACGCGCCACCGCAAACGCTACCTGGGGCAACGCACCCAGTGTGCTGGTCGGTGATTTCCTCTACTCCCGAGCTTTCCAGCTGATGGTCGAACTCAACAGCATGCCCATCATGAGCATTCTGTCTGATGCGACAAACACCATAGCCGAAGGTGAAGTCATGCAGCTGGCTAATGTCGGCAACTGTGAGATCAGCGAAGCCAGCTATCTGGAAGTGATCCGCTGCAAGACTGCACTGCTTTTTCAGGCCGCTGCCCACACCGCAGGTGTGCTCGCAGCGGGCAGCGCAGAACAGATACAGGCGCTGAAGCTGTTTGGCCAGCATTTTGGCCTGGCTTATCAGCTGGTCGACGACTGGCTGGACTACGCCGGCGATTCTGAAGCCATGGGAAAAAACGTCGGCGATGATCTCGCTGAAGGCAAGCTCACCCTGCCCCTGATCGCGGCGCTGCAGGCATCCGGTGATACCGGCAGCCGGGTGATTCGTCAGGCGATAGAAGCACAATCAGGAGAGCACCTGCCTGAAGTGCTCAGAGTGGTGAAAGACTCCGGTGCACTCGACTACACCCGGGAAGCCGCTCGGCGCCAAAGTGAACTGGCTGTGGATTGCCTGTCGGTATTGCCGGAAAGTCCCTATCGCCAGGCCCTGGACGATCTCAACCGCTTCTGCGTTTCCCGTCTGAGCTGATTCTCAAGCCGATGCACACCTCCCGAGCGCTGATTGCGACAGCCGTTGGCGTCCTGGCGGCAATCCTGCTGCTGACTACACCCGCCACAGCTCAGTTATCCGCCCCGTCGCTGGAATTCAGTGATTGTCAACTCAAAGCCAGCCAGGGTATTGGTCTGGTCCAGGCCAGGTGCGCCACTCTCCGGCAACCCGAAAATCCCGCACAGCCTGACGGCGCTAGCGTGGATCTGAGAATTGCCGTTATTGAATCATTGAGCCCTGAACCGCAACCCGATGCCTTCACGGTCATTAACGGTGGTCCGGGTGGCTCCTCGCTCTCTCTCTACGCCCAGAGCGCCGGGGTATTTTCGGCGATCCTGCGCGAGCGGGATATTGTCATCGTCGACCAGCGCGGCACCGGCCTTTCCACACCTCTGGACTGCCCCGAACAGGATGCGCTGGTGGCGGATTTTGATCAGGAAGCTGTGGTGGCAGCCACCCGGGAGTGCCTTGCTGGCTTTGATCAGGACCCGCGCTACTTCACCACCAGCGTGGCGGTCAGAGATCTCGATACCGTTCGCGAAGCGCTCGGCTATCAGCAACTGAGCCTGTATGGCGTGTCCTACGGTACCCGGGTCGCCCTGCACTACGCGCGGCGCTATCCCGAGCGCACTCGAGCCCTGATCATAGACGGCGTGGTCCCACCGGAGCTGGCGCTGGGTCCCAATGCCGCGGTCAATGCCCAGCAAACGCTGGATCGACTGCTGGCCCGGTGTGAGTCCGACGCTGATTGCAACAACGCGTTTCCTGAGCTGGGCGCAAACCTCGAAACACTGCTGAATCGGCTGACAGCAGACCCGGTAACCGTGGAGATTGCTGACCCACTGACAGGTGAACTGAAGCAGATCACCGTCGGTGTGGAGCATCTGGCGATCACCCTGCGCATGCTCAGCTATGCACCTGAAACTGCCGCCCTGATCCCGCTGATCATCAATCAGGCCTACCTGGATGGTGACTATCGTCCCATCGCTGCCAATGCATTGCGCATTCTCAACGAACTGCAGGGCATGATCAGGGCCGGGATGCACAATGCAGTAGTCTGCGCCGAAGACATACCCTTTATGGGCGAGGTGGATTGGGCAGCGCTGGATGCTTCCTATCTCGGCAGCACCCAGACCGAATCGTTACTGACCATCTGCGAACACTGGCCATCAGGGGCAATAGACCCGGATCTCAAAGATCCGCTGACCCTGCCGATACCTACGCTGATTCTGTCAGGTGAAGAAGACCCGATTACACCGCCCGCCTACGGCAAAATGGTCGACAGTCAGATGCCTAACAGTCTGCACGTGATCGGCCCGGGGCAGGGTCACGGCATCTTCAATCGAGGCTGTATCCCCGGCTTGATCAGTGAGTTTGTCGAAACCGCCGACTGGCAGGCGCTGGACACACAGTGTGTCGATCGGCTCCGGGCAATGCCCTTTTTCCTGGACAGCATGGGACCTGCGCCGTGATCCGGATCGAGGGCCTGAGCAAGTCATTCGGCAAGGTCGAGGCAATCCGGAATGTCTCCTTCAGCGCTGCTGATCAGCGGATTACCGCTTTGCTGGGCCCTAACGGGGCGGGCAAGTCGACCACATTACGCATCCTGTCCACCGTCATCACTGCCGATTCAGGCACCGCAAGCGTGGGCGGCTGTGATATTGCTTCAGAACCAATGGCCGTGCGCGGCGAAATTGGTGTGTTACCCCATGCAACCGGACTCTATGAACGCCTGACCGCGCGGGAGAACATCCGCTATTACGGCGAACTGCACGGCCTCAAAGGCACATCGCTGCGCGACCGCGTGGAGCAACTCATCCAGGATCTGGAAATAGAGGCCTTCGCTGATCGACGGGTAAAAGGTTTTTCCCAGGGTCAGCGCATAAAAGTTGCACTGGCTCGTGCGCTGGTCCACGACCCCGGGCATCTGATCCTTGACGAGCCAACCAACGGCCTGGATGTGATGGCCACCCGGGCACTGCGCGAACTGATCTTGAAACTGCGTGACGAAGGTCGCTGCATCCTGTTTTCCAGCCACGTGATGCAGGAAGTCGCCAACCTGTGTGAAGACGTGGTGGTCATCGGTGGCGGCCAGGTTCGATTCCAGGGCACGCTTGATGAGTTGATAGCCAGCACCGGCCATAACAATCTGGAAGACGCTTTTGTCACCAGCCTCGGCGACAGCGCCCATGAGTAAGCTGCTGACGGTTCTGTTCAAAGAATGCCGGGACAATGTCCGCGATCGACGCACCATCATCTCGTCATTCTCTCTGGCCATTGGTGGACCCGCTCTATTCATTGCGATGATGTCGTTTGTTCTGAACACGGCAGTCGGGAAGTCTGACGACCCGGTGAATATTGCAGTTGTTGGTGCTCAATACGCACCCGGTCTGGTGGCGTTTTTAGAAAGTGAAAACACCGAGCTCCTCTATCTCGATGTCGCCGATCCCAAAGCTGAGGTGGAGGCCGACCGCCACGATCTGATTCTCACGATCAGCGCCGACTACCCTGAGCGTTTTCGCAGCGGCAAAATCAATTCAGTAGCACTGACTTACGACAGCTCAGAGCTCGGCTCGGTACGACGTCAGTTTGCCCAGGCCCGGGAAATGATCGGTCGCTATGCCAGAACGCTGGGCATGCTGAGACTGCAGATCCGAGGCATAGACCCTGCGGTCATGGCACCGGTCATGGTCCAGGAAATCGACACTGCATCCCCCGCCGCGCGCGCGCTGTCACTGCTGGCCACGCTGCCTTACCTGCTGGTGCTGGTGGTATTCATGGGCGGTTTTTATCTGGCCATCGACTCTACCGCAGGCGAACGCGAGCACGGTTCCCTCGAGCCGCTGCTGTGCCAGCCGATCAGCCGACGCGAACTGGTGCTAGGTAAACTGCTGGCTACCAGTGTGTTCAGCGCTGTGTCTGTAGCGCTGTTTCTCGCCAGCCTGGCAATTGCCATTCCATTTGCCCCCTTACATCGCATCGGCATGTCGCTGGAAATAACGCTCGCGACCTGCGTGAAGATTTTTCTGATATCGATTCCGCTGATGTTATTTGGTGCCGCGCTGTTGACCGTGGTTGCCTCTTTCGCCAAAAGCTACAAAGAAGCCCAGACTTATCTGACCCTAGTTATTCTGGTGCCTACGCTGCCGCTGATTGTCACCCAGCTGATGAACGTCGAAGCGTCCGCAGTCTTGATGAGCGTGCCAAGTCTCAGCCAGTCACTGCTGATCAACGATCTGATCAGTTCCGCTCCGATTGATCCGGTCTACGTTGTAGTATCGGCGATCTGCACCAGCCTGGCTGCGGCGCTGCTGGCCTGGCTCGCTACCTATCTGTACAGCCGGGAACGCATACTGATCTAATCGGCCGGTGCCGCAATAATTCTGCTGAAATCTTAATATACCGTTGAAGATATATATCTAAATAGATATACTCTTTCAATGAGTACGTTCGCAGCCCTTGCTGAACCCAATCGCCGATTGCTCCTCGAAGCGATGATCGATGGCGCCAAGCCTGTCAATCAACTGGTTGAACTGATCGGCCAAAGTCAGCCGGTGGTATCCAAACACCTGCGCATTCTGCGCGAGTCCGGCCTGGTCAGCGTCGAACGCAACGGTCAGCAACGCCTCTACAGCATCAATCCACAGCCGCTGCGCGAGCTGGACCAGTGGTTGCAACCCTATCGACAATTCTGGGCCGACAGGCTGGATGCACTGGAAGCGCACCTGAACAACCTTCCCGAGGAGGAAGATCGATGAATGACACTCTCAGAGATCCGGCCACCGTCCCACCAGATCACCTTGGCACAGTTGGCAAACTCACCGATGGCAGCACCTTCGTAAAATTTGAACGGAACCTGAATCACTCGGTCGACAAGGTCTGGGCGGCAATCACCGATCCGAATCAGCGTGAGTGCTGGTTTCCCGGGTTCACGCTGGAGCTCGCTCTAGGCGGACACTTCGAAATCTGGTTCGGTGGTGAGTGTGATGGACCGGCGCACATGACCGGGACGGTCACAGAGCTCGATCCACCAAAGCTGTTGCAATGCGGATCGATGCGCTATGAGTTGAAGGCGACTGAGCAAGGCTGCCATCTGACTTTTACCGACGTCGTGCAGTACTCGCCTGCTGAACTGAACGGGAAGATTCTCAACTCAATTCTAGGCGGCTGGCATCACCACACTGACTTGCTGGAAACATACCTGGCGGGACGCGAGGTAGATCAATCAATGCCGGAACTGGACTATGCGAAAGTTGCCATTCCTGGCCGCGACTAGCCAGCGGATCGGTTGTTCTCAGAGCGCGTGCGCCGATACAAAACGCGCCCGAAAAGATCCGCAAGCAGTTAGAAAGCCACTGGGATGATATGGAGGCACCGATACAACGACAGGTGTGGGGAGAAGCAACTTGAAGTTGGTCGGAGCGAGAGGATTCGAACCTCCGACCCCCTGACCCCGAGACAGGTGCGCTACCAGGCTGCGCCACGCTCCGACCGTGTCCTAATCTTAACCGATGCTCACTGTCCGTGCAGCTAACAGATTGTCCCGGCGAACTGAGATCTACCTTTGGGTCGTAGCCAGATCAACGAGTCCACAGAGGCCCCTGGAGGTTCAAATCCTCTCACTCCGACATAGTTTTCTGCCGTGATGAGACCAGGGGAAATAGAACCTCCGGCCTGGCCTCCGCTGCAGCACGACGCATTCAAATGCTTATTCCAGACTGTGTACCACGCGCACGTCAGCCGATCGTCCTTCTCCGTGGCAGACATCGCACTGCTCAATCACCAGCCCGGCATCGATGGCCTGTTGAGTGGTATCGAAACTGCCGCCGTTGTTTTCCATGTGGGCTTTGCTCGAGCCGGCGTCGTGACAGGCTGAACAGGTGGAAGAAGTGGCAGTGACCACACGATCGTCTGTTGGATCGGTGATATCGGCGCCAGTATCAAAGGTTGTGCCCAGAACCTCCGCGTTTAGCGGCAGTGTGAACGTATCTGGCAGGTGACAGGCTCTGCAGTCTTTCAGGTCTCCCGGATACTGAACGTGTTCCTCGTCATACACGTAGGTGGTAAAACCGCGAAACCCGACTATCTGTAACGCCGCCGTGCGGAAGGCACTGGCATGGATGCCATGCACCATGGTTTTGAAGTCGATGGACTCTTCGTCTTTGCCGTCGGTGGGCGGATTCAGCGCTATCTCTCGAACGCTCTTATCGGTGTTGCGGGGATTGTGGCAGGTGGCACAGCCCTGAACAGTGTCGGTGCGATTGTCCCCGTGCAGCGACAGTTGGCCGTGGCAGCCTAGACAACCATCCAGATCGGCTATCTCCCGGCGGGCTATTGCATTGCCGCTGCTCTCGTCGATGCTGAAGTAGTCGACCACGTTGCGCAGCGGCACCTGCTCAATGGACGGATTACCAGGGGTGCCGAAATCTACCGACGCGTGTCCTTCCACCACCGCACCACCACTGCCGGTGGCCGCGATGTTGGGCGCCAGAGAGCCGTCGGGAATCGCGATTGCCGAGGTCACGATATAACTGCCGTCACCAACTGCCTCGGGATCAGTCAGCGCGTTGATGCTCACTGCGCTGGCACCATCGCCCTGGTTTCCGCTGTTAGCGTAGTCGGTCGTGGACCAGGCAAGATCAATGGCCAGACGACTCGCGGGCGGGTTCGTCCATTCGGGATCATTCTCAAGATCGTAGGCGCGATCGCCGTTCTGTGGATCAACGATCGAAAACTGCACCATTGGGAATTCACCCGGTGCCGTGTTGCGGATGTCGAGAATGCGGGCTTCGAAACGCCCGGTCGCGGCGCGGCTTTTGTTACCGTGGCTCTCCTGGATGCTGCCGGCAACACCCGTTGTCTGGTGACAGCTCATGCAGTTTTCGTCGTTCGCCTGGCCACCGAAATGCACCGCAAAATCCAGGTCGTCGTGGCACGACCCGCAGGCTTCGCGGGTGGCGAATTGTGACCAGTTGTCACCAGCATCGGTGGCTTGTGTGGTGTTTTCCCCGGTGGCATTGCCACCATGACACTGGGCACAGCTAAGGATGTCATTAGGATAGCGGACGTTGGAATAGTCTACAGGTCGATCCTGGAAACCATAGAATACATAGGGTGTGCCTGCTCGCACCGAAGGCAGGCCAGCACCGAGGTGAATTTTGTGAGCCATCTCGCGCATGCTGACGCTGTTGCCGCTATTGGCATCCGTGGTTCCCGGATTGTGGCAGGTCACGCAGTAGCGGTGTTCGATCCGTGAGCCACCATGAAAGGACAGTTGCTGGTGGCAATCGTCGCAGTTTGCCGTAGCCGCCACATCGTAGTGAAAAATGCCGTCGATCTGACTGATCCCGGTTTCCGGAATCCAGTCGAAGCTGGTGTTGGCAGGGGTTGCCGCATTACGGAACTCCATTGCTACGCGATGAGTCCGCTCCGGCTGGTAACTCAGGTCGAGATCTTCGTCTGCGGCCTGATCGAGAATGTCGGGGTCGGTAATGTTGCTGATACTCGCAGCGAAACGGTAGCGGTAGGTGCCGTCTGAATTGTTGTCCAGATTACCTGCAGTGCCCGCTTCGAACGTTGCCTGCAGACGCTGCTCGAGACCCGGTCCCACACCAGGCAATTCGATCTCATTGATGTAGCTCTGCCAGTCGCCACGAAGATTGCCGATAGAACTGAATCCCAGTTTGGCAATAGTCAGACGAATGTCCCCTGCAGTCAGGTCAACAATGGCGACCCCCTGGTCGTCGGTCAGCTGGAATTCAACAACGACCTGACCGTCAGCGGGAACGGAGGCTGCCGTGATGAAGGGTCGCAATGAGGCAGCATCCGCATAGCTGGCGCTCGCCGTTGGGTTTGGCTGCGCACCTGGCACCACGCCAGCGGGGCCCGCGGCGACAGTGCCGCCACCGCCTCCACCACCACCGCCTCCGCAGGCGGCAAGCGAAGCCAGCGCGGCAAGTAATGTCAGCCGGGTCAACGCATTCATAACTACCTCGAATGCACCAGGTCGACGTCGGCTGATGCCCCGGTACGATGGCAGACATCGCAGCTTTCTACAGCAGCAGACGCGGAATCAAAGTCTCCATTGAATACAGCCCCACCCGCGGACTCCATATGCGCCTGGGCAACCGCTGTGTCGTGACAGGCGGCACAGGCGGCCGCAATTGGGGTGGTGTATTCAATGCTGCTGGCATCAAGCAACGGCACCCGAGTCAACGGTAATGGCAATCGGTAGCTGCCATCGCTGTGGCAGGCGGCACAATCCGCCAGGTTACCAGGGTATTGAATGCGTTCTTCCGTCCAGCCGCGATAAGGTGTTTCCCGATAACCACTGGCATGCAATCCATGGATGAGCACGCTGAAGTCTGTGCTGTTGGCTTGACGGCCACTCTGACGATTCGGTTCGTGACAACCTATGCAGTTCTGGGGATTGTCGGTGACAGACCTGGAACCTGGCGCATGATAGGTCAGCCGTTGATGGCAGCTGTTACACAGAGCGTTGTCAACGACTGTGCGTCTCGGGGTGGCGGTAGCCGCCGTGGAAGCGAAGTAGTCGTCGGGACTGCGGCCATGGGCCGTGCCATCGGCCAGCGTTTCGTCGATCGCACCATGTACACCGAGCGTATCGATATCAGCCGGAATCGGCGTGGTGCCAGTAGTATCGATCTGGAACTCGTCATTGCCGATAGCCGTTGCCGATTCAGCAGTAACCGATATCGGCGGAGACGCCCCGCCGCTGTTCAGATACTCGGTCGCCGCATCCCAGGCGATGCGGAAGCGGACGTCGCCGTCAAAGTCGCCAGTATCCAGCACATCGATGGGCACGCCATCACGGTCGGCTGAAAAGGTGATCAGGGGAAACTCGCCCTCGGCTGTTCGAGTGACGTCGATGATATTAAGTGACAGTGCCCGACCCTGCTCGAGCAGCAGATCGCGGTGCACTTCCTGCACTGGTGCGCGCCCGCCGGGACCGTGGCAGCCGGCACAGGAATCGCGACCGTCGACGTGTCCGGCGGCGCTCTCATGACACGACAGACAGGTGTCCGGATTGGGTTTGCTTGCCCAGTTGAATCCATCGGGTGTGAGTTGGGCTTCGGGGGGTGGTAACCCTTCCGCAAGCGCAAACTCGACATCTTCGGTACCGGCGTGGCAACGCGTACAGTTGCGCACGTCCTGGGGATAGCTGACGTTGGAGAAGTCATGCTCACCGTTGCGGAAGCCCCAGATTTTGTAGGGTGTGCCCGCCTGCACACTGTCCAGATTACGCGCGTAATGGATCCGGTGGACAAGCACCTTGAAATCCTGCGGATTTTCGCTGTTGGCATCCGTTGTGCCCGGGTTGTGGCAGGTCACGCAGTAGTCCATCTCGGTACGGCCACCGCCGTGCAAGCCCAGATCTGCGTGGCAGCTGTTGCAGGAGTTGGTGCTTACCACCTGCCGACTGCGATAGAGATCGTAGAACGCCGGGTTCAATGACGTGGCGTCCTGACCGATGCCCGGGTCGACGAGATCCTGCGGCACATAATCAATGCACACATTGGGAGTATCCGCATTCAACGAAAACTGGATACAGGAACGCAACATATTGCTGATCGAGGCCGGATCGCCGGGGTCCGTTGCGTACTGATAACTCCAGGTGCCGTCTGCATTGTCTGTCAGTGTCCCGGAGTTTTCTGTGGTGGCGTGGCTTGTGGCCACCTTCCCTGTCGCTACGTCGTCCTGCACTTTTCGTGAAGAATCCGCGATGTCGGCTGGATTGGTGTCAGTCGTGAATGTGCTGCAGGCATTGTTGACGTCGTCGATATCCGCCTGGCTGCGGCAGATCGGATCTTCCGGCGTTTCGATGTATGACACCCAGCTGTCGATGTCGAAGCTGGCTTGTGGCGTCAGTTGCGCCAGGCTCAAACGCAGATTGCTGCCGGTGAGACCGGTCACCCTACGACCATCCACTTCGAGACGGAAGATGATCGTGGGTGGTGAAGCCATGGTCACACTTTCGATCGATGTGGTGACCGTATCGTCGGCGTTGATGTCCGCCACGTCTATCGCTGTGGGGTCTTCGGGCGGCAGTGGCGCTGGTGGTGTGCCGCTTCCGGGAGGTGCTGGACCGGGTTCCACACCTGGCGCGCGATCACCGCCACCACCGCCGCACGCGGCCAGGATAATGCAGGCTGCCAGCAGCAGTGCGTGGCGGCCGACCGGTTTGTTAGCTCTCAGGAAGATGTTCATTGGCGCAACCTGTATTGTGCCGAAATCAGAAAATAATGAACGACGTCGCTTGGACTCCGTTCGCCGGTCCAGATGACCTTGTTCAGGTTCGTGAAGCCCACATCATCGAGGGCCCAGTCATCACTGTCGAATCGGTAGTACTGGTATTCGAAATTCAGCGTCAGCTCATCGCGCAGATGGTACGACGTCACCCAGCGTAGTTCGTGCTGCTTGCTGGTATTGTCCGGCAGCGGTGAGCCAAGCAGGTCTGGAGCACCGAAGGTGGTGAAATCCGAAGCACCTTCGGCATCGTAAAAGCTGTACTGCCATTCCATCTCCAGACGGTTGGGCAGCGCTATCCAGCGCGCACTGGCGCCGACGCTGTGGGTCTTGTCTTCCGGTTCCACCCGCCAGTCCCGCGTTGGATCGCTGGCCTGCGCCAGGGGCGGCACCACGTCGAAAGCATTCTTCTCGATGCCACCGCGAAATGCCCGACCGGTCTGTTTAGCCTTATATTCGTCGTAGCTGTAGAACACGCTGATCGACAGATCCTCGGAGTGGCTGTAGCCAGCGCTCAGCGTCACATGTGTGAGGGTATCCTCTTCCAGCCCCAGGTTGCTCTGATCGTAGTCGTTGTCGATATAGCTGAGATCGAGCAGCAGGTTCCAGCGTGCGGCGGGCACCCACGAGACAGAGGCGGTTGCTTCGATGCGTTCGCGATTAGACAGATAATACTGGCTGAGTTCAGGATGCGTGATGTAGCGCTGGTTGTCGGGGATTTCGTTGATCAACGCACTGTCCAGCAAGGCGTAAAAGGATTGATCCCACTGATAGTCGGACGCGCTGCGATCTTTGTATCCCACGCCGATTCGCGCCGTAACGCTGTCAAACGGCCTTGTGGAGAAAGATGCACTGTAGATGTCTTCTTCTGTCTTTTCGACCGCAGCATTGTGTCGTTCGATTTCTTCATAGCCGTAGCCGAACTTGAGTTTGCTGCCTCTCCAGGGCAAGCGATAAGTACCATCGATATTGCCACGATTCACGCTACGTTCGTGTGTCGTGTTGTAGACGCTGAACTTGGGATCATCGGGTGACCAGGCATCACCGCGGACATACAGATAGCCGTCCCGGGGAGAATCGTTGTCTCTTTCTTCGTAGTGATAACTGCCTTTCAACGTGAGTTTGGGCAGAAACTCGGGGCGATAGTACAACCTGCTGTTGAAGGTGCTGGTATTAACCTCGCCGTCATAGTTGTTTCTCGGCAGCGTTGTCTGCGGTAGCTCATTGATCGTATACGGCAGGAACGACTGATCCTGGGTGGTTTTGCCGTAACTTCCGTCGACGCTGAGACGGAGTCTCGGATTGAAGGTGTAGGAACCGCTGGCTCTCACTCGGTGCATTTCGTTATCCGGTTCAAGTGCAAGCTGACCCTGGCCGAGCGGGTAGTCGACAGCCGCACCGAAATTGGCGTCATAGGGATTCTGCCAGCTCAGAAAATCATCCGAGTTGTCGAAATCGGAATAAAGGTAACTGACCTCCATGGTGAGCGCGTCGCGCGCGAACGCGGCGCTCAGATCGAGTTCGTTAGTCGTATAGTCGACAGCGCGTTGCAGTACAGCGGCATGACCATTGGAGGCATCGGCGTAGATAGCACCGGCGAACGTCTGGCCGCCATCTTTGTCTTGGCTACTGAAGGCACCAGCAATCCGCCAGTCGCCCAGCGTCTTATCCATGGCCAGGCTAAGCGTGTCACGCCGCAACTCCTGATCGAACTGACGGGAGGTTGAAATCAACTCGGTCATGCCGCTGGTGATGTTAGATGCCACCCAGTCATCGGCTAGAAGCTGACTGTTGCCATTGCTGAACGGTGTGCGCCCGGTGTTGTTTGACACTTGCTGCTGCTGATCAAAGCGCAGTGTCAGGCCATAGTCCAGTGCGCGGCCGAGGCGCAGTTCCAGCTGGCGGGTATCGAGACCCAGATCCTGGCCTGTGAAACGCCACTCGGTGATAAGCCCGGACATCCAGCCACTCGCATCGCGACCACTCAAATCCATGTCCAGATGTACGGCCAGCCCATCCTGATCGAGTCCGTTGTAGCGCCCAAAAGTAAAAGAGTCGTCGCTGACATAGCTGAATCCGGCATCAATGCTGCCACTGAAATCAGTTTGGATCCGGGTCGCCAGCGGGCGAGTATCGGTGTTTAACAGAAAAGCGAACGGATCTTCGTTGTCGTTGTCGGCAGATTCGCCGTTCTGGGCCATAGCCGTGCCGGGGGCCATCATAGAGAGCAGGCCGTAAAGACCGATGAAAATCGCCAATCTGTCGAATTTCCGATCGCTCATCTCGTCAGCCTGGCGCCAGATGGGTGATTGCTGCCATGAACCTGACTGTGGCAGTTGCTGCAGTTCTTGCCGAGCAGGTTGGCGTTGGGCTGATTGCCTGGCAGCCCGCTGCCGTCAGCGAGCTGGCTAGGATGGAAGGCGGCCGAGTGACACTGCTGACAGAGAAAAGGGCCGCGCACTGTCAGCAGATCCGGATTCACGGAGCCATGAGGACGGTGGCAGAGCGAGCAGTCTTCGGCAACCGGCGCGTGTTCAAACAGGAAAGGCCCGCGTTTTTCAGCATGACACTGAAAGCAGGTGTCATTCAGCGTGGGTTCGACCAGTTCAGCCTCCGTGACCGACCCGTGAGGATTATGGCAGTCGATACAGGCCGTACGACCTTCCAGAATCGGATGCCTCGATTGTAAATGAACACTCGACTGGACCGACTTGTGGCATTCGAAGCAGGTGGCAGACTGTTCCTCGCGGTCGAGAATCGCGTCAAAGCGCGTGTGCATCTCATGGCAGCTCGCGCAACTCAGGTCTTCGTCGTGGTGCACGCTGCCAACCCAGGCGCTGGCGGCATCATTGCGATGACAATCGAGACAGACGGCACCCTGTTGTTCTGGATCGCTCTGCCAACGCGGTCCGAAGCTGATGCCGGGAGACATCTCGGTCGGATCCTTCTGGTGCTCGGCACTTTCTCCGTGGCAGGCGACGCACGATTGGGATCCGCTGCCGAGACCACCGTGCGCGGTGCGGAAAATGGCGTGCACTGGCATATCGCTCGAGACTGTATGACAGCTCAGGCAGTCTGCGTCACCGGCCGCCGCCGCTCTGCTGACGAGCGCCAACAGCAGCACCGCCAGAAACCCCAGTGTGCGCTCTGGCTTCACTGCGCAACCACAAAGTCGGTATCAAAGCCATCGAGGCTGACTGTCAGCGGCAGAGACACCCAGTGCTGGGCGCCGGAACGGCCGCTGCCATGCACGGCAACTCCGAAGGTGTAGGCCCGGCCTGGAATCAGCGGCTTCTCAGCATCGTTCACCGGACGCCTGAAGGTCACAGTTGTTGTGTTATCGCTCTGACTGACAGTGCTGGTGACGGCGGGTGAGCCTGATTCGAGCGGGGCTTCGAGCACTGTGAATGTGCGTGTCGCTCCGAAGTCACCAGCCTTCAGCGACGTCTGCCACAGTTCAACATACAGACCTGCGCCACGCATGCGTTCGAGCGTTTCTGCATTGTGGTTGATGGCAGGGCGTCCGATGCTGCGTTCCTGGGCCCGCGCGGCGCGCAGGTATTTGCTGATGCCCTGACCACGGTCGCGGCTCATGCCGGGCATGTCGCTGTGACAGGCTGCCCAGCAACCACCTCGGGCAAAATCTTCAACCTGACCATCATCGAACATCACCGCGACACTGTCGGCGGGTCCGCTGATGCGAACGCTGAGTTCGATGTGGTCGCCGTCCTGTCGAAAGCTGATGTTGCTGGGCAGCATGGGAGCGGTGTCGGCAACCGCCAGCAATTCCCCCAGCGCCTCGGCTTCGCCAATGTGGCACTGACGGCAATTGCGACCCTGGCGCAGGGCCTGGGCTCCGGAGTGTTCTGTCAGCAGCCTCTCGCTGTCGGTCTGGCCAGGATAAAAAAGGTTGACCGGGTGGGATTCGAATCCGCCCGCCAGAATCGCGGCAAAGTTACTGGCATCCACATGGGCGACACCCCGGTGGCAGTCGATACAGGTGCGATCCGGACTGGCCATGACCTTGTGATAGCTGTTGGCTCTTGGCAGGGTCGTCGGACTGGCCATCATCTGCTGCAGATCGTGGCAGGTTCGACAACCTTCGGAGCGATTGGATAGCAGCACAGAAGCCGGGTGTGGATCGCCGTGCGGTTCGTGGCAGCTGCTGCAGGGAGGGTTGTCAGCAAGATGCTCCGGCAGATCGTGCATTCCGTCTTTCTGCACCTTGTGACAGACACTGCAGACTTCGATCTGCCCACCGGCAGAAGCAATAGGATCATGCGCCACGTGGGCATCATGGCAATTACTGCAGGTCAGATCCTGCTCAGCATGCAATCCGTCCACCCAGTCTGCACCCTGATTGTCGGCGTGGCAGCCAAGGCACGCCTCGTTCTGCTGAGGTGCGGCGGTCGTCCAACGCGGGCCGAAGCTGATGTCCGGCTGCCGGTTGGTCGGTGAATCGGCATGGGCGCTGCTCTTGCCGTGGCAGGCCTGGCAGCCGTCACCGTTCGCCGGTGTCCCGGCAATGCTCGTCTGCCCATGTACGCTGGCGTTCAGCCCGCTGATCGCATCCCCGGCTTCTCGCGGGATGTGGCAGCTGCCACAGTCTGGTGCGTCCTGTGCATACCCGCCGGTCGCGAGAATTGCTGCCAGCAGAGCGCCAACAAAGAGTTCTGCCTTGAATCTGAGTTTCACTTTGCTTCCCCGCCCCGCGTTAATCCAGTCCTGGATATCTTCTGCTAGTCAGCCTGTTCCAGGCGCGCTGCCACCTCCGGTGACATGTGTGCTATGCCCTGATGACAGTCAATGCAGGTCTTGCCTTCCTTGGCCATGACCTGATGAAACTGACGGGCTTTTACCGTCTGTTCACCAAGCAGCATGCGATCCACCTCGTGGCAGTTTCGACATTCCTGTGAATCGTTGGCTCTCAGCCGTGCAATCTCGCGACCCTTCATGACTCCGACGTGCGCGAGATATTTCTCCGTGGTGTTGATTTTCCCGGTCAGCGCGCCCCACACCTCGCGGCTGGCCAGAATTTTGCGCCACATCTTTGGTAAAAACTCTTTCGGTACATGGCAATCCGAACAGGTCGGGCGAACGCCTGATTTATTATCAAAGTGCGTGGTGTCCTGCAGCATCACGAAGGGGCCGCTGGCCATTTCATGGCAGCTGGTGCAGAACTTTTCGGTGTTGGTAGCGGCCATGGTCTGATCGAAAGCGACCACGCTCACCATGCCCACACCAAGTCCGATCAGCACCAGCAGAATAACTGGCACAGTGACCGAAGGTTTCATCAGCAGATGCCAGATTTTTTTCACTCTGCCTCCTTGGCAGCGTTTGGGCGGTGTCTTCTTGGATGCGTGCATCGTATCGGCAATCACCATCGATTTCCACGATTTGCCATTCAACTTGCCTTCAATCTGCGCGAGTAAAGCTGCTCCTGCGAAAACCTTCCTGCAGCAGCTGATGCCGTTGATTTTCTTCAATCACTTCGAAAACTCCCACTCTTTGAAAGAGAACGGCTTCCTGAGCGAAAAATACTGGAGGGTGGATTCGACTGCGATTCGCTACCACAAAGCCCAGAACCACCAAAACTGGCACGAGTACTCGAATCAGCAGAAAAACATATTTCGTCCGTTCTTCGCAGAGAACGTCGACGCTATTGTTCAAAACTGAAGAGATGAAAAGGCGAAAAACGGCAGAATAGTCGTTAGCTTGCCAGCGGTGCTGCTAAGCCAGCTCAGTTGCTGTTTAGCGGCATCGCTGTTAGCGACCACCAAACACGCGAAACGTAGATCCCTCGCCAGGCATGTATATTGTGAGCGTCCGTAACTGGCCGAAAGCGGACGCTTCGATTGCGCAATACAATAGTCTGCTTCCGACCCAGCGTGGACGCTCGTGAAGGCCTCATCTTGAGGTACCCTTCCATGTCAGTTAGGCAAGAGAGATATCAATGAACTGGTAAGCGAATGGTGCATTAGTTGGGTTATTGGGATCGATTGCTGTGCTCGTAACTCTGGGCTGCCTTGCAGTGCAGGTTCGTCACGCAAGATCAGAGGCACGAAGATCGTTGAGCCAGGGTCGCATGGTGGCAAACCGCGAATTGATTGCTCTGGAATTGCTCCACTTGGAACCGTGCGGGAATGTAGATACGTCGCTGGAGCTAGACTCCATTCCAGCACTGGCCGCACGGATGAATGTTGCTAGTGAACCACGCGTAAGGCTTCGCTGAATCACACTCATAGCCAACCTCCATGGTTCTGCTGACATTGAGAGATGTTATCGCTTCTTGGTGCGGCCAAGCCTTTACCGCGCGGATTCTTCAATCGTCGCAACTGCATACTAGAAGTTTTCTAGGCTGTTGCAGCGACCCAATGAGCTCACAGCCGAAAGCAGACTATCGCGCTACACGACATGGCGTCTGCTACCCACGCGAAGCCCCTGCAGATGGGTGGGTAAACTCGGCGGGGAAACTGAGACCAGGAGTGCTCGGTAATCATGGCAGCCAGACGATTAACTTTCTTCCCGCTCAGCGTTTCAAAACTGCGGCGTCAGTCGAGTTCTATCGAACGCTCATCGGTCTACCTCTGAGGGAAGAGTCCCACGATTGAGAATTGAACGACCCATGATACGGTGGTTCGCACGCAGCGTATTCGTGGACGGACGGGGCGTTCCTGCACTTCGCGATCTATTCAAGTAGCGAACCGCAGCGGCCAGTAAAGACAGCGGTGCATATCGGATTCCACGTCGAGGAGTTCGACAAAATCCACAAACGAATGCAGCAAGCGGAAGTTTCCATTGTCCAGGAACCGCGTGAAGAACCATGGGGCAAGACGGCTCGTTATCTCGACCCCGATGACAATATCGTGAGCATCACATCGAGGTAGCTTCATCTACCAACTGTCGACAAACTTCCCTAGGATGAAGCGATATTGTTTGATTCGGAGAAACAACCTTGTCGCCTTTTAACCTCGATGGAAAACACGTTGCAATCACCGGTGCCTCCTCCGGTTTCGGCCACCACTTCGCCGGTGTCCTGGCCGGAGCCGGTGCAGCCGTCAGCCTTGGTGCCCGGCGCGTAGAGAAGGTTCAGGCGCGCGCTGATGAGATCACCGCCAGCGGTGGCAAAGCCCTGGGTGCGGCACTGGATGTGACCGACAAGGCCAGCGCTGAAAAGTTTTTTGCAGCGGCTGAAGCAGCTTTAGGGCCCGTCGACGTACTGATCAACAACGCCGGGATCGAAGCAGGTGCTAAGACCTACATGATGATCGATGAAGATGACTGGCATTCGGTGATCGATACCAACCTGAAAAGCGCCTGGCTGATGTCCAAGCTTTATACTGAGCGGGTGGTAGCCAACAAGCTCAGCGGCGGCAATATCATCAACGTATCCAGCATCACCGACACCAGAACCATCAAAGGCCAGTTTCCGTACGCGGTATCCAAAGGCGGTCTCACCCGCATGACCGAGGTGCTGGCGCTGGAAGCCCCGCGCTATGGCATCCGGGTCAATGCACTCGCGCCAGGCTATATCCTCACCGACGTGAGTCGAGTACTGCTGGAAAGCGAGATGGCACCTGAATTCATGAAAGGTATTCCGCTGCGGCGTTTTGGTGAATTCGAAGATCTGGATGGACCGCTGTTGCTGCTCGCGTCAGACGCTTCGGCCTATATGAACGGTTCGGTAGTCGTCGTCGACGGCGGCCACATCTGTGCATCCCTGTGATGCCCGCAAGCTGAATAAGGAGCGAAACCACATGACCGATATCCGCCCATATACGATCAACATCGACGACAAAGCCCTCAAAGATCTGAAGGCGCGTCTGGCACTGAGCCGATTTCCCGAAAAAGAAACACCCGACGACTGGTCTCAGGGGATACCGCTCGCCTACATGCGCGAGATCGTCGACTACTGGCGCGATGACTATGACTGGCGCCGCGGTGAGGCCCGCATCAACCAGTATCCGCAGTTCATCACTAATCTGGACGGACTGGACATCCATTTTCTGCACGTGCGCTCACCGGTCAAAGATGCCCGACCGCTGATACTCACCCACGGCTGGCCTGGATCAATCGTCGAGTTCCTCAAAGTCATCGACCCTCTGACCAACCCGGTTGCCCACGGCGGCAGCGAAGCGGATGCATTCCATCTGGTCTGCCCGACTCTGCCCGGCTTCGGCTTTTCCGGAAAACCCGACAAACCCGGATGGGATATCGCCAGGATTGCCAGCGCCTGGGGCGAACTGATGGCTCGGTTAGGTTACGACCAGTACTTTGCCCAGGGTGGCGACTGGGGTTCAGCAGTCACCTGTGCAATACCGCTTGCAGACCCCGAGCACTGCCAGGCCATTCACATCAACATGCCGATTGTCGCGCCTGACCCTGAAACGATGTCGAGCCTGACCGATCAGGAACAGGATGCGCTTGGTGCGCTGCAGTTCTACAACGACAAGGATTCGGGTTACTCCAAACAGCAGAGCACCCGACCGCAGACGCTGGGCTACGCTCTGGTGGACTCTCCCGTTGGCCAGGCGGCCTGGATTTTGGAGAAGTTTTACTTCTGGACCGACTGCAAAGGACATCCGGAAAACATCTTGAGCCGGGATGAACTGCTCGATAACGTGATGCTGTACTGGCTCACCGCCTCGGGTGCGTCTTCAGCCCGTATCTACTGGGAGAGTTTTAATAACTCCGGTATGGCGCCCATCTCTCATCCCGCAGGGATCAGCCAGTTTCCGAAAGACATCTTTCGAACCTCGAAGCGCTGGGCGGAAAAGCGCTTCAGCAACCTGATCTACTGGAACGCGCTGAAAGAAGGCGGCCACTTTGCCGCCCTCGAGCAACCCCAGGCGTTTGTCGAGGAAGTTCGCGGGTGTTTCCGCCTGGTGCGCTGAACGCGCGGTGTGGAAACCCCGGCTAGAACACGTAGTAGCCGCCATCGATCAGAAACGTCTCAGCGGTGTGGTAGCCGCTGGCAGTACTCATGATGTAGATGGCGATCGCGGCGAAATCTTCGGGCGCACCCCAGCGCCGGGCTGGAATTCGCTTAGAGACGTTTTCAACAAACTTCGGGTTGCCAAAAACACCCTGGGTCATATCCGTGTCAATCCAGCCGGGCAGAATGGTATGAGCGGTGACACCGTAGCGGGCATATTCCACCGCCAGGGCTTTGATCATCGACACCAGGCCGCCTTTGGATGCTGCATAGTGTTCACCGCGCGCCTGCCCTGATATCGCCGCCAGGCTTGCGGTACCCACCAGGCGGCCAAAACCATCACCCTGCTCGGCCCGCTCACGCATGTGTTTCGCTGCTGCTCTGAAAGTATAGAACACACCGGACTGGTTCACTGCGATGATGCGGTCCCACTCCTCTCGCGTCATGTCATCGAAACCGGTACCTCGGCCACCAATGCCCGCATTGGCAAAACAGCCGTCTACCCGTCCATGATCAGTCAGCGTACGACCAAAACACTCGGCGACAGCGCTTTCATCCGCCACATCACACACCTGTGCTGAGACTTTTGGACCAATCGACGCCAGCGTTTCCAACGCCGCGGCATTCTTATCCGGGTTTGTTCCCCAGATACTCACCTCGGCACCCGCCTCCACCAGGCCTCGGGCCATACCCAGGCCAATACCGCCGTTACCGCCGGTGATCAGCACCACCCGCCCGCTCAGATCAAATGGTTGAAAAGACATGTTCTCCCTCATGAATAGTCATAGTTAAAAATGGGGTCAGACCGTATTTTCTGCGCATCCGAAAAAAAATGGGGTCAGACCCGGTTTTTCTGTATGTCTGCAGATTATTCCGGGTAGTGAAACGGTGTTTCATCTAAAAATCGGTCCAGCACATTATTGGTGATCCGAGCGATATCATTGTCAAAATCATCCACAGCCAGAGCACCCGCATAAGATATAGAGCCGGTGCTGAATACCGCCCCGCCCACCGGGGTCTCGAAAAACACCATGTCAGCTCGGACTTTCGTACCCTGCAGATCCGGCTGGCTCATATGAATTTCTTCCACCACCCGCAACATGCCAGGGCGGTGTTTTTCTGAACTGGCGATTACCACTCCATGCTCAGGGGAACCGAGGCTGGTATCAAATCGATCAATTTCCTCGCCCGCAGCACCCCCACCCTGAGTCCCGTAATTACCGACAATCTCCTGACTGGTGACACCCTCCAGCGCAAAAGCAACCCGATCATCTGACGCGCCGGGTCCGAGGCGATAATAGGTTCCGCCGTCAAACCCCTGAGCGGCGAAACCAATGCCTACCAGTTCGTTAGGCGGTCTGCCCAGACGGCGCCACATGCCACCATACTCTCCAGAGAAGGCATGAAAATACTCTCCCGGTTCCGCCATCCAGGCTCGGGTGCCGCCCTCCGCCCGCCGAACTTCGATGATCCCGAGGTTCTCAGGGTCATAAGCAATACGCCAGTAAAAACCGTTGCCGCCCATATACATCAGACGACCACCGTCGCCCAGATAGTCGCTGACCCCGTCCAGCATCTGCGTTGAGTAATACTCCGGGTGGGTGCCGGTGATCACCACCCTGTAATCGGCCAGCAGTCCAGCACCCTGCCTATGCAAGTCTTCGTCGGTGATGACATCAAACTCAACACCACGATGTTTCAACCAGTTCGTAATATTGGTGTCCGCATTGAACGACCAGGGCGTGGTCTTAGGCTTCATATTCAACACTGGCCGCAGCCGCGAAGAAAAGTGCACACCACTGCCGTCGGCGTGATATTCATAGTGCGAGTAGCCCACCTCCGGATGTTTCAGCAGAAAGTCCTCTTCCGGGTTGCGCGGTGTCCGGTTGCCCATGATCCCGCCCGAAAATCCCAGCCGCTGATTGGCATAAGCGATGTAGGTTGCTGTGGAAGCCAGGTAAGCCACTTTGGCTTTGGCTGCATCAGCTGCCGGTCTGACAAAGAAAGGGACGTAGTCTTCGCTGCCGTCTAAAACCAGCTTCAGCGCATACACACCGCTTGGCAGATCATCGGGGATTTGCCAACTGAAATCGGTGAGCCAGCGAGCGTCGGTCAGGTCGTCTTCGTGGAAATGGATCGCCCCGTAGTGGCTGGGCTGGTGCTGCCAGTTCTGCGCGCTGCCGTCCCAGCGCACGCCTTTAACTGCCCTGGTTGGAGTCTGAAACAGGCGTCCATGACGTTCTGCGCCACTGACATCAACAACCCGGGAACTGCCGATATCCTCGGAAAAATCCCAGGCACCCAGGAGATCCGGGTCCGACGGCCGCATGGCTTCGAGTAATCGATCAGCCGCCTCGACATCGAGCACACTGCTGGAAATTCGCGGTGCTTCGAGCCTAGCATTCAAACCCGCAGAAAATTCCCCACCCCGATACCCTGCGCCCAGATACCAGGCACCTGGCTCCAGAGTCATCTCGGATACGCTGATTGCCTGCTCATTCCAGGCAGAGTCAATCTCTCCTGAACCCTGGCCGAGATGGCGAACAGCAAGGCCCAGGCGTCCGGTCTCAGCGTGATAAGTCACCAGCAACAGATGCCAGCGCTTGAGCCGCAGCGGCTCAGCGAGCGTCAGCGCTTCTTCGTTGCCAACGCTTAACGACAATCGACCCTGAGAAATCGTCAGACTCAGCCCACCACCGCTGACGACCGGCTGCCAGTCACGAGCCAGCAGCGTCGGCTCCAGGAAGCAGCAGAAGCTGACCTTGCGCATCGACGGCAACTCAGGCAGAAGCGCATATGAACCTGGATGCAGCAGCTGCTCGCGGCCTGGATAGCTGCCGGCAAAATCGGCCGATACCGTTCTTTCCAGAAAGCCGGTGCCATGAGGGCGGCTGTCACCACAAATAAGCTCGACCAGACTGGCGCTGTAATTCCCCGGCGCCAGGGCGCTGACCATCACATCCAGTTGCTCACCGGCGGCTAGCGACCAGGGGCTACAGTAACCGAGTACTTTCTTCTGCTGTATGTCCAAATGCCGGCCTGCAACTTCAAACTTCTACTTATCTGGCGCTGAGCATACCATGTGAAAACCAGGGTTAAGTGAGCGCCAGCATGGCTACGTCAAAGGATATGAAATCTCAGGTCTATCGGGACTATCAGAACTGGGCCGCGGTCTCAGGCACACTGATCAACGAAGCCAGAGAGGTGTTTCCAGGCGGCGACACCCGGATGAGTGCCCACTTTGCGCCCTACCCGGTTTTCATCGAAAGAGCCTCCGGTTCCCGACTCTACGATGCCGATGGTCACGAAATCATCGACTTCATGAACAACTTCACCTCCCTTATACACGGCCATGCCAATCCGGCGGTCGTGGCTGCGGTCACCGAGCAGATGGCTCGAGGCAGCGCTTACGCTGCACCGACGGGCTCTCAGGTTGAACTCGGCCAGCTGATTCGGGAACGCATTCCCGGGGTTGAACAGCTGCGTTTCACCAGTTCGGGTACCGAAGCAACGCTGATGGGACTGCGTGCCGCACGCGCGTTCACCGGGCGTCAGAAGATCATGAAGATGGAGGGCGGCTATCATGGCAGCTATGAACTGGCGGAGGTCAGCCTGGTACCCAAACCGGGTGACCGCGGTCCGCTGGAGCGACCCAACTCCGTAGCCGTCGATGCCAGCATTCCTGACAGCGTGCTCGCCGACACCATTGTCTGCCCGTTTAACCAGCCCGAACTGGCTGCGCGACTCATCCGTGAACATGCCCATGAACTCGCCGCCGTGATTGCTGAACCGGTACTCGGCTCTATGGGTATGGTCCCGGCTACCCGGGAGTTTCTGGAAATGCTCCGAGCAGAAACAGCCGCGGCTGGCATCGTCTTCATCCTGGATGAAGTGATCACCTTGCGCACAACGTTTGGCGGTGCGCAGCAGCATTTCGGGGTGACGCCGGATCTCACCGCAATGGGCAAAATCATCGGCGGTGGATTACCCATTGGTGCGATCGGTGGCAGTACTGAACTGATGCGCATGTTTCATCCGGATGAGCCGGAACCGGTGATGCACGCCAGCACCTTCAGCGGTAACCCGCTCAGCATGGCGGCGGGTGGCGCAGCGATGCAGCAGCTGAATCCGCAGAATATCGAACACATCAACAGCCTCGGCGAACATTTCCGTCAGGGCGTGGCGGACACGTTCTCAAGCCACGGCATCCGCGGTCAGGCCACCGGCCTCGGCTCGCTGTCTAATATCCACCTGACGAATACACCCATTAACGACGCCAGAGACTCACTCGATGGCGTGATCGCTGCTGGAAATATTGGTTCTCTGCTGCACCTCGGCATGCTGCGCCGCGGCGTGGCCAGCGCCAGCCGCCTGATGTATTGCACATCTACGGCCATGCAGCGGGCCGATGTCGAATTTGCCATCAGCGCACTGGACGATACTCTGCGGGAAATGAAACCAGGCATCGAGCGCGAGCGTCCCGCCCTTCTGGCCTGACGTCAGGAGTCAGGCCGCCAGAGCTTCACCCTCAAGCGTGATCCGATGCAGCAGTCGCCTGGAACCGTGATAGTCGTTTACCGCATAGTGCCAGGTGCAGCGATTGTCCCAGAACGCCAGTGATCCCGGTGCCCACTGGAACCGGTAAGTGAACTCAGGCTTCGACATGTGGCGGAACAGATACTGAAGCAGAGGCGCACTTTCTTCATCCGTCCAGCCATCAAATCGAAGTGTAAAACCCGGGTTTACATAGAGAGTTTTCCGACCCGACCGGGGGTGTTTGACCACCACCGGATGCACAGCATCCTGAGTTGCCGCCTCAGCATTGCCGAATCTCGTATCGAGATCATCCGGACGATTGGCCGCCGCCCCAAACACATGCCTGGAAGAATGTACTGCGGACAAGCCGTCTAACATCTTCTGCATTCCGGCAGACAACGCATCGTAAGCCGCATAGTTCGAAGCAAACAGAGTATCGCCACCCTGCTCCGGAAGTTCCAGCGCGTAGAGGATAGAGCCCAGCGCTGGGATCTCATCGTAGGAGTGATCGGTATGCCAACCGCCGCCAACGTTAGTGATTTGATCAGGTTCTTTGCGCACCTCAGCAATCTTCGGGTATCCGGCGACTGGTGTAAAAAACCGGTTCACATTGATCTGACCGAGACGCTCCGCGAACTCGATGTGCTGTTCGGAGCTCAGCTTCTGATCCCGGAAGAAAAGCACTCCGTAATCAGCATGCGCACGCAACAGCTCAGCAACGACTTCATCAGACAGCGGCCCGCCCAGGTCCAGATTTTTGACAAATGCTCCAACGGCCGCGTTCGCCGGGGTCAGATCAAGATGTAAATAGTTCACTTTTGCCTCCTGCGTTCAGATTTCTACAGACAGCTCTTTCTCCACAACCACTACCGGCGCCGGTGGCGGGATAAACTGCAGAACCAAACCGCTCAATACGTTCAATCCAGCAACAATCAGCAGCCCCTCGGTATAGCTGCCGGTTACATCATGGTGCCAGGATACCGCCAACGGCGCACCCGCACCCAGAATCAGCGAAAACGGTAAAGCCGCGCTGCGCACCGCACCAAGATAACGACGCCCGAAGTAGCTGCCCCAGATGACTTCGGTGAGTGGAATCATGCCACCCCAACCAAGTCCGAGCAGAATATAGGAGGCATAAATCCACCACAGCGACGCAGCTTCGACGCTGTACACAATTGCAAACAGCGCCACTCCGGTCATGACCGCCCCCAGCGCGGCCAGAGGTTTTGCCGGTAGCCGATCGATAAAGAAACCCCACACCGGCTTGGACAACATGGCCGGAATCGACGCGATGGTGATGGCATAGGCGGCCTGTGAGCGGGAGAAGCCCGCGTCAGTGAGATAAGGCACCGTCTGCAGCAGCATGACCACTATATTGATAGTGAACAGACCGAACGCGAACACCAGGAGGTAGAAGGCACTGGAGCGCAATGCCTGAGTTCGGGTCAGCGAGCGGGCAAAGTCAGCTGCCGCCCTGTGTGCCTGCCCATCGGCAACTTCAGCGTCACTCTTACCGTCCGGGTGCCAGCCGTGGTCTTCAGGTGTTCGGCGCATGACCAGCGCCACCGGATAAGCCAGCACAGCGGTCATCAGCGCCAGCAGCAGCCAGGTTGTCCGCCAGTCGAGTAAGTCGATGGCGAGCGTGACCGCCGGTGTCAGCAGAATGCCCGCAAAGGATACCCCCATCGCCGCCCAGGCCACCGCCTGACCGCGCTTTTCAACAAACCATTTGGCCAGAGTGACATTGACGACCAGATTGCCGAGCAACGCACCGCCCACGGTCGCCATCACGCCGTTGAGCAGCAACCATTGCCACAGTTGATTCACCAGGCTGTGCAGACTGAGCGCCACCACCATGATGGTTGTCCCTACCAGCATCAGCGGCCGGGGTCCGAGTTTATCGACCGAAGTACCGATCGCGAATCCCACCAACCCCATGATCAGCTGGCCGAGAGATCTGGACAGGGTGTATTCGGCGCGGCTCCAGCCGAGGTCTTCGATCATCGGCAACATGAACGGCCCCAGCACATAGCTGAAGATGCCCATTGCAATGAACTGAGAAACGAATGCTGCGGCGACAATGCGGTAGCCGTAGAACCATTTGCCGCCGTCCGCCGCAACCATCAGGGGGTGCTCTTGCCCCCGATCCGGCGACTTGAGTAGATCAGTCCAGCTGCAATCACCAGTTCAAATATGAACGCAGTCAGGGTCGCCTGACCGGGTGATCCATCCACCACAAAACCAATCAGTCGACCGCTGGCAATCACCAGCATCAGCACTGCCACAGCGATCAGCCACGCACCCTCTGCCCGCCAGATCCCCAGCAGCAACAGAATTGCACAGCTTAAGAACAGACCACCGAGATCACCTCGGATGGTGTTCAGACCGTCTGCGCCCAGGGGGGTGACCCCTACCTGAGCAGCACCGGCAACAGGGTCAAAAACAAAACTGACCCCCATCACCAGAAACAACAGTGCGATCAGCGCCGGAATGACTTTTGCCAGATGTTGCATTGAGTTACCCCGGAGCGTTTATCGCAATCAGGCCTGAAGCGCGGCCAGAACGGCGTCTACCACTTGATCAGCTTTACTGATCATTTCTTCGTCCGTTGCATCCTGAATTGGATGCTGAACAAACACACATTGAGCATCGCTCATGCCCAGCGCGCTGGCCTGAGTCTGAGCTGCGTCCTTGAATTCACTGCTGGCGATCGATACCGACGGCTTACCCTGAATCTCAAACCATACCGTGTCATGCAAACTGCACGTGGTACAGGATCCTCAGTCAGCCAGCGCCTCGATCACAAAATCGTTGTCGCGCAGGATTTCCTGGCGCAGTGGCTCAGGCGCCGGTTTGGCAAAAGTCGGTTTCTTGTAGCGCTGCAGGAGCACTCCAGGCATACGCTCTGCAAGCCGCGCCTCAAGGCGATCGAGCAGCACGCTACCGCGGGGTTTGGAGATGTCGAGCAGTGCCACTTTACCGGTGATTTCAACCGGTCGTGGCGTCAGTTCCCTGTGTACGGGTACCCGTTCGTCTGTAGGATCAAGAATGGTGGTCATTAAACCTCCTCGATTTTCTTTGATACCGGCATAGAGCCGATTTCCCCGGTTGCCCAGCCGTGAAACGCTCCGGAAAACTTTCCGGCGTCTGAGCCAGCAACCACAATATGAATATCTTCGTCGTTTTTAAATTTCGGTAACAATCTCGACAACGCAGCTTCATCCATCTGCTGCGCCTGTGCCTGTTTGAAACCAACCGCCGAACGCTCGTCTGCCACCAGGTCACGAATCGGCCGCGCGGTCACTTCCTGAATACGCGCCCGGATGTCTGCTTTGTCGAAACCGTCGCGAGTCAGCGTATCGACGTGTTCCGGACAGATCACCAGCAGCACCTCGGTGGCAAAGTGCGCTTTGGGATGAAACGCACTTTCCAGACTCATTCCGAAACTGCCGGCCAGCTGCGATGCCGAACGGGAATCCTGATCAACAATCAGAGTCGGACCACTGGTCATGGTAAAAATGCTGACCACGGAATCTTCCGGCTGAAAACCGCGCTCCACGTGCAGCGCCGACCAGGGACTGCGCTCTTCCCACTCAGCGAAACACATCGTGAACTTCATTGGATTGCCCAGCGTTGAGCGTTCTGTTCCGCCGGGTTTGGCCCCACCCATGTTACGAATCACCAGCCGCAGAGCTCGACCCATGGTCGCGTTGGCACGATTACCCTGTCCCAGCGCGCCCAGTTTCATGTTCATGCCCAGTCGTTCGCGGATCGGACCGTTGACCACCATCACCGGGCTTGCACCCATTGTCGTCGCCATCATGCCGTGGACGTTGAACTCATCGGTACACACAGCCTCTACCGCGGCAATGACTACCGGCAGGTACTCGGGACGGCAACCAGCCATAACTGCATTCACCGCAATTTTTTCAACGGTGACTTCTGCCATGTTCGGTGGCATCACCGCGATAACGTCCTGGGCATCCCGCGCCGTCCCGGCAAGCATTCGCAACACCCGCTCCGGCGTCGGCGGCACCAGCGGCAGACCGTCACTGAAGCCCTGATCGAACATGAACTCGAATTCATCGTCCTGGCTGGCGACTTCGATGCGCCTGGCTCGCAGCGGGCTGTTTTCAGCTTCCGCCTGCAATCGTTCGGCGTGTGCCGGATCCACAGACAACGAACCGCAGCCAGGTCGCCAGGCTGGCAGCTTGGACCAGTCCAACAGCGCCTCACAGGCTGCTTCACCAAGCAGTTCTCTGACCAGTTCCAGCCACTCGTCCCGCACAAATCCCACCAGAGTCGATTGCAGCCGGCCCTGGGCATCTGTGACATAGACAGTTGGCACCGTTTCCACCGAATAGGCGAAAGCCACCTTGAGTGCCGAGTCGTCCAGTACGCTCACGCCGTGGGTCTGGGCAAGGGTGTGGTTGCCTTCCCGGGTCTGACCGATAATCCGCAGATCCATAGTCGCTGCCAGCTTCGCCTGCAGCGCTGCCAGCAGCGGCATGACTTCGCGACAGGTGGGACAGTCTTCTTTGACAAAACACAGCAACGCCGGACGCTCGCCAGGGAAGTGCTGATCTTCACCGTCGAGGTCGGTGAGTAAAAACGGGGTACACATTTCCATAGCAAGAACCCTACGGCACATCGCGCCGGGAAGGAACCCTCCTGACGGGTGCGGACAATTGCGGCCGCAAATGCATTAACACGCTTGGCCTGCGTCGTCTTTCCAGTAACATTAACCACCAACAACCAGGAAGGCTCTTATGCTCGCTAAAACCCCGACCGTCGCGACAGGCGACTTTGAAAGAGAAACCGGCTGGGAGTTCAAACCCGAAGGTGCCTGCAAAGGCGATGTCTGTATTGCTCTCGCCGAAAAACCCGGTGATAGGGTGAGCATCGTCGAGATCGCCACCGCAATGGGTCTGCCGGTTGTTGTTGACGACAAACATGGCTTCATCGCCGTCGGCCCGGAAGCGCTTGGCAATCGCGCGCTGACTACCGCACAGGCGCCGGAACTCGATCTCCCAGACCTGAATGGCAATGTCTTCAAACTGTCCAGCCTGCGCGGGCAGAAGGTTGTCGTTTACGCCTGGGCACCCTACTGAGGCTGCTCTGCTGACCTGCCCGTGTGGCAGGCACTGCGAGACGAACTGCATCCTCAAGGTTTTGAACTGGTTACTGTCGGCCTGGATACACTGGGCGCTGCCGGCTGCCGGACCTTCATGGAAGCTGCCCAGCCAACTCATCCGGCACTGCTCGATCAATACCACGTGCTGGCCCGGTCTCTGGGTGTGATAAATATCCCCAGCGCGGTGTGGATTGACGAGTCAGGAACCATTGTCCGGCCGGCTGAAGCAGCACCTTCGCCACGCCAGCGACCTCGGGACTCAGCGCCGCCACAGCTGCCCCCGGGCACCCCTGAGCGAGTCGTCGGCATGATGACCGAAGCTGCAAAAATTTCTTCTGATTCAGAGGCTTATCACGAAGCTTTGAGAGACTGGATTAATAACGGCAAAGACAGTCGATTTGCCCTGACGCCGGAGCAGGTCATCGCACGATCCCGCCCGCGGGACGACAATGTTGCTCTGGGCCATGCCCACTTCGAACTGGCAAGCGCACTGGAACTGGAAGGGCACCACGCTGATGCGATCACGCACTTCCGCCGCGCGCATGAACTGGTCCCGGACAGCTGGACCTTTCGACGTCAGGCCTGGTCACTCGAACCCGGCCCCGAAGGTCCGCTGGCGCGATTCTGGCAGGGACCAGCAGCCGACAATCCGGAAGCCTGGCCGTATGAAGGTGACTGGTTGAACGACATCAAAGAGGTCGGCGCCGAAAACTACAACGATCCTTTTCAACCCTGACGCTCGGCGCGCCGAGAATACTCCGCAAAATGCCGGGCCAGTTGCCGCCCGGCGGCCATAGCATTACCCTTCAGGTTGCACTGAATTTGGAACCTGGGGGGAACTGCGTGTCTGCAATCAGTGAATTTCGAGATGAAACCGCCGCCTGGCTGAAAGAAAACTGTCCCGAAGGAGCACGTGGTCCCGGGCAGGTCGCCACCGGCAGCACCAAGATCACATTGGAATCAGACGTTGCGCTGTGGCTGGAGCGAATGGCCGAACGCGGCTGGACAGCGCCCGTCTGGCCAACCGAATACGGCGGCGGCGGTCTGGAGGCTGCCCAGGCCAGAGTGCTGGCGGAAGAGATGGGCAAAATACACGCCCGCGCGCCGCTGATGGGTATGGGTCTGAGTATGATCGGTCCTACCTTGCTCGAGTACGGCACCGACGCCCAGAAAGAACGGCACCTGCCGAAAATCATCCGCGGCGAACTGCAGTGGTGTCAGGGATATTCCGAACCAAATGCCGGGTCCGACCTCGCGGCATTAAAAACTCGCGCTGAAGACAAAGGCGATCATTTTGTTCTGAACGGCCAGAAGATCTGGACCTCCGGAGGCGCCTACGCTGACTGGATGTTTGCGCTGGTCCGCACAGATTTTGATGCCCCTAAACATGACGGCATCAGTTTCGTTCTTCTGACCATGGACCAACCGGGTGTCACCGTTAAGCCTATTCGTCTGATCTCCGGGACTTCACCGTTCTGCGAGACCTTTCTCGACGATGCCGTTGCCGATAAAGACGATCTGGTCGGCGAGCTCAACAAAGGCTGGACGGTCGGCAAGCGATTGCTGCAATTCGAGCGCTCGGGTATTGGCGGACTCGCCGGCGGGCGCCGTCCCAACCCCGGTGCGGGTCTGGTCAAGGTGGCGAAAGACTATGTCGGAATGACAGATGGCCACCTGGCCGACAGCGCTGTCAGGAAAACCGTGACCTCTTTCAACATGAACAGCGCCGCGTTCGGTCTGACCGCCAAGCGCGCCAACGAAGAGAATCGCTCCGGCACACCGGGAGCAGCCACGTCCATGTTCAAGCTGTACGGAGCTGCGCTGCAACAGGACGGTGCTGAACTGAAGCGGATGCTGATGGGCACCCGCGGCCTGGGAGTCGACGAAGGTTTCGACGACGTTGAACTGAACGCGACCCGCGAATGGCTGCACAGCAAAGCCACAACCATCTATGGCGGCAGCAACGAGATTCAGGCAAACATTATTGCCAAGCGGGTCTTGGGACTGCCGGACTGAGTCCCTTTCGCCACCATTAGCCAACCACACCTGGGGAGGTCGTGATGAATTACCAGACACTGGCACTGAAAACCCTGACGCCACACATAGGCGCGGAAGTCATCGGCGTAGATTTGTCCCGACCACTTCCCGATGAGCAATTCAAAGAAATCCATCAGGCCTGGCTGGACTGGAAAGTTCTTGTTTTCCGCGACCAGCACCTGGACCGGGATCAGCACAAGGCATTCGGCCGCCGCTTCGGCAATCTGCACGTTCACCCGATGCAGCACAGCTACGGGGGTGATCCGGAAATTCTTGCAGTGAAGACCACGGCAAAATCTAAATACACCGCCGGTGACGGCTGGCACACAGACGTCACCTGTGACGAAATTCCTCCGCTGGGTTCCATGCTCTATGTGACCGAGACTCCGGAAGTGGGCGGCGGTGATACGCTGTTTGCAGACATGTACCTGGCCTACGAGCTGCTGTCTGACACCATGAAAGAGCTGCTCGATGGACTGGTGGCCGTGCATGACGGTGCGCTGCCTTATCTGGGCAGTTATCAGGTTGCGCCGCCGGATGGTCAGAGTTATCCGAAGAACGAGCATCCGGTCATCACCACCCATCCCGAAACCGGCGAAAAAATCCTTTATGTGAACTCCGGGTTCACCTCCCACATCAAAGGCATGAAGGGCTGGGAAAGTCAGGCATTGCTGAAAGCGCTGAAAGACTTCATCGCCACCACACCTAAACTCACCTGCCGGGTGCAGTGGCACCCGAATACGCTGACCTTCTGGGACAACCGCTGCACCCAGCATCATTCGGTGTGGGACTACTATCCACACAGTCGTTACGGCGAACGGGTTTCTATTCTGGGTCAGGAGCGTCCTGCCGCTTGAGCATCAGTGCTGCGCAGCAGCTACCCATCCGCGGCCTCAAAATCGGCCATGCCAGCGACGCTCGAGTAAATACCGGCACCACAGTTATCCTCCCCGACCAGCCGGCGGTCGCCAGTGTGCACGTGGTAGGCGGTTCTCCCGGCACCCGGGAAACTGATCTGCTCAATCCGCTGCAGGTGGTAGAACTGATTGATGCGCTGGTGCTGTCGGGCGGCTCCGCGTTTGGTCTGGACGCCGCCAGCGGTACCCAGGCCTGGCTCAGTGAGCAGGGACGCGGCTACCCGGTGCCGCCAATGCGCATTCCCATCGTACCGGCAGCCATACTTTTCGATCTTCGCAACGGCGGTGACAAAGACTGGGGCCGCTACCCGCCCTACCGGGAACAGGGTTTCGACGCGGCCGCGGCTGCAACAACATCGAGCAATACCGGCAAAGTCGGCGCTGGATTTGGCGCCACCACTGCTGCCGGACCGGGTGGTCTGGGCATCGCCAGCCAGAAAACCAGCAACGAAGCGGTGGTCATGGCGGTCATGGCCGTCAACGCCGCCGGTTCACCCTATGTCGGGACCAGCGATCACTTCTGGGCTGCTGGGTTCGAGCAGAACGGTGAATTCGGTGGCCGAGGTTTTCCGCAGCCCTGGCCGGACGATGCGCTGAACCCGACAACCAAAGCCGGGCATTCGGCAGCCGGGATGAACACCACTATCGGCGCCGTGATCACCAACGTGGCAATCAGCAAAGTAGAGGCAAAACAGATTGCGGTCATGGCTCACGACGGATTTGCCCGCGCGCTTTATCCCGTTCATACCCCGGGCGACGGTGATCTGCTGTTTGTCCTGTCTACCAGCGAGATCCAGTGCACCCGCGAAGAAGTTTCCCTGCTCAGCCTCGGCACCATTGCCGCCAACGTGGTGACGCGGGCAATCGCTCAGGGCGTCTACACGGCCAGCCAGGAGGCTGAACAGACATGACGGATTTTAATCTCGATGCGTTGTGCCGAAGAATTGATGACAAGCGTGACGACCTGGTCGAACTGACCCGCGACCTGGTGAGGATCCCGACCACCAATCCTCCCGGCGACCGATACGTTGACTGCGCAGCCCTGCTCGGCGAGCGTTTGAAAAACCGCGCGTTCAGCGTTGAGTACATTCGGGCTGAAGGGGCCATTGGTGACTCTGATCGATACCCGCGGCAGAACGTCATAGCCAGACATCAGGGCAGCGCCGCTGGACCCTGTGTGCATTTCAATTCCCACATTGATGTTGTTGAACCAGGTGCTGGCTGGCAGTTTGATCCCTTCGCGGCGGAAATTAAGGATGGTCGCATCTACGGGCGTGGCACCTGCGATATGAAAGGCGGCCTTGCAGCGTCGGTTATTGCCGTCGAGGCGTTGCTGGAAGAGTACCCGGATCTGCCCGGTGCGCTGGAAATCTCAGGCACCGCAGACGAAGAAAGCGGTGGTTTTGGTGGCGTCGCCTACCTGTCGGAACGCGGTTACTTCAGCCCTCCCAGGGTGGATCATGTGATCATTCCGGAACCGCTGAATAAAAACCGCGTCTGCCTCGGCCATCGCGGAGTCTGGTGGGCGGAACTGGAAACCCACGGCCAGATCGCCCACGGCTCGATGCCTTTTCTCGGCGACTGCGCTGTCCGTCATATGGGTGCGGTGATTGGCGCATTCGAAGCCCAGCTGTTTCCGCTGTTGAAAACCAAACACACCAGCATGCCCGTCGTGCCGGACGGTGCGAAAGAATCGACACTGAACATCAACTCTCTGCACGGCGGTCTCGCCGAAGGATTTGATGGCCTGCCTGCACCTCTGGTGCCCGACTCCTGTCGGATGATTATCGATCGACGGTTTCTGATCGAAGAAAACCTCGACGAGGTGAAAGCCGAAGTCACTGACATTCTCAAATCCCTGGCAACCGCAAGACCAGACTTCCGCTATGAATTGCGCGACCTGTTCGAAGTTCATCCCAGTATGACCGAACCTGATCAGCCGGTAGCTCGAGAAGTTGCGGCCGCAATTGGACAGATCATCAGCGAACCGCTTGAGTACGTAGTGTCCCCGGGCACCTATGATCAGAAACACATAGACCGTATCGGTCGACTGAGAGACTGCATTGCCTACGGTCCCGGGATACTGGATCTCGCCCATCAACCGGACGAATACGTCGTGATCGATGACATGGTCGATTCCGCCAAAGTCATGGCAGTCGCCGCGTACCGGCTCCTGACTACCAGCCGATGAGCGCGCTGAGCGGCAAATGCGCCTTGATCACCGGTGCTGCATCGGGATTCGGTGCCGGTATCGCGGCACGGTTTGTGGCGGAAGGCGCTCGTGTTGTCATCGCAGACATCAATGCCAGTGGTGCCCGGACCCAGGCGGACGCCCTGGGCGACGCGGCAAGTTGGGTTGAAATGGATGTAAGCTGCGATCACAGCGTTGCCGACGCAGTAGCTTCGATCAGCAACCCCATAGATATTCTGGTCAACAACGCCGGTATTGGCCATCACCCGCAACCGTTGACGGAACTGAGTGAAGCAGACTTCGATCGCCTGTTCGCAGTGAACATGAAGTCTGTGTTTCTGACCGCCCGCCACTTTGTGCCGATCATGACGCGCACGGGAAGTGCGATTCTCAACATCGCGTCAACTGCCGGGGTCAGTCCACGGCCGGGTCTCACCTGGTACAACGCCTCAAAAGGCTGGATGATTACCGCGACCCGCTCCATGGCTGTTGAACTGGCCGCCAACGGTATTCGAGTAAACGCACTGAACCCGGTAGCCGGAGAAACCCCGCTGCTGGCGACATTTCTCGGCGAAGACACTCCGGAACGACGAGCCGAATTTCTCGCCACAATCCCTCTGGGACGTTTCTCCACTCCAGCAGATCTGGGTGCGGCGGCTTGTTATCTGTGTTCCGATGACGCGGCGATGATCACCGGTGTAACGCTGGAAGTAGATGGCGGACGCTGTATCTGAAACGGCATTGGCGTCAACGCCGAACTCGGCCGAAGTTGTCTGCTACAGCTGCATCCGAGACATGAAATAGCACAGGCAATCCTGCCGAACGACAAATGGATCGGTTGTGTACATTGCCGGAACAATGTCACGTCTCAGCACAATCTCTGTTCCTTCTTTTAAGAAATACTCGCCCGTCACATCCTGGTGATCAGTGTTCAGCACCCTCAGTAGATCGCTGAGAGGCAACTGCGAACTGCCAAATGGTGTACCCGCTTTGAGATCATGAAAATTCACCGCCTCGACGCCGCCCGTCAGCATAAATGGAGCACTCTCTTCACCACCGGTAAACGCAAAGACTGCTTCATCAGCGACATGCACCCGTGCCAGTGACTCATAGAGATTCAACCGATCACTGTCCGCTTCAGGGATCACATCAAGGGCCACACACCTTTTAATATAGTCGTAGGCTCGATCATCACAGCGTGGGTCACCAACCGGACCAAGCTCCACTGCGACCGCCGGGCAGCGTCCCGAAAAAGCATTGGTCAGCGTGGTATCCGGTTCGCGGACATACACCGCCTTGTCGGAAAACTCATAGGCTAGACCGAGATTAGTCGCGTCCAGGTCCGTTACAACCGCATAGAATGGATTGTGGCCGGTGTTGTTATGCAGATCGATCGACGCGAAGTAGTCACGATCTGCAATCGCACCCAAAAGCGCGTCAGCCAGTTCAGCACCTGCTCCATTGGCGTTGCGCCAGATCCGATTGAAATCCTGCTGACCCGGCAGCACCCGTTGCCGGTCGGCAGCCGCGTGAACATTAGCGATAAACACAGACAGGCTGCGCAACGGGAAGGGATGGTCGCGCAGGTAACGCCGCAAGCCTTCCCAGCCGCTGGTTTCGTTGCCATGCAGCAACACGGAGACAAACAGTTCAGGTTCTGTTGCGCCATCGATGTGAATCAGGGTGGGTCCGGCAAGTTGTTCAACGAGTCGGTCTGCTGGAAGGTCCAGCAACCCTTCTGGCAGGTGCGGATAAATATCTAGCGGCAAGTTACAGACTCCAGGTGTGAACGGGCTCATGTTGACGGGACTGGTACTCCTGCACCAGACCATGAAGATCCATCCCGTTCAGATGCACCCAGCGTCGCTGCCAGGCAGCACCGTTCTGACCCTTATCAACCCGTGCTGCGATCAGCTCCAGATATTCGTCTATCTCACTATCCGGTATTTCCTCAGACTGCAGACCCAGTCTGGCCATCGGTATCAGCTCATCAACCAGCAGCTTGCGAATGCCAATTTCTTCCATGCCACCACCAACAGGCCAGCGGACCCGGGCATTCAAACCGTATCGGGCAGCGGTATAAAAATTATCACGCGCCACCTCAAATGGTAGCCTGTCTTCTATGCGTTGAGCACCCAGCCCGAGCCCCCGGACCAGACCGAAGTACAGAGCCGCGTTCGCTATACAATCTTTGATACTGGGCCCGGCTGGCACTACCCGATGTTCGATGCGCAGATGGACCTGGCCATCAAAATCAAACCCTATTAGCGGCCGATTCCAGCGCCAGACGGTGCCATTATGGAAGCGGACGTGACTGAATTTACTGGCGGGATCGTCTTTTACTGCGGGAATCAGGATCAGATGCTCACGTTGATTCTCGACAAAAATCTCCAGCAGAGATTCCTGCACATAGCCTCGGCCGAAGCTCACTCTAGACGGATAACGCTCACCCACGTTGACCGATTGCTCAAACAGCGGGATGCGGGTCTCATCCCAGAGTGCGTGGCCAAACAGAAACGGTGAATTGGCACTGGCGGCAACGGTCGGAGCCGACGCAACCAGCGAGGCGTTGAAATCCGCGACCGCGCGCTCGGGTTTACACTGCAGATGAATCTGGAAAGAGGTGGTGGCTGCCTCCAGCATCACGTCAGGGTGACTGGTCGACAGAGCCGACTCCCCTTCTATCTCCAGCTGCAAGGGCCGGCCGTCGCGTAACGCCATCACCCGATCGTTTAAAGTGTGATAACGGACCATTCGCGACATATACTGGGAGCTGAGCATTTCTTCACGCACCGTCGGCAGAATGCCTATCATGACCAGACCACAATCGGTCACCTCTGCTGCCTGCTCACAGCTGCGCCAGGTTGCTGAAAGCTCATCGAACAGCCGGGAGAAGACGTTGCCTGTCAGTGCTGTAGGGCTGCCGTTGAGTTCCACGTTGTAGGTTGCAAGTTCGGGTACAACGAGTGGGCTATTTAGAACGTCGAGATAACGGTCATTTTCAGGGATCGGATCGCCCTTGTCGTCCACCAGCCAGGCTTCCAGTTCAAATCCGGCTACGTCACCACGCTGACTGAACTCGCCCTGGGCAAATACGCCCGACAGCAGTTCCGTCTCCTGATCAAGCCTGGCGCGGAAGCGGCTGAAATCCTCTGCGTCAAAATAGCGACGATCGATTTCGTCTCCCATCAAGTCTCCCGTGCGGTGATGCGTTCGGCAAATGTCTGAAGACTTTACAAAGAAGGTCGGGGACTGTCATCTAAGGGGATACCTGGGGAATGAGCACTCATGTGATCCGGGTCGCAAAACCCGACCCAGCGCCTCACTTGAGATGATTGTGCCTGTTAGGCTGTGACTCCGGGACATTTCGCAGGATGCGTTCGACTTCCCTATCAGGATCTGACAATTCATCAAGACAGGGGATGACATCCATGGCTGAATCAGCCAGTGCAGTAGAAGACTATGTGAATCTGCAGCGGGCTCAGCGCTGGCGCAGCTTACCGGAGCCCAGAGCCGAACTGGTGCGCAAGTCTTATGCCCAGCAACTGGCCCGGTCAGCCAGTCAGGCGATCAACGATCGACGCAAGCGTGCTGAGTTAAAAGCGGAGATTTATGGACATCTGTTGCCGCTGCTGGAACTTCATGGCAGAGAACAGGCAACCAGCCGTCGTTATTACCAGAAAATCATTGCCGTACTCGCTGCCAGCCTCGCACTGACGCTAAGTGTCAGTGCAATAGCGCTGATACTCTGAAAGCAGCGCAGTGCTCGATCCGTAATCAGGCGGCCAGACGTTCCGGTTCAACAGGCATCGCGGCCACTTCTTCTGACTCTTCAGATTCGCGCAGGTCCATTGGACGATACAGCGAATTCGGATCCATCGCGGAAACAGCGTGCGCGATCTCCAGCGCCCAGGACTTACCCTTTTCAATGTTCACCGCGATGAACACCGCATAGCCGCCGGCTGCCAACAAAGCCAGTATCGCCACTAAATATTCCATGTCGGTTCCTTGGTAGTAACAAAAAGTAGCAAAATCACAAATACCGTAAAACAGCACTTCGCTGACCGGTGGGATAACTTTGAAGAGAAAGTGGTCTCTGGAGAGTCATCTCGCCGGTCATGCACCGGGAGATAACGGTGCAATCGCTAACGCACGCTCCACGCGGACGCATGGCTGCGCGCGCATCGGAACTGGTTAAACTGCTTGATCGGGTGGTTCATAGCGCGCGCACTATACGCCTTGGTCTGGCGATTGCAAGCTCTGAGTCTTTATGGAGGCCGCAACAGCCCGCCTCAGGCTATAATTCGCAAACAGGCAAAACGCACGATCACAGAAGGTTAGTTCATGTCCGAAGAACAAAACGATACAGCCACGCCGGGAATCAAACGATCCAACAAAGAGCTGTGGCAGGAATGGGCCATTGACGTCCACCAGGACCCGAATGCGATGCCGCTGGATAAGCTCAATCCGGCCCACCCCAGTCTGTTTGAAGCGGATACCATTTTTCCTTACTTCGAACGGCTGCGCGCCGAAGACCCTGTGCACTACTGTGCCGAAAGCCAGTTCGGTCCTTACTGGTCCATCACCAAGTATGACGACATTAAATTTGTCGACACCAACCACGAAATATTTTCGTCAGATTCCAGGGTCGGGGGCATCCGGCTCGGCGGACAGGTCAACCCGGAACCTGATCCGACTTTCCATCTGCCCATGTTCATCATGGAAGATCCGCCCAAACACGATGAGCAACGCAAAGTTGTCGCACCGATGTTCGGGCCCCGCCACCTGGCCGGCTTTGAAGGCATGATCCGTGAGCGGGCCGGGAAAATTCTCGACGGCCTGCCGCGCAACGAAGAGTTCAACTGGGTTCGCAAAGTCTCTGTAGAGCTGACCGGGCAGATGCTGGCAACCCTGTTCGGGGTACCGCAGGAAGACCGCCATAAACTGATCGCCTGGTCGGATACGGTAGAGAACCTAACCAATCCTGAAATGTTCGAAAGCGTCGAAGAGGGTTTTCAGGAGCTCTGGCGCTGCTGGGAGTACTTCGATGCGGTCTGGAAAGAGCGCGTCGCCGCAAACGAGCCCGGCAACGATCTGGTTTCCATGCTGGTCCACGGCGAATCCACCAAGAACATGCCGCCCAATGAATTTCTCGGCAACATCCTGCTGCTGATCGTTGGCGGCAACGACACCACCCGTAACTCAATCAGCGGTGGCGTGCTCGCGCTGAATCAACACCCGGATCAGTTTGCCAAACTCAAGGCTGATCCTGGAATCATCCCCAACATGGTCTCGGAGATCATCCGCTGGCAGTCTCCGGTCGCACATATGTGCCGGACAGCAATGCGTGATGTGGACGTAGGCGGAAAATCGATCAAAGAAGGTGACAAGGTCTGTATGTGGTACCTGTCGGGTAACCGGGATGAAGAGGCCTTCAACCAGGCCAACAGCTTTCTGATCGACCGTGAAGACGCCCGCAAACACCTGAGTTTCGGCTACGGTATTCATCGCTGCCTGGGAAATCGTCTGGGCGAGATGCAGCTGCGCATCATCTGGGAAGAAATCCTCAAACGCTTCCCGAGCGTGGAAGTGGTGGGTGAGCCTACCTACCTGAAGTCCAGTTTCATCCACGGCATTGTCGATCTGCCGGTAAAGATCCCCGGCTGACGCAGTTGCCGTTTGCGGCAGTTCAGCCGGTGAGGCCAAACACCAGGATCACAGCCAGGGCTGGCGGCACCAGATAGCGTATCGCCAGCCGCCAGAGCGCAAATGCGGCGGCACTGTTCAGATTCAACTCATCACGCGCTGAGTCCCGACTGACCTTCCAGCCGGCGAACACCGCAATCAGCAGTCCACCCAGCGGCAGCAGAATGTTGTTGGCGAGATAGTCGACCAAACCGTTCAGATTTTTCCCGAACATCTGCCAGTAGGCGAATGCATTGTAAGAAAGGATGCTGAGCACGCTGAGTACGCCAATCACCGCAATCACCAGCACCGCGCTGCGGTGGCGGGCAAAACCACGATGTTCTTCCAGCCAGGCCGTCTGGGGCTCAATCAGGCCAACCATGGAGGTGATGGCCGCCACCGACAGCAGCAGGAAAAACAGCACTGAGACAATGTGGCCACCAGGCATCTGCGCAAAGGCCACCGGCAGCGTCTGAAAAATCAGCCCCGCACCAGCGGCAGGATCCAGCCCGAATTTGAACACCGCCGGGAAAATGACAAACCCGGCGATCAGCGCAACCAGAGTATCCGCAGTGACAATGATCAGCACACTGCGGCTGATTGAAATGTCTCTCGGCAGGTAAGCCCCAAAGGTCATCATCCCAGCCATTGCCACACCTACCGAGAAAAACGCCTGGCCGATTGCAGCCAGGACCATTGGTCCACTGATTTTAGAAAAGTCCGCGGTGAGCAGATAAGCGGCAGCAGCGTCGAGGCCTCCGGCAAATGCGTTGTAAATAACCAGCAGGATCAGCAGCACAAACAGCGTCGGCATCATGACCCGGACAGCACGCTCAATGCCGTTCTGGACTCCGGCATAGATGATGATCCCGGTCAGCGTCAGACCCAGAAGGGTCCAGAACAACATGCCCGGCACATCTGCCAGCATAGCCTCAAAGTCAGCCGTAGCAGTCTCAGGGCCAACACCCGCAAAGCCGGTGACAATGGCTTTGTACAGAAACCACAGCACCCAGCCGGCGATCACACAGTAGACCACCTCGATCAGAAACGCCGCGAGCAGATTCATGCCGCCCACCCATTGCCAGCGCGGACTGCGGCCTTCGCGCTCCGCCACCACCCGCATGGATCCCGGCGGCGACAGACGGCCACGGCGACCGATGAAAATTTCTGCCATCAGAATCGGTACACCAATGCAGAACACACAGATGAGATAAACAAGCACAAATGCACCGCCACCGTTTTCGCCGGTAACGTAAGGAAAGCGCCAGATGTTACCGAGACCAACAGCAAAGCCGATGGCTGCCATCAGGAAACCAAAGCGTGAGGACCAGTTTTCGTGAGCGCCAGCCGTCATGTCATAATCATCTTAATAAAACCTTCTATCTTATTGTTTTTATTATTTTTTTATCCGGTTTCGAGAATCAGCTTGAAACCTGAGATCGCTTCTCACGCTGGAACTTCACCACCACAGCAGCGGCTTCCAGCATCACCATCACACTGGTGATGAGCACCACCACATCCAGCCCCAGGAGCAGATAGTTACCGTCACGCCAGTACTGTTCGAGGGTAATCAACCCGGCCAGAAACGACGTGACCAGCACCAGGATCATCGGCACGAGAGTAAAAACTGCCGGTCGACCCAGCTTGATCAACATGACCGAAATGATCAGCAGAGTCATGCCGGCCAGGATCTGATTGGTGGATCCGAACAGCGGCCAGATGATCAGGCCACCGGTACCCGATGCGCCCCCAGCCCCAAATGCCAGCAGCAGGCAGGCGGCCACGGCAATCAGCGTCGCAACAACACCGCGCTTCAACAGCGGCAATCCGTAGATGTCACCCCACTCCTCGATGATGTAGCGCTGCAGCCGCACGCCTGAGTCCATGGTGGTTCCGGCAAACAGCACCACCATGGTTGCAAGCAGCGTCTGAGCCACTTCCGCTGGTATCCCCCAGCCGGATTGAATCAGATTAGCGCCACCGGAAATAAAAGCTCCGGCGCCCGCTGAGCCGAATTCATCGTAGACCGCATGCCAGGCTTCCGGCGTGGCTGCCAGCGCCACACCGCTGACCGTGACGATGGTGATCAGCGCCAGAGAGCCCTCACCCACCGCGCCGAGATAGCCGACAAAACGCGCATCGGTTTCTTTGTCGAGCTGCTTGGAACTGGTGCCGGAGGCAACAATGCCGTGGAAACCGGAGATCGCCCCGCAGGCAATAGTGACAAAAAGCAGCGGAAACCACGGCGGCGAATCTTCAGCTAACTGGCCGTTGAATGCAGGCGCAGAGATATCCGGCATGAACAGAAAGACCGCGCCATAGAGCAGCACCAGGCCGACAAACAGCTGCATACCATTAATGAAATCCCGCGGCTGCAGCAACACCCAGACCGGCAGCATCGAAGCGATGGCAGCGTAGGTAAATAGAATGAGGATCCAGTTCGCCTCGGTCGACAGTCCAAACATCGCCGGCAGTTCAAGTGGCAGCTGACTGCCGGCGAATACCGTCATGTAGAGCACGATGACGCCACCGATTCCGAGCACCACTAGATTGAACTTCCGGTGCACCAGCTGACCGATAATCAACGCCACCACAATCGCAGCCCAGGCCGGGAACACGGCCGTAGGTGTGCCGACAAAGGAGTTGGCGATCACCACCCCGAACACGCTGTTCACCATCAGCAGCACGAGAAAAACTACGACCATGAACAACGCCCGGGTTCGGCTGCCGATGACTTCTTCAGACAGCGCTCCCATGGAACGGCCTTTGTGTCGGTTACTCGCCCACAGCGCACCAAAATCGTGGACTCCGGCGAAAAAGATGGTTCCGAGCACTACCCAGAGCACTGCAGGCACCCAGCCCCAGTAGACGGCAATGGCCGGTCCGACAATCGGCGCAGCGCCAGCTACAGAGGTAAAATGATGCCCCCACAGCACATACCGATTGGTCGGCACGAAATCAACGCCATCGTTGAATTCGTGGGCAGGTGTGACAAAGTCCGGATCCAGCTGATAAATCTTGCTGGCAATGAATTTCGAATAAACAAACCAGCCAAAAGCCATGCCGGCAATGCCCAGCAATACAATCACCACTGATTGCATGAATTACCCCTCTCCTGGTATTGCCAGACACTAGCTGCGCCGGACACGATCATTTTATTGTTATAAGCCGAATATAGCAGGAGCAGCTGGGTGGCTACAGGGCCGCAACCCGGTCGACGGAAATTTCACGATCAGCTAAGCTTCCGCCGGCTAATACAGAGCCAGATTTCATAACAGGAGATTCTCATGGCATGGCGATCACTGCTTGTCTTTACGACGGCATCGATTCTCAGCAGCGCAACCTGGGCAGCGGATCTGTTCGTCTACCCTGCAGCTGGGCAGACTCCCGAACAGCAACAGAAAGACGAATACGAGTGTTACGCGTTCGCTAAGTCCAATTCCGGATTCGATCCGATGGCCATGCCGACGGCGACATCCGCAAAACCAGCTGACACGACCAGCACCGGCAAAACCACATTGGGTGGCGCGGCACTGGGCGCTGTTGTTGGTGGAATAGCCGACGGATCAGATGGCGCAGGCAAAGGTGCCGCAATTGGCGCAGCTTCCGGACTGTTGTTTGGTGGCGCGCGAAACCGCAATACCCGCCAGCAACAAGAGCAGTGGGAGCAGCAACAGCAGCAGCAGTATGCGGCTGGCCGCAACAACTACAACCGCGCCTTTTCCGCCTGCATGGAAGGTCGCGACTACTCGGTTCGCTAGGAGAATCTGATGAACAACAAACTCATTGCGATGGTCGGACTGCTGCTGATATCCGGGGCTGCGCTCGCAAAAGGCAAACACTACGACGGCTCAGAACCGCTGTTGTGTACTGCCATGACTGCGCAGATCTGCGATGTCAGTGGCTGTGCAGCAGCTGATCGAGAGACCGAACTGAACGGCGTGAAACATCTGGTGCTCGACTTCAAGCGCAACCGGATCAAATCTCCAGAGAGCGGAGTCGAGACGAAAATCGACAGTGTTCAGCAGGTCGATAACCGACTGTTTCTACAGGGCATGAACGAACGCCCGGATGCGGACGAAGACGATGCCCGCATCTGGACGATGGCCATTGCCGACCCGACCGGGATGATGACCCTGACGTTGGCCGGAGAAGAGATGGCGGTGGTGATTTTCGGCGCTTGCGCACCCGTCCAATAAGCGCCTGCTTCATATAGGTCTGACCAAGGTCTAACCAAAGCGGCAGTCGCCCGACTGCCGCTGACTGTTCTGACTAAAGCACTCTGACCCGATAGCGAATCGTGAAGGTCGGCGCATTGCCGACCGACCCCGCGAAGAACGCTCCGGCCGGATTAATTCGAAGGTTGGTCACAGCGGGAGCCCAATCAACCGCGCCCGGCAGGTAGTCGAAACTGGCACCGCCATCGTCGGAAAAACTCACATCGGTACCGGCATCAAAGGTCAGACCGCTGGCGTTAGGCGATGTGCCGTCAATATAGATGATCGGATTACCCGAGCCATCCAGGTCACCGACAAAGAGTTCGGTACCCGCCGGTACCGCATCTGTGACAACCACCGTGTCAGCGTCACTCGATCCTCTGCCGGTATTGGTGACCGTGACCTGGTACTCCAGAACAGCGCCCGGGATCGATTTAGGCAGGCTGGCGCCGGTTTCATCAGAGATGGAAACCAGGGTTGTGGTCAGCACCAGGTCAGGAAACGGACGCCAGCGAAATGCCCTTTCAAACGCGATGATGCCAACGTCTTCAGCGATGTGGGCACGCTCAGCATCGTTGTCGATGTCTTCGTCAATCTGAACGCCGATTGCCGACGCTGACAGCGCGCACCTCCTCACCCAGCCACCGTTGGCTCCGCCACGCGTTGTACCGTGCGCTACCGCCAGAGGCGTTCCGGAAAACGGCTGGGTAAACGGAACCGAAAAACATCCATCATCGAACCCTCTCGCAGCGCCACCTGCCTGTCGGGTGTCATAACTCAACTCGGCATTCGTCATGTCCGTTAATGTGCCATGGCGGTTCGCACTGAAAGCGAAAAAACCAATCCGTTCTGTGGCGGTCACTAACCCGTCATCTGCCTCCGAGCGCTCTAAAGCAACCTGTACGCCGGCCGCGGACAGACTGTCGACGGCAGCAGTCAGCCAGGGAACGAAAGGTGCACCAGGATCCGCACCGGGATCAGAATTACTGGTTGTCTGAATCTGGGCAAGCAGGGCTGGAGCGGCGGCAAAACTCGATGCAAACGTGATCGGATCCCAGCCTTGAGTGCCACCTACATTTGCGGCTCTCTGGACGCTGGTGGTATCGACAAAACCTGCCTCGAACAGCGCTCCATCTTCCAGAGTATGCTGACCTGGCAGTACCGCCAGATAGTCGATGGTCATCGCATCATGAGCGCCAGGACTACCCGGGGGCTCTACCGCGGCGGCCTGAAACCCCGACGCACTCACAGCTCGAATTCGCACGCTTGCCGGTGCCGGGTCTCCGTCCGTCGGCACGGTGAACACAACAGGAACCGAAGCAAACGTTGTCGGGAAACTCACTTGAGTGAAGTTGAGCGTTGCCCCGCTGTATCCTGAAACCGTGGCTCTGTTTGCCTCCCAGCCCCGACCACCGGGCAGGTTGGCATCGAATATCCTGGAAAATGCCAGAACGCTGGCGATCTCAGTGGTGTGGCTGCGTTCACTGTCCTGGCTGCGATCTTCATCAACCGTCAAGCCAACGCTGGAACCACTTCCGCTGCATCTGCGCAGCCACCCGCCATCTGCTCCATTCCGTGTGGATTTGCCGGCAAGAACTACCGGCGCGGTATAATTGCCGCCTACGGGCACAGTCGTGCAGCCATTATCCCAGCCTGTCACCGTATTCGCTGATCGCACAGTCGAGTACTGAGTCTGGCCACCCGGGCCGCCAAAGCTGCCGCTGCTGCCACTCGCAATCGCCAGGTAGGCGATGGTCTCAGGACTGGTGATCGAGCCGTTACTCGTTTGCGAACGCTCCAGCGCGATTTCGGCTCCGGCGCTCGACACATTCCGAGCCGTCACAGTGAGCCAGGGACTCGGAGTTACGCCAGCGGTAAGACTGCCGTTCGCTGATCCCTGCAGTTCCAGTAAAAGCGTTGCGGTAGCAGACAGCGGGCTGGAAAAACTCAGGTTCTGCCAACTGTCTCCACCGAGGACTTGGCTCTGGAAACTGCTGGTGGTCAGCGAACCCGCTTCAACGCGATTTCCCCCGACGTTGTATACGCCGGGAGAAATTGCCAGGTAGGAAATCTGACCAGCCGGATGATTACCATCTTCACCCGGCGGCTCAAACACCGACACATCGAAGCCGGCCGTGGTGATGTTGGTTACCCGGACCGTTGCCGGGTCGGCACTTGAACTGTCTGGCAACACAAACACCAGCGGCGGCGCTGGATAGCTGCGTTGAAAATTGACCCGCTGCAGCGAGCCGAATCCGGGAGTGGGTGAATCGAGCGTGACCCGATCACCCAGCAGGACCATCTCCTGTGCCATGGCAGGCAGGACGGTCGCAACGCTGAGCGCAAGGAAGAGCCAGATCCTGGCTCTCCCCTCTTTCGTGACCGACACCAGCCTGGCAGTCCGCAAAGCGCCGGCCTCCTGGCTCACAGTCTCTTGCCCGACGTTTATCCGACGCCCGATCAGCTGCCGCCGTCCCCAGCACTTTCAGCCTTCGCGTCATCTGATTCCGGCAGATCGTTGAGCCAGGCCTGAAACAGTTCATAGGCCAGCACAACCACCACTGCGCCTATAAACAGGCCGATGATTCCAGACAGGATGAAGCCACCAATTGCCCCAACGAAAATCACCAGCATTGGTGCTTCAACGCCTCGCCCCAGCAGAATGGGCTTGAGGATATTGTCAGCCAGTCCGGCAGGCACGATGTAGATGGTGAACAACAGCGCAGCCAGCGTTTCCTGCGATCCCCAAACCCAGATGATGACCGGAATCGTGACCAGCGTCGCTGGCAACTGCACAACTCCGAGCAGGACCACGGCAATGATCAGAATCGGTGCTCCGGGCACTCCCATGATGATCAGTGCCACGCCGATCAACGCCGCCTGAATGAGTGCAACTCCAATGACGCCTGCCGCCACACTGCGGATGGTCTGTTCAGAAAGAGGCACAAATTTCTCGCCATTGCGCGGAATCAGTCGTCCGAACAGACGTCGTGCAAACTCAGCGCCGGTGGAAGCATTAGCCAGCAGCGCACCGGCAATGACCAGCGACAGAGCAAACTGGAGAATGTCCAGACCGACACCCGCCACGGACCGCAACAGCCACTGCGCCAGCGCCCGAACCTGTGATTCGGCTTGAGTCACTGCAGCTTCCAGGTTAGTGGATGCCAGTGACCAGTACTGATACACCCGCTCGCCAATGATCGGCCAATCTTCCACTTTCGAAGGCGGCATCGGGATCGTCAGCGAGCCATCCATTACGCGTCCGGCAATGGTTGTGCCCCATTCAGCCGCCGCCTGCCCCAGCCAGATCGCCGGAACCAGGATCAGTGCCAGAGCCAGAACGGTGAAAACCACAGCTGCCCGAGTGGATTTGCCACCCATTACTCCGGTCAACCAGCTGTGCAGCGGATAGGAGGCAACCGCAATGATGATTGCCCAGAGAATTGCCGGTATGAAAGGGGCGACAATCAGCACGACCCAGTAAATCACCAGAAACAGTGCACCAATCCGAACCGCGGGTTCCAGATATTCATTGCCTTTCAGTCGATCCATCGACACGGTTCGGCCAGAATTACTGGCCTGGTTATCGGGCTGATCATCCACGTTGTTCACTCCACAAAATCAATCTCAAAAAACTGGCCGCTATCATAGCCTGTTGCATCAGCAGTTAGTCCACCCGGTTGTGCCCGGGCTTCGGCAATTTTCAGCCAGACAGCACTTTTTTTGCTACATCTGACTGTCTATCGGCAACAGGCCGACTAACCAATCTTCTATTCTCTGAAAAAGCGATGATGCGGGCTGATGATCAAGAACCTGATCGGTTGACACCCACTGCAGAGCGCCACCATCAGTGGTTCTCACCGCCCAGGCATTCGCGACATCAAAATCCACCGCAAGCTGAGCTCTTAACAGCTCATTGAAGCGGCGACTGCGAATGATAAAACCAATTTCAGTGTTCAATTTCAGCGACCGCGGATCCAGATTGCAGCTACCGATGAAGACCAGGTCGTCGTCGATCAGCAGCAGTTTTGCGTGCAGCCCCAGCTGTTTCTCAGCCACCGGTGCATCCATGTATAGAGGCCTGTCCTGCGCGTCTACTTTGACCTCATGCAGATCCGCACCATGGTCGACAAGTCTGCGCAAATGGCCGTGATAAGCAGCATGGGCAGCAAGATGGTTATTAGACTGCAGCGAGTTAGTCAGAATTTTCACCCGGACGCCGCGATTTTCCACCGCCTCCACAACCTGCTCCAGCTCCTGCGTCGGCACAAGATAGGCAGTCACCAGCACCACTTCTGAGCGGGCGTTGGCAATCAGAGATCTGAGTTTCGCCGCGAGTTGATCAGGCCGTTCTGCCGCTTCTGCTGGATTGTGATTCGCGGGCTGATCGAAATAAAACTCCGCCTCACCGGGAATAGCTTCTGCCACCAGCCTGCGCCAGGTTTCATCGAACTGCACCGCCGCAGGCACCGCCGCGAGCTGAGGCGCAAGTGATTCCCGCAGATCGTCCAGGTCACCAGCGTTATCTGGAGTTTTAACCAGCATGTTCACCGGAAAAGCCCAGCCACTGTTCCAGAACCCATCGAACTGGGCATTGACTGTGGGCAGCTGCGGACCCGCGGCAAGCACCTCCATGTCCCGAAAGTTCATCTGTTCATGCCGACCGAAATACTCATCCGCAAGATTCCGCCCACCCACCAGCGCCAGGCGACCGTCCACCACCAGGGTCTTGTTGTGCATGCGGTGATTGATCCGCGGGAAATCACCCAGGTTGAGCAGCTGTCTGAGCACGGCACTATCAGAGCGGTGTCGAAACGGGTTATAGATCCGATAGGAGATGTTCGGGTGTTCGTCCACTGCATGCAGCATCAGATCTTCATGCATCGTGAAAGAATCATCGAGCAGTACGCGCACCCTGACGCCCCGATCAGCCGCTGCAATCAGGTGCGCAAGAATCTCCAGACCACTAACATCCGGCTTCCACAGGAACGTATCCATATCAATGGACACTGTTGCAGCATCAATCAGCCGCAGCCGCCAGGCCAGCGCTTCGTCCCCTGTATTGAGCAGGTGATACCACTCGCCGGTGCGGGTATTTTCGAGCTCTTCCCAGAACTGCCCATCCGCCATGGGCAAAGCGGTTTCGGCGGGAAGTTGCAGCGGCTTCAGCTGGGTGCAGCCGGAGGCCAGCAGCAGGGCCAACAGCCAAACACCCAGCGCACTGGCTGAACGCCTGAAAAAGGCGCAGGAAACCAGGTTCAAACCGGTGACCTCAGCCCTGGCAGGGTTGCGCATCTCCAATTTTTTCAGGTTCATTTCACTCATTCTCAGTCGTTTGCACTCGAGCATAAAGGGGCATTACAATGCCGCCCATGCGGGAATAGCTCAGTTGGTAGAGCGTGACGTTGCCAACGTCAAGGTCGCCAGTTCGAACCTGGTTTCCCGCTCCAAAGAAACGCAAAGGCCGCCCACTGGGCGGCTTTTTGCATTCGCTCTCTTTAAATTCAATGCACCAATTATATTTAATGCACCGATCGCGCTGATTCCGGCTGCATGTCAGCCACAACGCGCTCACCTGGTCGACAGGCCACTGGCAAGGTCGGCCGCGCGCGCGCGTTCACTGCGATCGTCGGGATCACCCAGCCCCCCACCACCGGGTGTTTCCAGCACGAGCGTAGCCCCTGCCGGCACCAGATCGCGACCCTTGCCAGCCAGTTGATCCCCACCTTTGATGTACACCGCACCCGGCATACCGGCATCGCCGCCAAGTCGCCCGGAGGCCGGGTGGGCAATCCGATCAAACATTTTGGAGACCACAAACGGTCGGCCATGGCGATGGGCAATTTCAACAATCTGACCCAGTCCGCCGCGAAACTCGCCTGCACCACCAGAATCCGGTCGATACTCCTTGCGCCAGATCACCAGCGGCGTTGTCGCTTCGCTGACTTCAGTTGATGTTGTCCGCACACCGGACGGGAAGGCCGTAGTCGCCAGGCCATCCTTGCCGGGTCGGGCGCCTGTGCCACCATTGAAAATCGGATTGGTGACAAAATTGTCATCGTTATCGAAATTGGCCGCGCTGCGCAGCACCGGGTTCCAGATACACGATGCACCTTCCGCAGGCACCTTATCCGGCAGGATCTGAACCAGGCAGCCCAGCACCACGTCCGGCAACATCTGACCAATCGAATGTCGGGCGGATACTGCCGCTGGCGGCTGAGCGTTGAGGATGCAACCAACCGGCGCGGTGACCCGGATCTGTCCCAGCGAACCGGCATTATTGGGTATCTGATTCCCCACCAGACAACGAACACCAAATGAAGCATACGCTTCGGTATAAGGCAGCGGCACGTTGATGCCGCGAGGAGAGGCCGGAGAGGAAGCGCTGAAGTCGATCAGAATGCTGGAATCCGTAACCGTCAGCATTGCGACAAGATCAACGGGCTCATCATAGCCATCGATTCGCATCTGATGGCGATATTCCCCCTCCTCAAGTTTGCCTATTTCCGTGCGCATCGCGGCTGCCGATGTCGACAGAATGTGCTCACCCACCTCCACCAGATCCGCAAGCTCGAAGTCATCAAGCATTTCCAGCAGCTGACGGGCACCAAGGTCATTACAGGCTGTCAGAGAATACAGGTCACCTTCCGCAGTAACAGGATCACGCACGTTAGCTGCAAGCAGACGAAACAGCGTTTCATCCCGCTCGCCCTGCCGGAACAGATAGCTGATCGGGATCCTTAAACCTTCTTCAAACAGATCGTTAGCATCCGGCCCGAAGCCGCGACCACCGACATCGGCAATATGCGACGTACTGGCAAACATGCCAACGCACTGTTCGTTACGGAACACCGGTGTCACCAGTGTGAAGTCATTGAGATGGCCGGTACCATCCCAGGGATCATTGGTGAGCAGCACATCACCAGGCTGAAGGTGATCAAGCGGAATCCGCTGAAGAAATTTGCCCACCGATGCGGCCATCGCGTTGACATGCCCTGGCGTACCAGTCACCGCCTGTGCCAGCATCAGACCTTCACGGCTGAATACTCCGGCGGACAGGTCCCCAGCTTCCCGGACAACCGTGGAAAAAGCCGTGCGCATCAGAGCCTGCGCCTGTTCTTCGACAATGGCCAGCAGTCGGTCCCAGGCCAGTTGCAGCGTCAACGCCTCTAATCTACTCACGCCCCCTCCTGCGATGTGATCACCAGGTGCCGTTGTGCTGAAACACAACCGGTGAAACCCCTGCCGATATAGCTGGTGGTTTGAGCTTCCACCACCAGTGCCGGGCCTTCGAACCAGTCACCCGGCAGCAGTGTTTCACGCCTAAAGCAACCAGCCTTCGCGGGCTGTGCCGAGATAACATCAAAAACGTCGCGATGTTCGTCAGCCTGCAGCTGTCGTTGCCGTTGGACCTGATCAGCGGCAAGCGTGCCGGATGCTGGACCGGACACACCCAGAGTCCAGCTCAGAATTTCCACCGCCAGACCGGGAATGGTCCGACCGTAAAGCTTCAGATATTCACGTTCGAACCGCTCACGCAAATCAACTTCGCTGGGTATCTCATCCGGCTCCAGCTCAACCGCAATCTCGTAACCCTGACCAAGATACCGCATGTAGGCCTTCGCCTGCTCGCGGATTTCCTCGGGCGATAGCAACTCGTCAACTACCGACAAGGCTTCGCTACGAAGCTCTTCGAGAACCGCCGTGACCGCCGCCACATCCAGCTGGTCCAGGCGCATGTAGCGGCTGCGAACCACCTCATAACTGACCGGCGCAAGCAGAAAGCCCACTGCGGATCCGACCCCGGCGTCAGCGGGAATGATCACCCGATCCAGTTTCAGTTTGCTGGCCAGCAGACAGGCGTGCAGTGGGGCCGCTCCGCCAAACGCTATCAGCGTTCTTCCACCCGCGCCTTTACCCCACTCCGCCAGGTGCGCGCGTGCCGCTGCCGCCATGTTTTCATTAACCACCTCACTGACCGCATACGCCGCCTGTGTGGCTGAGTGCTGAAATCTATCGCCAAGGCTGTTGGACAGAACTGTCCGGGCTGCAGATTCGTCCAGTTGCAGTCTGCCACCGGCGAAATCCGCCGGATCCAGTTTGCCGAGTACCAGATCCGCGTCGGTTACCGTTGCCCCATCTCCGCCGCGGCCATAACAGGCCGGGCCGGGTTCTGAACCGGCACTCTCCGGGCCGATCTGCAGTCTGCCGAGATTGTCTATGTTCGCCAGCGAACCGCCACCCGCGCCAATTTCCACCATCTCAATGACCGGAATCCGCACCGGCAAACCGCTACCCTTCTTGAAGCGGTAGCTGCGATCCACTTCAAATGCTCGACTGTACAGCGGTGCACCCTGGTCTATGATGCAGAGCTTGGCCGTCGTGCCGCCCATGTCGAATGACAACGCCCGGTGTTCACTGAATGCGTCACACAGAGCCGCGGCGAGAATGGTACCCCCGGCAGGCCCCGATTCCACCAGCCGGATCGGGAACTCCCGGGCAGTCGCCAGTGTGGTCAGGCCACCACCCGAAGTCATCAACAGCGTCGGGCAGGCAAACCCCGCCGCATCAAGCTTGCGCTCGAGACTTTCCAGATAACGCTGCATTAGAGGCTTTACATAGGCATTGGCACAGGTTGTCGACAATCGCTCATATTCCCGGATCTCCGGGCAGACGGCAGACGACAGACTGATGTTCAGTTCTGGCATCGCCTGCAGAAGATAGTCTGCGACCGCCAGCTCGTGCTGCGGATTGACATAGCTGTGCAACAGACCAATCGCCACACTCTCAACCTTGTGATCGCGAAGAATCCGCACCGCATCTTCGATAGACTTCTGGTCGAGTTCGACCAGCACCTCACCCGCCGCGTCAAGCCTTTCATTGATCGGCAGACGCAGAGGTCTTGGCACCAGTGGTGCTGGGCGGTCAATATTCACGTCGTATTGCTCGAAGCGATTCTCCAGCGCCATCTCCAGCGCGTCACGATGACCTTGAGTGGTCAGCAGGGCTGTTCGCGCACCGCGGCGTTCGATCAGCGCATTGGTCGCAAGCGTCGTACCGTGCAACAACAGCGACACCTGCTCAGGTAAAACAGCGGCGTTCGAACACACTTCTACCAGTCCAGTCATCACGCCGTCAGCTGGATCTTTGTGCGTGGTCAGTACCTTGATGGCGCTACGCTGTTCACCGCGCATCAGCACCACATCGGTAAAGGTACCGCCGATATCGACGGCAACCCGGACCAGTGTTTGAGCTTGCACAGCGTCAGTTCGAGAAGAGTGTTTTTCAGACATTCATACACACAATCGTTCAGACAGTTTGTTACCAGCCGGCCAGTTACGCGGCTTCAAGCGTCTCGTGAACGTGCCCTTCCAGGCGCCATATCCGCGACGCCAGGCCAATCACCACGATAACGCCGAACATCGCGCCCGCCGCAGTCAACAGCGCGATTCTCGGACCAAACAATTCCACCAGATAACCGCACAACAACGCACCAATCGGTCCGGCACCCATAAAAGAAAAAGCAAAAAAACTCATCACCCGGCCACGCTGAGATGCCGGTGCCTGCTCCTGCATGATTGTTCTCGACATGGTCATCGCCAGTCCCCCACAAATACCCCAGACAAACACCGCAAAGACGAACACCGCAAAACTCTGAGCCATCGCCGCAGAAGCGAACACCACCGACCCGACACCCTGAGCTAAAAGCAGCGCCCGACCCTGGCGACGGACATCACCAAGGCGTAGCAGCAGCAGTATCGTCAACACCAGACCGAGGGAGTTGGCCGCGTTCATGTAGGCGAGATCAGCAGCTGAACCGGAAAACGATTCCCGAACCATCAACGGCAGGGTGACGATATAGGAGCCCATGAAAAACATTGCCATCGCGGTATTCTGAACCATGACCATGCGCATCGAGGCAGACGTGAACACCGTCTTCGCACCTTCGAGCAGGGAATGCCAGAGTTTAGGCTGTTCGATAGCTGGCGCTTCCAGATCCCGGATCTGCAGAAACGCCCAGACCCCGATCAACAGTGCCAGCAGTTGCACAGAAAGAATCACTGTTGGACCCAACTCGTCGGCGGTTGAGGCGATGAAGAATCCAACCATCTGCAACCCGAACTGCATGATGCTGGTCAACATCACCATGCGCTGCACTCGCCCCTCAGCCACCTGACTGAGCAGGCCATCCCGCGCCGGGGTAAGAAAAGCCTGGGCAAAGCCCATGATCAACGCATAGATGATCATCATGCGGTAGGAAAGCTGATCGGTCAGCAGAATCACCAGCAGAAAGACTATGGCCAGCCCGGCCGCTGCCTGCGACATTGCGGCGATAAGCCGGCCGCCAAATCGATCGGCGTAGCTGCCACCTATGAGTATGAACAGCGTACCCGGCAGCAGCAGCGTCATCTGCGCCAGGCCGACCCTCTCAGGCGTCTCATGCAGCACCATGGTGACCAGCCAAGCGAACATCACGCTCTGGATTCCATAACCCAAAAACCAGGTACCGGTACCAACCAGGTAGTGGTGTCGCGCTGTCATCGGATCAGTTACTTATGACAGAGAAAGCCGTGGCTGATTGCCCGCTCGCCCTGTTCGTTGAACATTGTGAAAGATATTTCCCCATCCAGGTCGCGATGCAGCACCAGGGTCAGCGTTGAAGGCATCAACACCATTGCACTGAATCGACCTCCCAGCCGGGTGACACGGGTCGGATCGCCATCAAGACATGCGCCGACCAGTCGGGAAATTGCCAGCGCCAGTGTCGCAGTGCCGTGCAGAATGATGTCAGGCAATCCAGCAGCCACGGCCACAGCCTTATCTGTGTGTATCGGATTCCAGATACGCGCGCACTCTGTATAGGCATGCGCCGCACCACCCGGTACAGCAATCTGCCAGCGCGCAGCTTCAGTATCACCAAAGAACTCCGGCAGCGCCGGCACGGCCTCGGCGACTAGCGCCTCGCCGCTCACGGCTACGCCCCGAGTTATACCGAGTTGATAGGTCCTGGCGACCAGTTCACCGTCTTCAGCCACGGTATCCAGACGGGTAGTCTGCGCAGCGCCCGGTCGGATAGCTTCCAGACCGACAATGGTCGCCTGCGTGGTCAGCGTCTCACCCGCCTTCAGCGGCCGGAAAAGATGCAGATCATGAGCCGCATGGACCCCGCGTGCTCGTTCCTGCGGGGTGGAAAGTTCAGAACCCGGGATGTTCACGCAATCCAGAATGGCCGGCCACTCCAGACAAACAGGAAACAGCGGGTGAGCGACAACCTCACCTGCCTGCGTGTCCATGTAGGCAGGCAACAGGTCATCGAGAGCGGCCGCATAAGCCATCGTCCAGCGTGCATCAATTCGATGTTCGAAAGGCTGGCTCTGGCCCCCTACGGTGGCAGTGTTCAGTGGCATCGTTACGCTCCCTCCGAGCTGTGCGGATCGGCAGTATACGTTAAGATATGGAGATGACGCGGCTCGCAACTACTCTCGGCTGGCTGATCTTCTCAGCCTGTCTGCTTGTGCCTCGGCCCGGACTGGCAGCCGACGGCGAAGTGGTCAGATCTTATCTGGAGATCACGCCCAACAACCTGGAAGACCTTGACGCCCTGCTGACGACGCTTGAACAATCGCTGCTGAGCGCCACCCCGGAAGCCAACGTCGAGCCGATTGTCGTCATCCTTCATGGTGATGAAGCATTTCCGTTCACCCGGGCTCGTTACTCAAACAACAAAGCGCTCGTTGACCGCACCGCACTGCTCGATGCTTACGCACTGATTGATGTGAAGATGTGCGAAACCTGGATGAGTGCAAACGGCGTCAGCCGGGACGATCTGCTACCGTTTATCGAAACGGTCCCGTTCGCGCCAGACGAAGCACGCAAGTTGGAGGCAGAGGGTTATCAGCCTTTCGGTTCAGTCAGGATGTAGCCGAGCTGATCACGAATGAATACTAAGATAGCCAACATCAATGCCGTTACTGAAGCCTGCCCGAATCATGATCGCCTGCGCCTCTAGTCTGATTGCGTTCAAACTTTTCCATCATGGTGCGCCCGGTACACTGTTGTTCAGCGCGGTTATTCCGCTGGCCTGAGTGTTTTTTTTCGGGTGCAAAGAAGGATTGTTCGGTCGCTGGCCGTGCGGACCTGCGTAAATCCCTGCAGATGTTCTACACCTGAGGGCGCACCCCGCGTCTGACCCCTCCAGACTGACACTCGGCAGCCTGGGACCGGCGCAATTGCAGGTTTTCGTCTAATTTCAAGTCATTCACGGAAACGGGTGACGAACATGGACAATACAACTCCAAGGCGTAACAGAGGTGGTTCCGAATGGCCGCTGATCATACTGGTACTGCTGACAGCAATCCTGGCAACCAACCTGATCGGCTGATCTGCCGATCAGCTAACGATCTTCCAGCACCAGGGCATCACCGCGCCAGGCGAAACTCCGTCGGCGACAGATCGGTCCAGCGCTTAAACGCGCGAGCAAAGTTACTCTGGTCAGAAAACCCCAGTAGAAAGGCAACGTCTGTCACTGAGAAGCGGGACTGGCGAAGATAGTCTCGCGCCAGATGCTGACGAATTTCATCGACCAGATTGCTGAAAGTATAGTCACTTTCAGATAGCCGCCGCGCCAGCGTCCGTTCACTCATATGCAAACTATCCGCGAGCATCTTGCGACTCGGCTCACCGTTTGGCAGTTGCCCGATCAGCAGAACCCTAGCGCGCGTCACAACGTCGTTCTTATCCATCCGAGCAATGTACTGCTGCGCAAGTTCTTCGCTTGCCTGTACCATCGCTGGATTGTTGCGTGGCAGCGGCTCGTCAATGCTCTCTGCTGAAAACGACAGGACGTTTTCCGGCGCATCATATTCAACGCCGCATCTCAGGAACTCGGCAACTTCGCGCTCGCAGACCGGCGCTGACCGGGTCATCGCTACCGACAGCGGCGCAAAATCCTCATGCGAGATCCCGCGACAAATCTGCACATTTGCGCAGATTGCCGCGTCCAGGCCCATCTGCGGCGCTTCTTTACTGTGCAACTTGAATTCAAGCGTGGCGCCTTTGTCTTCCATGGACATTTCCGCGGCTGTGCTCAGCAATCGCTGGTAGCGCACCAGACGTGCCAGCGCTTCCCGGATTGTGGCGCTGCCAAGCCAGGCATAACCCACCGTATGGAAATTAGTAGGCAACAGACTCATTCCGACTTCGAATCCAAAACACGGGTTGTGGGTTCTCCGCTCAGCTTCTGCCCAGAGCTGGGTCATATTGGTAATGGAGATACGTGAATCCGGATCCCGGTAGGGTTCTCTATCCATGCCAATGGCTGCAAACAGGTCACCGGAGTCGATCTGGTATTTCTCCAGGGTCCGGGCAATAGCCTCTGAAAACGTAGCAATAGACGTAAAAGCATTTGGCATCACCAATCCCTGGCTGTCACCTAAGCGTGAGCGAGTTTGTATATACTGCTCGACCGGCTAATTCTCAACAAGCTTGCTGTATATGTCCATCAAATGCGCAATGACTGTCGCCCTGGCGCTCTTTTTTAATCTGGTGACTACACTGCCTGCGCGGGCCGCTGAGCCAATATTCCATACCCGCAGCTACAACGCTTTCACCCAGATATTCGGCCGCCCGGAGTTTTTCGCGGGCAGTATGCGCGACGGCGGCAGCAGCGAAGCCAGAGTGACTCTGAACCTGGTGAGCTTTGCGGAAATTGACACCAGCGGCACAGACGGCGCCGAACTCGATGGCGAGACTTATCACGCGCTGTTCAGCTTCAGCCACAACGTGACTGATCGCTGGGAAGTGGCCGCGCAGCTGCCTTTTCTCTATCACAGCGGTGGTTTCATGGATTCCACCGTAGACAATTTCCATGATCTGTTCGGCCTTCCGGAAGGCGATCGTCCGAACCAGGGTCAAAACCAGCTGCTGTTCGCAACCCGGGAAACCGGACAGACGCCCTTTCGCCTGGACTCTTCTACTGGAGGTATCGGTGACGTCAGGCTGAACAGCCGATATCTGTTGACCGCGCCAGGCGCAAACGCAAGACAGTTCGCTGTTCATGCCGGACTCAAACTGGCAACAGGCGACGCAGACGACCTGCTTGGCAGCGGCGCCACCGACTACTCAGCAGGACTTGGCTATTCTGATCCGGTAACCCTGGGGGGATTGCGCACTACGCTCTCCGCTCATGCCGGTATTCTGGTGCTCGGCGACGGCGATGTCCTGAGCGACCAGCAGGAAGACACCGTTGGTTTTGGCGGTTTACAGCTGACCTTCGCAGCGACGCGACGGGTCGACCTGATCGCGCAAATTCAGGGTGCCAGCGCCTACTACGACAGTAACCTGGACGTACTGGGTTCCAGCACGGTCCAGTTGGCGTTCGGTGCCAATGTGAATTTCCCGGACAGTGGCTGGGACTGGCGATTCGGCATTATCGAAGATGGGCTGTCCGATGTGATGCCTGACTTCGCGCTGCACATGGAGATCAGCCGGCAATTTGGCAGGCGCTGAACAGCACGCCAAGGGAACTTTATCGGCAATGCAGACGACTGATAAACAACCACTGGCAAACGCCAACAAATCGAATCTGCACAAGGACAGAGTCTTGCCCACCCCTAAGAATATCGGTTACCCACCAACAAAGCGGTTGCGGGCTATCTTTTCAATTCTGGCGTTTGCTCTGCCAGCCTACGGCTATGGCCTGGAGTTCGACATCCAGTCAATTCCGCTCGCCAACGACCAGAAACTCGAATTCATACCGTTCATCAGTCCCGCGGATCCACAACCCGCAATCCTGGTTGTGGAAACCCCGGACTTGGACGAGCGGGAAAAACAACTGCAGGACCTTGACCAGGAGCCGGTGCGTACGGTCACTGTTTATCGCCAGAACGGCAGTGGCTGGGACACTCACCTGCAGCAACCGCTCAATTCCTCAATGGACCTGGTGGACACCATTCAGACCGGCGACCGAATAGGACTGGCCGGCTACCAGGACTCAAAACTCTGGCAGCTCAACGAGACTTCGCGAACATTCGAGCCAGTGCTGGAGATTCAGTCGATGTTTGTCGGCGCCAACTGGGATTCATCCCCGACCATCGAAATGTTTTACGACATCAACGATGACGGCCGAGACGATTTCCTGATGCCCGGATTCGACGGCTGGCACCTGGCAATCCAGACTGAAGAGGGTTTTCTTCCTCCCCAGGTGGTTGGACCGCCACCGCATATGAGTTTTGAAGACAGTGCGCGCTTTGTCGGCTATCGCGCCCGAAAACCCTATCTGCTCGATGAAAATCAGGACGGCCTGGAGGACATTGCGTTCTGGATTAATGGCAGGTTCCAGATCTATCTGCAGGAATCGCCAGGTCAGTTCGCGACCGAATCGTTGATTCTAGATCCGAATCAGAAAGATGTGCTCGGTGACTTTCTATCGGTGAGCCTCGGCGAAGACGAAGAAGGTAAGGATGAAACCCAACGTATGCTGGAAGGCGTAGGCGACATTGACGGCGACGGACTCGCAGATCTGATTATTCAGACCATGGAGGGTGACGGCATTTTCGGACTGGAAACCCAATACGAAATACATCTGGGTCAAATAGACAACAATCAGCGACTGACCTTCGAACAGCAGGCCTCGTCCATTGTGGCAACCGGTGGGATCCAACTGAATAACGAAAGACTCGATCTCACCGGCGACGGTCGCGAAGAGTTTGTGATCACCTCCGTGAACATTTCCCTGGGCACCATCATCAGCGCGCTGATCACTCGATCTGCTTCCGTTGATGTATCTGTTTATCAGATGCACGATCAGATCTTTGCCAGCGAGCCGAGTCTTGCCAAAGAAATCAAAGTGAAATTCGACTTCAGCACCGGCGATCTGTTTGTGCCCGCAGTGTTGAGTGCAGAAGTCACTGGCGACGGCCGCAAAGATCTGCTGGTGCAGAAAGGTCTGGATACCCTGCTGGTCTTTCCAGGCGAAGCGACCGAGAAACTGTTTGCCAAGTCGCCAATCAAATTGGCGATGAGCCTGCCGAGTGATCGCGAAGGATTTGAGGTGGCCGATCTGAACCAGGACGGCCGGGATGAATTGATTTTACACTTGACGACCGATGATGAAGCGAATCTTGCAGTCGTCGAGTTCCGCGACTGAGCGACGGCAGAAAATCGCCGAGCGCCACGGGTGTGCGGATCTATCTAGGCTGCGCAGATATAGAGCAGACGTTAATCCGCGCAGTGAATTCAGGAGGCACCATCCACCAGCCGAAAACGCCAATCGGGCCGAATGGCTTTATTGGCAGTTTTGTGGATCCCGACGGTAACCGGATCGCGCTGCATACACCGGCGTAAGCGATATCAGACGATCAGGGAAGAAAATGGCGTCCCCTAGGGGAGTCGAACCCCTGTTGCCAGGATGAAAACCTGGAGTCCTAGGCCTCTAGACGAAGGGGACTGTAGGAAGCGCGGCATTCTATGGAGACGTCTGGTCGACGTCAAGCAAGCCGGGGGGTGATATCTCTCAGTCTTTATCAAGCACCCGCGAGCCTACCCAATGGCGGGCGAAATACTGTGCCGTTCGGCCGCTACGAACCCCCCGCGCCAGCGCCCAGCGCAGTGCCTCAGCACGAGCGGCTTCGGTCCAGGCAGCGTCAAGGTCGTGCCGTGCAGCGAGAGTTTCAACCCAATGCTGCACCACTGCCAGGTAGGCGTCCTGTTTGAACGGATAGAACGACAGCCACAGGCCGAAGCGATCCGAAAGCGAGATCTTCTCTTCCACCGCTTCACCCTGATGCAGTTCCCCGTCGACCATCACCGCCTGCCGATTGTCCGCCATGTATTCAGGCAGCAGATGGCGCCGGTTTGAGGTGGCATAGATCAACACGTTGGCCGACGAGCGAAAAAATGAGCCTTCCAGCGCGCTCTTGAGCGCTTTATAAGAAGCATCGTCCGCCTCGAACGACAGATCGTCACAGAACAGGATAAATTTGTAGGGTACCTCGCGCAGCCGGATCACAATCTCAGGCAGTGTTGCCAGGCTGGTTTTGTTGACCTCCACCAGGCGCAAACCGTCAGCGCTGAATCGATTCACCAGCGCGTGCACCAGCGAGGACTTGCCCGTGCCTCGAGCGCCCCAGAGCAATGCATTATTGGCCGGCGCACCCACCATGAACTGTTCAGTATTCCTGATCAGCGCGGTTTTCTGATCATCGACATTCATCAGATCATCAACACTGATGTCATCCAGATCCTGATGCGCCACAAATCGGCCGCCGAGATGGTCGCTGTGCCAGATCGCGGCAACCGATTCTGTCCAGTCCGGCTGGCTTCGATCAGGGACAAGATTTAGCAGACGCCGAACGAGTTCGCGGCCACTGTCGATTAGGCTTTCCGAATTGGCTTCCAAAGGTGTTTCCGTGGTGATTTTCCGCAGCATTTTACCGACTTCTGCGGATGAGCAGGCGCTCAATCAGTGTTAATATAAGCTTCCGCTAGTGAGATTCAGATCGACGTTGCCATGACCGTTCCGCAGCCAGACGATTCAAGCTCTCAGAACGCTACTGGAGCGCCTGAAGTTGAACGACGCAAAGGATCTTCAGATCGGCGCTCCGAAAACGCCGAACGGCGCAATTCAGACCGTGTTGCCCAGGATCTCGAACCCCGCCGCGACCCGGACCGCAAAAACCGTCGAAAAAGCTGACGAGTGTTTTTACCGCAGCCCTAACCGCTACCTCGCCTTACCTAACCGCTACCTCGCCTTAAAGGCACCACGTTGCTCGGCGTCTTCACATAGACGCGGGCCTCATCGTTCGCACCGCGTAGACCAATTTTGCCTGCATCAAAAAAACGCAGGTCATAGTTGACTGGCGCAGCTCCCGCCGGGTCCAGGCGCAGTTCGTGGCCGATCAGCCGCCATTCACCACGCAGCTCCGAACCTGCTTCCAGCCTGCGGAAGGTACCGTGGCTTAATTCACCCGCCAGCTCCAGCGTGCCGTCATGGTCCTGCCAGGTCCAGGTACCGGGAAGGTCGAGACGCGCAAGCCAGCGCAACCGGCTCTGACGGGCCCCTCTCAGCCAGAAGTAGGCCACTCCGGCCACCACCATCACCACCACTACTGACATCAGATCAACCGCTCCTGCTGCACATCAATAAGCTGAGCATCCACCGAAAGCTCCAGACCCCGGATGATTTCGTCCAGCGAGCGCGCCACGACATCTGAGCTGCCAGCTGCTGCCACAAATGACCATTGAGCCCGCTGATGAGAATCCTGGAAGTCACTTTCACACACCGCCACGCCGGTACTCTTGCCAAAACGCTCACGAATGCCTTTCAGGCGCTGCCGCTTCTCTTTCAAAGAGCGGCAGCCACCGAGATGGAAATTGATGGTCAGCAGGCTTACGTTCACGGGCTACTTGAGAAAGTCTTCTTGAGCGAGCACGTAGAATACCGTGTCCAGGCCATGATATTCACGGCGTTCTTCAAAACACATGCCCAGGCGCTGCATGACCTGGACAGATCGCTGATTGGGGGTATCTGTCGAGGCTATCACTCGAGCGAAATTGCAGTCGTTGAAGCCATGGTCCAGCACCGCCCGGGCAGCTTCAGTAACAAAGCCTTTGCCCCAGAAATCCGGCAGCAGTCCATAAAGCAGTTCAGGTTGCTCACTGTCTTCAAATCGCCGGTAGCCGCAGAAGCCAATCAGCTTACCGCGCTGTTCCGATATCTCCATCGCGAAGTAGCCAGCACCCAGAGTCTGGAAATTGCGTTCGCTGTCTGCGACCACTTCCCGAACCTGCTCGGTGGATATCGCCTTGTTTTCCCAGAGATAGCGGCGTACGGCCGGATCATTCCAGAACACATGGAGCGCCTCCACGTCGTCTTCCACGAGCGGACGCAGCAGCAGCCTTTCGGTCTGTAGCTCGGTCATTTGTCTCCCCCATCCCGGAGTTTGCCATAGCCCGGGGCATAAGCGAACATGTTGGACATTCGCGGATATGAGGGGGAAATCATGCGATTCAGTTTCTGGCCGGCACCCAGCCAGCCTTATCAGGATGTTCTGGAGTTGGCCCAGCACGTGGAAAAAACCGGCTGGGATGGCATCTGGTATGCGGATCACTTCATGCCCAATGCCCCAGATACCACCACCCCGCACCAGGAAGCCTGGACCACGCTATCTGCGCTGGGCGCGGTGGTACCCCGCCTGCGCATCGGCACGCTGGTGATCGGCAACACCTACCGCCATCCTGCCGTTCTGGCGAAAATGGCTGCCACCCTGGACCACATCACCCACGGCCGGGTAGTGCTGGGCATCGGCAGCGGCTGGCAGGAAAACGAACACCATCAGTACGGCATCCCGTTCTACACGGTCGCCGAGCGGCTGAAGCGCCTGGACGAAGCCTGTCAGATCATCAAATCTCTGTTCACTCACACCACCACAGATTTCGACGGCAAGTACTACCAGCTGCAGCACGCCTCTCTGGAGCCGAAGCCTCTACAGCACCCGCTGCCGCTGCTGATTGGCGGCGGTGGCGAGCAGGTGACCCTGAAAATCACGGCCAAATATGCAGATGAGTGGAATGTCTGGGGTGACGTCTCCCGTCTGCGTCAGAAGATGGAGGTCCTCGATGCGCATTGTGCGGACCTGGGCCGGAATCCCAAAGAGATCAAACGGACCGCGGTCGCACTGTTGTTCATGAGCGAAGACAACACGTTTTTAGAAAAGATGAGAAACGCCGATATGCAGCAGCCAGCGATCATCGGCACCCCATCCGAAGTCAAAGACATCATCGCTGAGTATGAATACATCGGTGTCGATGAGTTGATTGTCCCGGATTTTACCCTGGGCGGACGCAACCAGAAGATGGAAACGCTGGATACCTTCATCAAAGACGTCGCCGGGCGCTGAGGAACTACCATGACCGATAAATCACCGGCAAAACCGGTACCCGCCGCCACCATCCTGATGTTGCGGGATAGTCCTGAAGGGCTCGAGGTTTTCATGGTGGTCCGGCACCATCAGATCGACTTCGCCTCTGGTGCGCTGGTTTTCCCCGGTGGCAAAGCTGACCCGGCCGACTTCGATGCCGAACTGATTCCACGTTTGACCGGGGCCGCAGCCGATACCGACATGCGGGCGAATCAGGTGGCCGCGATCCGCGAGTCTTTCGAAGAATGCGGGGTGCTGCTGGCGCGCCCTGACGGCTCTGATCAGCTCATCGACGGCGCCCGGCTGGCAGAACTGGAAAGCTATCGGGATCGACTGCATAAAGGCGAGCTGACCATCACAGAGTTCCTCGAAAGAGAACAACTCACCCTCGCCTGCGATCTGCTGACCCACTTCGCCCACTGGGTGACCCCGGACATGATGCCGAAGCGCTTTGACACGCACTTTTTTCTGGCAGTCGCACCTCCAGACCATCTGGCCATTCACGATGGCCACGAATCCGTGGATTCAGTGTGGATTCGTCCTGAGGATGCGCTGGCTGAGGCAGAGGCCGGCACCAAGACCATCATCTTCCCTACCCTGCGCAACATCGAAAAGTTGGCCGAGTACACAAACTGCGATGCCGCCATCACCGCCACAGCCGGCACCAAGCCAGTAATGGTGCTGCCCTGGACTGAACGACGCGACGACGGCAACTGGCTGTGTATACCGCCAGAAGCCGGGTATGCGATTTCAGAAGAAAAGATGCCCGAGCGCGCGCCCCGCTGAGTCAGAGGCGCCGCCTGACGCCCGGCGACCGGATACGATCTAGTTGAGCGGAGCGTCGTCCCCCGTGCCGTGCAGCATATCGACAATGGTGATCAGCATCGTCTCGTAGTAGCTGCGGGTCTCTTCGCGCGGCAGCGGATCCTGAAACGGATCCAGCGGACTGTCCTGGCGCAGGCGCTGCAAATTCGTCAATAAATCGTCGCGAATCTGCCGAGCGTGGTAGATTTCGAGAATGTCGACCAGTCCTTGTGTGTGATGAGGCATCGTGTTGTCCGAACCGCTTTCATTAAAGCTAGATGGTGATTAGCGCCTTCGCCAGAAATCTGCGCCAACTTGCACGATATGCCGCAAATCCGTAATTTGAGGCTCTTTTTTCATTCGAGGGGAACACCATGGCCACACCAGCAGACAAGGTCAGTGATTCACTACCCGCGGTCAGTTACGACGTCAGCGAGCAGATCGCCACCATCAGCTTTAATCGGCCCGAAAAGCAGAACACCATCAGTGGCGCGATGCTCAACACCCTGTCGGAGTATCTGCTCAAAGCGGATGCTGACAACGACGTCCGCGCCATCATCGTCACCGGCACCGGCAGATTCTTCTGCGCCGGGCTCGACCTGCGCGGCGACAGCGATATCGGTTCAGGTCTGTCTAATCAGTCCAACAACTCAGTCAATCTGGACTTGCGGAACACCCCACCCACCGTGCTGCACAACCTGGACACCCCAACCATCTGCGCGCTGAACGGCTCCGCCGCCGGTTACGGTATGGATCTGGCTTTAGGCTGTGATATCCGACTGATGGCCGACGGCGCTAAAATGGCCGCGGCATTCACTGCCCGCGGCGTAGTTCCGGAATCCGGTGGCACCTGGATCCTGCCGAGATTGCTGGGCTGGTCGAAGGCCGCAGAGCTGATCTTTACCGGCCGCACCCTGCCGGCTGCTGAATGTGAATCCCTGGGACTGGTTTCCCACGTCGTGCCAGCGGACGAGATCCATCAGGCTGCCCGCGATCTGGCCCTGGAAATCGCCACCAACGCACCACTGGCCGTCCAGGCGTCAAAACGAATGATGCGCATGGGTATGAACGAGAACTTCAACGACCACGTCCACCACGTCTTCCTGCAGCTGCTGCCGCTGTTTCGTTCGGAAGACTTCCGGGAAGGCATGGCGTCTTTCATGGAGAAGCGTAAGGCCGAGTTCAAAGGGCGTTAAGCAACCGGATACAGAGGATAGGAACGGTGGCGGCTGTCAGTCTGCCACCACTCTTCCGAGGGCATCATACGCCAGGGGCTTCTGGGTAAAGGGATTCTGGCGCGGATCACCCTCCCTACAACAGATCACCCCCTAACACCGCGGGCGTCTCGCAGTAGGTCGACAGAATGTAGCGTTGGTGGGTCTCGATTCGCTCCGTGAGCGCATCAGCAACGGCAGGGATCTGCCCGTTAGCCGCAAAAAACTTCAACATGCCCTGGTTCTGCCGAGTGAGGGGCATAATCTCCGGCGGCGCCGGCAGCACACACATGCTCATCGTCGACCAGTAGACGTCAGCGGCGGTAATCGCATCACCAACCAGGTAGCGCGAACCTATACTTTCCTGAGCTTCGAGGCGGCGATCGATGAGCTTCAGCACCGCCGCGATTTTACCAGGCGCTGAGGCGCTGGCTTCATCGCTGTAGCCATACTTTCTCCCCAACGGGCTGTCGTTCAGTATCCTCATGTTCCAGACAAAGCCATCCTCCCCGAGTACGACCTCGCACAAACCCATCACTTCCACACGCTGTTCGAAGTCTGCGGGAATCAGAGTTGGCGTACCCGGCTCGCCGATACGTTCAGCCAATGCCAATTGCTCAATCCAGACGTTCCTTGGCCGTTCCTCTTCATAAAGCATGGTTGGCAAGCTGGTCTGGCTGGTCAACTCATACAATCTGGCTTGCCGGTCCACGCCAGTCTCTTTGTCCACACCCATCATGGGGTGCAGCACCCGGATGAGCGGTACGCCCTTCACATAGCAGATGTTTTTCAGAGCCTCGGCGTACATCGCTGGAATACCGGGGATAAAAGTCACCCGGGTGCCCGTCTTCATCGCAGCCGCTTCATCCAGAGAAACAAACTCAGGTTTTGAGGATCCTGCATCGCTCATTGTTCTTCCCAGTTCCGGTGACAGGCGCCATGTTGCGAGCACGGAGCCACAGAGTCAAAGCACTAGCGCTGTAGCGAGTCACATACGCTCCAGGAACAGCAATTCCTGCGTCCTGATAAACAATTGCGATGTCGCGGGCGAGCGTCAATCTCCTAAGCCTGCTCGACGCTGGCCAGTGCCTCGCTGAGCTCGGCATACACCGCGCCGACTCGATCCGTGTAGCGTTTCGAGAAATGAAACGGCACCAGCCGAGCCACCCGCGCGGCCAGAGCGATCTCTGCGCAGGCGCGAGCCGTCAAATGCCGGGTATCGTTCGCCTGGATTAGATCGGCCGCGCAGAAGGTTGCCTCGCAGAAGAACAGATCTGCTTCCGCCGCCAACGACCGCAGCCGCGCTCGATTCTGCGGCGTATCGGCAAAGTCGGTCGCGTAGACCAGGCGCTTGCCGGGCAATACCGTCACCAGTGCATCGCGCAGAGCGGCAACCATCTCGCGCTCACCGTTCGGCAGTTCGACGAGCGCCTGAATGTCGCCTTCGCGCAGTAGTCGCTTCAGGTCCGTGATCCAGTCACCGGGCGCCAACTCGAGCGCGTCGAGCCTTGCCCGATCGATGTGGATTTCAGGAGAGTAATTTAGCGCGTAGGCGAGCACCGGAATGCCATGATCCAGCTCCACACACTGCACCTGATACTCAGGATGCTGGCAGACCACATCGTCCGATCGGGGTTGTGGCTCGAGCCGCTTCGCAGGATGACCAGCTTTCAGTAAAGACCACGTGATGAAATCGGTGGAGACATCGGCAACGTGAAACTCGGGACCAGCATCCTCGATCCTATCCCAGGCGATACCATCAATCAGGTTTCCGATGTGGTCGGCGGTGTGTGGTGGACCATAGATCCGGCAAGGCGGATACTCACCTGTCATCCGGGCGCGGAGGAAATGCAGGAAGCCGCAGATATGATCGAAGTGCGCATGGGTGAGAAACACATCCGTCACCGTGTGCAGCACCCGGCGAGAGAGCATGGCCGCGTCACCCAGATCGAACAGCAGCCGCTCACGGCGGCTTTTGAATTTCACCTCGAGCAGCGGGTCGCCAAACACGCCGTTTACCAGATGGGCCGTGACCGGCCCTGCCCCCACGGTGAGCGGCTGCCAACCGGACGACGTGCGCACCGGCTCACTGACTTGGACGATCTCGGGTTGGCTGCCAGTCAAACTGCAGATTCTCAGCGTAAACAGTCATTTTACCGCTCGGAATATTAGCAAACGAATTTTTCCTGGCACGGGGTCAATTCAGATCCCAATTCAGGTAACATCCGCTTCCGCTCGGGGCGTAGCGCAGTCTGGTAGCGCACTTGACTGGGGGTCAAGTGGTCGCAGGTTCAAATCCTGCCGTCCCGACCAAAAATTCCTCTTTAATTCAATAGGTTAGAGGTTGTTGGGTGCCCCTCTGATTCCTATTCCTGGTCGACTGGTAGGATATAGGTAGACTTTGAAGTTGTCAGAATCCTACCAGTTTGGACTTCCTGTTGATGCTCTGTTCGGCGAGCTATGGATTCCCATCTTGCCCACCGCGGTTATACCGTCCTCTTGGAGTGTGATTCACCAATCCTTCCTGTAGGTGTAAAACCTCGGATCGATGATCTCATCGGTCCAGTGGATGCCCTGGCGGTTGCACCCATGATCAGGAGCAGGGGCACACCCCCCGCGTCGCCGAACGACTCGGTCCACAGGGTGACCCCATTACCCTCGATCATCCGTTCCGGCATTACCCGGTCTCCGTTCTCGGTCCTGTCAGTTGAAGATGTGTCGCAGCTCCAGCCCCACCCAGCGCGGCTCACCCCAGTATTTGGTGTTAGTGCCGCTGGGCTGGCCGACACCATCCACGAACTGCCGGTCTTCCGGCGAGAGACCGCTGCTGAGATCGATGGCCGACGGGAAGTACTCCTTGTCCAGGATGTTCCGACCCCA
>CAKZWF010000021.1 GCA_937921865.1 uncultured Pseudomonadales bacterium | reverse complement strand
TCCGTTGAAGGAGCATTGAATCATCACCGTTTATGAACCTGATGCACTGCCTCGGTTGAGCGTGCTTGATCTTGCGCCCATCACCGAAGGCGGCAGCGCCAAGCAGGCATTAAAGAACAGCCGAGACCTGGCGCGGCACGCCGAGGCCCTCGGTTACCATCGGTTCTGGCTGGCCGAGCACCACAACATGCCCGGTATTGCGAGTTCCGCGACCGCGGTCGCGATCGGCTATGTCGCGGAAGGAACGAGCAGCATCCGCGTCGGCGCGGGCGGCGTCATGCTGCCGAACCATGCACCTCTGATCATTGCGGAGCAGTTTGGTACCCTCGAAGCACTCTATCCCGGCCGAATCGACCTCGGTATCGGCAGGGCACCTGGCACAGATCAGAATACCGCTCATGCGCTACGGCGAAATCTCAACGTCGACATCGACGCGTTTCCGCGTGACGTTATGGAGCTGATGGCGTATCTCGGTGACGTCGAGGAAGGAGCGCGGGTTCGAGCCGTGCCGGGCGCGGGCAGCAAGGTGCCCATCTGGATTCTCGGCTCGAGCCTGTACGGTGCTCAGCTCGCGGCGGCGCTGGGGTTGCCATACGCTTTTGCTTCCCATTTTGCACCAGCGGCAATGATGCAGGCTGTCGATCTCTACCGCGAGAGTTTCAGGCCCTCGGAACATTGTGACGCACCCTACGTGATGCTGGGTTTTAATGTCTGTGCAGCACACACCGATGAAGAAGCGCAGTATCTGCGCAGTTCGTCGCTCCAGGCTGTAATTCGCCTGCGTCGAGGCAACCCCGGCCAGCTGCCACCGCCCGTGCGCGATTTCGACGAGACGCTGTCAGCTCAGGATCGAGCATTGGTGGCCAACTTTGGCGTCTGCTCGGCTGTCGGGGCCAAAGCTACGGTGGCGAAAAGCCTCATGGCTTTCAGCCGCCGGACTGGCGCGGACGAACTGATGATTGCAACTCAGATCTACGACCATCAGGCGCGATTACGGTCCTATGAAATTCTCGCAGAGCTGCATAGAGAGCTTGACCGTAAACATGAAAATGCACAGCCTGGCTCGGCCGCGTGAATCAGCCAGCTTAATGGGCGGCGAATTTCGGCTCATTGCATTGGGAAAAGCCTGAATGCGTTCGCGTCACTGTATGCCAAGTCGATCGGCAACAATTCGGTCGACCAGCTCATCAAGCGTTCTATCCGGCATATAGCCCGCGCTAAGTCGGGCGTCAACGTGAGCGCTTACCAGATCGAGTCCATCCTGAAGTGAGATTTTGCACTCCCATGGACCGATAACGCTGCGGATTCTGCTGTTGTCGAACTGCATGGAGTTTGATTTGTCCCCGAGCAACGGGCCTTCCCACTCGGGTTTGTAACCGACCAGCGTGTCGGTGGGGACCTGCTGTATTACCGGCCGCCTTTCCAGGGTCTCTCCTACTGCATCGACGATGTCGTTCCAGGACTGCGCCACGTCGTTGGTGATGTGGTAAGCGCTGCCGACAGCCTCGACTCGCCCGAGCAGCTTGGTAAAGGCACGGGCAAAATCCTCGGAGTGCGTCACGGTCCACAGCGACTCGCCGTCGTCATGCACGAGCACGGGTTTGTCATTCAATATGCGCCACGCCAGATGGTCGCCGTCGATCACCGGGCTCGGAAAGCGCGTTCGATAGGTGTGGCTTGGTCGGACAATGGTTGCGGGCAATCTGTCTAAGGATTCTGCGAGCAGCGATTCGCAGGCGGCCTTATGGCGGCTGTAAGCCCAGAAGGGATTTTCGAGCGGCGTGGCTTCGGTGACGACATGGCCGTTGGGAGGTTTCTGGTAGGCAGATGCTGTGGAGATGAAAACGTACTGCTGGCAGTGTCCGGAAAAAAGGTCGATATCGCGCTGGACCGTTGCAGTGTCGAATGCCAGAAACTGACAGACGACATCGAAGTCCCGCTTGGCCAGCCCTGCATATACGTCGAAGTCGCGAAGATCGCCAACAACACGGTCCACTGTGTCCGGTATCGTTTCGTTTCTTTGGCCACGATTGAATAGGGTGACCTGGTGTCCGATCTCGATGCTCTGAGCGACACAGGCCTGGGATATCTCCCCCGTTCCGCCGATATAGAGGACTTTCACGATTCGCTATGCATCCGGTGAGATCACGTGATCTTTGACGACTCTCGCTCCGCCAATGAGGTGTGCGTCCAGAAAATGGTTCACTTTGAGCGGTTCGTCGACAAACCTGACATTGCGATTGATCTCGTGCGGATTATCGGTGGCGGTGAAAGCATCGCGGGCACTCTCTTCAAACACCAGGCGACCATCGCCCAGCGCACCGTCATCCAGCACCCGAAGCGCTGGATCCTGTAGAACCTTTTCCATGTCTGCCGCTGCCAGGTTCTTGACGAGCCTGCCGCGCCACTGTCGGCACCGCTGCGCATGGTAGGTCAACCCGATCATCGGCCGGGTCTGATCTGACGGATTCGGGACTCCGCGATGCCACATTCGCGGGTCGCGAAAACAGATAGCCCCGGTGGGCACGATCATACGTGCTGGTGGGCCCCAGCGTTCGATCAGATCGGGGTGATTGCTGATTCTTTCACCGAGTGGCCAATCGGTGACTGCCGTTTCGAGATGCGTGCCTGGATAGATCTCGGTCGCGCCATTGTTTTCGGTGAGATCCGTGAGCGCCACGGAACAAGAGAGGGTTGTCGTGGGCGGCGGCCAGCTCTCACCGTCTCGCTCGGCCTTTTCTTTCGTTCGCCAGGAGAACGGACGATCGTAGTGCAATGGCTGATAGGTACTGCCCGGCAGATTGACGTTGCCGTTGTAGAATCCAAGCCAGGCGGCCGGACCCAACATGGCCGCGACGACGTGCTCGATCAGCGGGTTCGCCACCAGGTCGGATCGAACATAGGGTGCAAACCGCCTTAGGCCCAGCTGCAGATGGCCCCGCCCCGTGTGCTCCTCATGAGCAGTGGTTTTTCCCAGCGCCCGAACCCGTTGCGCGTCTTCCAGCACGGAGGTCAGGAGTAACTCGCACGTTTGGGGTGAAATCAGGCCGGTGACGACGGCAAAGCCCCGAGTTGAGATTTCGCTGGTGATCAAAGCAATTTTTTCAGCCGCCAACGCTCCATTGGAGCGTTCTTCTTCAGTTACGCTAAAGGTCATCGTGAATTCCGGTTTTTTTCGGTTGAACTGCTCGATTTGGAGAGTCTTTCCAGCGATGGGCTCTGTCTTTCGGCCACAGCTGAATCATGACGCCGTTGGCGGATTTCGGATGAATGAAGACCTGCGGCGTACCGACCCCGATCAGTTTCACACCTCTTTCCTGCAGCGTCTCGATCGTAACATCCAGATCATCAACCGTGAGCGCCACGACATGTACCCCTTCACCCCGCGACGTAACTATGCCTGCAACTGGCGAGTCATCATGCGCTGGCGCAATCAATTCAATGAACGTCCCATCCTGGAGAGAAAAGAAGGCCTGCCGAATGTCAGCATCAGCCTGGTCGACTGTGTGACTCAAACTCAGCCCGAGACCATCTCTCCAGTTCCGAATACCTTCCTCGATATCCTTAACAACAATGACTATATGATCGATTTCGGTGATAGGCATCGGTCAGCCTGCTAACAACTGGTGTAACTCGGCGTGGCCGAAGTCCAGAAGGACATATCATCGAAAAGGACCACACTCTCCCTCATGAAAATAGCGTAGCAGGATGAATTACGGGGGTCGAACCGAGGTTTATTGTTTCGCTGTTTTGGAATTATGGGGGTCGAACCGAGGTTTATTATCTCACTGTCTTGAAAAATACTCCTGTTCGGCACCGATTGCCTGCCGGAAAATACGCCGCTCAAGCCAACTGTTGAGGAGCGCTTGTCAACTCTGAGGGGCGAGTTGGGATGCAATGACAGCCGCTGAAGAGACGAATCGGATCGCGTTTGTCCCGCACAAACTTTTAATTTGTCAGTACTCTTCCGGGAATCATCGACTGTCAGTAAGAATACAGACAAAGCTATGATCGGCATTTAGAAGACACGATCGTCTGCGACCCCTGGTTCACTGGCCCATCGCTCCCTAGCTGCGTTGACGCGATTAACCAATTGATCCAGCTGCTCTACCGCTTCTTCGAACCAGAGAAAAGAGTATGACTGCAGATCTGAGATACGTGAGTCGCTGGTGTTGTCCAGCTGCATGAGCTTGCGCGGCAATTCACCGCTGATCCTGACGTAGCGCTCGCCGAGCAGTTGTGCGCATTGGTGTGCGCTGACACAGGAGCTTGCGCTCATCATGTGGTCCAGCAGGCCGTTGGCCAACCAGCCGACGACACCCCAGTCTTTCGAAGACTCTCCAATACGGTCACTGTCATCCTGGCTCAGGTCGTGCATCGGCTTGCCGGTGCCCAGCGAGACAACATGGATTTCTTCCAGAGTATGTCCCATGGCCAGAGCTTCCGTAATGGCACAAAGACTCGGATCATTGGTGGTGAGTGCTCCGTCGATCAGCCAGCGCCGCTTGGGTGTAGACGTAGCGACGCTCGGATAGAGTGTCGGTGCGGCAGTCGCTGCGTCGCAGATTTCTGTGAGGAGAGGGTTGTAGGATGCATCGTGGCCACGATTGTTTTTGAACGTAACCAGCTCACGGTTGATGAAGTCATAAGCAAGGATCAGCAGGTGTTTGTCTCTGATGTCATTGATACGCGCACCCATGGAAAGTGATTCCACGTAGCGTCGCTTGTTTTCGCCGTCGTACTTCGGCTGATTCTGCATGCGCCCGAGCAGCTTGTCCCAAATCGATTTGTCCATGATTTTTGAGAGGTTCTGGGCGGAATAGCTGTTTTTCGCTAATGATTCCATCGAACCGGCGTCCCGGGCTATGTAGGCGGCGACCATCGCGCCGGTGCTGACCCCGACAAAGAAATCGAACGTCTCCCGCACGGGAATGTGAGCGGCGTGCTCGATGTGATAAAGCACGTTTGCGGGAATAACACCGCGTGAACCACCACCGTCGATACTCAGAATGAAGATTGGACCCCTACCTGGCATTAGTTGGACACCTCTTTACCTGTCCCAGTCATAAAGTATACGGTAACCTACATTGGCGAAAATCAGAACGCTGGGGAGAGGTTAATGGTCGTTGCTCGAATAGTGGCCTATGCGTTGTGTTTGCTTGTTGTAGATGCGGCTTACGCTGCGGAGAGAGGGATTTCCAGCCTCGGTCGAGTAGAGCCACACAACGGTGTTATGCGGCTGGCAGGCCCATCCGAGCTGGCCGTAGTATCCGAGCTGCTGGTCGAGGAGGGGGATCACGTGGATCGGAAGCAGGTTCTAGCCCGCCTGGATACCCATTCCATCAAGTCTGCTGAAGTTCAGCGCGTGCAGGTTGCGCTGGATCACGCCAGGCGCGTACTCTCCCGTCAAACGGCGCTGAAGCAGAGCTCCTTTCAATCGGAGGCGGCGCTGGACGAAGCGCGGCGCGACGTCGAAGTTCTGGAGGCGGAGCTGATTGCGGCACGTGCGCAACTTGATCGTGCTGTCATCCAGGCGCCGGTGGACGGTGAGGTGCTGGCAGTGCATGCGCGGGCTGGTGAGCGAATAGGTGTAGACGGCCTGCTGGAACTCGGTGATACCCGACGCATGTATGTGGTCGCCGAGGTTTATGAGACTGACATCAATAAAGTTGAAGAGGGTCAGAGCGCGACCGCAACCAGCCCTGCCTTTGCAGGTCCAGTGACCGGCAAGGTGGAACGTATCGGTAAACTCATCGCCAAGAACGATGTGCTGGATCTGGACCCGGTTGCGCGTATGGATTCACGCGTGGTGGAAGTGTTTATCCTGCTCGATGATCCAGCCGTGGTGGCGGATCTCACCAATCTGCAGGTAGACGTTGTGTTCGGGGATTAATCTTGCGGGCCGTACCTTACGCTTGGCTGCAGCTTTCGCACGATAAGCTGAAACTTATCGCTGCCGTCGGTGGTATTACCTTCGCCGTGATGTTGGTGTTCATGCAGCTGGGTCTGCGGGCGGCGCTGTTCGACAGTTCCGTTCGACTACATAAAGGCATGGACTACGATCTGGTCATGCTGAGCCCGCGGACTACATTTCTGGCGCAGACCAAGAGCTTCCCGCGCAGTCGGCTATTCCAGGTTGCCGGATTGCAACAGGTGGATTCGGTGTCACCGCTCTATGTGTTCCTGGCCCGCTACTATTACGCGGGCACACCAGGGACCCATCGTAAAGTGCTCGCCATTGGCATCGATCCGGCGGACAACAACGTCAGCCTGCCTGGCGTGAACGAGCAGCTCGCAGAGCTGCGCAAGCCGGATGTTGTGATCATGGATCGCTATTCGCGAGCGGAATTTACGCCGGTGATCTCAGATTTCCAGGCGGGTAAACCCATCCGCATGCAGCTCAATGAACGCACGGTTCGGCTGGCCGGGCTCTACGACCTTGGTACCTCCTTCGGCATCGATGGTTCGATTCTGACTTCTGATCTGAATTTTCAGCGCATTTTTGCTGACCGCGGTGCCGGGCAGGTAGATCTGGGGCTGATTCGCTTGAAAGATGGTGCAGACGCCAGCGCGGTGCAGCGTGACATTCGTGCCTTTCTGCCGGATGACGTGCTGGTGCTGACGCAGAACGAATATGTCCAGCGTGAAGTGGACTACTGGAGCGGCAGCACGCCGATCGGTTACGTCTTCACGCTCGGTGCAGTCATCGGCATTATTGTTGGCCTGATCATCGTTTACCAGATTCTGTTCTCCGATGTGCAATCGCATCTGGCGGAGTACGCAACCCTGAAAGCCATGGGCTATTCTCAGGGCTACCTGCGCGGTCTCATTTTCAAAGAGGCTGTGATTCTGTCGGTGCTCGGATTCATTCCCGCATTGGGTCTGGCGATCTTGCTCTACAATCAAGCGGCTGCTGCCACCCAGTTGCCGATGGAGATGACGCTGGAGCGTGGTGTGATGGTGCTGGTGATGACCATCGTCATGTGCTGCCTGTCAGGTCTACTGGCTATCCGTAAGCTCAAGGGCCTGGACCCGGCCGAGGTGTTCTGACCATGGAACCATTGGTGAAGGTTGAAGATCTGAGCTTTGCGCACGAACAGGGAGGGCACAGCCAGCAGGTGCTCACCGAGTTGAGCCTGCACATCAATCCTGGTGAGCTGGTTGTGCTGACCGGGCCTTCTGGGTCAGGCAAGAGCACGCTGCTGACCATCATCGGTGGGCTTCGTTCAGCCACAAACGGTAGTGTTCAGGTGCTCGGATCGCAGGTGGTGGGTGCCCGGGAGCGTCTGCTGACCCAGCTCCGTCGCGGCATTGGTTTCATCTTCCAGCAGCACAATCTGGCACCGGCGCTGACCGTCGCACGAAATATCCAGATGGGACTTCAGCTGAGTCGTGGTCATCGTAGCCGGGACGCCCGTCAGATCATCGAGCGCGCGGCAGCCAGAGTCGGGCTGGACGAACACCTGCACAAGCTACCCGGACAGCTGTCCGGTGGGCAGCAACAGCGGGCAGGTATTGCCCGTGCGCTGGTCAACGAGCCGACCCTGGTGCTGGCCGACGAACCCACTGCATCGCTCGATCGTGAGTCAGGACAGATGGTCATGGATCTGTTTAACGGGTTGGCCAGTGCAGGCGGTGCGGTGGTGCTAGTCACCCATGATAAGCGGGTCATTGATCAGGCTGATCGCATTTTGGCTCTGGAAGACGGGCAGCTGGTGCCGCCAGCGGAGGCGTTTATGAAGGACACCAGCAACAGTCTGCAGAAACTGATGCAGATCGATCCAGGTCGTCTCGGTCGGCTGATGAGTTTCGGGCACGCGCTGGCACAGGTGGCGCTCGCTGATGGGGTAGTGGACGAACTGGAGCGGGTAGCGATGCTGGAGGCACTGCGCACCCGCAAGATATTCAGCGGCTCCGAGCTGGATCTGGTTGTCGATCTGGCGCTGGCACAGGCCCGCTCATGGCAGGGAGCCAGAGAAAATCAGGTGGACCTCGAAGATCTGCAGAAGGCGGCGGAAGCTGTGGCGATGGCGGATAGCGTGGTCACGGACGAAGAGCGCGCGGTGATCAGGCAATTGTTGACGCGCTGAAGGCAGATATCGGCTTATCGATCGTTGCATCCAGATCATCAACAGTGAGAGCCACGACAGGTACCGCTTCATCCCGCGACGCGACTGTGCCTGCAGCTGGAATCATCAGCTGGTGCAATCAATTCAATGAACGTCCCGCTTCAGCCCGGTCGACTGTGTGTCGTGAAAATAGCGTAGCAGAATGAATTACGAGGTTCGAAGCGGTTGTCAGCGGTTTAAAAAGGGTGATCTATTCAGCTCATGAAACAAAAAGTTGTCGCCAGCGAGTGCTGTGCGGGACTGCATCCTCAGAATACCTTGCGGGGATTTCAATTCTGTCTTGACTCAGGGGTAGACGGAATAGAATTTGATGTACACCTCAGCCAGGATGGTCATGTCGTAGTGCAGCACGACTACCTTCTTAACAAGCGCATCACCCGCAGTCCGTCTGGCCAATGGCTCGAGAACACCGGGCCGGCTGTCTGCAATCTATCGCTCGCGCAACTCAGGCAATTCGACGTAGGCAGGTACTTGCCGGGTTCGCGTGAAGCAGAAACCTACCCGAATTGTCAGCCGGCTGATGGCGAGCGGATTCCTACCCTGGAAGAAATACTGCGTGCCCATCAGGCCGCGAGTAGTGCAGCGGAACTCTGGATCGAGTTAAAGACCACGCCGTTTGATCGGGGTATCAGTGCTGATCCGAATGAGCTGTTGACTGCGGTTGTGAATCTCGTGGAAGAATTCGGGCTGGTGTCCAGAACGGTACTGTTGGCCTTCGAGTGGCAACTGCTGGTTGACGCAGGTGTTGTCTGCCCCGGAATTGGCCGGGACTTCCTCTCGATCAACCCGGCTTTTGTGAAAAGCCTCTACAGACGAAAAGGCATGGTCAGGCCGGAAGATATGTACCGACCTCTCGATCCAGCTGATCACGGCGGCAGTTTCCCTGAAACCATTGCTGCAGCGGGCGGGGGCTGGTGGGGACCTTATGTTGCGGATGTCACGGCACACGACATCAGTCTTGCCCATGAATGTGGTGTGATGGTCAATGTCTGGGGTGTTGATTCCGACGACGCAGCTATCGAACAGGCCCTACACCTGGATGCAGACGCAATCACCATCAGTGACACCACGATGCTTCAATGCAGATTGTCCTGACGGCGTAAAGCTGAAGAATTCAGCAGGTTCGTTCAGGAACCCGCAGGCGAAATACCCTCATGCAGTTGTATCAGTCGATACCAAAGAGTTAAGCGTTTGATTGGGCACAATGCGATCCGACGTTTAACCTCACACGAGTTAGCCCTTTTTTACACCACTGACCCGCGTGAGCGTGTCTGGTATGAATTCATCAATTCTGATGTTTTCAAATCCAGCAGCTTCGAAGTAGTTTGCACAATCTGTAACTGAGTGGGCCAGGCCAGTGGAATGGCTGACCGCTTCGGATAGTCCCCACAGGGCCGGAGCTATCGGTCCGCTGCCGTCTGCGTCGAGCATTTCGCCGATCAGATGGAACTCCCCGCCAGGCAACAGCGCGTCGTGAACGCGGCTGACAACGTCGGCAATGATCGGCCGACTGTATTGAGGCAGGTTGGACGCCATGATGGCGACGTCCGCATCACCTGGCAACGCATCCCGGGTGAAGTCGCAGGCGGTAGCAATCACATGTTTGTCCACGCCATTGTGCTGCAGGTACTCGCGAGTGACTACTACGACCGGAGGCAGATCCAACACCTCGGCGGTCATACCCGGGTAGTTTTGTGCCGCAACTATGCAGTAGCAGCCTGATCCGCCGCCGAGGTCCATGATTTTTTTTCGCCCGGCCAGATCAACCTGCCGATGAAAGCGTCGCGCAGCGCCCATACCAATGGAATAGGTGGCCTCATGGTATTCGCGCGCGCGCTCGACCGTGAAGGTTTCATCGTACATACCGAGGATGCGCTGATCGGCTTCGCGCACCTTCAGGTGTTCGGTCAGATGCCCCCATGCCTCCCAGCGTGGTTTGCCGAAAAGCATCCAGGGACCAGCGTAGGTGGGTTTGTCCTCCACCAGAAAGCGATCCACATCCTCGGTGTTGCTGAACCGGTCGCCGTCTCGGATGATGAGCTCCATTGCGACCAGCGCGGTGAGCAACCTCTCGGCATTGACCGGCTCGATCTGAATCGCGTTTGCCATCGACGCTATCGTGTCCTGGCCGTTAGCAATGGCAGTAAAAACACCAAGCTCAACGGCGCTCATCAGCGCAGCCGATTCCCAGAATCCTTTGCTGATCCGCTGCAGGCGAACGGTATCTGGTCGCTTATTCTGTTTGGACATGTTCTGCTGTTCCTGATCTGGCAACGTTTTTCTAGGCTACCACTTTTCCAGGCTTTGCCTGAATATGTTGCGGCAATAACCTGAGGGGGTGTCTATGAGTTATCAATCCGGGTTCAAGGAAGGACTGTTTGCAGGGCAGACGGTTTTTATTCCTGGCGGTGGTGGCGGTCTGGGCCGCTGTATTGCCCACGAACTGGCGAGCCTTGGTGCAAGCGTCGTGCTCGCTGGCCGAACGCTGGAAAAACTCGAACGCACTGAAGCTGAAATCACTGAAGATGGTGGCGTGGTGCTCGGTTGCTACAGCTTGGAACTGCGTGATGAGGAGGCGGTTGTAGATCTGGTAGCGAAAGTTATCGAGCAGCACGGGCCTATGGACGGTCTGGTTAACGCAGCTGGTGGGCAGTTTCCCGCACATCTGGAAAATCTGAGCTTGAACGGCTGGAATGCGGTGCTGGAGAACAACCTTACCAGCTACTTTCTGGTCGCCCGGGAAGTCTTCAAGCAGTGCATGCGAGAGCGGGGTGGCAGCATCGTCAACATTGGCGCTGATTATGAATCCGGTATGCCCGGCATGGGTCATAATGGTGCGGCCAGAGCCGGCCTGTCCAATTTTACGTTTACCGCGGCAAGCGAATGGGCCCGGTCGGGTGTGCGGGTAAACTGTGTGATTCCAGGGTTTATCGCCACCACAGGTCTGGACCGCTACCCGGAAGAGGATTGGCAGGCGCTTGCCAGTATCGATCGCAGAATCCCGCTGGCTCGACACGGCACCGCGGCAGAAATATCGGCGATGGTGGTCTTTCTGCTCTCAGATATGGCGGCTTATGTGACCGGTGCGAATTTCAGAGTGGACGGCGGCCTCCACAACGGTGCCGGAAGCTTCGTCTTTCAGCCGGGTGATGCGCAGAACGTCAGGACATTCAACGGCTTTCACCGGGACGAGCTCCCTAAGCTGTTGCAGCAATAGCTTTTCCTACTGGTGCGAATGAGAACTTCTCGCTCCAGGTGGTTGGATAGTCAATCAGCTCGCCACCACGCTCCGCGCTGTCGATCATCGCCAGTGCAGCGCGCACGATGTCGGTCTGAGTTGCGGTATCTCCAGCTCGACCAAAGTTGTTGCCCATCGGGTGATTCACAAACAGCGCCCGGGGCGGCTTGACCAGCGCGGTGAGATCGCGACCCGTTGCGACATACACAGTGGCTATCCCATGTTCTTCCAGCAGACGGCAGACCAGACCCACGGTCTGGTGATCGAGCGGTCAGCTCGGCGCAGCTAAGAGGATATCGACACCGTCTTCGCGCAGCGCAGCAGCAAAATCCGGTCCGGACTCTTCCAGAACTTTGCTGCGGTTGTAGATTCGGCCCATGAACCCGCTCCACAGACGATCAGACACTTTGCCAATTTCACCAAGGGCGGCTAACTCACGCAGACGCTCCACCGGGAAAATGCAGTTAATGTCATTGTCAGCGTCGCTGTGGTCGTAGTAGCTGTCGTGAATCTGAAAATCTGTGGCGTTCACGTCGCGGTCAATGGCATCCAGCCGGTGATCATTGCGCGCATCAGCATTGAAAGCTGGCATGGAACACTGGGATACCCCGCCGGAAGTCAGCAGGCTGACGCTGCATTCCTCTAAAGGTTTATCCAGCCGATGCAGCGGTGCGGACTCATTCACTGTCCAGCGATAGGGTGGATTGCCCATCGCCGTGTAATGGTCATTCAGTGCGTCAACGTATCTGATCGATTTCATAACCCGTTCCCCGCTTGCCATTCAGCGCATATCTGTACAGTGGATATCTGTATCTGGCGTAAGCCTACTACTTTTTGTTGAAGCGGTCGCTGGCAGCCCGGGCATCTGCTGTTGCCGCGCTCAGCTGGCTCTGATCCGCATCCGCGTAACTTGCGGTGCGGTTGAGGGCCGTTGTCGTAGCATTGACCGCTTCTTTGATCATGCTTGCCGCCACCGGCGGGATTTCCGCGGCAGCCCGGGCAAGTTTCATTGCCACCTCCACGGCTTCGCCATCTGCGGCGATCTCTTCGATGAGCCCCCAATCCAGTGCGGTTTTCGCATGCATCCGCTCACACAGGAGACAGATCCGCTTGGCCCTGGCGGGACCAACGAGATTGATCAGGCGGGGTAGGGCACCCCACTGCAGATTCAAGCCAATTTTGGCTTCAGGCACGTATAGATAGGCGCCTTCTCCCATCACCCGCCAGTCGCAGGCGAGGGGCAATGCAACACCGGCACCAACCGCGAGCCGTTCCATCGCAGCGATGGTGATCTGGGGCATGGTTTCCCAGGCTTCGCACAACCTGACACCGCGGTAGAAAATCTGCCGCCGCTCGAGATCTGATAGCGTGGGATCATTGCGGGACGCCAGGTCTTCCAGATCCGCCCCGGCTGAGAAGTACTCCTTCGATCCGGTCAGCACCACGGCTCGTGTCTCCAGATCGTCGTGAAAGGATCTGGCCACGTCGGTCAGCTCTAGAATCAGCTGGCCGTCAAAAGCATTGAGGTTTTTCTTTCTATCAAAACGAACGAGCGCAACAGGGCCGTCGTGTTCAATGGTGACGTAGCTGGTAGACATGATCTTCTTTCCTTAACAAAAACTGATCAGAGCTTTGCGGTAACTAGAAATTGCGGCAGCAGCGCGAAATAGGATTGCTCTTCCAGGGCGCGATCGATGTCAGCCAGGAAAGCCGCTATCTCTGTCTCCTCAACCTGCCCGGACAGTCGCGCGTATGACGCCATGTTAGTCAGAACGGGGCGCAGAGCCCCACTGGTATCTGCACTGGCGAGCACCTGCACCTGAATGTCGCGAAAGCCTGCACGGCGAAACATGCCATACAGGTTGCGGCCGATCAGCGGGGTGCGGAAAGCAACCGCTGCGGCGGCCATGATTCGTGCAAACCGATCTGCTGATGGTTCAAAAATCACCGCGCCCCAGTCACTGTCGCTGACATGCGCTATGCCGTCTGGCCGAAGTACCCGGTGGAACTCGGTGATGGTGTGCTCCGGGTCCGGGACATACTCGAGCACGTTTTTACACAGCACCCGATCCACGCTCTGATCGGCAAGAGGGATAAGATCATCTTCGATGACACGTGTTTCAACGCGGTCGGCAAGGCCGTTTCTGGCCGCCAGCGCGCGGGTCTTGGCGAGAAATTCTGCATTGATATCCAGGCCAATCACCTTGCCGCGATCTCCGACCCTGCGGGCCAGCTCAACAGCAAGGCCACCAGGTCCGCAACCGTAGTCGGCGACAGTGTGCCCCGGGTTTACCTCGGCCGGTGCAATCAACACCTCATGGCCGTCCCGCCACTGGAACATGGCCTCATAACGCGACATGCGATCCGGTTCGATATCGACCCAGTGGTCACGGTAGTAGGTCTCCAGATCTTCGCCCATCGGTTGCGCCTGTCGCGGAGTGTCACCTGCAGGTTAACCCTGCAGGCCAGTTGCGGCAAAATGCAGATTGCACCGATTAGCCGGATGGAGACGAATATGTCGCGCAGGCAGATGTGGGATGAGCGCTACGCAGCCAAAGACCTGGTCTGGTCAGCGGGCCCGAATGAGTTGTTTGCGCAGGAAATCGACGATCTGCAGCCTGGCAAAGCGCTCGACGTGGCCTGCGGTGAAGGGCGCAATGGACTCTGGCTGGCCGAACGGGGCTGGTCGGTGACAATGCTGGATTTTTCCGCGGTGGCCATCGATAAAGCCAGGCAGATTGCTGAAAAAAGAGGCGTCAAGGTCAATGCGCTGGTCGAAGACGTAGCGGTTTATGAGCTCCCTGAAGCTGAATATGACCTGGTGGCGGTGCTGTATCTGCACACCCAGCCTGATGAGCGCAGCCGCTGGCTGGCTAACGTCATTCGCTCGGTCAGGCCCGGCGGGACTTTCCTCTATGTAGGTCATGACCCCAGCAACATAGAAATGGGTGTTGGCGGCCCCCAGGATGTTCAGCTGCTGCCTGGAATCTCTGAGTTGAACCAGGCGCTGGATGGTTTTCGGATCGATGCTGCTGAAGTCCGGCCGCGGAACGTCGGCAGCGATCCGGGACACGGCTCAGCAGCGACGGGTATCGCTCTGGATACCTTCATACGAGCTGTTCGCCAATGAATCAACGGTCGTTTGTTAGACCTGTTGTTCCAGGTTACGCAACGATAAATGGATTCTGCGCCTGTGGCCAATCCGAACTTCATGCAAGCTATTCTGGTGCAGTTGAAGCAATGTGCGCGGTCTGGCGCTGTGTTTCGGCTACACCGCGTCAAGCTGCATGAAGTGACCCTTTCGCCGCTTCGCGACTACAGCGCACGATCGAACGGCACTATCAAAACTCGTATCCTCTGTGGCATCGTAAATGCTTCCAGATCTGCCCCGTCACCAGAGTCACATGACAGAAGAAACACCAGACGATGTTCCTGCCGGTTTTGAACGACTGGCGACGAGCAGCCCCTTCATTATGACTATTGGCCCGTTCTACCAGCAGCGGGTGGCAGATAAAGTGATCGTTGGCCTGTTAGTGGAGAAGCACAACTGCAACACCGGGGGCAGCCTGCATGGAGGGATGTTTGGTGCACTCGCGGATATCGCCATCGGCAATAATATCGCGCTGGCGCTGCATACTCATGCGGGCGGGAGTGCTGAAGATCTTCCGCTGGACCGGCCTGTAGCCCGACTCACCACGGTCAGTATGTCCACCGATTTCGTCGGTACAGCGAGGGTTGGTGACTGGATCGAAGCGCACGTAGATGTGCAGAAAGCGGGGCGGACGTTGGCGTTTGCCAATGCATATCTGATGAACGGAGACGTGCGGATCGGTCGCGTCAGTGCGGTATTCAGAGTGCTGCAGTGATTTATGATCGCGCTGGCATACCTGCAGATCCACCTGAATGGTTCTTTGGAGTTGATGGAACGTTGAGCACTGGGCGTACTTGAAGGATATTGGTAGGGTAAGATCCTCTAAAAGTCCTACCAGTTTCGGCTTCAGCACTGGCCGGTGTTCGCAGCCCGGCGGAAAAGGCATGCTCAGCGAGCCTCGACGCTACAATATTTATAACAGGTTTAAACCAATGACCGTAACTGCCAACCAACCAGACAAAACTGTTTCGGCTGATAGTCGTATAGTTGAAATATCCAGAGAGCCTGTCGAGCTATATAAAATTCTTAAGTTCGAGGGCATGGCCGCCAGCGGTGGTCAGGCGAAGGGGGTTGTTGCGGCTGGTCAGGTGTTGGTAAACGGGAAGATCGAGACCCAGAAGCGTAAGAAAATTGTTGCGGGCGATACGATTGAGTTCAACAACGAAACAATATGCATCAAGCTCGCATCAGCCATTGCCGCCGAGATATTCCCTCCGGCAACTGAAGTCGAAACTCCTGCAAAGAAGCAGGTCAATGAAGCGACAAACGACAACTCACCAGCAGTTGAAGTTGATAAAAAGTGAAAGCGAATGATTGTCTGCGCCGAGTGCGCTACATACTCGATCTGACTGACAAGGAGGTCATCGCGTTGTTCGCGGAGGCTGGGCAGTATGTCACCAGAACGCAGGTTATCGATTGGCTGAAAAAAGACGATGAACCAGGCTACAGAGAATGTAGTGATGTGATGTTCGCGACCTTCCTCAATGGTCTGATCAATCAAAGGCGTGGCAAGAAGGATGGTCCGCAACCCAGGCCGGAAAAAAGCCTGAACAACAATATGGTGTTCAGAAAACTGAAGATCGCGTTCAATCTGCAGGCCGAAGAAGTTCTCTCAATTCTGGCGTTGGCTGATCTCAACATCAGCGCCCATGAGCTTTCTGCGTTTTTTCGACGACCAGATCACAAACACTACCGTGATTGCAAAGATCAGATCCTGCGTAATTTTCTGACCGGTTTGCAGATCAAGTATCGCGGTGCAAGCGACGTGCAGAGTGACGAAGACGTTTCGTAGCTATTGACGAGGCGATTGTACTAACCGGTAGCTGGATTGAGCCCCGGCAGTTCCGCAGATGCCAAACAGCCGTTTCACTACTCATTTTTGGCTCGCGCCAGATCACCAGGCAGATGAGATCCTGCACGCCAGTAATGAAATGCAGCCCACAAATTGACAAATCCCCAGGTGAAGAGACTGTAGCGTAAAGCATCGTTCTGAAAGGTGCCCACTAGCAGATCGGAAAGGATGCCCACTGCCGGTGGACCAAACACGAAGCCGATAAAGTTCAAAATGAACAACAGCACAGCGGCTGCAACGGCACGCATGCGTATTGGCGCAAGCCCCTGCGTCTGAGCAAATGTTGTGCCCTGATAGAAGTTGCCGAGCATCACTGGTATGCATAGCAGTAACAGCGACAGCCACCAGGCATCAACCAGAAAAGCTGCAGCGCCGAACGGAACTACGGCAACCAGCGCGACTGCCACGACCCATAGATACCAGCGGGTGTCCCTCGCACCAAAACGATCCGAAATCCATCCGCCTGCAACGATCCCCAGTCCGCCGGGAATGCCGAGCACCAGTCCAAGCCAGAATCCTGCTTCAGTCAGGCTCATGTTGTGAGTGCGGACAAAAAAGGTCGGCGCCCAGGTAATGAGGCCGTAGCCAACGAATGCTGTCAGGCCACCACCAACGGCCAGATGCACAAATGAGCGGCGCGCGACAAGGTGCCGGAACACTTCGATGATGGTTGGGTTCTTCTGGTCAGGATCAACGTGTGTTTGACCGTCTGCATGTCCTCGCGGTGGCTCCTTCACGGTGAGGAAGACGACTACCGACAGCAGCAGGCCGGGGATGCCGACTATAAAAAATGCTGTGCGCCAGCCAAATGCATCGGCGATGGCACCACCGGCAAACAGGCCGAACATGATTCCGATCGGTATGCCGAGCGAATAGATGCCCAGAGCCGTTGCTCGCTCTTTGGCGGGGTAGAGATCAGAAAGCATCGAATGGGCGGATGGGCTGCATCCCGCTTCACCGATACCGACGCCGATACGCGCTGCTGCCAGTTGCCAGAAATTCATGGCGAGACCCGATAGCGCCGTCATGCCACTCCAGACCGCCAGAGACAGGCCAATCAGGTTGCGTCGGTTCCAGCGGTCGGCAACGAGCGCCAGCGGCATTCCCAGCGTGGCGTAAAACACAGCGAAGGCTGTGCCGGATAGCAATCCCATGCCGAAATCCGAGATGCCCAGATCTGCTTTGATCGGTTCGATGAGGATCGAGAGTATCTGTCGATCGATAAAGTTAAATGTGTAGACAACGACCAGCACGCTGAGCGTGTAGCGCTTTACGGAGTCGCTGATCAGGACTTGTTGTGCTTCAGGCAATGTTCTTCCGAATTTATTTGGACGTACGCACATTTGTGCGCTGAACTGTTATACACGGACCCGTGGAAAGACGCCACGCGCCTTTCGCTAAATCGGCTGTGCCCGAATTCTCCAGAGATGTTCGCGGTAAGCGCAAGGCGACTGCATGATCAGAGCAAGCTGAAATCGGAGTCGATCAAGGCATGCCAACTGCGCTACCGATCTGGATCCGGGGCCGTCTGACCTGCCACCGAATCACACTCTATCAGTTCAGCCGATCAATCAGGCGTGAGCGCAGCGTTGCAGGGTACAATCTCCTGTGGAAGCTAAAAGAACGATGCGAAGAGCCCAGCGATGACAACACCTGTAGCCACACTATCGACCAAATTTTATTATGGCTCTGGAGCTACTGCGTTCGGTGTCAAGGACGCGGCGTTTAACTATTTCCTTTTGATTTACTATAACCAGGTTCTCGGCCTTGAGGCGTATCTGGCGGGGCTGGCTCTTGCCTTGGCGGTCTTCATTGACGCTGTTTCAGATCTTGCCGTAGGGCATCTCTCTGATAATTGGCGATCATCCTGGGGGCGAAGGCATCCCTTCATGTACGCGGCCGCTTTGCCAGTTGCGGTCACCTTTTACTTTCTGTGGAACCCGCCAGAGTTCACCTTAGATACGCAAACAAACCTGTTCGCCTATCTTTTAGTGCTGGCTGTGCTGGTCCGCAGTTTCCTGACCTTTTTTGAAGTCCCTAATGCAGCCCAAGGGCCAGAGCTCACCAAAAACTATGAAGACCGTACCGGACTGATGGCATTTCGGTATTTATTCGGCTGGCTGGGTGGATTGGTGATGGCGGTGCTGACTTTTATGGTGCTGCTGCCCTCAGATCCTGCGGGGCAAACGGGGCCTAATGGCTATCAATTGATCGGACTGGTCGGGAGCGTAGCGATGTTCTTCGCGATGATATTTTCATCCGTGGGAACGCATCGTCACATCAAACACTTTTCTCAGCCGCAACCAGACTCTTCGAAAGATCTCAAAGCGCTGTTCAAGCACTTAACAGCCATGTTCAAAAACCGGTCTTTTCTGGCGGTGTTTGTGTCTGCACTGTTTTTTGGTGCTGCGGCTGGTATGTCACAAGCCCTTTCTATCTATCTGACCACGTTCTTCTGGCTGTTGAACTCGACCGAAATTGGTTACATCCCGCTGCTCGGACTTGTGGCTGTGCCGGTTTCTTTCGCCCTGGCTCCCCGCCTGGCGCAGCGCTTTGGCAAGAAAGAGGCGGCAATGTATGCCTATATCTTCGCGATAGCATTTTTACCTCTGGTCTATCTTGCTTCGTTTGCTGGTGTGTTCCCGCCACGAGAAAGCATGATCTATTTGCCTCTTCTCATGCTTAACTACCTTGTCGAGACAACGGCCATCATCACGATGCAGATTATTTTTGCGTCTATGAATGCTGATGTTGTTGAAGACCGTAGCGCTGAGAGTGCTGGCAGACGTGATGAAGGACTCATATTTGCTGCTCGCAATTTTGCAAAGAAGGCTGTTTCCGGACTTGGGGTCATGCTGGCCGGCGTTGTCTTGTGGGCCGCAGATTTTCCTGATCAGGCAAAACCCGGAGAGGTGGATGAGGGCGCCGTGACTACGCTGGTACTGGTGTATCTACCGGTATTTCTAGCGCTCTATATGTTCTCCTGGTACGCACTGCGGTACTACGCGATCGATAAAGCACGGCATGAGAATAATCTTGCCGCTGTATCTGCAGTGCCTCCTGCTACCGCTGACTGATTGCGGGATTTAGATCGAACACTGGCCTGCTATTTTCTAGCGGGCTGAACTTCAGTCAGATTGTCTGCCGTTATCGACGGAGCAGCATCGGCACCGGTCATTGTCTTATACAGGTCAGGCAGGCGATCGTTACCCCAGAAGCTTTCTCTACCAACACCACGGTCAAACGTGAAGAATGGAACCCCAAACACTCCATCTGTTTCGCTCATCGTGGTCAATTCAGCCTGGGCTTTGCCATAGCGCCCTGAAGTGTAGGCATTCTGAACATCGGCCACATCCAGGCCGACCTGACTGGCGATTACACCAAGTACCTCGGGGTCCATGACATCCCGGCTGCCTTTTCCATCGAAATCAAATCGACGCGCAAAGACTGCATCTCCGAATTCCCAGCCTTTTCCCTGTTCCTGGGCATAGAGAAACGCATGATGAGTGATACCCCAGGGTTCCGGTGGCATATTCAAGCCCACTTTCTCTTTGGAGTAATCCACATCCTTCGGTAGCTCGATATTTTTTGCTACATTTCTAAGGAAGGTGGCAGAAAGCCCGGCGTCTTCCGCCTGCCGAGCAGCGTCCGCGAAGACATATGCCAACTTGAATAGGTTGTCTGTCGGGTTGTCCATATGGCCGCCAAAAATGTTCTCAGGCCAGACCGGAATCACTTCGATAGCGAAATCCTTGAAAAGGGCCGAGCGACGCAGTCGGTAGAAGGCGATACCAGCAAATGGCGAACGAAACGAAAAGTAGAATCTGAACTTGTGAGCGAGAGACATGTGAAAACGTCATCCAATCTTTGCTCGCTAGAATAGCAAAATGTTGGCTGAGAAAGGCGGGAAGAAGGGTCGCGTACTGGAGGATCGAGATCTGCTGTCATTGAACAGAAATCGGAACGCACACCAGCTCATACAGAGAAGAATCGCTGAGATCCGTACCACCGAGACTGATGGAATCGGTACCCATCATCAGGCTCTCTGAGTAGCTAAGATCGAAAATGCCGACTCTGACATCCGCGATGCTTCCCTGTCGGTATGGCGATCCCGTCATCTCAACAGAATATGCGGATCCAGTCGGCAGTTTTCGTTGTTATCATCCTCGAATACGACATCGTACTTGTACATTGGTTTGATCCCCGGCACATTCGGTGATGCCATGATGCATCTGAAGTTATCCTTGGCGGTGCCGGGTTGGCATTTCGTCCCGCTCACGTCCCTGAACGGAGTGCCGTCGGGAAATTCCAGTGTGAACGGTCCATCATCCGACTCCCAGTAGATCCTGTGGGCTGCAGAGGTGTTCTCGTTCAAAGACTGACAGGCGATGTTAGGTGGATCCGCTGGCAGCGTGCCTGCGCAGGTCCGGTCTGTCGTCTGGGTAACGATCGGGGCTGACTCATTGCAGTCATTTTTGAACACTTCAATAACAGTCGAATTGGGTACCAGCAGCGCCGTCTTTTGATCAGTCGCGCAACTGGCGGCGAGGAACATCACCGCCGCAATCAGAAAACCGGTATTTCTCTGTTTAATCACTGTCTGCTCCTTGGTTGTTTGCAGTTTTGTTGTTGACAACATCGAAATTTGAATCTTTCTCGATCAGCTCGCGTGAATAACCAAGCGCCTGAAGTGCGGCCAGAGCCTGATCGGTTGCCTCGGCATCGCCCAATCTCGCCAGCGTGATAGCGCGATCGTAAGCAACATCGATATTTTTCGGCTCAAGACCGCTGGCGAGCCGGATCTGCTCATTGGCACGTTCCGGGTCTCCAAGCGCGGCGTAATAAGCGCCCAGGTTTGCGATTGTTGAGGCGTCTTTCGGATTGATTATGAGCTGCTGCTTCGCCAGTTGTACCGCTTTCTGGAAATAGAGGGTCGGATTAGCGTTGCCGCTAGCCAAAAGTACATCTCCAATGTGACCCCACAGTCGGTGGTCAGTCGGTGCCAGATCTTTTGCTTTGACGTACATGTCAAAAGCCGCATCAAAATCGCGTAGAAAAAAGAACGCCGAGCCGAGATTGGAATAGGTGACGACACTCGGCCCTGCAGCCACCGCCTGTTCCCAGAATTCAATGGCGCGATTAAAGTTGCCCGCGAGGTAAAAAGCTGCGCCGATGTTGTTGGCTATCCCGGTTTCGTCAGGCGCCAGTGCGTGAGCAGCCTGAAACGTTTCCGCTGCCTGCTCGTATCGTCCCGTTTGAAATTGCAGTATTCCGAGAGCTTCGTAGTTTTCCCAGTAGTTGGGCTCCAGTGTCAGGGCTTGATTCAGAAGCGACTCTGCTTCTTCTTCGACGCCGGTACGCATCAGGGTAATTCCGAGACCGCGCATCGCATCAGTCGAGTACGCGGAGATTTTTAACGCCTGATGGTATCGGTCAATCGCTTTGGAGAATTGGCCGGATTCCCGATAGAGCATAGCCAGCGCGACGTGCACGTTGCTGTCGTGTTCGTCCAGCGTCAATGCTCGATGGCAGTGTTGCTCGGCAAGTTCGAAGTATTCCACGTCCTGATTTTGTGAGTAGATTTTGAGATAAGTGCTGCAGAGGCCTGAGTGGGCGGGCGCAAACCTTGGTTCCAGGTTGAGAACTTCCTGATAGCCCGCCACTGCGTTGTTAAGCGATTCGAGTAAGCTGCCACTGCGCAATATCGCGGTCGCCGAAAGATATTGTCGGAACGCTGCAGGCTGTATATCGGAGTTCAATACGCCGGTGTCAGTCGGTCGCCCCAGGTGGGTCAGCACATCCTGGGACAACGCAGTAGCCATGGTTTCAAGATTCTCGGTGAGATCTATACTCGGTAGTTTTGTGGTCTGACCGTCTTTGTCCTCAAGCGAAAGTGACAGCACATTGCCAAGTGTCTGTCCGTTCAATACATAGTCGGCGTCGACGGCCGGTTCAGCGCTCACGCGAACTGCCAAACCCGGGCTGGTGAGCAGTCGACGCTGCAGTTCGTATTCAAGACCGGTGCTGGTATCGAGGTTGTCTGAAAATGGTCGAACGATAAGGGTAATCGGGCTTGCGGCCGCGCCATCGTTGGACGATGAGTTGTCGATGGACAACCACAATAGTCCGGTTCCCGCGGCAACCGTTGCAACCAGTCCATACAGCAGCGACTTTGCTGACCGACGAGGTTGCTCTGGCGTTCTTAGTGAATCAGCGATCTCAATCGTAGCTTTTGGCTGGAGCGCATTAAGGAGATGACTCTTGTAGCGGCCATCCCGGTGCAGTGCCTGAACCCTGCTGAGGCCAACCTGCAGATCTGTAGTCAGCTCGACATCTTCAAGATAAACCGGAATGATTTCTTTGCGTTGGTCCAGAGCAAAGTTGAGCTCTCGACTGCAGTGATCTGATTTGAGTGAGGCGCTGGAAATATAGAACAGAACCTTGTGCGCACCCTTTATCGCGTTACCGATTTCTGCGCGCCAGATTTTTCCACCGGATATGCCTTCGTCATACCAGATGTTGAGTTGCTGCTGGCGCAGCCATTTCAATTCCGGATAAACGTGGGCTGCATCTGCGTGCGCATAACACACAAAAAGATAGGGTTGATCTCCGCGATAAGCTGGAAAGGGCTTTTCCATTACCCGTCTCCTAGTGTTCGCTTTTTCGGAAGGCCCCGCAGAAGTTATACCTACCATAGGCTATACGCAACTGCCGTCGCACCTGTATTGACGAGCGATATCGCGGCGACCTGAGGATCCCAGGCCGCTGTCGATTGAATAGAGGTCTGCTAGTTGTTTCCTTCGAAAACCTGCCAGCTCTGCCACAGGGCATTTGTGCAGGTCTGCACTTCCGAGAGCTTTTTGTCGATGGCCGCTGTGCCCGGATGGGTCTGATACGCTGACACGTTCCTACCGTATGCGGCAGCATTTTCATGTACCGCAAAGTAAGTGTGCGTGATCTCATCATTGCCACTGACAAGTGGTGTGCGCATGTAAACATCCATTGGTATGCCTAGCGCGTTGATGTGCTTGTGCCAGTCCTTTATGACCGCGTTGACGTCCGCCAAAGTCTTGCCAGGTTGCAGCTTGCAGCGAAACGACTCCAGCATGCCTTTTTTGCTGGTGCTGTCGGCGACGGGATAGTCGGGAGAGTCAAAGATCATCTCTACGTTCGCCAGTGCTGAACCGCAGGTCTCAAGTTCTTCCCATCGATCGTCAGCTTCGGCTCCTTCAGCTGAATCAAGATAGGCTTGACTAGCTTCCCCCCAAACTCTCAAGTTGTCGTAGTAACCATTCCACAGATAGTCGAAGTCCACGTTTGCCCGAAACGGTTGCCAGACATAGGCGTCGAAATCGTCGGCCTTCCCGCCGACCTTTTTCACCTGGTCGCCGAAATATTTGTTTACCTGTTCAAATTCTGACCAGCCCTTGTCGTCATTGAACGTGCACCAGAACAGTTCCGCTACTCGGCCGGTATCCGCTGCGTTCACGTGAACAGATAGACACAGCAACCCCATCGATATTGTTGAGACAAAAAATTTCATATTCAGCTCCTACATTTCCCATAGCACCCAAGCCATCCGATTGACGCGCGGCCGATCGCAAAGACCCGAATGTTTTTAAGAGGATCGCGTAGGTAACGCGTTAATACGCCGACGGATACTGCCCTCTCCCCGTATCGGAGGTTAACGCGGGTGGGTCAACGGTCGCAAATGGACAATCAAGCCCGATTCCGTTGTATTGGTTTAATGTTCTGTCGCTGCTTTGCCTGAGGTGTCGAACTCTCTGCCGATTTTGGTCGGCGCAGTGCTGAGGAACCGGCGACTGTAAGATTCCCCGTGTTTATCCGAAGCTGACCTCTCTGGCAGGACGGCATTGCCGCAACGTCCAGCTTCGACGAGGCGCGAGAGACACTTGTTAACTAATCCATCAACACCTGGGCGAAGGAGCAGCAAAATGAAAGCTGGCTCCCCGACAGATTCGAATAGAGCAGCGATCGGGATTAGTGCTTCACATGGACTCTGAACAGGAGCACGAGTGAGGGTCCTTTAACAGGGAGAGAGACGGATCGTGAATCTACAGGAACCCATGCTGAGTGCAGAGTTCGATCTAACCTCGGTCACGGAAACCGCTTCGACTATTTGTGCGGAAGGCAAGGCTGGAAAAGTACGAACCGGTGTTCAACCGCATTGGTCTTGGCGCGCTGTCGATCGAGATGCCGAGGTTGTTGACGTGTGATTGCCTATACGAAGAGAAGCCAAGGCTGCGAAACCCTTGATTCAACGTTTATTCAAGGCAGGTGACTGGAATCAGCGCAAGCTGTGCCGGAGCCGTACGAACTATTAATATCCATTTAAATCAATTAGTTAGGGTGACCTAAGAAAACATCGCAAAACTTCAGACAAGCATCAGGTCATCTGGATCTGAACCAGTCACTCTCTGCGCGGTGCCGTAGGGAGAGAAAATATGCGCTTATCAACACAACTGCTGACTGTGACGTTGCTCGTAGCGGCGGGGGGCTGCGCACTCCAACCGCAAACCGACCCTGCCGCTCCAGCACTGGCAAATACCACCCGCGATCAGATTGGCCACCTGGCCATCCGCAGTCCGCATGCACCGCAGGTGGCACTGACCAGCCGCCTTCTGAACAAAGGAGCTGCAGCTCGAAAAACGGCAGTATCAGCCAGCGCCGAGTGGTTGGGCGGCACTTTCGAGGCGGCTGGAAGCGCGGAGGAAGGTGGGATCCTGGTAGCAGCTTTTGGACTCCTGCTCACACCAGCTGTCGCCATTGGTGGTGCCGTTTACGGGGCGTCCGCCGCGGACAGCGAGTCAGTTGTTGCGGCAGGGAATCAGACGATTGCGCAGGCGCTCGATTTTGCGCCCTTCCACCTCACGCAGGCATACCAGACCAGTTTCACCGACATAATCCCGGTGGACCATGAGTTTGTCGCCTGGGATGTTACCGATGCCCGGCTGCAACAACGTGGTTTCGATAGCGTTCTGGATATCGAACTGGTGCGCATCGCCAGCCAACCCAGCGATAACGGCTATCAGGTCTGGTTCGAATTGGTTCAATCCGTAACCCTCACCCGGCTCGATAGCCACCAGGTGCTGGCTTCACGCACCTATCATCGTGATTCTGCCGGTTCTGCCGCGGTGTCGGCCTGGGCGGAAGACAACGGGAAAGCTCTGCTCGACAGATTGAGCGATACTTACACCCAGGTTGCCAACGAAGTTGCCCGCGAGTTCTTTCTGGAACCAGCAATCCGGGTGCAGGGGCTCGAGCCTGTCTCTAAGGGAAAATTTCGCGTGGGCTCAATTTCCGGGACACGACCCATGTTTGTCTGGTCTGTTCTGGACGGAAAATACCAAACCCCCCAGACTCCGGTCGAGTATGAAATCGCAATCCAGCCGAAAGGCAGTCGGGAACCCTCGATCCACAGGGTGACTCGAACTCGGATGGTTCCTGCGGAACCGCTCGCGAAATGCCGGACCTACCAGTGGAGAGTTCGAGCCCACTACACCAGCTTTGGCAGCCAGACTCAGAGCAACTGGTCCCCGGACTACCGATTCAAAACCCCGTGCAAATAGGGGCAAATCGACACAGGAAATCTGGGCCTTGAAGCGTTTGTACTCGCGGGCGCGCAGTTCCGGCAGCAACGCAAGGCGCTGAGCGAGGATACTCGCGAAGGACAGCCGCGAAGCCCGTTAGTACCAGTTAGTTTAGGAGCAGAATTAACACTGCTGCGAGAGCGCTGATCAGACTGTGGGTCTGACAAGTGACGGTGGAAACCACTCGCATTCTACGACCTCATCGTGACCTTCATAGACCCGCATCCCCAACAGGTAAGGACCGGACGGTACCGGTAACCAGTTAGAAATGTCGTCAGGGCGTTCGGCACTGACCCATATCGTCAGGCTGCCATCGCCCGCATAGTTGAGTCCGCGAGTCCGATCACCAATAGACCAGCGATCAATCTCATTGTCGACCAGGTACATGTCGGTGCCGTATGCGGTCAGTGACCAGAATGCATTACACGGCGGCAGCGCGCTGGCCTCGAAGTGCAGTGTCAGTGGTTGGCTGCCGTCCAGACGGTGTCCTTCGACATCGTGCTGAGCGGTGTACGATCTGTTTTCGATTGCCTGGTGGCCACCAAGTCCGAATTTCGCACCGACCGCACGCTTCAGAATATCGCCGCCGAATCCGGTGGCATTTCGCCCCGTACTCCAGCCGTTTTTCTCTACGCTGCCGCGAACGTTGAGACCGCGAACCAGCTGCTCGCCTTCTTCGACACCCGCGGCCAGAGTCTCGGTTGGAAAGCGGGACGGATCTTCAAGTATCGCGCGCGCTTTGTCCGAGAGCTGCGGATGCCACGCTGCCGGAGGATCGAGCTCCATGTAGCCTCGAAGCTCTGTATAGAAATCTGCACCAGCCGCGGCGATAGCTGTGGGCCTGCCAACGCGTTCGGTACGTTCGTTGGGATGATTTGGTGAGGCCGTGACGGTGATGGCGTGTTGCAGGGTGCGAGCCATCGCCAGGTCATCGGGCGTCTCCACCAGTACCCGGACAATAACCCAGGCGGTTGGCGTCGCAACCGGAACCAGTTTGCTGTCATCGTTTGGCGGCGCTGTGGTGGGATCGTAGGTAACGCGAACGCGGGTGCCATCGACTCCATGGTGGCGACGACACACGTAGGCGACGTGGGTGTAAGCATCCAGGATCATCACGTTCCAGTACCTGTCGGCATGATCCATCGGCGGGACCTCTATCTGCAGATCGCCGTACCGAAGATCGTACCAGCCGGATGAGTAGAGCGTGTCGTTGTTGGGCACAACCACAGCACGATCAGCCGGCGTTGCCAGGTCGTCAATGTGATTCATGGTGCCGCTGTCGTTGCGCGAGCACAGCAACAAACGCGTTCGATGCAGCGCCACCAGGGGATAACCCCAGATGTATGCCTCCGCAGCCGGTGAGATATCTACTGGTGGTGAGGTCATGCTGTGTCTACGCCGAGGAAGTCTGAGTAATTTTTCGTGTAGAAGTGATCGAGTTCGATCATGCCGATTTTCAGGTTTGGAAACCGTTCGAGGACACCATCGCAGATCATGCAGGTCAACCAGCGCTCGACGCTGTGGTGTATCACCGGTAGATCCTTCGGTCTGGTGGTTTCGAGGTTCGCTATTTTGTTCGCGATGACACACTCGTCGCCGGTGTTCATGTATTTCCGCGGCATGTTGCGGCCGCTGCCGTTATGCCTGTTCGATGATGGTATCGCTGAACTACAATCCAAAGCTGCTGTCATGTTTCCTTCCTAAGATGCTTAGAATCATGGGCAGGAGCATTGTAGGGTGCTGAGCCTGTAGTCGCATCCCGTTATAAATCTTATGCCGGTGCGCATTGCTAGTTATGTATGAAATCACCTCTGACGCTGCTTAAATGCAGCGCCAGAGATCGGCTATCAATTGAATTGATCTGCCGGGCTATTGCACCGTTGGCGCGACCACTTTCCCGCTGAACAGCGCTGATTCACAGAAGTGGGCCTGCTCAAACTGCGCATCCGCCGTGGCGCTGTTCGGATCCATGCGGTAGGCACTATTGCCGTTCGCATAAGATTCAACATCATCCCAGGCGACCACATAACTGAGGTGGAAGCCGGTTGCCGAGATAACCGGAAGGCGACGCAGAACGGCAGCTGGAGTTTTCGCGGATTCCGTCGCCTTGGCAAACATCGGTCGCCAGGTATCAATAGCGTCGTCGGTATCGGCTAAGGTTTTGCCAGGGTTAAGTTTGCAGCGAAAGGATTCGATTACGTACTCATCGTCTGTTGCCAGCCCACCTTCGGATCGATACAACATCTCGTTGGTATAGATTCCGGAGGAATCGCATACCAGCACTTCGTCAAATCGAGCCTGCACCGCCTGGCCCGCACTGGTATCAGCCAGCGCTGCAGTCGCTGCGCCCCACTCACTCAAGCTGATATTGGTATTAAGCCAGATCAGATCATAAGGCACCCGACCACGCATGGGCTGCCAGATCACTGAGCGCATTTTGTTGATAGCAGGTGACTTCATTTTTGATCGTTGCGATTGATAAAAGTCGACTGTTTTGTCCAGGTCTGACATGTTTTTCCCGGCAACAAAATTGCACGCGAAAGCTTCAATCACATCGGGCGCGTCAGCCGCTCGGGCGCTGGTACAAAACAGCAATGCAGATAAAACCGTGATCATCACGGCCGATATTCTGGTCTTCATGGTGTGCTCCCCACACAGGTTAAGTAGTGTCTCCACTCAGGTAAAAGCGGCTCCCCGAACTGGCGGAAACCACCTGCAAATACACTGAACCTCGTAAGCTGTCTTGTCAAACAATTGCGCGAACACAGCTTTCATAACGATTTCAGCAGCTGCGCTATGATTGGCGCATGAAAGATTCAATTTCATTGAGCCTGGCCATGGTAATTGCGCTTGTAGCGATCGCGGCGGCGACAGAAACTGAAGGTGGAGAGTCAGCGCCTTTTACCTCCGGCGCCTGTAGCGCGTTTCCTGAAGGCACATCAGAGCACCAGAACCTGTGGCTGGATTGAACATGGATATCTCAGATCTTGACCTCGTTACGCTGGCGGATGCTTATCAGCGGCTTGAGAACCCGTCATTGCTGATTCGCCTGAGTTCTGCGGTGGGAATGCCTCTGGAGGCGGTTACCCGTGAGCTTGGTAAAAAGGCACCGGATGTGGTCGTCGACGCGGTCAGTAGTTCGGCTCAGAAAGCGATTGAAGCTGTGCTGCAGAATTCCATGCGCAGCGTCGCGGATGACGGGCAGACCTCTGCCAGTCCTCGTCTGCATACCGCTGCCGCGATGAGCACGGGCGCAGTGGCTGGATTTTTCGGTATCAGCAGTCTCATTGTGGAATTACCTCTGACAACGGGCATCATGTTTCGATCGATTGCCGATATTGCTCGCGCAGAAGGCGAGTCGCCGCAGGATCCCGAAACGATTCTGAACTGTATGCAGGTATTCGCGATGGGGAGTCGTGAGTCTGAAAAGGACGATGCCGCCGAAACCTCGTATTATGGTGTGCGCGTAGCACTGAGCAAAACGCTCTCAGATGCACTGCAGTTTGTGGCGTCCCAAGGCCTGGGTAATGCCGGTGCGCCGGTGCTGATTCGTCTGATCTCCACACTGGCCGGCCGCTTTGGTGTCGTGGTCACCCAAAAAGCGATGGCACAAACTATCCCGGTCATCGGTGCTATTGGCGGTGGCCTGATCAACACGGTTTTCATCTCTCACTTCCAGGACATGGCGCGCGGCCACTTTTCCATTCGCAGGCTTGAACGCTTGTATGGCGTAGACGTCATTCAGGGCGCTTATCAGCGACTCAAACGTGACGACGCGTCAGGCTAAGTGTCTTCAGCTCCCATGCGACGGAAAAGACCCATCGCGATCCAGAGCATTACGCCGACACCGAAAAGCAGAACTGCCCACAGAGCGTAAGTTTCGAGTTGATCGCGAGTCCAGAAATCCAGCTCCACGGTATTTTGAGCTACAGGACCTATTGCGACAGCTTCCAGGTCGGCGAGGTTTTTCTTGCTGCGCTTGAGAACAGCAGTGACGCTACGACCTGAATCACCTGCGGTCGTTTCTGAACCGAAGGCTATCTTGAACGGTCCTTCGCCTTGCGCGACGAAAGCCAGATAGACCGGCCGCCAGCTGATTTCTGCACGTTCAGGATAGGGTTCCAGCGTGGCCTGGTCATAGACGACTTTCCACAGCGGATCGAGGTTACCTGGAAAGGCGCTTGCTGGCTCACTGATCGTTCTGCCATCGAATGTCAGGCGGTACTGCTGGAATGAACCACGTCTGGTCCAGCTACGATCTGCAGCGTTGCGCGAGAACAGCGTTCCCTGGAGGAAATAGTCGCTCTGCGGCAGTTCATCGAAGTAGTGCAGTTGCAGGGTTTCAACAGGTAGTGCGCCCACGTTCAGCCAGCACTCATTCGGTGAATCCTGCTTTTCGCAGGTGACAGTGGTTTGTCGCCATGGCGCCCTCGGCTTGGGGCTGACGAACTTGCCGGTAATGCCTGTCAGGACGAATTGCGCTTCGAGAGCAGGCCAGGTTATGCGCAGGTAGTCGCCGTTGTAGGAGCTCAGATCGATACTGTTCCTGATCAGCGCAACGCCGTCGTGTTTGAGGTCCGAAAGTACTGCGTCATCATTCAGGACTTCCCAGCTTTGCAGATCGTCGCTGCCTTCGACACGGAGCGGCAGCAGAAGATTCTGGTCTGTTGTCTCCCAGTCGAACTGCAGGCCAGCCAGGCTGCCAAGGGATCTGGTGTGTTCGCGGTCAAGATGAACAATGTAATCGCTTACCTGTGCAGACGCCGTGTCGGGTGGACTCAGATTGATGGAGGTAATGTCATCGTTGTTGGAAAACTCGAAACTGTAGCGCGTCTTACCGTCTTCGATCTGTCTTGTCACCGGAAAATACGATAGTGCCCAACGTTGGGTTTGGGTGCTGGGCTGGCCGAACGGTTTGAAAACTCTGCTGGGTACCGCTTGCCCGGCAGCATTGAAAACCTGAATGTCCCGTCGGTCTCGCCGCTGCAGCCGTTGCAGCACCTCATAAGTCAGCTCAATTTTGCGAACGGCATCCTGGCCTTCGAGCACCGGGGCGACATAGTCGAATCTCGCCAGCCGTTGTTCGTTTGCCTGGTCTCCCTTGATCTGGTGATTCGTCTGACCGCCCGTTTGCGCAACAGCGGCAGCCAGACCAAGCCAGAACCCAGCGACCACACAACCGAGGCGTAAGATCATTCCTGACCCGCTTTTTGCGGTGGTAACGGTGAGAAATAGCCGATGAGAATCAGCACTGCACCAACTCCGAGGAAAGAAATGATTCGCTCCAGACTACCAGTATTGGCCAGATCCTCCAGGAACAGTTTTGCGACAACTATAACCAGCAGGGCGCCGCCAACGAGCCAGAAGTTCCGCATTTCGCGACGGCTGGCGACAATGACTACCAGCATTCCGATGACAACCCAGAGCATGGTCAGCGAAGTCTGGGCGATAGAAGATGCCAGCATGCCATCGAGATCGTAAGGGAGACCGGCCCAATGATGGAGTATTCGGAACAGGGTGACATTCAGCCAGACAAACACTCCTGCACCCAGGCAGATCCAGCCGATTATGGTGTTGAGCCGTTGTTCGAACACCGCAAAGAGCTTGGCCAGATCCAGCCACAGGGTAGTCAGGCACAGCACGCCAATCAGCGCGACTGCGTCGAGTGGATTTAACACCGGTAGCCAGGGCAGGGGCGGCGCGTCACCTGAACTGCCAAAACTGGCCAGTATCATCAGGGCCAGACAGACGCCGATCACTGCGGCTATGCCGCCTATATAGACTCGAGGCCAATCGACGACCGGCCAGAAGCTGGCGCGGTGAATCAGCTGTAAAGCGGCAATGTTCAACGTCGCCATGGCCGCGAAACACCAGGTCAGAGGCAAATCCAATACTTCTTCAACCAACCACAACAGTTCCCACTGCAACACGGCGAGAAACAGCAGACCGATCCCGAGGTGGCCCCAGCCGATCAATGTTTCCGCCACCCGATCTTCGGATTTTTTCAGTAGCCAGTAGTAGCAAAGTATCCCCACTGGCCAGACCAGCCAGCCCCAGAATTCATGCAGTGGCCCTTCTGCATCGACCGCGTGTTGAATGCCAGCGAGCACATAGATGAATGGCACCAGCAATGCGGTCATTTGCATCCGCGACCAATCCCAGCGTCTGGAGATCACTGCGATCGCAACTGCAGACAGTGCCGAATAGCCGACCAGCCAGTTGGCCAGGTAATTTTCATGAATGAACAGCACAATTTCCCGCGTGCCGATACCAAACCACCAGACGACGAACCAGGTAATAAAGGCTGGCTCAAGCAGCGCTTCCAGTTTCGTCGGGGTCTGGCGATAGAGTCGGGCGGAAAAGAATCCGGCGGCGGCAAGCATGATCCCGGAGAGGTAGCTTGAGTTCACGAACATGTCAGTGTTGCTGTCTGGCAGATGATCCAGCCAGAACACAGCGGCGCCGAGTTGCAGCAGGATGCCGGCCGCTCTTGCGAGCGCGCGCTGCTGACGCATGCCGATCCAGATCAAACCAGCGCCTTCCAGCGCCCAGGCGCCTGCGGTATCAGACGCACCCAGCGCGAACGGAATAACCAGCGTGGCGAATACCACGCCCAGCGCCAGAAATGCCTCCACCAGGAGGCGTTCTTTGGCCCTGCGTCGCCACAATATCGCAGCCACAGCAACGTAGAATGCGCCGAAAAAGAAAGCCGACCAGGCTGCGCCATACTCAAAGTGAGTCACCAGCACCAGTTGCATCCCGAAGGCGATAACCGAGGTGCCAAAGAGCAGTGAGCCGTCGACATAGCCTTTCAGATTGATGGGTTGACGTCGCGCATACAGAATCGGAATGCAGGCGTAGATGACAAAGAAGACGACCAGGAACGGCTGGGTCGATGGGTATTTTTCTGGCGTGTAGCTGTCCAACCCCCACAGCGCGGCAACTCCGAAGGTGAAGTAGAAACCGAGCAAATTCAGCGGTCGCCAGGACTTGAACCAGGCGATGGTCAGCAGAGCAATATTCAGCACCACGTAGTAGCTGAACAGGCCCACATGGTTGTCGCTGCCGGATGAGGCCAGAATCGGTGCGAGAAATCCTCCGGCGAACCCCGCGTATGCCAGGGGTGCGGCGTTCTGCAGAATCGCCAGAGTCGCCGCCAAGGCGCTGACCGCAAACAGTAGCGCAAATGCAAACGTGCTGGGGATAAGCTCGTAGAGCGAATAGGCGCCGAATATGTCGAGATAGAGAACACCGATCGCGGCTCCCTGCAGCATGAGCGCGTAGTCCCTGCGCTTTTTCAGCAGGCGCTGACCAACCGCCAATCCGGCAATGCCACCAAGCGCGATCGCGATCATGCGCATCTCGACCGTGACGATTCCTAACCCGGCTGCATAGTTGATCAGGAAACCAACGCCCAGGAACAGCAGACCAATACCCACCCGCATGAACATGTTGCCGCTGGTAAACCAGCCGATGACGCTGCGGATCAGATTGCCGATGTTGTCGAGCCATTGCGGCGCAGGGGCATCCTGCTGTGCCGACCACGCGGCCGATGCTGGCGTGGCAGTGTTGGTTTCCTCGGGGCTTGGGGCAACTGATTCTTTCGGGGAGGATGGTGACGGTGCAGATAGCGCTGTGGGCGGAGCAGTATCTGGCTCGGTCGAATCCTGTGGGACGCTGGCTTTGGTTGTTGAGACATCGAGGTCTTCTGTTGGGGGTGTTTGCGTCGCGGCAAGATCAGCCTGTTTCGACGGCGAGGTCCCCTGGCGAAGCTCGGCAAGTTCAGCGGCCAGTTCTGTGATTCTACGCTGGCTGGTAATGACGAGAACGAGTATGAATCCTGCTGCCGCGTAGAGCAGCGGGGCGTTGTTGAACATCCCCAGGAACGCGCCAATGATGGCGAAAACGGTTGCTAGTCCGTATGGCTTGGACATGAGATTCCTTGCTCAGCGCTCGCGAGCCCGGACTATCGAATCGGGCTACAGACTCGATGTAAAACTAGCAGATTTGAGCAGTAGTAGCTGAGTGCTGACGCACGTTTGCCAGTTGAGCGAGAAGCGTCAGTCTTCTTTCCGAAATTTTCTTGTCCCGGCAGCCGCCATCGCCCGGCAGATGATGGTCGTTTCACCAACCCTAATCCTCAACCGATGCCAGCAGCGACGCATTACCTCCGGCTGCTGTGGTGTCGATACAGGTGTGGCGTTCCAGCAGGCAGTACGACTCCAGGTCTTCACTGGTGACCAGCGGAATAATCTTGCCGGGTCGTGCAACTAATGCCTGTCGAGCAGCACCGGTCTGGGCGATCGCACCAGCAACGGTTGGGCCCAGGCATAACACGGTGCCACAGTGCAAGCCGATTAGACTCACCGGTAGGCTCGGGCATTTGCGCTCCTCCAGTTTGCGGAGCCCATGCCAGTCTAGAGCAGATATGGCTTGCTGGACCACTTCAGACGGCGTGGGGCTGAGGTCTGATACCGGTAGGTTTGAGCGTACCGACCGCTGCGTTTTGAAAAAGCGCTGCAGGTAGTGTGGTCCCCCGGTCTTCGATGCCTTTCACTTCGATAACAGCCGGTCCGATAAAATAGCCTTCTGCGGGTTTGCCGAATTGCTTGAGGAGCCGCCCGTGATTGCGCGCGACATCCACATAGCTTTGGATCTGATGCTGGGCGGCAGCCGAAATGGTTGGACCGATATCTGTGCTCAATTGCCGCGGGTTGCCGAGCTCCAGTTCGTCCATAGCGCCTACAACATCTGCAGAAATCCGGCAGCGAACGCCTTCTTCTTCAAGCAGCGTGTTGTGCAGGGTTTCCCCCATGCCATGCAGGCGCTGAAAGTCGAAATCTCTGGTGCTGTCTGCGAGTTCGATAATGGGTTACCAGTGTGAATCCAGGCTTGTGAATCGTAACAATCTGGTGATCTTAGAAGATCCTCATTTACCCTGGGAGCAGCCGGACAGTTCGCTGCGGGTGATAAACGGCTGAGTCTGTGGGCAGCAGCGGGTTCTGAGCAGGCGCACGAGTGAGGTCTACCTTCAGGCTTAATCTTCGTGGAGAATGCACGCCATGAGTGAACTCCACGATCAAGTACTTGTGTCTCTGCGCAGAATCATCAGAGCAACAGACCTGCATTCCCGGCAACTCGGTAAAGCGACTGGATTAACCACGCCACAACTGGTTGTGATGCGTGCCATCCAATCATTAAGTGCGCCAGTGGCATCGGATATTGCGCGAAGCGTCAGTTTGAGCCAGGCAACAGTCACCAATATCCTGAACCGGCTGGAAGACCACGGTCTGGTCAACCGAGCGAGGAGTGAAAAAGACAAGCGCCGCGTCAATATCAGTCTGACGGCAGCGGGTAAAGCGCTGTTAAAGACCGCTCCACAGCCGTTGCAGGAGAGTTTTATCGAGCGCTTCGGTGCGCTGAAAAAATGGGAGCAGCATCAGATCATTGCCTCGCTGGAGCGATTGGCCATGATGATGGATGCTGACGAACTGGATGCAGCGCCGTTACTTGCCCCCACTGAGGTAATGCGCTGATCAGGAGTGCATCTCACCACTTTCTCCAGACGACACGTCTGACTTCTACCCCGGCAGCACCGAGACGCGAGGTAGCTAGATGCCTAACCGGCCAAGCATCGCGATCAGTTCCTGAAACAGTCGCTCTGTGGTTGGGTGACGGGCGGCAAAGTCAGCACCAAGGGCTTCCAGTCGCAGCATGAGCTGGCTGGTTTGATCTGACGATGGTGTAGGTTCTTCCAGAAGCGAATGAATGTCTGAGTCAACGGCTCGAAGCAGGTCATTCAATTCAGCGTCCAGATGATCAACGCTTGCGAGTTCTTCATGTAGAGCTTTCAGACTCTGTCGAATTTGATCTTTTGGCATAGGATATGCTCGAAGGCAACTGATAGATTAAAACGCGGATTCGGCGAAATTGCACGATGTCCTATCGCAGCGACAGCGCCTTTCTCGAACGCACCCAGGAGTTCCAGGATGGCTGATAACGACAAACACCTGTATCGAGTGCGCGCGGGCGGTGCGGAATGTGTGCTGCTGGCTGGAGATGATGAGCCTCCAGGGATCGCGCATCTGGGCGCCTGGCTCGGCAGTGCGCCGTCTGGTTCCGGGTTCAGCCGTTCACAGACGGGAAACCTGATAGAAACTGCCACCCTCGCACCGCTGCTGCCGGATCCGGCAGCGGGCTGGACCGGTGCACCTGGCTGGCGGGATGGGCCGGGAACTGGCAGAGCCTGGAGTACCCGCATTCGTGCGGCTGACGCCGATGGTATCTCGGTCGCCTTCGAACATGCCGATGGCTATGAAGCAGAATTCAGCGTTTCTGTTGTGTCCGGTGGATTGTTTGAGTTCCGGCTGACCGGAAAACGGCCCGCGTCTCGTACCGCGGGCCGTATTGCGCTCGGGGTGCCACTACCCGCCACCGCGATGGAAGCGCTTTGTTTTGGCGGTCGCTGGGCCGGCGAAATGACAATGCAGCAGGTGCCACTATCGGGTGGGCTCAGCCGAATCAGTCGGGCCGGTTCACGGACGGCCCACGACGCCTTTCCGGGGCTTGTGGCTGGAAGCAGGGGGTTTACGGCGGACACCGGAGAATTGCTCGGCGTCCATCTTGGCTGGTGGGGCAACTATGAGCTCACCGTAGAGACGACGCGGGACAGTGGCTTCAGAGCGGTGTTCCATCTGGATCCTGACGAACTTACTGAACTTGACGATGGGCGGTTTCAGACGCCGCCGCTCTATATCGGTTGGTCTGACAAAGGTATGAACGGTATTCGAATGGCATTCCAGGACGGCGTTCGTGAGCTTCGACAACGCTCTGGTGCTGCGACGCAAGGAAAGGTTCAGCTTAACACCTGGGAGGGCGTCTACTTCGATCAGTCCGAGTCACACCTGAAGGAGATGGCCGATGTGGCGGCTGACCTGGGCTTTGAGCGATTTGTGCTCGATGACGGCTGGTTCGGACGACGGACCGACGACACCCGGGGCCTGGGCGACTGGATGCCGCGCGCGGAGGTTTACCCTGAGGGGCTCGGCGGCCTGATTGATCACGTGCAGGCCCAGGGTCTGGAGTTCGGGCTCTGGTTCGAACCTGAGATGGTCAATGCAGACAGCGCTTTGTTCGAGACACACCCGGACTGGATCCTCGGTGAGTCGGACCAACCGCTGGGCCGCAATCAGTACGGACTCGATCTCACTAACACGGACTGCTTCAATCATCTCCAGAACACGCTCACCGATATCCTGGCGGACGAGCGCATCGCGTCGGTGAAGTGGGACATGAACCGGGACCTGCCGCAGGCCGCCGGTAAACGGCTGGCACCCATGGCAACCCGATTGATTGAGTCAGTGCGCAACAGCCGGCAGGCTCTCGAAATCGAAGCCTGCGCGTCCGGCGGCGGACGTGCCGACCTCGGCGCGCTGGCCTGGTGTAATCGGGTCTGGCTGTCGGATGCGCACGACCCGGACATCCGCACGCCGATGATGGCGGCGTACAGCCTGTTCGCACCTCCTGAGGTAATGGGTTGTCACATTGGTCCGGAAACCAGTCACCAGACTGGCCGGCGCTGGAGCATGCACGCCCGCGCGTCCATGTCGGTGCTCGCCTCGATGGGTATGGAGTTGGATCCAACCACCCTGTCTGAGAAAGACGCACACATCGTCGCCGACTACATCGCCCTGCATCGTCAGCACCGGCACTGGCTGCATCATGGCCATATGCTCTGCCTCGACCATCCGGACCCCGGGCTTTCGGCTCTCGGTGTGTTCAGCGCTGAACGCGACCGCGCGCTGATTTTCCTTTTACAGCGTCAGCCGCGCAGTCAGAACGTGCCCGGGCCCTTGCGGATTCCTCATCTGCACGGTGATCTTACGGTTTCTGCGCCGCTTGTAGATCCGGCGTTTCGCCGGGGTGCGAAAGTTCAGCCGCCCTGGCTGACGGATGAGGGTTTTACCTGCTCAGCAGAGTTTCTCACCGGTCACGGACTGACTCTGCCGATCATCGCGCCGATGCGGGGTCTGCTTGTGGCTTTGTTGCCCGGGGCCGCAACGGAACTGTCCTGATAGCCTTTATAGTTTCGCGTGTGGCGGGTGACGTGATTCAGTTTGCAGACATCAGCCTGGAAGCATTTGAAGCACCAACGTGGATCATGCGAGTTTTACTGACCATCGTGTTGGCGGGTTTTCCGGTTGCGTTGATTTGCAGTTGGCTGGTCAATCGCGCAAACCTGAGCGGTATCACGAACACGGTCATTGCGACGTTCTCCGTCGGGATTGCTCTGGTCATCTCCGGATTGGCCTACCAGAACTGGGGAGTCAATACCGACACACATGTGACCAGTTCTGAACAAGCTGAAAATCGGAAAAAAGCGGCAACATCTCGACGTTCGAATCCAGTAGGTGCGATTCTACCCTTAACCAACCTGTTCAGTAGCGAAGAGAACGAATACCTCGCCGACGGGATGACCGAAGACATCATTACCATGCTCGCCCAGTCTCCTGGCGTAGAAGTTGTCGCCAGAAACTCTACCTTCAAATACAAGAACACCAATCCGTATATCCGGGACATTGGCAGTGACCTGCATGCGGACTACGTTGTAGAAGGCAGCATCAGACCTGTCGGGGGAAAGAATTCGGGTAACGCTTCAGGTCATAGACGCCGCAACGGTTTCCCATGTCTGGGCGGAAAAATTCGACAGACCAATCAGCAGCTTTTTTGAACTGCAAGACGAAGTCAGTCTGGGAATTGCTGCGGCTGTCGGAGATGCTGTATTTCGAACAGAATATATGAACATCGATCAGTCAAGAACGGGCAGTCTTTCGGCCTGGGCGTTGACTTCGCTAGCAGATGTGAATCTCAACACGGCAAGTTTCGGCCAAGCGGACATCAACAGGGCTTGTCAGGCAATCAAACTCGATCCGAGTTGCGCATTGGCCTAAGCGGTGTTGGCTCGATCGCTTGCGATGTACACGATCTCTTTTACTAACGAACCACTCAAAGACAACCGCGCTTTAGCCGAAGCAAACGCGGCGGCCCGCACTGCGCAAAAACTTGGACCAAATGATCCGAAGGTACTTGCCTCCCTGGCTAATACTCTTCTGTGGACTGGTCAACCCCAGGAAGCATTGCCTGTTGCTGCGCGGGTCCCCCAGGTGAGTCCGAGCTATGCGGAAGGTTTAGCGTACTGCGGAGATATCTTGATTCACAATGGCTATCCCGCGGAAGTAATTCCCCACCTGAAAAAAGGCGATTCGTCTTACTCCGAATGCTCCACAACTAGGAATGTACAACGTTATGTTGAGTGAGGCTTACATACACAAAGGCGACTGGGTCAATGCCGAACGCGCTCTGGTAGAAGCGATACAAAGGTATGGTGGCGAGAGTCAGTTTTCTCTTCGCTACCTTGCCGGTGTCCAGCTTCGGGAAGGCTGGCTTGAGGAAGCCAGAGCTTCACTGCGAAAATCTAACGAGTTTGGTGCTGAGCGACCGTTGGAGCGAGACGAGGAGGTTATGAAATTTTATTCGCTCGATGATAGCGGCGAGAATTTCATCAGGTTGTTCAACGATCTTAAAGCCCTGCGAAAAGAACTCGACTAAAAAATCGGGGTCGCAAAACTGGGGTCGAACCGAAGTTTCCCGAACGGACCCGAAAACTTCGGTTCGACCCCAGTTTTACGACCCCAGTTTTGGATACCTCTCTGTTAATGCGACTGAGCTAAGATTTTGAAAAAATTTCGCCAGATCGTTTTCTGGATGCATCTGTCCGCGGGGGTGGTCGCCGGGCTTGTCATCCTGCTGATGTCGGTTACCGGTGTGCTGTTGACGTTCGAGCGGCAGATAGTGCGATCCCTTGATGATTCCGTGCCAGTGACGAGTAAGACCCGAGCGCCGATAGACTCGCTGGTGGCCGCCATAGTCGATGGCCATGCTCGACCGGTCGACGTCAATGCTACGTACTTCTCCGAGTGCCGTGTCTCTCCAGGGCCCGCTAGCGTGAACGGATATCCGCACTGGTTCGTGGACAAAAGGAGTCTAATTAAATGTCTAATAGAGAAAACTATGTCGACAAAATTCGGGCCAAATTAAATCGATGGAATGCAGAAATCGACAAGATGCAGGCCAAGGTCGACGAAGCCGAAGCTGACGCCAAGATCAGATATCAAAAGCATCTCGACGAGATGCGTGCGCAGCGTGACGACGCTGAGGCCAAGATCAAAGAGATCGCAGACGCTGGCGATGAAGCCTGGGACGATATCAAGGTCGGCGTCGAAAAGGCGTGGGACGGCATCTCCGACGCCTTCGAAAACGCCACGTCTCGTTTTAAGTAGGAGCTGAGCGAAACATAGGTGTTTCAACTGTCCACTGTTGGTCAGAACAGGGCTGTATGAATCCGAATGTCATATAGCGATTGAGAATCAGTAGATGTTCGGTTCGCACATTCGGGTCTACAGGCAAGCGTGGTTGAAGCGGAATTTTCTGGACGGTCGGTTCGACTTCAATAATTCATGGTGTTTGATGGGCAGGGATGGACGAAGCCGAGATTGATGAGCTTGATAAATCCACGACGGAAGATTGAGTAACGATGAAAATCAATGGTCTTTTCGTCTGCGTGGCCCTGGCCCTCATGTTGGCCTGCGCGGGCTGCGCGACCTCACCGGAAGCCCAGGAACGCGCCCGAGCTACCGCAGAAGAAGTCGAATCCATTCTCAGCCAGCCGCTCGATGCGTCGGAGTACGGACAAACGAAGCGCTGCCTGGCTGGTAGCGAGTACCGGGACTTCCGGGTACTCGACGATCAACGGATTTTGTTCGAGGGTCGGCGCGGGAAGCTCTGGCTCAATACCCTGCGCATGCGCTGCCCCGACTTACGATTCGCTACGGTGCTGCGGGTAAAATCGATCTACAGCTATGGACGTATCTGCGACATGGATTCCTTTCAGCCCGGCGATTGGTTCGACTGGCCCTGGTACAGACGTTGGCCCTGGTCTTGGGGGAACCGCTGGGGTACCGGCATGACGTGCAGCCTCGGCAAATTTCAGCCGGTCACTGAGACCCAGGTGGCGGCCCTTGAGGCGGCCCTTGAGGCGGCTCTGAAGCGCTAGCGATCGCCTGACTTGCGAATGGTCGCTCCCGGTCGGACGTTGACTATTGCACCGCGAGAAAAAACCGAAAAACCGGGGTCGAACCGGAGTTTTCGGGATCGTTTGTGAAACCTCGGTTCGACCCCAGTTATTGGCCATAGCTAATTAGGGACTAATTAAGTGCATGAAAAGTAACGTTATTTATATAAATCAAACGTATGATTGAATAAATCGTCCTATTGATTTAGATTGGCTTCAGGTCATCGCGAGAATGAACTGATGAATGCCAACGCTCCCACCTCCCGCTCTGCCGAAATTCCGTTGATACTCGCCGCCATCGAGCTATTCGGTCGCAATGGATATGCAGCTGTCAGCACCCGGGCGCTGAGCGAACGCGCGGGCACCAACGTTTCCAGTATCAAGTATCACTTCGGCGGTAAAAAGGAGCTTTATCGGGCCGCCATTGTTTACGTCACGGAACAGGTCAAACCACGTATCGAGTTTGCGATGGCGGCACTCACTCAGGCGCGCAGTCTCGCCGGTGACGATCCTGCACTGCAGGCACGGCTGATCAAGCAGCTCATCGACAATCTGCTCAAGTTCTTTCTGGGTAGCGAAGACATACCTCACTTCATGCCTTTGGTCATGCGTGAGTTCCTGATTCCGGGCCCTTACTTCGAGACGTTCTACGAAGCCCTGCCGCGGCGGCTGCATGAACTCTTCTGCGAGCTGGTGGCTATGGTGGAAGGCAGTGATCCACAGGATGAAACAACAATTCTGCGTGCCCATGCGCTGATGGGTCAGATCATGATTTTTCATGTTGCCCGTCCGGTACTTTTTGCCCGTATGAATTGGGACAGCTATACGCCGGAGAGAATCGACAACATCACACATCAGGTGCAGCAGCTCGTGCTCAGCGCACTGCAGCTCACGGATCCGGACGTGGAGAGCAGCTGATCATGAACCGCAAGACAAACATTGGCGAAAGCATGTCCAGGCGTCTGCGTGAGCTGCAGCCTGCCAGATGGTGGTTCTTCCCGCCGTTGCTTGTGGGTGTGCTTGTTCTGATCGCGACCATTATTGCTGCACCCGGCGCGCAGCGCTCTTCACAGGCTGAGCTGGCAACGCCCGTCCGCGTGATGATCGTCAACTCAGAATCGCCATTTACTCCGAAGCTGACCGGCTTCGGTGAAATTCAATCTCGTCACCGTTGGCAGGCGATCGCCCAGCTCGCAGGCAAGATCGCCTGGCGTCATCCGGATCTGGATATCGGGGCGACCTTCAGCGATGGTACTCGATTGATTGAAATCGAACCCCTCGACTACGAAGTCGCGCAATCCAGAGCTGGCGCGCAGCTGAGCACCGCGCTGGCTGCCCAGGCGGAAGTCCGCAGCCGCATCGAAGACCTGGCTAAAGCCATCGAAATAGAGACTCGATCGCTCGCTATCGCTGAAACCCGCTACGCTCGGAATCTGGAGCTGTCGGCCAAAGGTCACATTTCCAAGCTGCAGCTTGATGCGGAAGAACGGGAGCTGCTGCGGCAGAAACAGACTCTGCAGAACCTGCAGACGGAGGCGAATCTGCTGCCGGCTCAACAGCGCGCAGCCGCGGCGCGCGTCGCAGAAGCGCAAGCCGAGCTCGGTAAGGCCGAAGAAGACCTTAATCGCACCGTATTCACCATGCCATTCGACGGCCGGATCACTGAGCTGGACGCCGAGATTGGCCAGTATGTGCCTGCCGGTCGCAGCATGCTGGGAGCCCACAGCACCCGGAGCATGGAGCTCCTGGTTGAGGTGCCTTACGAACATCTGCTGGCGCGCTTTCCATTGGTCATGGCGAATCCCGTAACGATGGCGCGACCGGGAGATGCGCTTAGTGCTCAGATCCGTTACCGAACGTCGAGCGGTGAGCTTTACTGGGACGGACACGTGAGCCGGATTGATACTGGCCTCAATGCGCACAACCGCAGCGCTCAGGTTTACGTCGAGGTCGATCTCGATGCAGCAGATTTCGCACCGGCGGCAAACCTCTATGTCGAGGTCGAAATCGCAGGTCCGCTGCTTGACGATCACATTGTGATTCCAAGACTGGCCTGGCATGCGGGTGAGGTGTTGATTGTCGACGAGGACAACCGGTTGCGGCGCCGTCGGGTCACTATGGCATTCGCCGAAGCGGATCAGATCGTTCTGTCGGAAGGTCTCCAGACTGGCGATCGACTGATTCTGTCCGATCTGCTGTTCCCTGCGGAAGGCATGCTGGTCTCACCAATCGCCGTCGAAGAGACTGCGTCGCTATGATCGGACGTTTTGTTGCGCACCCAACCGCAGCCAATCTGTTGATGATCCTGTTGCTTGTGCTCGGCGTGGTGTCTGTCGGCAAAATTGTTCGGAGCACTTTTCCACAGCTGCCGCTTGATAAGGTGCAGGTCACCGTTGCCTATCCGGGTGCGTCCGCAGGTGAAGTTGATCAAGCCATCTGCTATCGCCTGGAGAGTGCAATCGATCAGGTTGATCAGGTTCACGAATACCAGTGCGAGTCGCGAGACAATCTGGCTACCCTGAGTGTTGAAGGACGCGAAGGTGTTGTCATCGATCGGCTGCTTGCTGACATCCGTACCGAAATCGACGCAATCGACGACCTGCCGCCGCAGAGTGAACCACCGATCATACGACTGCTGGGTACAACAGATCCTGTTGTATCCATTGCGGTGTATGGCGATGTCCCGCGTTTTAAGCTGAAAGACTATGCTGAGGATCTGAAGCTACGCCTGCAGCACCTCGAAGGCGTCAGTCGCATCGAGGTGCAGGGCTTTACCGACCGGCAGCTGCGCGTTGAGCTTGATGCGCTTGCACTGCGAGGATTGGGGCTGGCCGTGAGCGATATCGCGCAGCTGTTGCGAGCCTTGAATCTTGATACACCTGCAGGTGATCTGGTCACGGAAGATGGCAGAGTGACTCTGCGCGTAGAAGATGAACGCACCAGTCCGATTGCGCTTGCCGAGCTGAAATTGAGATCTCCCAGAGGTGGTCAGGATTTCCGTCTGGGGGACATTGCGATAATCACCGATACCTTCGAGTTCCCGAACCAGCGATCGACCTTCGATGGAGCGCCTGCCGCCATTCTCACAGTGGCAAAAAACCGCACCGATGATGCCCTGGATGTGCTCAGAGTGGTGGAGGCGCTTGTGATCGCGGAACGCCAACGCGTGCCTGGTGTTGAGCTCACGCTGACTCAGGATGTAGCCTCTCTGGTCAAAGATCGCCTGGGCATGCTGGTCAAGAACGGCGTGCAGGGACTGGTCCTGGTGATGCTGGTGTTGTGGCTGTTCTTTTCTGCCAAGCACGCGTTCTGGGTGGGAATGGGTTTGCCGGTGTCCTTTGCGGGGGCGTTCTTCCTGATGAACGTGTTGGGTTATCAGTTCGACATGATGACTCTGGTGGCACTGCTGATCGTGATCGGCATCATCGTCGACGACGCGATTGTCGTCTCTGAAAACATTGTCGCGCATCGGGAACGCGGTAAAGACCCGCTGAACGCAGCTGTAGATGGCACCCTGGAAGTGTTGCCTGGCGTGTCCGCGTCATTTGCCACTACGCTGGCGATCTTCCTGCCGCTGGCATTCCTTAAAGGCGAACTCGGCACCATGCTGAAGGCTGTTCCGGTGATCATGCTGATTACACTGTCGGTCAGCCTGATCGAAGCGTTCTTTATCCTGCCGTCCCACCTGAAACATGCAACCTTCGATCAGTCTCGCAACGTGGCGCAACGCTGGGTCGACGATAAGCTGACTCGCTTTCGAGATCGATGCATCGCAGGGGTCGCAATATTTGTACGCTGGCGTTATTTCGGTCTCGGAGGATTACTGGCATTGCTGCTGCTTTGCATCAGTCTGCTTACCAGTGGCGTGATTGGATTCATGCCACTGCCCGAGCTCGACAACGAGTCTGTCGAGGCGCGGATCCTGATGCCGTCAGGCACGCCGATTGAACGTACAGAACAAACTGTAGACCAGATACTTCAGGCTCTTGATCGGGTCAACCTCCGCCTCACACCTGAGCAGCCCGGCGAACAATCACTGGTTCGACACATTGCCGTGCACTACGGACGAAACACTGATGCCCACGAGACCGGCGATCACGTTGCAACAATCGTGGTCGACCTGCTGAGCCCGGAAATCCGCAGTCACACATCAAATGAAATCAGAGCGCAGTGGCGAGAAGAAGTCGGCGTGCTGCCGGATGTGGTATTTCTGAAGTTCGTCGATCCGCTGATCGGTCCCCAGGGAAAGCCGATCGAGCTGCGAATAACGGCTGACGATCTCCTTCAGGCGAACGCAGCGGCGCAGGATCTGCACGAGTGGCTGGCCCGCTATGATGGAGTGTACGACCTCTCGGTGGATCTCAGACCGGGAAAACCGGAGCTGCAGTTCCGGCTTAAACCTGGCGCTCAGGAACTCGGCGTTACCAGCGGTCTGGTTGCCGAACAACTGAGGGCAGCATTCAATGGCATGATCGTGCAGGAAGTGCAGGTAGGTCGGGAAAATTATGAGGTGCTGGTGCTGCTCGATGATGAGGCACGTAAACATTTCAACACCCTCGATACGTTCATGCTGCATAGCGCACAGGGTCAGCGGGTACCGCTGTCTGCTGTTGCTGACACCATAGGATCGAGAGGCTATGCGCGTCTCAATCGCGTTGATGGTCGCAATACCGTGACAATAGAGGGCTTGATTGACGCCGGCGTGACGACGTCTGCAGCGGTTCTACGGGATCTCTCCCGCGAATATATACCTGACTGGCTGGATGCGCACCCAGGCGTCCAGCTCGACATCCAGGGCGAAGCAGAACGCGCTGGGGAAACGATCGGTTCGATGCGTCAGGGGTTTCTGCTTGGATTCCTCGGCATGTTTCTGCTACTGGCTCTGCAGTTTCGGAGCTACGTCGAGCCTCTTGTTGTGGTATCCATCATTCCACTTTCACTAATTGGCGTGATTTTTGGACACCTGCTGTTTGGCTATAACCTGACGATGCCGTCGATCCTCGGATTCATCAGTCTGGCGGGTATCGTCGTCAACGATTCGATTCTACTGGTGACGTTTGTGGAGAAACGCCTCGCGCAAGGCCAAGAGCTGGAGGTGGCCGTTGTGCAGGCAGCACGAGATCGTTTCAGGGCGATTCTGCTGACCAGCGTCACTACTGTCGCTGGATTGCTGCCGTTGCTGCTGGAGACGAGTCTGCAGGCCAAGGTGGTCATACCGCTCGCCATCAGTCTGGCATTTGGTTTGAGTACTGCGACCTTGCTGGTGATATTTGTCATCCCTGCGTTCTACATGGTGCTTCACGACTTCGGTTTGTTTCACCGTCATAAGGAACTCACCGGGGTAGCGGCTACGGTGTAACTGCCGTCGACGGCTAAAAGAATCTGCTTGCCGGTAGCAGTGACCCGCCGGTACCCCTCGGGATAAAATCCGTCAGTTACGCGCTGGTTTGAATTTGACCGGGACTTCGAATTCCGCAGGATCTACGGTCGTTTCGGTGATTGAAACTAACTCAGAGGTGATTGACATCATTGGTGTCAGTCCGCCAGCAGACTCGGGTGATGGGGCTTCGGCCTGCTTCGCTGCCTCGTCGCGCTTTCGACCAAACATTCCGCCAAGCTTGCCACCAATCATGCTGCCCATTGTTTCTCCTGCACCGGGTGTCTCGGGCGCTGCAACGTCAGTCATAGCGCAGGTGGGACCGCCGATGGCTACGGAAATCCTGGTGCGCAGAGGATAGGCCTCCGAGAGTGCCATTTCGGCGACCGTTTGCGACCAGAGAGACTCATAGCCTCCAAACATGGTCTGCACCCGTTGGGTAAAATCCTGTGAACCATAAGCGCTGAGTCCCAGCGCACTCGCGTATTTTTCGAAGTAATCTGCCAGTTCCGAAGAAGCCGAAAAATCGCTGGTGAGCCACTGGTCCAGCGTAAGTTCGTAATCACAAGCCTGCGCTGTGTCTGGTTCGATACAGGATTGAGTTGTTTTTACCACCTTGTGTTCGGTTGCATAGCCGGCAATCGTCTCTGTGTCACCGGTCAGCTCAACCGTTGTTTCCGGTGGAGACCATTCACAGGCGCTGTTTTCGCTTTCAGCAACACCAGGGGAGGAGGTTTGCGCCTCATCTAACTGCTCAAGTCCCTGTTGGATCTGGGCCCGTTGCTCTTCGAATGTCACCTCTGTATAGGTCTTCTTTTTGAGATTGAGATAGTAGATCTTGCCGAGATCCAGCCGCACGATTTCAGCTGTCTCTCCTGGGCTGAACATGCGCAGCATCTTCGATTTCATCTTCGTGCTGCTTTGAGTGCGCGCCCGGTCGCCGGCAATGCTGGTGCGTGTGGTGCCGGAAATGTCTGCGATCGATAAAGGACCGTTTGACTCCACCGACATCCGCTCCTCGATGGTGACGTCGGCGGCAGCTGGCAATCCTGCGAGCAGTACGATTGCTACGGCAATTGATCGGGGTAGGTTAACCTGCTTCATCCGCGCAATCCTTTGGCCTAAATCCAAGTCGAGATCATAGGCTCTCGATCCCTGTCACGCCAATAGCCTGCGACACATGAGCAGGAAACACTGACCAGAGTTGCACAAGCGGGAAGCCGAGCGATGCGGGCTGTTGGCAGTTCATCGAGTCCGGGATCAGAGGGCGAGTTGATTGATGTGCTGGCGAACCTGGAGGTGAGAATAGAAGCCTACCCGGACCTCAAGGCCAGTGAAGAATTCGCGTGTCTGGCCCGAACGCTGACAGAACTTGAGGAACAGATTTCGGCAGCACGCAGGGCGTTTAACGCCCACGTGATGATCTATAACGATCTGGTCCAAGGTCTGAGTCGGCTGTGTAAAGAAGGGTAGTGGATTTTGTTCAATACAATATCTGTGATCAGCCAGAGCAGAAGCGCCCAGAAACGATCAGTGAAACATCTGTTCAGCCGGATACGCTGTCTATGTCATCAACTGACTTTGGTTCGCCACGTAGCGGCGGCCGGCTTCTTTGATAGGAATTTTCGAAAGCGCGGATCAGGGTATCTGCTACCTGCAGCTGATATTTCAGAACCGTTATTATGGGAATGTCGTTGATCGCGGGAATGTCTCGAAATCCAACAAAGAAACGTACCTGTGTCTGTCCACTCAACTGGCTGTTTGGGTCCGTGGCCAGCATCGTGACTTCCCGCCGATATTCGTTCCAGATGGGCGCCGACAGCGTTGCCGGACCAGCCATGGCATCCTTCTGCTGCTGGTGAACCAGCACCACGTTGGCGTGCGCACCTGCTTTCAGCAGCTTTCTTGGAGCGGTCTGGCTGATCTGAAGCAGGGCGTGAAAGGTTTTGTTCCCTTGCGGATAGGGTCGTGATCTGCGGATCGCGTCGAGGGCTTCTTTGGGAAGCTGGGCCAGGTGTTTATGCAGAAATTCCTCGAATTCCGTGTCGGAAGGGGAGAATGGGAACTGTGTTTGCGCCCGCTTGGACAGTCGCTTCTGGTCCGCAAATTCTGACACCAGGAGATCCAGGGCGGCGTGCAGGCTTCTAGCGACTTTTGAGGTCAGTCGGTTGAATCGTCTCGGGATTCTGGCACCCAGCCGCATGCGATAGAGGTCTTGTCCAGAGATGTTTTCTACATGGATTTCATAGGGTTGGGCATCAAAGAACGCACCAATCTGCTCTTCAAGCTCATCGGTTGATTCTGACGCATATCGCCACAGGTTGCGGGATTCCCGCAACTTCGCCCCCAGTTCCATAGTGCGTACTCCATCGCCTGCCGTCTTTGTGAACGGTCTGTTTTGTTGATCTCAGCCCTATCCCGAGCCGAGCCTGTTCAGCCTACCCCAAAAAAACCCTGCAATTAAGTAAGAGGTTGCGATAGTCTTCGTGTGTTGCTGCTCTGCTGCGGGCAGATATCGCTGACCATGACCTCATGAGAAACAGCGAGTCGCTCGACAGTAGGCTGCACAGGGAAGACTGCCTGCGATAACACATCGAACGCTGCCTGACGTCTGTTCAAGATTATTCGTCGGCTGTGTGCAACGTTTCCGCGACGGAGGGAAGGACCATGGAAACGACCAGAATATCCTTAATAGGCCCATCACTTGTTATCAAGGGTCGGGTAACCGCTAAGTCCCAGGCACTCAAGGTGCAAGGCCGCATTGAGGGCACTCTCGACCTCGATGATGCGTTGATTGTTGAGGAAGCCGGGGTGGTGGATGCATCGTTGATCTGCCGTGAAGCGAAGATCGCCGGACATCTCAGTGGCAACATCTATGCCACCGAGAAGGCATCCATAGAACCCAGCGGTCGCGTTACTGGTGCCGTATTTGCACCGGTTTTCAGTGTTTCAGAAGGTGCGCGTCTTGACGGATCCGTAGAGATGGATTCGGATAGCGGTACTCTGGAGCAGAAGTTTCGAATCGCTGCCGGCGAGAAGAGCAGTGCTGCAGAATCACCAGAGCGTAAAACGCCGGCGAAAAGCCTCGATAAAGCAAAAGCACCCGCGAAAGAATCACGCAAGGATTCTGTCCCATCCGCCGATAAAACTAACTCGGCTAAAACGAAAGGATAGTCGCTGTGGCAAACATGATGACAAAGTTTCTGAAGAAACCGGATGCAGATTCGATGGGCAACGCCAAACCGCTCAAAGCGCCAAAGAGCCATCCAGAGACGCAAACTGTTGAGCCTACGCTGGGTATCAGTGCGGCAGCCGCACCCTCGCCTGGATCCTTCGCTGCATCAACTCAGCAGACAGATTCATCCGCTGGATCTTCGGCTGAGGCAAAACCCGGCGCTGCGGGTGATGGAACTTTAGAGCGGGGGGTTGAAGCACTGAAAAAGTCGAAAGCTGCACAAGCCACCTCTGTGGAGGCCGCATCTAAACCGACAGCCGATCAGCCAACCTCGGTGTTGGGCGAGGGCCTGCGAATAGAAGGTGAACTGCAGGCGTCTGAGAGTCTGATTGTCCTCGGTGAAATATCGGGTGTCATCCAGCATGAAGGGGAGCTTCTGACGGTCGGTGAAACAGGCAAAGTTGACGCTGAAATTCACGCCGAGAGTTTGCTGGTAGACGGCATCATCACTGGCGATATCTACTGCAGCAAGTCGGTCACCATCAATAAAACCGCGAACGTGGCCGGCAATATCAAGACCGTCAGGTTAAGCATCGCCGACGGTGCTCACTTCAGCGGTAAGATCGATATGGGCTGATTGCCGCTGATCGAAGATCACGCGGCTGCGCTGGCCATTACTTCCCACGCTTCGTCGGAACGACTTTGGCTGGCTGATGAAACCGTTTAGGGGATTGCTTTAGGATCCTGGCATGTCGTCTCTTTCTGTCCCAATTGCCCTGTTTGTCTTCTTGCTGGCGGTCCTGTCCGGGCAGAACTCCGGACACCTGAATTTGCCGCTTGGAGAGGTTGGCGCGAAAGCTCTGAATGTCCTGCTCTGGCTGTCGGGTACCTTACTTCTTGCCCGCCTCGGTGTTGTATTCGCGCGACGGAATTTTGCCAACCGGTCCCGGCGTCAGGCGCCGAAGTTACTGTGTGATCTGCTTGCATGTGTGATTTGGATCACCGGCCTCAGTTCGCTTGCAGTAGCCGAGTTCGGCGTGTCTCCGTCGGCAGCGCTGGCGACATCCGGCATGGTGATCGCCGTCATCGGTTTTGCGGTGAGATCGCTGGTTGCTGACCTGTTTTATGGATTGATGATGGCCATCGATCGCCCATTTGAAATTGGCGACTGGGTGCAGCTCAATGACGGCAGTGTCGGTACGGTGCGTGAAATGACCTGGCGGGCCGTGAAGCTCGTAACCCGGGAGAACCTGTTGCTCTCTGTACCTAACAGTAAGCTGGCGATGGAGGAGGTGCGCAACTTCGATCAGCCCGAACCCTTTTGGCGCAAGTCCCAGCAGCTCACTCTCGGGTTCGATGTTCGCCCTGGGCTGGTTAAAGAGCTCTGGTTGGAAGCTGTTGCTCAAGTACCTGAGTCTGAACGGATCCCCAGGGAGCCAGAAGCGCTCATCACCGGGCTGAATGAACATGGCATTGAGTGGGAACTCCGCTTCTGGCTGCCTGATTTTGATCGAGCCGCCGAAGTCAGCCAGCTTGTGCATGAAGCTCTGTTGCGCAATTTGCACTTTGCCGGAATTCGAGTGCCACGGCGAAAAGAAGAAGTCTACATCGGGCAACTGCAGGAAGAGCGCGACAGCGAACTGAATGACTCAGCCTCCTGGATCGATCAGGTGTTGCTCTTTGCTGCGGTACCGCAAGATCAGCGAATGCTGATACAGGCGGCGGCAACTGAACACCAGTTCTCGCAGACACAAGATATTGTGCGCCAGGGTGACGACGGTTCATCTCTGTTCATCGTGCAGCGCGGGGTTTGTGAGGTTCTGATTGGAGGCGAAAATGGGGCAGAAAAAGTTGGTGTGATGGGACCCGGTAGCGTCTTTGGTGAACTGTCTCTGCTGACTGGTGCGCCGCGAAGCGCAACCGTTCGTGCAGCTACAGCGTCTGTCGTTTATGAGATCACCAAAGATGACCTCGCACCTCTGTTAACCGAGTATCCGGAGTTGGCAACCGAGTTTGCCACGGTTCTGGCAGATCGTCGCCTGGCGGACGCCCACCGTGATGAGTTGGGTAATCAGGCTCAGATGGATGCAGAAAGAGACGGGCTCATTGCCAGTCTTGTGGACAGTGCTCGGAGATTCTTCAGGCTGGATCAGTGATAGACGCGTCCGTCTATAGGGTCGCGATACAGTCGGTTCGGTCCTGTGGCCAGGGCGGCACTATAGGAGACAGCCACTCGCCCATCTCCTATGGCAACCAGATTCTTAGATGATCAGCGGATAATCAGCCTTGGATTTAGCACACAACCTTCCGCCTCAACATCATATTTATAGTCGTTTGCTGGTGCGTCAGCTGCAATTATGCAGATGAGCCGACCGCCGGTATTGGAGTTGCTTTGACCGTTGCCCTGTCCCCAGTTGTCGAAGATCTGGCGTTCAGCACCATAACAGTTGAGGCTGAAGTTGCCTCCGTCATCGCGAACTAGATGTTCTCATTAATCTTCCCCTCTCAATTATTGCTGATCAGAACTGACAAGCGTCCCGCACGAGAGTCATACATCAAAAAAACAGCCTGCAACCTGTTAGATGAACAGGTCACTTGGGTCGATCTTCAGCCTTCAAAGTTATTCTATTGAAGGCTAATCATTTCGTATAGAAGCTTTGAGGATGCATCGTCGGGTGGCCGTGTGGAAATCTTGCTAAGAGGCTGCTGACGCTCGGCTTAGTCGAACCTGATACAAAGTTCCGCAAACTAACCCCGGATAAGGTCATGAATCGCATTGGCTAGCCAATTTCGGCCCTCAGTGACCGATTTATTCCGCCAATCGCCAACCTTCTAGAGATTATCCGGCGTTCCCCCGTTATAGTGCGCCGCTTCGCCCGCCTCCGCTTTCATGGTTTGCTGCTGCCAACAGGCTGCGAGCGCGCTTTGCTCCCTCGGGTATCACCGTCTACTAAGAGAATCTGCTGATTTGAATACTATTTTCTGGTCCCGCTTGCACAGCGAATGGCTGGGCAACATCCGCGGTGACATCCTCGCCGGCCTTGTCGTTGCGCTGGCGCTCATTCCCGAAGCCATTGCGTTTTCCATTATCGCTGGCGTTGATCCCAAGGTAGGCCTGTACGCATCTTTTTCGATTGCGGTCATTGTTGCCATCACCGGCGGCCGACCCGGCATGATCTCCGCGGCAACCGCTGCCACTGCGGTATTAATGGTGACTCTGGTCAAAGAATATGGCCTTGAATACCTTCTTGCAGCCACAGTGCTGGCCGGTTTGATGCAGATCGTCGCGGGTCTGCTCAAGCTGGGTGCGATCATGCGATTTGTGTCGAAGTCGGTGATGACCGGTTTCGTCAATGCGTTGGCCATTCTGATCTTTCTGGCGCAGCTCCCGGAACTCATCAACGTGCCGTTTCTTACCTACGTGATGGTCGTGGCAGGTTTGGGGATTATTTACCTGTTTCCACTGCTAACCAAAACCATACCCTCGCCGCTGGTCTGCATCGTCGGTCTTTCTGCTCTGGCCATCTGGCTGAATCTGGATTTACGCACGGTGGGTGATATGGGCGATCTGCCAGACTCTTTACCGATCTTTCTACTGCCGCATATTCCGCTGACTCTCGAAACGCTTTTGATCATTTTGCCATACTCCGCCGCCGTGGCCGCCGTGGGGTTGCTCGAGTCGCTGATGACCGCATCAATTGTGGACGAGCTCACCGATACTCGCAGCAACAAAAACCGGGAGTGTATAGGGCAGGGAATTGCCAACACGGCAACAGGCTTTATTGGTGGAATGGCTGGTTGCGCGATGATCGGACAATCGATTATCAATGTTAAGTCCGGTGGCCGTGGTCGCTTGTCCACACTATGTGCCGGAGGCTTTCTGCTGCTGATGATCGTGTTTTTAGGTGATTGGGTGCGACAGATTCCGATGGCAGCGCTCGTTGCGATCATGATCATGGTCTCGGTGGGTACATTTAATTGGACTTCGATCAAGGATCTCAAGGAGCATCCGAAAAGCAGCTCAATAGTGATGCTGGCCACCGTAACTGTGGTCGTTGCAACTCACAATCTGGCGATTGGCGTGTTTGTTGGCGTGTTGCTGTCAGGAATATTCTTCGCTTACAAGATCTCGCAGATCTTCCGTGTCACATCGACCTTATCTGAAGATGAAACTGCGCGAACCTATCTGATCGAAGGACAGCTGTTTTTTGCTTCTGTGGATGACTTCACCGAAGCCTTCGATTTCAAGGAAGCGCTGGACAAGGTCACCATCGATGTCAGCCACGCCCACATATGGGACATCTCGAGCGTTGCCGCGGTTGATATGGTGGTTCTGAAGTTCCGCCGCGAAGGGGCTGAGGTTGAAATTGTCGGGATGAATGAAGCCAGCGAAACCATTGTCGACAAGCTGGGCATACATGACGAACCAGGCGCTATCGAACGTCTGCTCGGACATTGAGGTAAACGCATGACACAAATACTGGCAGTGATTGATGGCTCGATTTACTCAACAAGCGTCTGTGATCACGCAGCCTGGATCGCACAACGGCTGCAACTCAGTGTAGAGGTCGTGCACGTTCTCGGTCGGCGTGATGTTTCCAGTCAACCCACTAATCTGAGTGGCAGCATTGGCCTCGGCGCTCGCACCGAGCTGTTAGATGAACTGGCGGAACTCGATGCGAGCAGGGCGCGGTTAGCTCAGAAGCGCGGCCGGGCCATACTGGAAGATGCGAAAGAACGACTCAATGCAGACGGTGTTACCGAGGTGGCGACCCGGCTGCGCCACGGTGAGATTGTCGAAACCGTGCAGGATTTCGAAACCGATGCTGAAGTAATCGTGATTGGTAAGCGAGGCGAGGCCGCAGATTTCAACAGCCTGCACCTGGGCTCTAACCTTGAGCGCATTGTGCGCTCTACCCATAAACCCATTTTCGTCGCGTCTCGGGAATTCAAACCGATCAAGCGATTTCTGCTGGCGTTCGACGGTGGCAACAGTGCCACCTTAGCGGTTGAACGACTCGCGGCACTGCCGCAGTTTGCCGATCTGACCTGCCAGTTGCTGTATGTGGGTAATGCCTCGACCGAACTGCAGCGCCAGTTGGAAGGCGCGCAGGCGACTCTGCAACAGGCCGGCTTCACAGTTGAAGCAGAAGTTATTCCCGGACAGGCTGAAGCGGTGATTGCCGACAGGGTCGAATCGGATCACATTGATCTGCTGGTGATGGGTGCCTACGGACACTCGCGAATCCGCAACCTCATCATTGGTTCCACGACCACTCACATGCTGCAGCTGTGCCGGGTGCCAGTGATTCTGTTCCGTTGACAGCGCATTGCTTCACGCAACGATTGCCGAGTCCGTCAAAGTTCTGGAATGCAGCGATAACATGTGAATTACGCCCAACGATGAACCCAGCTACGCTAGAACCCGGTCATGATGGTCCGTCTCTTCTTCTGCTTGTTCTTTGTCTCAGGAGTCAACGCTAACGCCCAGGACATTCCGGAGTCGGGTACATTCGAAGCCCGCTGGACGGTCACCGGGCAGGTTGAAACTCTGCCGTTTGGCGGTGGGCGAGAGACCTATAATGTCCGCCATCAGGGTGAACTGTTCCTGACCCACCGCGAGGGAATGCCTCGAGCGCTGACCAGTGATTGTCTGGGCTTCGGCGAACGTGGGCTTCAGTACGAAGGTCGGTGTGTTTTTACCGATAGCGATGGCGACCAGATCTTTGCGAAGCTGACCAGCGTTAGGATGACTCCTCATAGACCCGTTACCGACTCACTGGTTGGTGGCACTGGAAAATATCAGAACATCGGTGGAGAGCTGTCCTCGCCCGGCTGGCGATATGGAACGCTCGCCCCCGGAGAATCTTTGGTGCAGGCCTATATGGATGTGCTCAGCGGCAGTTGGCGCATCCGGTGACTCCTGCCAGCCCGTCTAACGCCTTCAGAGTGACAATAGCGCGAACCGCCGTAGTGCTGATTGGTCTGGTGTTGTGGTTCTTACCGAACCCGGATAGTGTCGGCCAGCAGGCCTGGCTCCTCGCGGCATCGTTGCCGTGTGCCGTTGCGTTGCTCACCCTGCCGGCGCTTCTCTACAAGGTTTTTCCGCCGGAAGTCAGGCAGACACCCGAAGCGCCGGCGGAGGCGGTGAGGGCGCTTGCCCAAATGGGCCCGATGTCGCGGAACGAAGTCATCACAGCGATCACCTGCGGGTCCATGGTGGTCGCCTGGGCATTGGCGGAACCGCTGAGTATTGATCCCACCATCGTCGCATTTCTGGGCCCCGGCGTGCTGATGTTGTTTGGTATCTTCACTACCGAAGACCTGAATAACTCAGGGGATGCGCTCGGCACGCTCATCTGGTTTGCCATCCTCTATACCATGTCCACATCGCTGAAAACTTTTGGGTTCATGAGTTACGTGGGCCAACTGCTGGGTGCTCAGGTGGACGGAATGAGCTGGCCGGTGGTTTATGTCACGCTGATCGCTGCCTATGTGCTGATCCACTATCTGTTTGTCAGCCAGACGGCTCAATTATTGGCGCTGTTCGGTATCTTTATGGGGGGCGCTGTAGACGCGGGTGTACCGGCACCACTGATCGCAATGATGTTGCTGTTTGCCACCAATTTTTTTGCGGTCATCACTCCGCAGGGTTCCAGCGCCAACGTGTTGTTTGCCGGCAGTGGCTACCTCACTCAGGGAGAGCTATAACGACTGGGGGCATTGGTCACTGTCGTCAATCTTTTGATATTCATGGGCCTGGGCACACCCTGGCTGTTGTTAGTCTTGTAGCCGTCGCTTTCTGCTGCAATAGTTGCCGACGAAATTCACCAAACTGAACATCTTCACTCAGCCAGGAGCTTCGAAATGCTGGAAACCACTAATAAGTTCTTTGATCGGGCTGCCGATCACCTGGAACTCAACGATCGCTTGAGAACCATTCTGACCACGCCAAGACGCGTCGTTCGAGTGGAGATTGTGACTGAGAGTGACGATGGTGAGTTGCTGCATCATCTGGGCTATCGGGTTCAGCACAACAGCACTCGCGGCCCGATGAAAGGTGGTTTGCGCTTTCACCCGGACATGGACGAAGACCATGCTGCCAGCCTCGCCAGTCTGATGACCTGGAAAACGGCCGTTGTCGACATTCCCTACGGTGGCGCCAAAGGCGGCATCAACTGTGATCCGTCCAAGCTCAGTGAGTCAGAACTGAATCGGATCACCGTTCGATTTGTAGAGTTGATCAAGGAAGTGATAGGACCAACAATCGATATACCCGCGCCGGATGTAAACACCAACAGTCAGATCATGGCCTGGATCATGGACGAGTATTCGAAGTACTACGGCTTCAGCCCTGCTGTGGTAACCGGAAAGCCTGTTGATCTTTTCGGATCCCTGGGTCGGGATGAGGCGACTGGGCGAGGTGTCATGTTTGTTTTGGAAGAATGCCTGGCTGGCGAAGGACGCAAAATTTCTGATGTCCGGGTTGCCATTCAGGGGTTTGGCAACGTTGGCTCTCACGCGGCGCGACTGATCGCCGAACAAGGTGGCAAAATCGTGGCAGTTTCTGACATCAGCGGTGGTATCGCCAATGATCAGGGTTTTGATCTACCTGCTCTGTTGGCATACGTCGCTGACAATAAGGTTGTTGAAGGATTTCCGGGTGGCGAATCGATTGCTGGCGATGCGGTACTGACCTACGACGCCGACGTAGTCATTCCTGCAGCTCTGGAAGAAGCTATCACAGTCGACAATGCAGACCAGATCAAGGCCAAGATCATCATCGAAGCGGCTAACGGACCCCTTACCGCGCAGGCACACGAGATGCTGGTGGCACGCGGAGTGACAGTTGTTCCCGACATTCTCGCCAACGCCGGTGGTGTGACTGTCAGCTATTTTGAGTGGACTCAGAACATTCAGCAATTTCGCTGGGAAGAATCCCGGGTGGTTACAGAGCTGGAACGGATTATGCGTCGTTCCTACCAGGATGTCGCGAAACTTGCCGTCGACGATGGGCTGGATCTGCGAACAGCAGCTTTTGTGCTGGCTATCAGCCGGGTACTTAAGGCGGCGGCTTCCCGACAGTCTGTAGGAAAACACCTGCCCGCAAAGCTGCGTTGAAGCTCGGATAACTCTCCATGTACTCCAACACATTGAGATGCGCACTTCTGGTTGCGGCGATAGCCGCGTTCACGCTTGGGAGCAATGTCCGGGCGGCTGAGCTTCCGCGAATCGTCATATTGGCTACTGGTAGCACCATTGCCGGATCTGCCGATTCTTAGACCCAGGCAGATTACAGTTCTGCACAGATTGACGTTCAGGTGTTGATCGATGCAGTTCCGCAGCTCAAGCAGCTGGCACAGATTACTGGGGAACAGGTGGCGAACGTCGGCAGCGAGAATATGAATGATGCGATCTGGCTCGACCTCGCTGGGCGGTCAACAAGCTAGCGAAAAACCGTGGTGTGGATGGCATTGTCATCACTCACGGTACCGATACCCTTGAAGAGACCGCCTACTTTCTGACCCTGGTCGCTCGCACGGAAAAGCCGATCGTGATGACCGCCGCTATGCGACTGGCTGCCTCGCTGTCGGCTGATGGTCCACTGGACATCTACAACGCTGTGGCGGTTGCCGCAGACCGGCAGGCGCGGGGTCGAGGCGTTCTGGTTGTTGCAAATGATGATATTCATGGCGCACGGGCCGTTGCCCAAATATCGGGAAATGCTGTTCATTAAGTGATCGGACCAGTCGAGGCGGCTGCGTGCTGACTCGCTGTCCTAGTGCTCAGTTAACTTAGAATGCCGGTCGGCCGAAATGTAAACTTCGGCCGATTATGAGGATTGTGCTGTGGAAGCTACCTTGAGAAAGAAACCTCAGCGTCCAACCGGCATACCCGACTTCTCCAGCTCCTGGAGCACTTTCATCGCCTTCAGCGATCGGTAGTTGATACCCGCTGCGCTCAGACTGGAGCCTTCCTGGAACGGATAGTCATCCAGGGTGGCAATGAACTGCTGGACTTTCTGCTGGATCGGCACAAACGTCCACATGGTGTTTTTAGCATACCACTCCAGATACATTTCTGAATCCAGCGCAGCCTTTTCGTAAGGATCCGCCTTCAGATTGACGACCAGCGGCCAGGCTGGCTCCTCTCGCACTGCGGTGTTTATTCCGCCGTGCTGGGTCGCAAAGTGGGCTTTGAAGTCATTTACCCGCACCGCGTTCAGATCGCCGGTGGCGGCAAAGTAGAAAATCGAGTCTCTGGGTCCTTTTTCTGAGTCGCCGCGCAGATACGGCCCGAAATCATAACCGTCCAGGTGGACGCGCCACTTTTTGCCGTTGGCCGAATAGCCTTTTTTCAGCTTACTGACGACGTCGGCTTCGCCAGCAGCAGCAACCAGCGTTGGCATCCAGTCTTCCTGCGAGATAATTTCCGAGCTTCTGCTGTCGGGTTCAACCGTGCCAGGCCAGCGGACCAGCATCGGAATTCTGAAGCCACCTTCCCAGGTAGTACCTTTTTCGCCTTCGAATGGCGTGGTGCCACCGTCCGGCCAGCTGATGGTCTCAGCGCCGTTGTCGGTGCTGTAGATGACGATGGTATTGTCGGCAATACCCAGTGTTTCGAGTCTATCGAGCAGCTGGCCGACCATTGCGTCGTGTTCAACCATGCCATCCGGGTACAGACCAATGCCGGTGACACCTTGGGATTCCGGCTTCAAATGGGTCCAGACGTGCATCCGGGTGGCGTTGAACCACATGAAGAAGGGTGTGTCGGATTTCGCTGAGCGATCCATGAAGTCGAGGCCAGCAGCGAGGAACTCTTCGTCCGCCGTCTCCATGCGCTTGCGGGTCATCGGCCCGGTATCTTCGATTTCGCCATCTGCCGATGATTTGATCACGCCGCGGGGGCCGAAATTTTTACGGAACTCAGGATCTTTCGGGTAGTAATAGCTCTCCGGCTCTTCTTCTGCATTGAGGTGGTAGAGATTGCCGAAGAACTCGTCGAAGCCGTGATTGGTTGGCAGGTGTTTGTCCTGGTCACCCAGATGATTCTTGCCGAACTGCGCGGTCGCATAATCCTGATTCTTCAGAAGGTCTGCGATGGTCGGAGCCCAATCTGGTATGCCATGATCAGAGCCCGGCATGCCGATGGTCAGCAGGCCGGTGCGAAAAGGATGTTGCCCCAGGATGAACGACGCTCGTCCGGCGGTACAACTCTGCTGGGCATAGGCGTGAGTGAACATCATGCCCTCTTTGGCAAGACGGTCGATGTTGGGTGTTTCGTAGCCCATGATGCCGTTGTTGTAGGCACTGACGTTGTGCACGCCAATATCGTCGCCCCAGATCACTAGGATGTTAGGCTTTCCAGACGCAGCCTGGGCAGTAGTGGCCAGAATGCTGAGCAGCGCTAGTGCCATCAGATTCAGGTTTCGGAATTTATGCAGTCGCCTCATCACTTTTTCCATGTGTTATTAACTTTATGTTGGACCTGAGCGGCTATTTGGACAGCCAGCGGGACCAAATCTAGTGCTAACGTAAATGATCGTGTGGTGAATGTGATGTGATCGTGAAAAGCAGCTTCAGCTAATACAGATTGCCCTGTGTCAGTCTCTCTACAACGCTGTTTTCGTGCATACGGCTTCTCCCGCAGACTCGCAATCAGGCCACAAAGCCCTATAATGCTCAGCCCCCGAAGTCAGGGTTGTAACCCAAGTTTGTTGCATAGCCTTTTCGGGTCACCATGCGCCCGTAGCTCAGCTGGATAGAGTACTGGCCTCCGAAGCCAGGGGTCGCGCGTTCGAATCGCGCCGGGCGCGCCAAACATACACGGGTGCTGCCCGGAGACATGGGTAACTTAGGCTGCTAAAACGTCCGCGAAGTTTGCATCAAGCGGCTTCGAATTCCTTGATGTTCCTCAGGTCGATCTCTTTGGCAGCTTCTTCGAGATCGAAACTCGTCTGCAGGTTGAGCCAGAATTCCGGCGAAGTCCCGAAGTACTTCGCAATGCGTAGTGCCGAATTCGCGGTAATGGAACGCTTGCCATGCACGATCTCGTTGATCGCTCGAGGTGACATACCTACTTCCCTGCCCAGTCGGTTCTGACTGATCCCGTATTCCTTGAGGAACTCCTCGAGGAGAACTTCACCTGGATGTATATTTTTTAGCATGATGTACCTTTAGTGGTAGTCAACGATTTCTACTTCCTTTGCATGTCCGTCGTGCCAGACGAAGCAGATTCGCCACTGATCATTGATTCGAATGCTGTGCTGGCCACGCCTATCGCCTCTCAATTTCTCGAGGCGATTCGACGGAGGTAGTCGCAGATCGTCAATGATCGTGGCTGCGTCAAGCATTCTCAGCTTCCGGCGAGCGCGCTGTTGAATTTCCGTCGGGAGCCCTTTAGCTCGCCGGCCCTGAAAGATCGCCTCAGTGCGCTTGTCGTTGAACAATCGAATCACAGCCGGACTATAACGCGATGCGTCATGTAACGCAAAGCGTTATACGGCCCGTTTCCCTGAACTCGAGTTGATCTTCGACATCAGCATCCATCGCTGTGTCCGCATAGATAATGGCAACAAGACTCTCATCGCTCAGGCTGTCCTGTTCACGACAGCCATATCGCCTGCTGCGGCTGACCCGCATACCTCAGCGCATTCGGATCGCAGCAATAGATCACGCAACGTCCTGGCGTGCTTCCCAGAGATCATATTCGGCTTGCATCCTCACCCACATCTCGGCACTCGTACCCAGCACAGACTCGAGAACAATGGCAAAGCTGGGCGAAATTCCGCGTTTGCCATTGACGATCTCGTTGGTCTTGCGGGGAGAGCATTCTCCACTTCCGGCGGGCATTTCAGCCCGCCGGATATGACACAGGTTCAGTTGGAAGTCGGGTTGTTCTGCAGGGTTTCCAGAACCTGGTTCAGGTTAAAACTTCCTGCTTCCTGACGGGGCGGGAAATCCCGGTATGTTGCGAGGTGCTGCGCGACATAATCCACGGCGGGCAGAATCAGATAAGCACGATCAAAACGCCACATGTCGTACTTGGAAGATTCGATATCTGCCCGTTCATACGGATCGCCGCGCAAATCAAACAGTTTTGGCAGCCGCAGGGTAACCAGCGGTTCCTGCCAGACGTTAAAACCGATTGCCCGTTGCTCCATGAAAACCATTTTCCAACGGTCGTAACGGAGGTTGGCTAACTGGCCATCGTCGGTCCAGTAGAAGAATTCTTTACGTGGGCCTTCGGGCACCTCACCTTTGAAATAGGGCATCAGATTGTAGCCGTCCAGATGGACCTTGTAGTTCCTTCCGATAGCTTTATGACCCTTCATAAGTTTTTGCTTGATGTCCGGCTCACCGACAGCAGCCATGATCGTCGGCAGAATATCTTCGTGCGAGAACACATCGTTGTAGACCGAACCGGGTTTGATCACCCCGGGCCACTTGATCAGTGTTGGTACTCGATAGCCGCCGTCCCAGTTGGAGTTTTTCTCGTTACGGAACGGTGTGGTGCCGCCGTCCGGCCAGGAGAACACTTCGGCGCCGTTGTCCGATGAATACATGATGATCGTGTTGTCCGCCAACCCAAGCTCCTCGAGCTTGTCCAGCAGCTGTCCGACATGGCCGTCATGCTCCACCATGCCATCGGCATAGATGCCCAGACCCGTGACACCATCAGATTCAGGTTTGAGGTGGGTGTTGACGTGCATGCGCGTCGAGTTCCACCAGAGGAAGAAGGGCTTGCCCGACTGCTCCGCGCGTTGCATGAAATCGATTGCACCGGCGGTCACTTCTTCGTCCACGGTCTCCATGCGCTTTTTTGTCAGCGGACCGGTATCTTCGATCTGGCCATCCGCGCTGGATTTGATGACGCCTCGCGGGCCAAATTTCTTTCTGAACTCAGCACCTTGGGGATAGTCCGGACTTTCCGGCTCTTCTTCAGCGTTAAGATGATAGAGATTGCCGAAAAATTCGTCGAAACCATGATTGGTCGGCAGATGCTCGTCGAGATCGCCTAGGTGGTTCTTGCCATATTGAGCTGTCATGTAGCCATGATTCTTTAGTAGTCCGGCTATCGTCGGATCCTTCTCCGACAGGCCTTCTTTCGCCCCGGGCAAGCCAACCTTCAACAAGCCCGTCCGAAAAGGGCTCTGGCCGGTGATAAATGCAGCCCGCCCTGCGGTACAACTCTGCTGTCCGTACCAGTCGGTGAATAGAGCGCCCTCGCTGGCAAGCCGATCAATATTCGGGGTTCTGTAACCCATCATGCCGCGGTGATAGGCGCTGGGGTTGGACCAGCCAATATCATCTCCCCAGATGATGAGTACATTTGGCTTGGCGGTTTGTGCTGAAACGGGCGCAGCGAGTCCTACCACTGCCATAATCCCCATGATCATGGCAGCAAGGCTCGCGATCCTAGGTCGCAAAAGATGCATTCTATATCTCCAGTTGAGGTTTTTTCGGTCAGCCCGCGCTGAGTGTTACCACGCTGTCCAACCGAGCAGGGAATCATAGCAACTTTCGTTGGCTTCAATTTTCATTTCGCAGCCGGGAACCATTCAGCTTTGATTGTTCACGAAGTAACATCGTTGGGCGGATAATGGCTGCCACCAGCCTCGATCCGGACGAAGCGCTCACCGGTCTGCTGACAGAATTCCGGGGAATGTGTTTCTTCACGCCCCTTTCATGGTTTGCTCGCTATTTTCCGAAAGTGCCTGTTTCAGTTTCCCACCCTATAAAATCTGCAGTAGCGTGCGCTGTTTGCGTCTTCGGTTGTCGGCATGCCTGAAGGACCCGAAGTTCGCCGCGAAGCCGATCGTATTGCCGCAGCCATTGTTGGTAAGCCACTCACCAGCGTCGAGTTTGGCCTGCCGCGACTGGCCCGCTATACCAGGTTGCTCAGCGGCCAGAGTGTGATCGGGGTGGAAACCCGCGGGAAAGCACTGCTCACCCATTTCGACAACCACTACAGCATGTATTCGCACAACCAGCTGTATGGCAAATGGATGGTGTGTCTCGCCGGCAAGCCACCGCAGACAAACCGTTCGCTGCGTGTGGGTTTACATACCCAAACGCACAGTGCGCTGCTCTTCAGTGCTTCTGAAATCGAGGTCATGCCGTCTGAGCTTGTTGGCGAGCATCCGTTTATCCGAAAGTTGGGCCCGGATGTGCTGGACAGGTCGCTGGCCTGGCGGGACATCGCCGCACGACTGGATTCGGAGCAGTTCGCGCGCCGTTCGCTGGCGAGTCTTTATCTGGATCAGGGATTTCTTGCCGGTATCGGTAACTACATGCGCAGCGAAATCCTGTTCGATGCCTCCTGCCACCCGTTCAGTAAACCGGCAAATCTGTCGAGGCGGCAACGCGGCGCATTGGCGCGATCCACGCTTGAGATCAGCCTGCGCGCCTACCAGCAGGCGGGTGTGACCAATACGCCGGGCCGGGTGCGCACGTTAAAGCGCCAGGGCTACCCGAAACGTGACTATCGCTTCAGTGTCTTCGATCGGGAAGATCTGCCGTGTTATCGCTGTGGCTCGCGTATCCTGCGCGTTAATGTCAGCTCGCGTCGGCTCTACTATTGTCCGCAATGCCAGCCGCCTGCTGCATCCTGAACGATCTCTGCTTCGCAGCCATTCCGGGATATAAAGAGAGCGCCAATGTCAGACTCGGACAAAACCACCATCAACGATCCGATCAAAACTCATCGTCAGTACGCGCTTGTCCTCGGTTACGCCGGTGCTGCCGTTATCCCCGCGCTGCTTGTGCTGGCGCTGCTCACCCCCGACATTGCCGGTCCGATCCGGCGGGTAAGCGTGATCTATGGCGGTGCGATCCTGGCGTTCCTCGGTGGCATTCAGTGGGGCCTTTCGCTGACGTGCTCCAATCCGCGCGTTCAGCTGCGCCGACTGGTGGTGAGCATGGTGCCACCACTGTGGAGTGTGGCAGCGTTGAGCCTGCCTCTTAACATCTGCACGTTGCTGCTGATTTCAGGCTTGAGCCTGCTGCTCGTCTACGAATGGCTGGAGCGCGGCAATGATGGATATCCCGACTGGTACCTGCCGCTGCGTTTGCAACTTACCACGGCGCTGGCGGTAGGCCTGGGTTTGACCATGCTGCTCTGAACGGCAAACCGTCCATTTGTTGAATCCCGATCAGCTGAGCAGCAGTTAAATGGCTCGCGAATTTGTCCCGGCGCGGCCTAGCGCTGGACGGCATCGAGGTTCAGTTGACCATCACGCACTGGTGGGCACCAGTAGTAGGCGCCGCTGACCGGGTGCGAAAAACGAAACAGTGCGTCCGGGATACCATCTTCAATACCGGCCATTCTCTTTAACTGCACCTCGAACGCATCCAGCGTTCTACCAAAAGCCACAAACACCAGACCATCCCTTCTTGCCCCGGTGAAAGGCATCGATCGGCGTAATACGAACGCGGGCGGTGAGAAACTCTCCTGTTCGGTGCGTTTCACATGCGCTGAGGCAGGTGCGTCTTCGATTTCGGAATTGTCGGATATACGACGGCCGATGATGTGGTCCTGTTCGGATTGGGAGAACGCAGCGAAAGTTCTGAGATCATGAGTCCACTGCTGGACGGCAACGAAACTTGATCCCGCCATGCCTTCTGCGACGTCATTAATGAATGCTGCTTCTATAGCTTTATCACCGGTAGGGTTTTCGGTGCCATCTTCGTATCCGGTCAGATCTTTACCCAGATTCGCGTCTCCGAACTTGAAGCCGTCTACGGTTTGCTCCAGAACGTAGTGGCTGCTGAGCGAATCTGAGATTGAAATGCTGCGCTTAACGAGCTCTCCTTGATCGTCGCCCCGCAACCAGCACCATAAAGCCAACTGGGTCGAGGGCACCTGTACGCCTGGTCCGGAAATGGCTGGAAAGGTACGAAGCCCGCTAATGGAGCTGCGCCAATGTGCGATGAGCGGTTCACCGATGCCCACCACGATACTGTCGTCAATACTGATAGCCTGGACCGGTTCGATGGAAGTTGCTTGAGCGGCGTCCGCCCGCAGACTGAAGCTCATATAGCGGGCGACGCGCGGCACGCCCGTTAAGATTGCTGATTGCATATGTAGTGTCCCGGTTGTGGCTGAATTGTTACTCGGTTTCTTAGCCTTGTTCTGTCCGGTTTTCGGGCTGAGTTTTAGCTGATGGGAGCAAAATCCCGTATCAGGCTTGCCCGATCAGTTCGCGAATCCTGACCAGCAACTGATCGCGGGAAAAAGGCCCTTTTTCGATGACTGCCTGCACCTTACCGGACAGCGCCTGACGTTCCTCTTCGGTCAAGTCTTTGGCAGTTACCACTATCACCGGAATGTCCCGATAGTCTGGATTGGCGCGCATCAGTAACAGAAACTCGAAGCCATCCATCACCGGCATCATCAGATCCAGCAGGATCAGGCCAGGCTTGTGGCTTTCTAGCGACGCCAGCGCCTCCTGACCATTCGTGGCTTCCAGATAGTGCCACCCGGCTTTTTCCAGTATCCGCCCGGTGATCTCGCGGGTGTCCTGATCGTCTTCAACCAGCAATACAGATTGGGAGTCCACGTCATCGCGATGGTATTTGGCGAGAACTTTGTGCAGCCGGTCGCGATCTACCGGTTTAGACAGGTAGTCGGTTGCGCCGAGCGTAAAACCTTTGGATTTGTCGTCGACCATGGTCAGCATCACAACCGGGATGTCGTGTAACAGTGGATCAACCTTTAACGCGCGCAACACTGACCAGCCGTCCATGTCCGGCATCAATACATCCAGGGTGATTGCCCTCGGTTGCAGCTGGTGCGCCAGACGCAGCCCCTCTACGCCGCTATGGGCCAAGACAACGTTGAAACCATCCTTCTCGAGAAAGCGTCTGAGGATTTCACAGGCCTCAGGATCATCGTCGATCACCAGAACCGTGTCGCCATCAGCCGCTTCACCCAGCTGACTGGCGGGTCCCGCGGGAACGGTTTTTGTTTCCTGAGCCGTTGTTTCCGGTTGGAGTGCATGCGGCAATTCTGCGGGCACGGCGATCGTAAACGTGGAGCCTGCACCCAGCTCACTGGCGACACTCAGTTCACCGCCCAGCATCTGCGAAAAACGCCGTGAAATGGTCAGGCCGAGTCCGGTTCCACCAAAGTCGCGAGTGGTGGAATCATCAGCCTGGGAAAATTCGTCGAAAATATGTTCGAGCTTGTCTGCGGAAATGCCAATTCCGGTGTCGGTTACTGAGAAAACCAACCAGTCTTCGTCAAGGCGTTTCTCACGTGTAACACTGAGCGTTACCGTGCCCTCACTGGTGAACTTCGCAGCATTGGACAGTGTATTCAACAGTGACTGTCGCAGCTTGGTGTCGTCCTGGTAGACCTGCCCGAGTTCCTCCCCGCGCTCAATGACAAAGCTGTTGTTGTTGGTCGCAAACAGCGGCCGCGCGGTATCGGCAACCTGGTCTATCCAGGTTGCAACGTCAAAATGCTCAGCAAAGGTGTCCATCTTGCCAGACTCGATCTTGGATAGATCCAGCACATCGTTGATCAGTGCGAGCAGATGGTTGCCAGCCTGATTGATCTTCTGCAGATCTGGCACCAGATCATCCTGACCGAGATCTTCAGCTTCTTCCACGAGCATTTCGCTGTAGCCGAGAATCGCGTTCATTGGTGTACGCAGCTCATGACTCATGTTGGCCAGGAATGCGCTTTTAGCCTTGTTTGCTGCCTCTGCCGCCTGAACGAGTTCGAACAGTTCCTGTTCGTGCTGCTGCGCTGTTCGCATATAGCCACGGAACATCCGATACACGAAGAAGAGAATGAGTAAGAGAATCAGTACCTGGAAAAACCCAGTCAACACCAGCGTGTAAAAGGCTACCTGGGAGTTGTTCTGGGCGATGTCGTAGACCGACTGGCTGTGTGCCAGCAAAGTTCGGCGATAAGCAGCGAGCGCGTCCTGCAGAACCTCAAACTTCTTCTTCTCTTCCTGCGTTACACTGATGAAAGCTGCCACCCGAACGCCCTGGCCGATGTAGTCAGTGGTTTTCTCTACCGACTGTCGATAGTTCTGCCACGCCACCTGGATCGCTTTGAACTCTCTTTGACCGGGTGCTGAGGTATCTCGAGAAGCGTGCCGTATCTGCCAGTCTACAAGTCTGGATTCCAGAAAATTGATCTGTTCGTCCAGACGCCGGGTTGTCGCTTCCAATCGGGTCTGATTGGGCGACAATACAGTTTCCATAGACAGAATATGGATCCCAGAAATCGCTTTTACGATTTCCCGCGCAAGCTCATCAAGTTCTCCTGCAGTGTTGTGTACTGCGTCGATTGACTCCTCCACGTACTGAAGGTTCGACAGGTTATAGATGCTCTGGCCGATCAGAAGCAGTGACGCAATCGCGACCAGAAAGCCGATGCGTCTTGACAACGAACGTTCCTGATTCAAGTCAGTCCGAGCTTTATCGTGGACTTTTGTTTCAGGCGTGTTGTCGCTCATCGAGCTGAGTTTCCAATTGATTCTCTGGTTATCTGCAGCGGTCGAAGTCGTTCTGCGGGATAGGGCACATCACCTCGCAGCGACCAGTGCTGGTCTGTTATCTGAAGGTCGCGCAAATAGACAAACGCGGAACGGCCAGGCTTGAACACCACCTCTTTGTTGACCGCATAAACGTTATTCGGATTTGGCAGAAACACCATGTAGTTTCGCTCGTAGACATAGCGAATAAAGTCAGCCACCAGCGCGACATAAGCATCCGAGCTGACGTTGGTGCGCAGTAACCGCTCGGTAAGCTGCTCAAGCTTGTCGTCCGGTAATACGGTTGACCACGAAGTACCTGGCTGATAAACAAAAAAGGCAGTCCAGGGGTGTTTATACCAGTCGTAGTTGCCCCAGAGCAGCAGGTCCCAGGCTTGTTCGTTTGTGCCTTCCTGGGTAGCAAAAAGCTGACTGAATACCTGCTTCTCGCTCTCCGTGGCTTCCACGTGCAGGTCGATATTCACTTGTGCCAGAAAGTACTGAATGTCTCTGGTTAGAAACAGAAAGCTCTCCTGGACAAACAGGGTGAGCGCTAAAGGCTGTTCAGGGTCGAGGCTATTCTCTCGCTGGTACTGCTGAACCAGCGAACGCAATTGCGGGATGTCGGAGGCATTGCCTGAGGCAGCTTCATCGAAATAGCTTTCGAGTGATTTGATCGCTTCGTTAACGCGATGGAAATTCGGCGACACCGTAGTAGGGGACAGGTTGCCCTCTCCGAGCATGGACAGGTTCAGCAGGATTTCTTTATCGATTGCGTGATTGATTGCGAAACGAATTCGCTCATCGCGTATCGCCGGGCTGCCATTGAGCATGTTGAAGTGCATCGCATAGTTGTTCATCGACGGCGATACGGTGAGCTTGGCGTATTTGGAGAGCACAGTCTCGACTTCGTCTGCAAACGGTACCGGCGTGATGTCGACCTGGCTTTCAGAGTTGAGGACGCTGTCGCGGGCATCATTGATCGCCAGGTTGGTATAGATCGTTATAGTCTCGACCTTTGGCTTGTTGTCGCCCCAGTATTGAGGGTTTGCGTTTAGAACCACCTCGGCTGTGCTTCGATCGCCTTCCACATAGCCTTCATGCAGCATATACGGACCCAGCCCATACGGCCCAGCTTCAGCCAGGTTGGGGCAGGTTGATTTGCCATTCCAGCCGAATTTCTCCAGATACTCGGGGGTGTAGAACTGCAGCCACAGAGCGTCGTGTAGAAAAACACCGTACGGCTCGGTGAGATAGAAACGCACAGTGAAGTCATCCACTTTCTCTACGCGATCAAGGATCTGAGCGAGCTTGGTGAATGTGAACGGTTGCTGCTTGAAGTAGGCCATGTTCAACAGCACGGAATCCGCATTAAAAGCACTGCCGTCGTGAAAGCGCACGTCTTCGCGCAGCGTAAACTCCCAGATCTGGTCGTCTATGCTGCTGTGGTCTACAGCAACGTCATACTGCCAACCCTGTTCGTTGTCTGCAGGACGGACCAGGGAGGCGTTCACTGCATGAGATATCGCCAGGTAGGGAAGATTTGGCAGGAACAGTTTGACGTGTGAGCCGGCTTTGAAGTCGCCGGTAACCTCTTCAGAGGCCAAATCTTCATAGAGTCCGATATCCGGCGCCAGATCCTTTGCTATGCCTGCCTGATTTAACAGAACGCAAGTACACAACAACACCAACTTGAACCAGATCTGCACAGGCAGATCCTGGGTGTGACGATCGCAGGCTGAACGATTGATCATTGCTGAGCTAGTAACTCGCGGACTAATAAGTAGGAGCCGTTGCAGGACAGAAAACCCTCAGGAAAATGCGCAATCCCTACAGAGGATTTCAGTTCAACAGGCTCAATCCACCATATTAACGTACCCGAGTGCGAAGACGAACTTTGCGGCGTGCTGGAGACTCACCAGGGGTCACATTGAGAAAGAGCCAGGCTGATAATGATAGATATAGTTACCTGGCTGCGCTCATAAATTCACCATCAGCACCAGTTGCCCATACACGTTGAGGTCGTTGTCACCCAGTTGCACTCCGCCGTCGTCCGCTGAGGCATCGGGTTTGTAGAGGCCGAGCAGCGGGCTCAGGGTAAACGTCTCGTTGATCTCCCAAGCGAGAAACAGGTCCAGTTCCTGGCCGTCGAGGTTGACCTCATCGTCGTCAGCTGTGCGGAAATCGAAGAACAACGCCCCAATCGTCAGCCCCTTGCTGGGATAGGCGTGCAAATGCGCATGACTGATCATAGCGTTGGTATTGAAGGGCCCGGCGTAGTTACCGGCAACCTCGCCCTGGAACCAGGTGCCGTAACCGGTGCTGAAACTGTAAAACAGCGGATCGAAGCCATCAGAAAAATCGCTGATCCTCACCCCGGCGCGGGGCTCCCACTCGACCGACTTGAACTGCCAGGCAATTTCGCCGAACCACGCATACTCACTACCCTCGCTGTCGTCCTGGTAGACGTATTCGGCGCGCAGGGTCAAGGCATCGTGAAAAGCTGAACCGTCGTAGCGCAGGTTATAGGTGTCCTGGCCATCGCGGGCCGTGTAACCGAGAAATTCAGCCCAGTCGTCGTCCACGGAGAGTCCGTGAATATAGGCCAGAGCAAAGCTGCCGAAGCGATCCGTCCGGGCGATTAGATCGGCGCCAGCGATCTCGGTGCTGGCCTGGGCGTCGTTGTCCGACTCGATCCAGAACAGGGTTCCTGACAAGGCCGTATCGGCGCCAATTTTGACCACTGCGGTCCTGTCGAAAGCATGGCGTCGTCCCAACCAGTAGGCGCCGCCCCGGTCCAGGCTGCCAGGTGCAACGCCGGCTGCAGCCAGATCGTCAAAACCTTTGCCGAAATTGAGGGCATCGCCGTCGATCAGGAAACCACTACCGAGCATGAAGTTCTGGCGCCCAAAGGATATATCGAGTCCATCTTTACCCAGCTCGGACAACAGCTCGCCCGAGCGCCAGCCCACTAACGCATCCTCCAGGGCTAGCCGCTCTTCTTCACCAGTGGTAAAGCCGGCGGCATCACCATCCCCGCGGGTGCTGGTAAGCAGGGTCCCTACGGTGGCGTAAAAGCTGGCGTTTCTTGCCGTCTTCACCGAACCGCTGAGCGACACATCCGCGGAGACCTCCGACCAGGACCTGTCGCCTTCAGCAACACTGGTCTGGGAATAGCTCCGGTCGCTGCTGAAGACACCCAGCCCCAGGTCTGCAGCCAGACTCAGCTGACCCCGCGGTCCATCGTACAGCTCCTGCGCCAGAGAGATGCTCGGCAGGGCTAACAAGGCGGCCGACAGGGATAAAAATCGTGATTTCATGATAATTAGTATGCGACCCTGCTGCCTCTGCCACAACGGTTGTTGAAGACGCCGTCAACGCAGAAATCATTAGAGAATTCACTGAAAACAACAGGAAGCCAAACCATGTCGGACTCATCGGCGGCAACCCAATCACATGGTCCGGGACTATTCATTACCCGCCGGGTCCGAACCCGACCACAGGGTGGCCTGCTGGTTGCGATCTCGCGCCTTCACCGCAAGGGGCACGCTGCGCGCGTGGCAGCCAGCTATGCTGAAATCGACCGCATCCCGGCAACCCAAGCCACCGCGTTTCGCCATCTGTTTTACCCGAGGCGACTCGGCTGGTGGATTGCGCTGCTGTTTGCAATCGGCTCCACGCATTTCCTTGTCGGCGCACTGGCGGCAAACTGGCCTGGGGTATTCCCGGCGTTTCTGCGGGATGAGGAGGTTCTGGGCACGGTCTTCTTCTTGGGCTCGATTTTCTTCACCACGGCGGCCTGGCTGCAGTGGCTGGAGGCTTTGAACCGGGACGTGGCCGACGCTCTCGACGGCGCGGCCCTTAGCTGGCGCTGGTTCGGCTGGCAGCCGCGAAACCTGGGCTACCTGGCCTGCCTGGTGCAGTTGGTCGGCACTATCCTGTTCAATTTCAACACCGCTGATGCCCTGATCACCGGTCTGTCCTGGCGGCAGCAGGACGTCCTGATCTGGATGCCCAATATGCTCGGCAGTATCTGCTTTCTCGTCGCCAGCTACCTGGCTTATATCGAGGTCTCCCACAAGACGTTTTCCTTCGCCCCGCGCAGCGTCAGCTGGTGGATCACCATCATCAACCTGGCCGGTTCGGTCGCCTTCCAGCTTTCAGCATTGGAAAGCGTGGTTGGCCCCGAGGGGATCTCCCCCCATCTGCTGTTCTGGTCGACGCTCTGGACGGCGGTCGGTGCAGTGTGTTTCCTGGTCGGCGCTTACCTGCTGATACCCGAGCTGGCTGATGCCGACTCGACCTCGCATTTGTGACCACGTTTGTCCAAACTGATCTGATCTGAACAACGGGGAAAGCAACATGGCCGTGCATCACAAAGACGACGTCAGGCATCTGCTCGACGATGACATCTATGCGTCGAACGATCTGTCGGTAAGCGTACCGAAGTATCGGTTTCCAGCAGAAGAACAGAATCCTCGCAATGCCTATGCAGTGGTCCATGACGAACTGATGCTGGACGGCAATTCGCGCCAGAACCTGGCGACCTTCTGCCAGACCTGGGCCGAGCCGGAAGTGCACCAGCTGATGGACGAGTGCATGGACAAGAATATGGTCGATAAGGATGAGTATCCGCAGACGGCCGAGATCGAAGCGCGTTGTGTGCACATGCTGGGAGATCTCTGGCACTCGCCTGCTGGTGCCAATACCGTTGGTTGCTCCACCACGGGATCCAGTGAAGCGGCAATGCTCGGTGGTCTGGCGATGAAGCGTCGCTGGGAAGCCAAGCGCAAAGCGGCTGGAAAGCCGATCGATAAGCCGAATCTCATTACCGGCCCGGTGCAGATCTGCTGGCACAAGTTCACCCGCTATTGGGACATCGAACACCGTGAAATTCCAATGGACGCAGACCGTTTACTGATGACGCCAGAAGAAGTGCTCAAGCGCTGCGATGAGAACACGATAGGCGTGGTACCAACCCTGGGTGTTACCTTCACCGGCCAGTACGAGCCCGTGGAGGCTGTCGCAGCGGCTTTAGACCAGTATCAGGCGGACACCGGAATTGATATTCCCATCCACGTGGACGGTGCCAGTGGTGGATTCCTGGCTCCGTTCTGTGCCCCGGATCTGAAATGGGATTTTCGCCTCGACCGGGTGAAGTCGATCAATGCGTCTGGACACAAGTTTGGTTTGTCTCCCTTGGGCGTTGGCTGGGTCATCTGGCGGGAAGGTGATGATCTCCCTGAGGAGATGGTGTTCTGGGTTAACTATCTCGGTGGCAACATGCGCGACATCGCATTGAACTTTTCCCGTCCCGGCGGCCAGGTGGTGTGCCAGTACTACAACTTCCTGCGCCTTGGTAGAGAAGGCTACAGCAAGATTCACGGTGCCTGTTATGACACAGCCCGGTACCTGGCTGGTGAAATTGAGAAACTGGGTCCGTTCGAGATTCTCTACGGTGGAGAGACCGACGGTGGCATCCCGTGTTTGTGCTGGAAAATGAAAGACGGCGCCGATCCGGGCTTCAGTCTGTATGACCTGGCTGATCGATTGCGTGGCCGAGGCTGGCAGGTTCCGGCGTACACGCTGCCTGCGAACTGCGAAGACCAGTCCATTCAACGTATTCTGGTACGACACGGCGTCAGCCGGGATGTGGCTTCGCTGTTACTGGACGATATGAAGGCGGCCATCGAGTATTTCGCAAAGCATCCGATTCAGTCTGTGCTCACGAGCGAGGAAGCGTCCGGGTTTCATCATTGAGGCCGCCAAAGCCTGCAGGCGACAAGTAGAAGACAAGTAGAAGAAAGGTGACCGAAATGGACGCGATCATAGAGTATGCCCAGACCAACATCGTGCTCCTGCTGTTTCTGATCGTGGGCGTCGGCAATGTGATCGGCAAACTGAAAATCGGAGGAATTGCCCTAGGGCCTACCACCGGGGTTCTGCTATTCGGCATTCTGGTGGGCCTGGCGCACTTCGAAGTGCCACCGATCATCAAGGCCGTGTTTTTTACTCTGTATTTGTTCGCGCTCGGCACGATGATCGGCCCGGGCCTGGTGCGCGTCATCACATCGAGAGCATCGATTAACTACCTCATAATGAGCCTGTGCACGGTCGTGTTGATGGCGGCCAGCATATTCGGGGTTGCCAAGGCCTTCGACCTGAACAACATCGTTGTCGCAGGCCTGTCCGCCGGTGCTATGACAACGTCGGCGGTGCTGGCCGCAGCCCAGGGCATGATCTCCGCTGGCGGGGTCACCTTGCCTGACGGGATGAGTATGAGTGACGCCAGCAACCTTCTTGGCAGCTCTTACGCCATCACCTATCTGTACGGGACCTTCGGGCTGATCGTCCTGGTCAAGCTCGCACCGAGGCTGGTGGGTAAAAACCTGGCGGTCGAAGCCGCGAAAATAGACAGCACTGCGAATGCTGATGTCGATCTTGGCAATCGCGCCGGTTCGATGCGCGCTTTTGTTATGACAAGGCCGGCATACATTGGCAAAACCATCGCCGATATGGAAACGACCACTGCTCAGAAGGAGGCTGATCGAGGCATGCCAACCCTGATCGAGAAGGTGCTTCGTAACGGCGAGCCGATGCAACTCGGTCCGGACCTGAAGTTCCAGGAGGGTGACGTGGTGGCGGTGTGGGCGACACCCGGAATTCTTGCGTTCGGCACGGACCGAATCGGTGAGGAAGTAACTGACCCCGGGGTGCTTTCGCTGGAACTGGCTTCGGCGGAGGTTATGGTGACGAACAGGCAGTTGGAGCGGGAGACACTTGAGGAAATCTGGCCGCAGCACGGCCGCGGTGTGACGTTGGAGCGGATGGTGCGCAACGGTGAAAACTTCCCCGTTCGCCGTGATGTAACCCCCGAGCGCGGCGACGTACTGTTCGTCAGCGGTCCGAAGAGACAAGTGGAGAATTTCGTTGAGTATGCGGGCTACCAGGTCATAAATCAGCTTGATACGGATCTGGTAAACCTTGGTATTTTTCTGGCCGTCTTTGGTGCGCTGGGTACAATTTCTGTGACGGTCTATGGCATCACCCTCGCGGTACTGGGTGGCGCTGGTATCGGAGCTCTGTTGGGCGGCGCTATCCTCGGGTGGCTACGGTCACGCAGCCCGGTCTGGGGTTCCATTGCCGCGCCTGCGGCAACAGGGATATCCAAGATCGGCGTAGGTCTGTTCATGGCTTCCGTTGCACTCGGCGCGGGTGGCACGATCGTCTCTGTTTTACAGACACTGGGGCCGAAGCTTGTAGTTGCGGGTGTCATCGTGACAACAGTCTGTACACTCGGGACGTTTCTGTTTGGTCATTTCGTGCTGCGACTCAACGTGGCGGATAATGCCGGTGCGACCTGCGGTTCGATGACCGGTGGAGCTGCGATCGGTGAGGTGTGTAAAGACGCCCAGAGCAGCGTGCCGGCGGTCAGTTTCGCTCTGGGAGCGACACTGCAGAATGTGACCTTCACCATTGTGGCGCTGGTACTGATGAACGTTATCTAAGCTTGAGTTATGGGGTCAGAGGAAAGTGCCAGGGTAACTCTGGCTTCACAATGGACTTGTACTCTGGCACTTTACTCTGACCCCATGGCTCATAAGCTCATGTACAGAGAAAAGAAATAGATGCTGACGTTGCTGTACTTGCCGTTCACATCGCCGCCGCCGCTGCCGGGTTTGTCCTCAATCTCAAGGTTGCCTTCATAGAGCCAGGTGAGTCCGCCGCCTATCGTCCGACCGCTTGGCCGTTTGTGTTTGAAGCCGACGGCATAGCGGTACAGGGTGCCCAGCGGGATGGCCAACGGCCGTGTGCGGCTGCTTGACATCGAGGTATCCAGGGCAACGCCCGTGGTGAACTGCAGATTAGGTTTCCACTGGTACTCGGCGCCGACACCGAAGTGCCAGGTATCCCGGAAGTCCGCGTTCACCTCGGTCCCCGGGATGCCGTTGTCATCAATGTTGACCTGGATCCGGCCAAATTCGGAAATCTCGTCCCAGCCGACGCTGCCCAAAAGATTGAGCTTGTCGTTCCAGCGGTGGTGCACACCAACCATGACCGACTGCGGCATGGTCACACCCAAGTCCAGCGGCACGTTCTGATTGCCTATGGCGTCGCCCAGCGGATCGCGCCATGACACCGTCGGGTCGTCCTCAAAGTCGAGATCGGTCTCGGTGAGATAGCGGATGCCGATACGGGTGTGTTCCCAGGGTTGCAGCATGATGCCGAAATTGCCCTGCACGGCGAAATCGGTATCGGAGATGCGCACTTTGCCGTCGGGGAAGTCGCCGGGTGTCAGCGGGTCCTGACGCAGCTTCTCTTTCATATAGCCCATGGTCAGGGCTGCACCAGCGCCGATGCTGAGCCAGTCGTTGACCTTGTAGGCCACTGTTGGCTGAATCTGTGGTGCCAGCAGCGCAATATTGACCGAACTGCTGCGACCTACCCAATCGCCGGGCCAGTCGATGGCCAGCCCGAAGTAATTCTGTGCGCTGACGCCCACCGTCCACTTGTCGTTGAGCGGCCGCAGGTAGGAAAACGAACCCGCCGGTATCACGCGCTTGTTGATGGTGCCACTGGGTCCGGTGGAGGTGTTCAGGCCGTTAGTCTGGAAACCGCCGTCGATATAGACCCCGGTACCTCCAGCCAGCATTGCCGAATCTTTGAACCGGGTCATACCCGCGGGATTGGTGAACACCGTCCCGGCGTCGTTGGCTCGCGCTGTAAGGCCAACGCCACCGTAACTGGTCTCGGAGGCGTTGCTCATTTCATACAGGTACAGCGCGCCAGCCTGCACCAGTCCCGGGAAGAGTGCCAATAGCAGCACCGGGAGTAGTTTCATTCGGCCTCTCACAATACTTCTCTGTGATTCTCTATTGGTGAAACCGCTAGACTACCGGGATTGTGCTCAGTTGTGCACATGCTGGGAAATTTTCTTCAGTGCATCACCCACGCTGAAACTGGCGGGCAGGCCACGTGGCGGAAAGTCCTGGAACGATTTCACGAACCCACCGACATAGCCTTGAGCCGGCACAAAGAGATAGGCACGTCGGAACATCCATTCGTCATAGTTCCAGCTCTGACCAGGTCGCATTGCATGCTCAAACGGATCCTGGCGCAGGTTGACGATGCGTGGCGCGCGATGCGCCGTGAACTCGCAGTCCCAGACAGAAAAGCCAACACACTCCTGGGTCAGAAATTGGATCTTCCAGGGACCGTAGCGGAACGCAGCGTAGTCGCCATCGTCGGTGATGTAGTGGAACTCCTTGCGTGCACCTTCGCCTTCGCCTTTCAGCACAGCGCTCTGGTCGTAGCCGTCCAGGTGGACTTTGTAGTTCTTGCCGCCGGCTTTGTGTCCTTTAAGGAGCTTTTCTTTGATGCCTGGCTGGCCGGCTGCCGCCATCAGGGTAGGCACCCAGTCGTTGTGAGCGAAGATATCGTTGATGACGGTGCCCGGCTTGACTACTCCCGGCCACTTGATAAGGGCCGGCACACGCACCCCGGCTTCCCAGGTGGTGGCCTTCTCGCCCTGATAAGGTGAGGTGGCACCGTCGGGCCAGCTGAATTTCATGGCGCCGTTGTCTGACAGCAGAATGACGATGGTGTTGTCGGCAACGCCCAGGTCCGTGAGTTTCTTTGTCAACGCACCAACAGTGTCATCGAATTCGGTCATCGCGGCACCCATCAGGCCTTTCTCAGGGATCATGTCGGCGTAATAGGGCCGCAGGTGGGTGAAGGTATGCGTGCGGGTGGTGTTGTGCCAGACGAAGAATGGTTTGCCGTCCTTGACCGCCTTGTCCATGAAGTCGACAGACTGCTTGAGGGTCTCGTCATCGTAGGTCTTCATGCGCTCGATGGTCATTTTGCCAAGATCTTCGATCTTCTGCTTGCCGACTACGCCCCAGCGTGGCTGGTCGGTCCTGTCAGCTTTGTCTGTCGCCCAGGTATGAATGACATTTCTCGGACCGAACTTCTCGAAGAAATCAGGATCCTTCGGGTAGTCAACGTTCTCCGGCTCTTCAAGGGCGTTCAGGTGGTACAGCACACCCGCGTATTCGTCGAAGCCGTGCACAGTAGGCAGGTACTCATTGCGGTCGCCCAGGTGATTCTTGCCGAACTGGCCCGAGGTGTAGCCCAGCGGCTTGAGCAGGGTGGCCAGCGTTGGATCCTCCTCACTGATCCCGGATTTGGCGCCGGGCATGCCAACCTTGGTCAGGCCGACGCGGAACGGGCTCTGGCCAGTGATGAAGGCGGAACGGCCCGCGGTGCAACTCTGCTCGCCGTAGTAATCGGTCATCATGGCGCCGTCTTTGGCCAGCTGATCGATATTGGGCGTCTGATATCCCATGATACCGTGGCTGTAGGCGCTGATATTGGTGATACCGATATCATCGCCCATGATTACCAGGATGTTGGGTTTTGCTGATTGCGCG